>NZ_JBSJZG010000002.1:0-625458 GCF_054798195.1 Microbacterium sp. GXF0217 | reverse complement strand
GGGGATGTACGCGGTGACCTCGGTGCCGTTGCGCAGCTTCACACGAGCGACCTTGCGCATCGCCGAGTTCGGCTTCTTCGGGGTGGTGGTGTAGACGCGGGTGCAGACCCCGGCCTGCTGCGGGTTCGACTTCAGGGCGGGCGCCTTGGTCTTGGTGACCTTGGGCGAGCGACCCTTGCGAACCAACTGCTGAATGGTTGGCACGTTCTCTCCTTGTTGTGCTGCACGGTGACAGCGCGATGGAATCACATCAGACCCACCGGCACGCCGGAATCGACGCGCTTTTGGTGTGGTGGGTATGCCGTGGGGGCAGACCGGTATGGACCGGAGCCCGTGTGCAGGCACGCCGAGACGTGCACACACCTGATCAAGTGTAATGCCGCGTAACGTACGCGGTCAAATGGCGGTCAGGCCGCATCCGGGTCGAATGGAGCGTCCAGCGAGCGGGTGAGCTCTTCGAGCATCGCCTCGATCTGCGGTTCGACGTACTGCGAGATCGCCGCCTGCACCGCCAACCGATGCCGCAGCAGCATGCCGCAGATCTCGCGCCCCACCATGTTGGCGTACTCGTCGGCGAGCGTGACCTCCTGCCGCAGCGCGGCCTTCGCATCATCGCTCAACGGCGGAAGCGGCGGCAGCTCCGAAGAATCCTCGTCGGCGAGGCCCGCGATCGTGAACAGGAAGGGCGCTCCTGGTACCGGCTCGGGGTCCAGCGGCATCCCCTCGAATTCGGGAGCCAGGTCCTCGCTCGGCCGGTAGCTGCGGGCCCGATTGCGGGCAGCCTGCTGGTCGAGTTCGCGCTGGAGCGTCGGCAGATTGTGCGCGGTGTAGTCGGCGACGGCATGGTCGACAATCGTCTTGATGCGGGTGGAGAGTCCGTGCTGCACACCGTGCGGGACATTGCCGCCGATGCCGACCGCGGACAGGATCGGCGAGCCCAGGCAGCGGCGACAGGGTGCGACGCGTCCGCGGTGAGTGGCCGGCTCCCAGCGCGGCACCCAACGCAACCAGGCCTCGACGGCCTGGTCGACCTGCGTCTCCAGTGAGCGCTCCACGATTACAGGGTACGGCGAGTACGGGGGGTTCGGGGGTATTCGGGCGCCGTACGCGGGCGTGAGGCTTGAGTTGCCGGGTGAGACTTGGGCTGCCTGGCGACGCCTCACCCCGCAGAGTACGTCTCGCCGGAAGGGGGACGTGCGGGCTATTCGTCGTCACGCTCCCACGGCCAGCGCGGATGCTGAGCACGCGTCCGCCGCAGTGCCACGCCACCCCAGGCGGCCACGGCGGCGGCCAGCAGGATGACCAGGCCGGCGCCGCGCGTCACCAGATCGCCCGCGACGGCGAGAGCGCTGACCGGGTCCCCCGTGGCGACGAGGGCACTGACCGCGACGGCGAGCAGATGCACGAGGGCCGTCGCCAGGGCCGTCACCCACACCGACCGGTAGAGCGGCTTCGCGATCCGCAACGCCGCCCACTGCACGCCCGCGAAGGCGGCCACGGCGCAGACCATCCCGATCACGCCGGGCCCCTGGCCGAGGTCGGGAACAGCGATGATGTCGGCATCCGTCGCGAAGCTCACCGCTCCGAGACCGACGATGGCCAGCGCGAAGAAGCTGACCGTCGAGAGCGCCAGCGCCAGGACAGCCGAAACCCCCGCGGACTCGGGCCCGCGGGGGTTCGGCGTGGAGATGTTCGTGACTTACCTCGGCAGACTCGGGCCGGCCTCGAGCGTGCGCTCGTACTCGCGCTGCGCCTCGGCGTTCAGCTCGGACTTGCGGGCGCCGCTGCGGGCCACCCACGCGCCGAACCAGATGGTGAGCTCGCGACCCAGCACGAAGGCAGCGATCGCGAGCGGCGAGAACAGCTGCTCGTTGACGAGCTCGACACCCTGGGATGCGGTGATCATCCAGAACGGCGCCTCGAAGAGCTGACCGAGGATGAAGCCGAAGTAGGTGGCGACGCCGACCAGCAGACCGAAGATCACCCAGAGGCCCCAGCGGCCGCGGTTGATGATCGCGCCGAGCAGCCAGAACGCGAGGAAGAAGACGACGACCGGCGTCCAGAAGCCCCACGTCATGAGCGGGGCCAGGGCCGCATCGCCGATATTCTCGGCGATGACGTCGCCCTCGATCGCGCCGACCGCGAGCACGACGCCGAGGTAGAGCACCGCGAACACGACAGTGGCGAGCAGGCCGATGAGCCCTGCGGTTCCGCGGTTGCCGCGGTCGCGGGGCGGCTCAGGCGCCTGGACGAAGATCGGCTGGAGCGCGGCAGGGGCCGCGGCTGCGGTGGTCGCGGCGGCGACTCCGACGACGGGCTCGGACGGGAGGACGCGGGTCTCGGCATCCGTCGGCTCGTCGTAGACGGAGGTGACCGACGTCGGCTCCTCGGCGACGATGTTCGAGCGCTCGTTGATCGACTCGGTCGCGGCGGCGGCCGCGGCGATCTCGGATGCCCTCATGTCGTCGTCGTCGGCTGCTGCGGTGGCCGCCGCTTCGGCGGCGAGGGTCTCGTCGCCGCCGATGCCGTCGCGGGCGGCCGGGATGTCGTCGGGCAGGCTCGTGAACGTGCCGGGGTGCGCCTTCTCCATCTCTTCGAAGGCGGCGAGGTCGGGGTCTACGGCCGGAGTGGCGGGGGATTCGGCGGCCGGCGCTTCATCGGCGGCGTCGACGGCGGGCTTTCCGGCGGCGGGCGCGCCGGCAGCCGCGTCCGACGTGCTGTCGGCGGGCTCAGCGGCGGGCGACTCGTCGGTGGGCGACGATACGTCGTCGGCGGACGCGTATGCGTCGTCAGAGGAGTGCGCGGCAGCGGGGACGTCGGCACCGGCAGCAGCGGCCTCTTCGAGACCGGCCTTGGCGCTGTCGACGACGTCGTTCACGTCAGTCGGCTTCTCGGGCTGGGGAACCTCGGGGTCACTCATGGGGGCGCCTCTCGTCGGATATGTGCACTGCGAGGGTATCGCCGCTCAAGCGGGCGCTCCGGGAGGCGTGCCGACGTGTCGACAGGTCAGGGCGTGAGCTGGCGCAGGCTGTCGCCGACCATCTCGATCACGGCGGGGCCTGCGGGGATCGCGAGCCACAGCAGTGCACCGACGACGCCGGCGCACAGGATGCCGACGATCCAACTCATCGCCAGGTTGCGCCCACCCACGCGTGCCATGAGCCGAGGGTACGACCGGGTGGCCGTGGTGTCGGGGCGAAACGCCGTACTGGCTCTTCCGGCGGACACTTGCACGACCCGGGAACACCTGCACGACCCAACCCGCAGAAGCACCGTGCAACTGTTCCCCAGTCGTGCAGGTGTACCCGGAACCACTCCTTCTGCACAGGTCCCGATTCTTGAGAATCCATCCACCGGCGCTCGGATTCGCGCTTGCCGACCCTGCGAATCGGACAGGGTGTCAGGATGCTGGACCCAGAAACTCTCCTGACAAGACTCGGCGGCGTCGCTCGCGGACGCACCCTGCAGCGCCATGGCGTCTCCCGCAAAGCACTCGCGGCACACGTGGACGACGGCTCCATTCGCCGGGTGCGCGCCGGCGTGTTCGCCGCCAGGAGTGCGAACGAAGCGGTGGTCCGAGCTGCCGCTCACGGCGGCGCACTCACGTGTGAAGCCGCGCTCAAGCGCCGCGGCGTCTGGACTCTGACCGAACAACCGGTCCCTCACGTCTGGATGGGCACCAACGGCCGGAGACATCCGCACCCCGGGTGCGAGTGCGTCAGCCACTTCTTCGATGGCCGCACCCAGTTCGGCCTCGCCACTGCGGAAACCGCCTTGATCCACGTCTTCACCTGTGCAGGTGAAGAAGCGTTCTTCGCCGCCTACGAATCCGCATGGAAGCTGCGGCTGCTGTCGGGCCCAGCTCGCGCTCGCATCCGCGACGCGCTTCCGGCGTCGGCGCGATGGCTCGTCGACTTCGCGCGCCCTGACGCCGACAGCGGACTGGAGTCCCTGTTGCGACTACGGTTGCGAATTCTGGGCATCCGACTGGATTGCCAGGTCATCATCGATGGCGTCGGCAAGGTCGACTTCGTCATCGGCGGACGGCTGATCATCGAAACGGACGGCAAGGAGAATCACGACGGCGAGACCATGCGTCATAAGGACCTCGTACGGGATGCCGCGGCATCCGCCCTGGGGTACGAAACGCTCCGCTTCGACTACGCACAGATTGTGCACGACTGGCCGAGCGTCCTGCCCGCCATCCTCGCTGCGCTTCGCCGCGTCCGTGACCTGGCCTGACTCGCCCTCCCCGGGACACTTGCACGACCCGGGAACACCTGCACGACCGAACCCGCAGAACCACCGTGCAACTGTTCCCTGGCCGTGCAGCTGTACCCAGCGACATCCGCGACCGCAATCGCCCTGCCGCCACCGCTGCGCCCCGCCGCCGCTGCGCGCCGCCGCCGCTCTCCCCGGGACACTTGCACGACCCGGGAACACCTGCACGACCGAACCCGCAGAAACGTCGTGCAACTGTTCCCGAGTCGTGCAACTGTTCCCGAGTCGTGCAACTGTTCCCAACGTCGTGCAACTGTTCCCGAGTCGTGCAGGTGTGCCCCACGACCAGCCAGTCAGGCGGGCAGCGGCACGCCCGGGAGGCTCCAGGCCGCGAAGGCAGGACCCTCGGCGACCAGCACGACGGACCCATCGGATGTCGCCAGCGTCGCCTCGCCGAACAGCGCCTTCGCACCGACCGGAACCGCACCGCCGGCGAGCTCGACGTCCGCTCCCCCGCGCGTCGCGAGCACGAGCACGGATTCCTCGATGGACTCGCGCACGAAGACGATGGTCTCGTCGTCCACGTGCAGCCACCGCATCCCGCCGGTCGCGAGCACCGGATGCTCGCGACGCAGCGCCACGAGCGACCGATAGAGAGCGAGCCGCGAGGCGACGACAGGGTCGCTCTCGCTGCCCCACGGCATCGGCGTGCGGCTCGACTCGCCATCAGCGCCGACCAGCCCGAACTCGTCACCCGCGAAGACGACCGGCACACCCGGAAGCGTCATCGACAGGCCGACGGCGACCGGGATCGTCCCCTCGGCCGCGTTCGTCGCGAACCGTGCGGTGTCGTGGGTATCGAGCGGCTGCATGTTCCCCAGTCGCACCCGCCACGGAATCCCCGCAGTGAACCGCGTCACGGCATCCACGAAGTCGCGCGCCGTGTACCGCGGAATCCCGCCCAGCGGCTGCGTGAAGAACCAGGGCTGCGTGGTGATCGTGCCGTCCCATTCCGCATACGGAATACCCGTCGGCTCGCTCAACCAGCCCCACAGCGGACGCGTGAACGACGGGTACGTCATCGCCCCGTGCCAGCCGTCTCCCTGCAGGTCGCTCGCCGCGTCGTTCGTCGATTCGCCGAGCAGGATCGCGTCCGGATTCACTCGCCGCACCGTCTCGGCGAGCAGCCCGCGCACTTCGGCGTTCAGGTCGACCGCGCCGAGGCGTCCGGTCATGTTCGCGACGTCGATGCGCCAGCCGTCGATCCCGAACGGCGGCTTCAGCCACTTCGCGACGATCGAATCGTCGCCCGTGATGAACCGCTCGCGCAGTTCAGGGCTCGACCAGTCGAACTTCGGCAGGGAGCTGTGCCCCAGCCAGGACTCGTAGGCGGTGTTCTCGGCATCCGTGAAGTAGTAGTACTCCTGCTCCCGTGCGCCCGGATGCCGGTACGCCGCCTGGAACCACTCGTGCCGGTCGCCGGAATGGTTGCTCGTGAGGTCGCCGATCACCCGGATGCCACGGGCGTGCGCCTGCTCGATCAGCTCGATGTAGGCGTCCTCGCCTCCCAGCAGCGGATCGATCCGGTCGAAGCTGGACGCGTCGTAGCGGTGGTTCGACGTCGCCGGGAAGATCGGCGTCAGGTACAGCAGGTTCACCCCGAGCGAGACGAGGTGGTCGAGCCGCTCCGTGATCCCTGGAAGGTCTCCGCCGTAGAACTGCCCGCCCCGGCCGGGCGACACCGGGTCGACCGGCTCGTCCCAGGATGCCGGGATCGCCCAGTCGGGCACCTCGTGCGCATCGGCCTGCGCCGACCGGGCGAACCGGTCGGGGAACACCTGATACATCACGCTCTCCTGCAGCCACGCCGGCGGCGCCGGCTGGGCGACGAGGGCGAAATCATCGTCGTCGCGCGTCTCGATCCGGTGCAGTCCGGTCTGATTGAACCACTGGATGCCACCATCGGCATGAAGCAGCACGAACCGGTACCCGTGCCGCGGATTGCGCACGGTGATCGGCGCCTCCCACCAGTCCCAGCCGTCGGCAGTGCCGATGCGGACGGCATCCGTCCACTCCGGCTCGTGGTCGGGGTTGGAGCGGGTGCGCACGGCATCCAGCTCTCCGAACCCGACCGGAACCCGCAGCCGGACCGTCACCACCTCGCCGAGGACAGGCGCATCGTTCGAGACGTGCAGCGGCGAGCCGTCGTGGTGGGGCAGCAGAGTCATGGGTCCTCCCGGCGGTCAGAACGATCGGATGCTCAGGGTAACCGGCGCCTGTGACGGCCCGGTTACCCCGGCGTCCTCAGCCCTTGGTGGCGCCGGCGGTCAGACCGCCGACGATGTACTTCTGCAGGAAGAGGAACAGCACCATCACCGGGATCGCGGCCATCACGGCACCGGCCGAGAACGCCGACCAGTCCGCGTAGCGGGGGTTGGAGACGAGCTTGGTGAGGCCGACGACGAGCGTCTGCTGCTCCGGGTCGATGAGGATGACGCTGGCGATCACGTACTCGTTGACCGTGCCGATGAACGACAGCAGACCGACGACCGCGAGGATCGGCGCCACGAGACGCAGGATGATCGTGAAGAAGATGCGCGCGTGACCGGCGCCGTCGATGCGGGCCGCCTCGTCGATCTCCTTCGGGATCGTGTTGAAGAAGCCGTACATCAGGTAGGTGTTCACGCCGAGCGCGCCGCCGAGGTACACCAGGATGAGGCCCGTGTGGGTGTTGAGGCCGATCGCAGGGAACCAGTCCCCCAGCGTCGACATCAGCATGAAGATCGCGACGACAGCAAGAAGCTGCGGGAACATCTGCACGACGACGATCGTCACGAGCCCGACACGGCGACCGGCGAAGCGCATGCGCGAGAAGGCATACGCGGCGCACGCGCCGATGAACACCGTGACGAAGCCGGTCACGACCGCGATGATCAGCGTGTTCAGGAACCACTGCGGATACGGGTTCTGCGGATCCGTGAGAATGCGGACGTAGCTGTCGAAGCCGATCGCCGAGAACAGCCGGTTGGAGCCGGTGAGGGTTCCGTTCGGGTTCAGGGATGCCGAGAGCACGTACAGCAGCGGGAACAGCGCGAAGATGCTGACGACGATGGCGATGAGGTGGCGCCATCCGGTGTCGGCGAACCAGCTGCCGAAGCTCCGCCGGCGACGCGAGGCGATGTCGGTGCTCATCAGTTCAACTCCTCGAGTGCCTTGGTCTTGCGGAAGCTGACGATCGAGATCGTCGCCACCACGATGAAGATCAGGATGGTGAACGCCGACGCGAGACCGTAGTCGCGCGACTGCCCGGTGAAGGCCACCTTGTAGACCATCGAGATCAGGATGTCGGTGTGCCCGACCGGGATCGCCACGTCGCTGAAGCGCGGACCGCCGCCGGTGAGCATGTAGATCAGGTTGAAGTTGTTGAAGTTGAACGCGAACGACGAGATCAGCAGCGGCGCGACCGTGACGAGAAGCAGCGGCAGCTTGATCCGGCGGAAGATCTGCCACGGGTTCGCGCCGTCCATCACGGCGGCCTCGTTGACGTCCTCCGGGATGCCCTGCAGGGCCCCCATGCACACCAGGAACATGTACGGGAAGCCGAGCCAGAGGTTCACCAGCAGCACGGACACCTTGGCGAGCGTCGGATCCGTCAGCCACGGGATCTCGGCACCGCCCAGCAGCACCTGGTTGATGAAGCCGAAGCTCTCGTTCATCATTCCGGCCCACACCAGCGCCGACAGGAACGCCGGGAACGCGTACGGCAGGATCATGATGATCCGGTATCCGTTGCGGAACCGCATCCGGGTGTTGTTGAACACCAGCGCGAGCAGCAGGCCCAGGAAGAACGTCGTCGCGACCGAGATCAGCGCGAACGCGAACGTCCAGATCGTGACCGAGATGAGCGGGCCGCGGATCGTCTCATCCGTGACGGCGCGCACGAAGTTGTCGAAGCCGACGGTGATCTGCCAGCCGGGCAGCATCTCCGTGCCGTCCTCCGCGGTGAAGGCGCCGGTGCCGATGTCTGAGTAGACCTCGCCGGTCTGCGTGTCGATTATCGCGTCGGCGGCCTCGTCGTACTCGAGCGTGGAGATGTAAAGGTACCCGCTCTGCCCATCCGGAGTGCGCAGGGCGCCGTCGTTGGGGTCCTCGCTGAAGGGGACGGAGAGGTCCTCGATCTGCCCCGACCGGGACAGCACGTCCGCGAAGGTCAGCGTCGTCCAGCCGTCGGTGGCGATCGCCTTGTCTCCCTCCATGGTCGCGTCGACCTCCTGGAGAGGCTGCTCGTTCGTGCCGACCGACGCGTCGCCCGACTCCGGGTCGGTGACGAGCAGGCCGAGCGTGCCGAGCTGCTCGACGACCGTGACCGGATACGTCGGCGAATCCTCGACGCGCTCCTGCGCGGAGGCCAGCAGGGACGAGATCGCCTGATCCTTGCTGCCGTTGTGCCCGGTGCCGTAGTTCGTGAAGCCGATGTAGCCCGTGTACAGCAGCGTGAACACCTGGAAGACGATCAGGAAGATGATGCCGGGCGTCAGGTACTTCGCCGGCACTCGCTTGCGGGAGAAGTAGATGTAGTTCACGAGCACCGTCACGGCGACGACGATGCCGAGCACCAGCCATTCCTGGTGCGTGAAGAGCACGAAGACGGCGTACAGCGCGACGGCGTCCACGATCGCGAGCAGCAGGATCTTCAGCAGCATCCATCCGATGCGGCCGGAGGCGGCCTCGGCGATCTGCGCGGCCTGGCGCTGGCGTTTTGTCGGCGGCGCTGTGGCCTCGTCGACCTCGACGGTGTCAGTCATGTCTTCCCCGTGGTGAAGCCGTCGGGGCGGACGCGCGGTCCGCCCCGACGGGAATGCACTTCTTCGTTACTGGATTGCGGCGGTCACGTCGTCGACGAGCTTCTGCCACGTCGCGGTCGGGTCCTCGCCGTTGATGATGGCCGCCTCGGCGACGCCCCAGTACTCCCACACCGAGCCCATGGCCGGGATGGCGGGCATCGGAACGGCGTCCTGGCCGACGGCCTGGAATCCGGCGATGATCGGGTCGGATGCCGCGGCATCCGCTGCTGCCGTCAGAGCGGGCAGGATGTTGCCGGTCTCGAACAGCTCGAGCTGGACGTCCTCGGTGCCGATGTAGTTGACCAGGAAGTCGTTCGCGGCGACCTTGTTCTCGGACTCCGAGCTCACGAAGAAGCCCTTCACGCCGGCGAACGGCGATGCGACCTCGGCGGTCGGGCTGGGGACGGAGTCGATCGCGACGTTGATGCCGCCGTCGACGGCTGCGCCGACGTTCCACGGACCGGTCAGCCAGAATGCGGCCGTGCCGTCGAGGAACTGCTGCTTGGCGATCTCACCGTCGATGTCGGTGTTGAAGTTGCCTGCCGCGCCCTGCGCACCCAGCCAGTCGGCGAAGGCGAAACCGCCCTCGCTGCCGAGCTGCAGGTCGGTCGCGTCGTAGCTGCCGGTGTCGTCGGTGCCGAACACCGGAGCACCGAACGCGGTCTGGAACGGGTACAGGTGGTACGGGTTGCCCTCGGCGCCCTGCTCGACGACGAAGGGGTGAGCGAGGCCGGCGGCCTGGCCCTTGGCGAGCATGTCGTCCCAGCTGGTCGCAGCCTCCGGGATGAGGTCGGCGTTGCGCAACACGGCGATGTTCTCGACCGCGTACGGGAGCATGTAGACCGTGCCGTCGTAGGTGGAGGCCTGCAATGCGACGGGGAGGTAGTCCTCGGCGGAGTCGCCGAGCTCGAGGGGTGCGACCACGCCGTTGGTGGACAGCTCGCCCAGCCAGTCGTGGGCGCCCATGGTGATGTCCGGGCCCTTGCCTGTCGGCACCTGCTGGATGAAGTCGTCCTTGATGGTGTCGACGTCCTTGGAGACGATCTCGACCTTGACGCCGGTCTTCTCCTCGTACGCCTCGGCGGCTCCGGCCAGGGCGTCGACGCGCTCGGCATCCACCCACACCGTCAGCGAGCCCGTGCTGTCGTCACCGGAGGACGAGCCCTCGTCGGTGCTGCTGCCGGTCGAGCAACCGGCGAGCGTCAGCGTGGAAACCATCGCGATCGCGCCCAAGGCGACGATGCCCCTCTTGTTCACCTTCATTGGTGTGTGCCTCTCTGAGTGCTGATGGCCTGCAGGACTGCAAGCGCTTACAGTATGCAACGAGAACGACTGTTTTTGCAACGGCCGATCAGGCGATTGGGCCTTGGGACCGCGCCCAGCGCCGTGTTTTCGTTCTGGAAGCGTTTCCACGAGTTCGCCGGATCGACAGGATCGCTACACTTCCTGTATGGCTGACAGCTCCTTTGACATCGTCTCCAAGGTCGACCACCAGGAGGCCGAGAACGCTTTGAACCAGGCCCGCAAGGAGGTCGAGCAGCGCTACGACTTCAAGGGCACCGACGCCTCGATCGCGTGGAGCGGCGAGCAGATCCTCATCAAGGCAAACTCCGAAGAGCGCGCGAAGGCCGTGCTGGACGTCTTCCAGTCCAAGCTCATCAAGCGCGGCATCTCGCTCAAGAGCCTCGACGCCGGCGAGCCGTTCGCGTCCGGCAAGGAGTACCGCATCGTGTCGTCGCTGAAGGACGGCATCTCGTCCGAGAACGCGAAGAAGATCAGCAAGATCATCCGCGACGAGGGCCCGAAAGGCGTGAAGAGCCAGATCCAGGGCGACGAGCTGCGGGTGCAGTCGAAGAGCCGCGACGACCTGCAGTCCGTGATCGCGCTGCTCAAGGGATCGGACCTCGAGGTCGACCTCCAGTTCATCAACTACCGGTAAGGCGCCCGGGTCACGCATCCGCCGGTGGGATGCCGGTGTTCGTGGTGCCCGGGGGCCGGCGCACGGCCGGTCAGTCACCCCACGCGTGACCGATCGAACCGGCATCCGGAATCGCATACTGATATACGGGTCGCGATCCGAGAAGCTGGTAGGCGGTGCCTCTGCTGATCGGGGGGTCAGAAGACTTCTCCGGTGGGGAACGAGAAGGGTTTCCGGCGCGCCGGACCGGCACCTGCTGTGGCCGGTCGGCGCACTGCGATCGCCGGCCACAGTAGCCGCCAGGATTGGCATCTCCCCCCTGTTCGTGATGTAGTTGCACCCCGGCCGCAACGCAGGGGCTGGGGTAGTAGAAGTACTTGGGGGCAAGTCGATGACTGGGGAATCGAGACGGATCGGGCGTACGAAGAAGCTGCTGGCGGAGGAGATCTTCCAGCATCTCGGCACGGCGATCGTGAACGGGGATCTTGCGCCGAACGAGCGCATCCGCGATGCCGAGCTCGCACTGCAGCTGCACGTGTCGCGCATGCCGATCCGCGAGGCGCTGCAGCGGCTCGAACGCATCGGGCTGGTGACGATGTACCCGAGCAGATACACCGAGGTCACGCCCGTCACCGATCAGGTCATCGCCGAATCCCGCGAGTTCGCCGGCTTTCAGGCCGGCTTCGTCGCCCGCCTCGCCGCGCGGAGGATGACCGACGCTGATCGCGTCGACGTCGCGGCGCTGGTCGACGCCCTCGACGAGAGCATCGCCGACCCGATCGCCTACTCGCTCGCGCGCAAGGTGCTGTTCCAGCGCCTGTCGGAGCTCGGTGGCAACACGCTGCAGCACGGCCTGCTGCGGGACGCAGGCATGGCGCTCGCTCGGAACCTCCGCGAGGTTGCTCCCGAGGCGCGCGATGAGACTCTCGCGCTTCACCGCGCGCTGCGTGACGCGCTCATGACGGGCGATGCGGATGCCGCGGAGCACGCCAGCCGGGCCATCCACGGGGTCTGAAGTCCTTCGGCCCGTGACGTTCGGCCCGGTGACGAATCACGAACCCGGTGACGAATCACGAACAGATTCGGTCTGTTGACTCGTGATTCGTCACAGCATCCGTGATTCGTCATCGGATGACCCGGAGTCGACGAAGCGCCGCGATGATCGCCGCCTGAACAGTGGGCCAGTCATGCACGATTTGGGCATAGTCGAACCGAAGAGTCTCGTATCCGAGTTCGGATGCCGCGGCATCCCGCACCCGATCGTGATGCCGCTTCGTCGACGACCCATGGTTGTCGTCACCGTCCGCCTCGACGATCAGCCGGCCACCGATGACGAAGTCGACCCGGCCGACACCGTCGATCAGCACCTGGCATTCGAGCCGGATGCCGAGCAGATGCAATCTCATCCTCATGAGCGATTCCAGTCCGCTGTCAGCATCTGACCTGGCGATATCGATCAGCCAACGACTCGTTCGCGGCAGGGCGGCACGAATGCGGGCACGCGCCGCGCGGGACAGAAGCCGTTGCCTCCACGCCGACTCGTAGGCCGCGAAGAACGCCTCATCACCCGCGCACCGACGCAGATGCAGCAGAGCCGTCTCGATCGACGCGGATCCCAGTGGCGGGCTCCCGTGGAAGTAGTGCGAGACGCAGGTGCAGGAGGGGTGATCGAGCGGGTGCCTCCTCGACGGCATCCAGACATGGAGTCCGTCTGGGCGCGGCAGGACCCACACCCCCTTGAGCCGGAGGATGCTGACACAGGTCAGCGCTCCCCCGTGCTCGATCGCCCTGCGCACGTCGTCATTCAGAACCCTCGTGGCGAAGATGCCGTTTCGGATGCGCTGGATCGTTCCGCGGCGCGCTTCATTGGCGAGACCCTGCCGGGTGAACCCCAGTTGCTGCAGGGTCGAACTGCGGGCGATGCCGCCGAGCCTCGTGATGGTGTCGTGTGCGGAGAGCATGCCGACAACCTTGCGCCAAGAGAGGGTTTGCTGTGTGGGGAGATCATCGTTTGTGGACAACCAGGACGTGCCGCCCGGCTGTGCAGAGCGAGTGGAAGCGACGTTTCACGGACCAGGTGACGAATCACGAACCGAATCGGTCGATCGATCCGTGATTCGTCACCGGATTCGTGATTCGTCAATGGATCCGGGGGCGTCGGGCTCCATGAATCGTCATCGGGGCCGCGGGCGTCGGGGATCCGTGGGCGTCAGGGCCGGGTCACCGTGCCGCAGCCCACCCCGTGACCCAGCGGTCGAGGCGACGGTAGGCGTCCTCGCGCGCGTCGTGCCGCGACAGGAACACGTCGTGCAGCGCACCATCGATCCGCTCGACCGTCACGGACGATCCGAGCTTGAGCGAGGCTCTGGCGATGTCGTCCACGACGAGGACGCTGTCGGCGCTCGTCAGCTCGTCCGACCAGCGGCTCGGCACCGCTGTGCGCGCGGACAGCAGCACGCACACCGGAGCATCGATCGCGAGGCCGGCATCCACCCGCGCGTGGCCGGCGAGCACGGCGTGCAGCCAGCCGGTGTGCACCGGCATCGTCTGCTCGGGACGCCAGGCGAGGTTCACCTCCACCGGATCGTCGGGGTCGGCGACCGCGGTCTGCGCCCGCGAGTAGAAGCCGAGATCCACCTGCGGGACGGCATCCAGAGGTCTGACCCTCGCACCCCAGCCGATGACCGGGGCGATCGCTGGACGGATGCCGAACTGGAACTCCAGCCACGGAGAGTTCAGGATCACCGCCGCTGCCCGCCCCGGATTGCGCGACGCCCACAGGCTCAGGATCAGGCCGCCGGTGGAGTGCCCGAGCAGGACGAGACGACGATCGGATGCCGCGGACATGGCGTCCAGCGCCGCCGCGATGTCCTCATCATAGGCGGCGAGATCGGAGATGTACCCCGCGGTCTGGCCCTCGCGGAGGCTCCGACCGTACTTGCGCAGATCCAGGGCGAAGAAGCGTGCGCCGCGGGAGGTCCAGAACCGTGCCAGGCGCTTCTGGAAGAAGTAGTCCGACCAGCCGTGCACGTAGAGCACGTCGACGTCGACGAGATCCGGTGCGGACGGGACGTGCGGGTGACCGCGCAGACGATGCACGAACCGGTCCCAGCCGCTCGGCTGCTCCGGCACCGTCGGCAGCGCTCGGACGAGTGTGGCCACGACGTCACCCTCGGCATCCGATCCGAGCGGGAGGGTCCGCTGCTCGAACTCGTCGCCGAGGACGTCGGGGGTCCAGTCGGTCATGTGCCCAGGGTACCCACCGGTCTCACCGATCGGTCACCGTTCGGGCGGGGACGCATCGCACGGAAGCCACTCGATGCGTGACCGAACCCGCGGACGGTCACGGTTCGGGCGGGATGCCGCGGCATCCATCCGCCTCACGCGTGTCCCAACTCCGAGAACGAAGCCGACCGACTCAGTCGCGGGAGATCTGCACCATCTCGTCGCGGTCGACGACCTTGATGCGGGCACGATCATGCGGGGCGCCGAGTGCGATCTCGTGCTGGTCGAGGCGGTGCCAGCCGTCGAGGTCGGTCCAGGCCACGCCGCGCGATGCGAGCAGTGCGGGGATCGCGTCCTCGGACGGGTCCTCCGGCTGCCACCATGAGCCCTGGTCGTTGACGAGGTGCTGCACGGTCTCCATCGCGTCGGACTTCGTGTGCCCGATCAGGCCGACGGGTCCGCGCTTGATCCAGCCGGTCGCGTACACGCCTGGGACGCGCTCGTTGGAATCCTTCGCGAGCACCTGGCCCTCGTGGTTCGGGATCACGCCGTGCTTCTTGTCGAACGGCACGTCCTTCAGGGGCGACCCGAAGTAGCCGATCGCGCGGTACAGCTGACCGATCGCGACCTCGCGCAGCTCGCCCGTCCCCTGCACACCGCCGGAGCCGTCGGGCTGGGTGCGCTCGTAGACGATCGCGGCGACGCGGCCCTCGGCATCCTTCTTGATCTCCACCGGGCGCGCCCAGAAGTGCAGATGCAGACGACGGGATGCCTCACCACCGGCATTGTTCGCCCCCGGCCGGGTGCGCCACTGCTGCAGGACGCGGTCGATGACCTTGACCTGCTTGTTGCTCTCGACGGCGGCCCTGGACGCCTCGTCGTAGTCGAAGTCCTCGTCGTACACGACCATGTCGACATCGCGCAGCTCGCCGAGCTCGCGGAGTTCGAGCGGCGTGAACTTCACCTGCGCCGGGCCGCGACGTCCGAAGACGTGGACATCCGTGACCTTCGACGCCTCGAGTCCGGCGTGCACGTTGTCCGGGATCTCGGTCGGCAGGAGGTCCTCGGCGTGCTTGGCGAGGATGCGCGCCACGTCGAGGGCGACGTTGCCGTTGCCGAGCACGGCGACCGATTCGGCATCCAGCGTCCAGTCGCGCGGGAAGTCCGGGTGCCCGTCGAACCAGCTCACGAAGTCGGCGGCACCGAAGGAGCCCTCGGCGTCGACCCCCGGAATGTCGAGGTTCGTGTCGCGGATCGCGCCGGTGGCGAAGATCACCGCGTTGTAGTGCTTCTTGAGGTCGGCGAGCGTGATGTCCTCGCCGAAGTGCACGTTGCCGAAGATGCGGATGTCTCCGCGATCGAGCACGTCGCGCAGCGCGTTGATGACGCCCTTGATGCGCGGGTGATCCGGCGCGACGCCGTAGCGGACGAGCCCGTACGGGGCAGGCAGGTGCTCGAACAGGTCGATTGAGACGTCGAAGGAGCGCTCGGTCTTGAGCAGGATGTCCGCCGCGTAGATGCCAGCGGGGCCTGCCCCGACGATGGCCAGCCTGAGCTTGGTCATGTTTGCCTTTCGGATGCTGCGGTGACCGCGTCAGCTGCTGCGGTCGGCGAGGGTATCGGCGAAACGCGTCAGCGCCTCGCGGACGGTGCCCTTGGGGAGCGGAGCGAGCACGGCGATCGCGTCGTCCGTCCACGTGCGGGCGAGTTCGAGGGTCTGCTGCGTCACGGCGTGGTCGCGCAAATCGGCCAGCGGCTGGTCGAGGATGCTCGGGTCGGCGCCCTCCGCGATGCGGGCGACCCCGTCGTCGATGCGGGCCGCGAGGGCCTGCGCCTCGGCATCCTCTCGAGCCTTGAGCAGGAGGTAGGGCATCGTCGGCACCCCGGCGCGGAGATCAGTGCCAGGAACCTTGCCGGTGTCCTCGGGCTTGGCCGACAGATCGATCACATCGTCGATGAGCTGGAAGGCGACGCCGACCTTCTCGCCGTAGACGCGCAGCGGCTCGTGGTACTCCGCCGGCGCGTTCGAGAACAGCGCACCGGCCTGCGTCGCTGCCGCGATGAGGGATCCGGTCTTGTCGGCGAGCACCTGGATGTAGAACTCGATGGGGTCGTCGCCCGGCTGCGCACCGACGGTCTCGTGCAGCTGGCCGAGAACCAGACGCTCGAACGTGTCGGCCTGGAGGCGGATGGCACGATCGCCGTACTTCGACATGAGCTGGCTGGCGCGGGAGAACAGGATGTCTCCGGTGAGGATCGCCACGCTGTTGCCCCACACCGCGTGCGCGGCCGGGACGCCACGGCGGCGGTCGGCGCCGTCCATGACGTCATCGTGGTAGAGCGAGCCGAGGTGCGTCATCTCCAGCGCCTTGGCGATGTCGATGACCGTGGGGGTGTTGCCGTCGCCGAGCTGGGCGGTCAGCAGCGTCAGCACCGGGCGCACGCGCTTGCCGCCTGCTTCGAGGAGGTAGCGGCTCGCGGCATCCGCCACGGAGTCCGCGACGCGCAGGTCGACCGCGAGTCCCTCTTCGACCAGTTCGAGGCCGTCCTCGATCTCTCGCGCGACGCGGCGGGCAGCGGGGCCGATGAAGACGCGGTCGCTGAAGCCGAGTCGGCTCGCCAGGCGCGAACCCGGAGCGGTAGGGCTCGAAGTCACGTCTGTCAGCCTACCCGCATGGCCTGGGTCGAAAGGTCAGTCGGATTTCTCGGGGGTGGGGGCCGACGCCGGGGCGGGGGTGGCGCGCTTGGCCTTGGCGGCGGGCTTGGAGCCCGCGGCTGGCTTGGCGGCGGGCTTGCGCTTCGGAGTCGTGGTCGGCTGCGGCTCGGCGACCACGGACTTCGGCTTGGTGGCGCGATGAAGAGCGACGATGCCGAGGCTGAGGTTGCGGTGCGCGACGTCGATCCATCCGGCATCCCGGATCCACGCGGCGAGCGCCTTCTGATCCGGCCAGTCGCGGATCGACTCGTTCAAGTAGTCGTACGCGTCGGAATTGGTGCCGGCCACGCGCGCGACGCGCGGCAGGATCTGCGCGTTGTAGAACCGGTAGAGTCCGCGGAAGATCGGGTTCGGCGGCGTGGAGAACTCGTTGATCACGACGCGCCCACCCGGCTTGGTCACCCGGTACAGCTCGCGGATCGCCTTCTTCGGATCCTGCACGTTGCGCAGGCTGTAGGACATCGTGACGGCGTCGAACTCGGCATCCTCGAACGGCAGATCGGTGGCGTCGGCCTCGACGAACGACAGGTTCGGCAGGTGACCGTGGCGGCGGCGGCCTTCGGCCAGCATCCCCGGTGAGAAGTCGGCGGCGACGACCTCGGCTCCGCTGCGGGCGAGGGATGCCGACGACGACGCCGTTCCGGCTCCCAGGTCGAGGATGCGCTCCCCCGGCTTCGGGTCGACCGCCCGGGTGGATGCCGCGCGCCACAGCGCATCGTTGCCGAAGGTCATGACGACGTTGGTGCGGTCGTATCCTTCGGCGACCTGGTCGAACATGCCGCTGACGCGCGACGGGTCCTTGCCGAGATCGGCGCGGTTGGGCTCAGTCACGCTCCTCAGTCTATGGCGGGTGAACGGGGCGCAGCCTGGGACAGCTGCACGACCCGGGAACACCTGCACGGCTGAATCGGGGAAACTGTCGTGCATCCGTTCCCGGGTCGTGCAGGTGTACCGCGGAAGACGAAGGGTGACTCGGCCGTCACCCAGCGAACAACCGGGGGCCGTTCAGCGATCGAGGCCGAGAGCGACGAGGCGGTCGAGCCAGGCATCCCCTGTCGCGTCGTCGAACGGAGCGACCTGGCGACGCACGCGGTCCTCGAGATCGAGAGTCAGCGCTTCGAGGTGCTCCATGACGTCGGCGGGGTATCCGTACCTGGCGCTGTGGTCGGCCCACTCGTCGCGGTCGTCGACGTAGGTTCCTTCGTCGTTCGTGCGGCGGATGACGTCGAGGTCCATGTCGATGCCGGTGGCGAGCAGCGGCGACTCCCAGCGGACGTCCCAGGCGAGGTCGATGTAGATGCGGAGGTCGCGGGGGTGATCGCGATTCACGGTCAGCGCGAAGTCGGCGGAGGCCGGGAGCAGCGTGACCTTGTCGCGCTGACCGACGTGATCGATCGCCGGGATCAGCGTGACGTTCGGGACGTCGGCGCCGAAGGCCGCACCCGGCCGGGCACTGTGGAACCCGACCGGTTGGCCGATCCAGTCACCCCAGGCATCCGACCCGAGGTAGACACTCTCGTGGCGCCAGTGCGGCGAGCCGTCCCATTTGCGCCACTGGAAGATCATCTCGGTGCCGGGTGCAGGGCGGTCGTTCATCGTGCCAGCCTATGGGGCGGTCGTCGCCGTCGCGCCCGCCCTGGCCGGGGACAGTTGCACGACCAGGGAACACCTGCACGACCGAATCCGCGAAACGGCCGTGCATCTGTTCCCGGGTCGTGCAGGCGTACCGGCGGTGGCGCCGCGCAACGGTCATATCCTGGAGGGGTGAGCAACACCCTGGTCGTGCAAACCCGCGAGATCGAACCCCTCGAGGATCTGCTGACCTATGCCGCCCCCGCCGCTCCCCTCGCCTGGCTGCGCCGCGGCGATGGGATCGTCGCGGCAGGATCGGGGATCGCCGCCGTGATCCGCATCCCCGCCGACGAAGGATCCTCCCGCGCCGCGATCGCGTCCGAAGCCTGGCGCACGCTCTGCGCGGATGCCGAGATCGATGATGCCGTCGACCTCCCCGGCACAGGCCTCGTCGCCTTCGGTGCGCTGACCTTCGATGAGGATTCGGATGCCGACAGCATCCTGATCGTGCCGTCGATCATCATCGGCAAGCGTCAGGGCCGCAGCTGGATCACCCGCATCGGAGATCTCGACGCCCCGCTCGCCGAGACCGCGTACGGGCCGCACTGGGCGGGGACCGTCGGCCCGGGCGCGCAAACCCCTGAGGGGTACCAGGCGTCCGTGGGCGCGGCGCTCGACCGCATCGCGGGCGGCGAACTGAGCAAGGTCGTCCTCGCGCGCGACCTCGCCGGGACGATTCCCGCCGGATCCGACCTGCGCCGGCTCGTCCGCGCGCTGTCCGCCGGATACCCCGACACCTGGACTTTCGCCGTCGACGGACTGATCGGTGCGAGCCCCGAGACGCTCGTCACAGCGCAGGATCGCTCGGTGACCGCGCGCGTGCTCGCCGGCACAATCGGGCGAGGGGCGGATCCGGATGCCGACACGGTCGCGTCGGCATCCCTCGCGTCCAGCACCAAGGATCTCGACGAGCACCAGTACGCGGTGCAGAGCCTGCTCGTCGCGCTGCGCCCGCATGTGCGGGCGATGGCGGCGAGCGAGCAGCCGTTCCTGCTGAAGCTGCCGAACCTGTTCCACCTCGCGACCGACGTCGAGGGCGAGCTGGCCGACGGCGAGTCGGCACTGGATCTGATCGGCGTGCTGCATCCGACGGCCGCTGTCGCCGGCACCCCGACGGATGCCGCGATCGCCGCCATCCGCGAGCTCGAGCCGTTCGACCGCGGCCGCTACGCCGGGCCGGTCGGCTGGGTGGATGCCGCGGGCAACGGCGAGTGGGCCATCGCGCTGCGCTGCGCCCAGTTCGGGACGGATGCCGCGGGCGCCGCGATTCCGGTCACCGCGTACGCGGGCGCTGGGATCGTGGCGGGCAGCGATCCGGAGACGGAGCTGCTGGAGACGCGTGTGAAGTTCCGCCCGCTGGTCGACGCGCTGGCGTAGCCGGCGGCCGACGCATCGAGGTCGCACGACAGCGACGCCGGACCCGACCACCGCCGCGCACTCAGCTCGCGGCGAGCCTCGCCCTTTCGGCATCCACGTCGAAGTCCGCCGCCGGCCACTTGGGGTCGATGTCCTGCAGCGCCGTGAGCAGCAGCTCCTGCACGGCGAGGCGCGCGTACCATTTGCGGTTCGCCGGGACGACGTGCCAGGGCGCGGCATCCGTCGATGTCCGGTCGAACACGGCCTGGTAGGCGTCCATGTACGCCGGCCACAGCATCCGCTCGTCGACGTCGCCCGGGTTGTACTTCCAGTGCTTGTCCGGGCGATCGAGCCGCTCCATGAGCCGCTCCTTCTGCTCGTCCTGCGAGATGTGCAGCATGACCTTGACGATGCGGGTTCCGGATGCCGCGACCCGCGCCTCGAACTCGTTGATCGCGTCGTATCGGCGGTCGATCTCGGCGGCATCGGCGAGGGACCGTACCTTGCCGATCAGCACGTCCTCATAGTGCGAGCGGTCGAAGACGCCGATGTATCCGGGTTCGGGCAGGCGCTTCTCGACCCGCCAGAGGAAGTCGTGCGCGCGCTCCTCGTCGGTCGGCGCCTTGAAGGCGGCGAGCTCGACACCCTGCGGATCGACACCGCCGACGACATGACGGACGATCCCGCCCTTGCCGGCGGAATCCATCGCCTGCAGCACGAGCAGCACGGCATCCTGCGTATCGCCGGAGCGGCTCTGCGCCCACAGCCGCTCCTGCAGCTCGTCGAGATCCTGCACGCGCGTGGCGAGATCCTTCGCTGCGGAATGCTTGTCACCCCGGTACCCCGGGGCACCGTCCGGGTCGACATCCGAGAGGCGGAACCCCTCGCCCACGCGCAGGATCTCGGATGCCGCGGCATGCCAGCCATGTGTGCTCATGCGCCCATCTTGCCGGAAGCGAACCGCTCAGCGCTCGAGTGGAACCTCGATGATCTGACGACCGCCGGCCGGCGTCGTGAGCGCCTGATCGAGTGCCGTGCGGGTTGTGACCCGCTGATACTCCCAGCCGTATGCGCGCGCGAGGTGCTCGATGCCCACGGTGTGCGGCGTGTAGAACGCGCGGTCGAGATCGACGCCCGGCGCCTCGGATGCGACTTCGAGTGCGTCGAAGATCGTGCCGCCGCGGTCGTTGCCGACGATCACCTGCAGGCGCGGTTCGGCTTCGTCCGGCGGGAGCAGCAGCGCCCCGACGTCGTGCAGGAACGTGACATCTCCGAGCAGGACGCGGGTGATCCCTGCGGCTCCGTCTGCCTGGCTCGCGAGCGCGATGCCGGTGGCCGTCGCGATCGTGCCGTCGATGCCGGCGAGACCGCGATTGGCATGCACCGGGATCTTCTTGCCCTGCAGCAGCGCGTCGGCCACGCGGACCAGTCGGGAGGACCCGAACACGAGCCGATCGTGCGGCCACGTCGCCCGCCAGACGGCATCCGCGAGCAGCGCCCTGTCCAGCGGACGCCGGACGGCGGCGAGTTCGACGCCGACCGCATCGCGCCGGGTCGCGGCGTCGGCGGACAACAGACCGTCGGTGTCGGGGGCCGGCTCGGACAGGTCGACGGATGCCGCGGCCGACGCCGCCCGCCACGCGCTGAGCCACGACCAGTCGGGCTCGCCCTCCGCCATGACGACGGATGCCGCCGCGGTCGTCCGTCCGTTGAGATTCAGCTCCTCGCCACCGGATCGCACCGCGATGACGTCCAGATCGGTGCGACGCAGCAGCGCGGTCACCTCGCGACTGAGCGTCGGATGCCCGAGCACGATCGCGCGCTCGACGCGGCCGCCGAGCGACTCCTCCCTGAGGAGTTCGCGATACCCGTGCACGAGATTGCGTCCGAAGCGTGCGCCGCTGACGATCTCGGCAACGAGCGGCCAGTCGCCGGCGTGCGCGATCGCCTCGGCCTCCGGCCCGGCATCGGCTCCTGCGATGACCACTGTCCGCGGTCCGTGGTGCACCTCGAGCGGTGGCATCTGGGCTGCGACGGGGGCCGGCCCCGGCGTCGCCGTCACGGACGACGCGAGCGCCGCCGACAGCGGCTCGCGGGACGGGAGATTCAGATGGACGGGTCCGGCAACGCCTGTGAGCACCGGCGCCGTGGACGGCGGAGCCGCGAGTGAGTCAGGCGCGCCGTTCGTCCCGAGGGCGACGGAGACGGCCTGCGCTCCGAGCGCGGCCCAGTCGTACGCGTTATCGTCTCCGGGCACGGGTGCGTCGACACTGAGGCGGACGAAGGGCTCGAGCATTCCGGGCTGGATGGTGGCCTGATTCGCTCCGACGCCGCGCAACTCAGGCGGCCGGTCGGCGGTCAGCAGCAGCAGCGGAACTCCGGCGTGGAACGCCTCCATGACTGCGGGCAGCAGGTTCGCCACGGCGGTGCCTGACGTGCAGATGACGGCAGCCGGCACGCGCTGTTCTCGGGCGAGGCCGAGCGCGGTGAAGCCGGCGACCCGCTCGTCGATCCGCACGTGCACGCGCAACGACCCCTGCCGGGCGAAGTGCGTGGCGGCGAGCGCAAGCGCCTGTGAGCGCGACCCCGGCGAGATCACGACGTCACGCACCCCGTGCGCGATGAGCGAAGCGATCAGGGACGCCGCGGCATCCGTGGCCGGAGAGGCCGTCACGACCGTGGTTCCGCCGGGCCGTCGTTCTCGTCGTCCAGGCGGGCGAGTTCTTCCTCAAGGCGGCGGATGCGGTCGTCCTGCTCGGTCTTGCTGATGCTGCGCAGGAACTCCGGGTCGTCATCCGGTGCGACAGAGCGCGCCACGCCCTTGCCATCCGCGCGGTGGCGGCCGATCGTGAACCAGAGGATGCCGCCGATGACCGGGATCAGAACCACGATCGCGATCCAGACGCCCTTGGACACACCACGATGCCGCGTCGCCGGCTGCACTGCGCAATCGACGATGCTGAACACCCAGAAGACGAGGGCCAGCAGGCCTCCGATGAACAACAGTCGAACCACGGCCCCAGTCTAGGCCGCTTGTCTGCACGTCGGCCGCACACGGGGGGTCTTCGTCGCACACGGGGCGTCGCCCGCCCTCTCGTAGCCTGTCCCCCGGCCGCCGGTCAAGGCCGTTCCCGCCCGCACTTGCGAGCGAGAGACTGCGAGCATCTGGATCGGGACCCGCCGATCGTCCTCAGGATCGGAGATCATCGTGTCGCTCACCGCTGTCGATCCCGCCGTCTGCCTCCCGTTCTCCGGGCGCGGTCCGCTCAGCGACGCCATCCTTCAGCACCTCTGCGGGGAATCAACCGACAGCGACCACGGCGAGCTGGCTGCGCGGGCACTCGCGCAGACGACGGACATCGTCCACGACGACGACATCCAACTCGCCCTCTTCGCGCTGTACGCCTCCTCCTACGGCTCGATCGAATCGTTCTCGGCGGAGAAGGAATGGGATCCTGCGCTGATCGCGACACGACGGACGCTCGAGGAGGCGTTCGAGCAGGCTCTGCGTGCGCAGGTCTCACCGCCCGAGCTGCCGTCCTGCACGGCCGACGCCGTCGCCCGGTCGCTGTTCGCTCTCGCGGCGGCGGACTCCGGGCCGAGCCTGTCGCGTCACCTCGCGAGAACCGCGACGGCGGAGCAGGCCCGCGAATTCCTCATCCAGCGGTCCGTCTACACCCTCCGGGAAGCCGACCCGCATTCCTGGGCGATCCCACGCCTGCACGGCCGCGCGAAGGCGGCGCTGGTCGAGATCCAGGCCGACGAGTACGGAGGCGGACGGCCCGACCGGGTCCACGCCACGATCTTCGCGGCATCCCTGCGCGGGGCAGGCCTCGACGACGCCTACGGGACCTATGTCGACGACGTCCCCGCTGTGACGCTGGCCTCGCACAACATGATGTCGATGTTCGGGCTCAACCGCCGCCTGCTCGGAGCGATCGTCGGCCATCTCGCCGCGTTCGAGATGACGTCGTCGATCCCGAACCGCATGTACGCCGACGGGCTGCGTCGGCTCGGGTTCGAGGAGGACGTCACGGACTACTTCGACGAGCACGTCGAAGCGGATGCCGTCCACGAGCAGATCGCTGCGCGAGACCTCGCCGGCGCCCTGGCCGAGGATCGCCCCGATCTGCTGGCCGACATCATGTTCGGCGCCGCCGCCTGCCTGACCGTCGACGGCTGGGTCGGACAGCGGATGCTGGATTCCTGGTCGCACGGAGAATCCTCGTTGCGAACGGGCGCGCGCTCATGACCGGCGAGCGCGCGACCATCACGCCCTATCCGGACGGGCCCTTGCTCGTGCGCGGAGACGTCGACCTGCGCACCCCGGACGGCGAGCCCGTCGAGCGACACCGGAGCACGATCGCCCTGTGCCGGTGCGGGCTCTCGGCGATCAAACCGTTCTGCGATGGGACGCACAAGGCGGCCGGCTTCCGTACGGAGGGTGACTGAGATCGGCCAGATCGGGACGGCGCGTTCGCGCCGTCCCGATCGTCTGCGTCAGGCCTTCCGACGCCGCCGGACGTCCCTGCACGCCGGCGGGCATCGACGGGGTTGAGTCCGCGGTCGACGTCACATGCGCACGCGAACACGACGAGGTGCGGCCACACGCATGGGATCTTCTGAAGTGGACGCGACGGCGGGAGTCGAACCCGCAGCGCTCTCAGGTATGAACTGGAGCCCGGGACCGCCCGGATCGCCGCGATGTCTTGCAACGCGATCGACGTTACCGGCCCGTGATCTCCGGGGCCAGTGGCGCAAGCTGGGATAACCCTATGAGTCATCGGATGACGCGGGATGACGCGGCACCGGCGGCTCGTCATCCAGAGCCTTCAGCACCCGCGAGAGGGATTCGCGCAGCTCGGCGCGCCCCGGCTCAGGGAAGTCCGTGACGTAGTCGACACCCGGCGGGATGTACAGCATCCCGTACAGCGCCTCCCGCCAGTCCCCGCCGCCGATCGGCCAACGCGTGCGGTCAGCGCTCTCCGCCGTGGCGCCCTGCGCCCAGACGCCGAAGTGCTCCTGCATCTGCTCCAGCGGCAGATCCATGACCACATCCGCCTCGACCTTCTGCGGCGACCACGACGTCGCGATGAGGATCCGCTCGGCGACCTCCTCGTCCGTGATGTCGCGACGCGCGAAGAGCACACGGGTGTGCTCCACATCCTCGATCCGGTCGACGCGGAACGTCCGCCAGTCCTCGCGCTCGATGTCCCAGCACAGCAGGTACCAGTTGCGACCGGCGGGAGACAGGACGTGCGGTTCGACCCGGCGGATGCTCTGCGCACCCTGCCCGTCGGTGTACCGCAGCCGCACGCGCTCGCTGTCGCGGGCGGCGAGCGCGAGCTCCCCCAGCACCACCGGCGACACGACGGGCCCCTCGCCGACGCGCGGGGGCTGCACTGTTCCGGCGAGCGCATTGACCCGTCGCCGCAGCTCGGCCGGCAGCACCTGCTCGAGCTTGGCGAGCGCCGTGAGCGTCACTTCGGCACCGCCGACGAGCTGCTGCGTCGCCGCGACCCGCAGTCCGATCGCCATCGTCACGGCCTCGTCGTCCGTGAGCAGCAGCGGTGGGACGGCACTGCCCGCTTCGAGCCGATACCCGCCGGCCGATCCCGGAGCCGACTCGACACGGTACCCGAGCTCGCGCAGGCGATCGACGTCCCGGCGCACGGTCCGCTCGGTGACCTCGAGCCGCCTGGCGAGTTCTGCGCCGGACCAGTGGCGGTGCGTCTGCAGCAGATTCAGCAGAGCCAGGGCGCGGGAGGTGGTATCGGTCATGCCGTCAAGATTGCCAGACGATGAGGACAGGATCTGTCCTCATCGTTCTCTACTCTCGTCGCATGACTGACGAACACATCATCGAGACCGAGGGCCTGACCAAGGTCTTCACCGTCAAGAAGGCCGAGGTCGCCGCCGTCACGGACCTCACCTTCGCAGCGACCCGGGGCGAACTCGTCGCCTTCCTCGGGCCGAACGGCGCCGGCAAGTCCACCAGCCTGCGCATGCTCACGACCCTCATCCCTCCCACCTCCGGTACGGCGCGCGTGGTCGGACACGACATCCGATCGGATGCCGCCGGGGTACGAGCCCGGATCGGATACGTCGGCCAGCTCACGAGCGGCAGCTTCGCCCAGCGCGTGCGCGACGAGCTGCTCAGTCAGGGCGCCTTCTACGGGATGAGCCGGCGCGACAGCATCCGACGCGCGGACGAGCTGATCGAGTCGCTCGATCTCGGTGGGTTCGTCGGCCGCACGGTCCAGCAGCTCAGCGGCGGACAGAAGCGCCGACTCGACATCGCGCTGGGACTCATGCACGCCCCGCCGCTGCTCTTCCTGGACGAGCCGTCGACGGGCCTCGATCCGCAGAGCCGCGCCAACCTATGGGAGCACATCCTCCAGCTGCGCCGCCAGCACGGCACGACGGTCTTCCTGACCACGCACTATCTCGAGGAGGCCGACCGCTACGCGGAACGCGTCATGGTCATGGACCGCGGCCGCATCATCGCGGACGACCAGGCCGATGCGCTCAAGGCGACGCTCGCGGGCGACGTGCTCACCTTCGGGTTCGCGGATGCGGCACAGGCTGCGACCGCGCAGCCCATCGTCGCTCGGCTCACGCCGCGTGAGGTCGCGCGCGAGAACGCGTCGCTCTCGCTGACGGTTCCCGACGGCGATCGCCTGCTGCCGGTGATCGTGCGCGAGCTCGACGCCGCGGGCATCGCGGTCACCCGCGCCACGGGCGTCCCACCCACCCTCGACGACGTCTTCCTCGCCCTCACCGGACGCACGCTGCGCGAAGCCGGCGAGGGCGGAGAGGCCACGTCCGACACAGGCGACAACGACGCCGAGACGACCATCACGACAGGAGCACTCTCATGACGAACCCCGACACCCTCGTCCGCGCGAACCTCGTGCGCGACACCCGCAACGTGCTGGCCAGGGAACTGCGGCCGACCCTGCGGGATCCGTTCACCCTGATCTTCAGCCTGCTGCAGCCGCTCGTGTTCCTCGGGCTGTTCGCGCCCCTGCTGATCGGCTCGTCCGGGCAGCCCGCCGGCGAGACGCTGCAGTGGTTCGTGCCCGGCGTGCTCGTGATGATCGTGCTGTTCGGCACCGGCGCGACCGGCTCGAATCTGCAGTACGAGATGATGACCGGTTCGCACGAGCGCACGCTCGTCGCGCCGCTCGGACGGTCCTCGCTGCTGGTCGGCCGCGCGCTGAAGGAGATCGCGCCGATCGTGGTGCAGGCGTTGATCATCGTGCTCATCGCCTGGCCCTTCGGCTTCACGATCAATCCGCTCGGATTGCTCGCCGGCCTGGCGCTGCTCGCGGTCTTCGGTGTCGGGCTGGGCTCGCTGTCCTACGCACTCGCGCTGGCGACCAAGGACCGCGAATGGCTGTTCTGGGGCGTGCAGCAGTCGCTGATCTTCCCGCTGCTCATCCTCTCCGGCATGCTTCTCCCCCTCGACGACGGCCCAGGATGGATGCGCGTCGTCGCCGGAGTGAACCCCGTCAACTGGGTCGTGCAGGCGGAGCGCGCACTGTTCGCCGGCGACTACGCGAACCCCTCGATCCTCTGGGGCTGCCTGGCGGGCATCGCCGTGGCCGTGGTCGGGCTGCTCGTCGGCATCCGCGCGATCCGACGCAGCAGCTGACGCCTCCTGTGCGGCATCCGATCCCCGGATGCCGCACAGGCGCGCCGCCTAGACTTGGCGCGTGAAGATCCCGCCTCTCCTCGTGTACTCCGTGCTGCGCCTGCTGGCGTTCGTCGTTCCGCTCGCGATCATGTGGCTGTTCTTCCCGATCCTGCGGGAGTACTGGTGGCTCACCGCGATCTTCGCCGCGCTGATCGGAATGAGCATCTCGTTCCTGTTCCTGCGCAAGCCCCTCTCGGATGCGTCCTCCGAGTTCCACGAGCGGCGCGCCGCCGGGCAGGGACGCACGGCCGCGGACGACGCCGCAGCGGAGGACGCCGCCACCGAGTGAGGCCGGCGTCGGGCGCGTGAACCCGCGTCAGCCGACGACCGTGGGCGTCAGCCGACGAAAGCCCAGTACAGTCCGCCCGCGTAGAGCAGTGCCGTGAGCGACGTGAGCCCGAGCGCGATCACGAGCTCGCCGGCCTTGCGATAGCTCCACACGATCGCCAGCGCGGGAAGACCAGCCAGCAGCGCGAGCAGCGTCAGCCAGGCGATCGGGTACAGCAGCGCGATGAAGGTCGAGATCGCGAACGGCACGATCAGGAACAGCGTGAACAGCACCTGCGTCGCGCGTCGGCCGATCAGCACCGTGAGCGTGCGCTTGCCGGCCACCCTGTCCTGATCGATGTCGCGCAGGTTGTTGGCGAGCAGCACGGCGCACGCGAACAGGCCGGCCGCGATCGCGCCGAGCCACGCCTCCTGCGGCAGTGCGAACGCCTGCACCCAGGTCGTGCCGAGCGTGGCGACGAGCCCGAAGAAGACGAAGACGAACACCTCGCCCAGGCCGAAGTAGCCGTACGGGCGCTTGCCGCCGGTGTAGAACCAGGCCGCGATGATGCAGACGGCGCCGACCGCCAGCATCCACCACTGCTGCGTGCGGATCACGATCGCGATCCCGGCGACGGCGGCGAGGCCGAAGAAGACGAGCGAGACGATCAGCACGCTCTTCGCGGAGACGCGACCGGACGCCGTCAGGCGCGCGGGTCCCACCCGGTGCGCATCGGTGCCCCGGATGCCGTCGGAGTAGTCGTTCGCGAAGTTCACACCGATCTGCAGCAAGACGGCGACCGCGAGGCACGCGAGCGCGATGACCCAGTGCAGGGCCGTGTCGACGATCTGCGCGGCGCCGGTGCCGATGACGACCGGAGCGACGGCGAGCGGAAGGGTCCGCAGCCGCGCCGCGCCCACCCAGTCGCCGAACGTGACCGGGGGCGCCTCGACGATGGGTCGCTTCGCCGGGTTGCCGCTCGTACGGGGACGCTTCTGAGAAGATCGCTTGCTGGACGCCACGGAGGAATCATAGTGGCCGCGCCGATGTGCCCCGTGGCAGCCGACGTCAGGAGCGCTGGAACGTGAGGTGCGTCACGCCGCTCTCTGCCACCTCAGCCGTCACGGCATAGCCGTCCTCGAGTCCGCGCATGCCGTCCCAGAGCCGGGTGCCCTGGCCGAGCACGATCGGGACGACCGCGACGTGCAGCCGATCGACGAGCCCCGCGGCGAGGAACTGCCGCACGACTTCGATGCCACCGCCGATGCGCACGTCGGCGCCGCCCGCGGCTTCGACCGCCCGGTGGAGAACGTCCGCGGGCTCGGCATCCACGAAATGGAACGCTGTGCCGTTGTCGAACTCGATCGACGGACGCGGAGTATGCGTGAGCACGAAGACCGGGCACGCGAAGGGCGGTTCCTCACCCCACCATCCGCGCCACTCGGGATCGTCGCCGTAGATGTGCAGGCCGAACATGCCGGCCCCCATGATCTCGGCGCCGATCCCCTCGAAGTACGCGGCCGCGTACTTCTCCTCCACACCGGTCGTGCCGGCCCCCGATGCTTCGCCGAAGACGCGCTACTGCATCGTGCGTGTCGCGGTGTAGGCCGCGACGAGGCGCATCCAGTCCTTCCCGATCGGGTCATCCGGGGTCTGGTCTGCGGTGGCGGCGAAGCCGTCGAGGGAGATGTTGAGATCGACGCGGACGGTCATGCGCCTGCCTTCGCGTCGTTCGGGTTCGTGGCCTTGCCGTCGAGCCACAGCGTGTCCGCGGGGTCGGCATGCGCACCGTCGGACCCGACGTGCTTGCTGCTGATCTGCGGACCCTTCGTGATCACGTGCACGAGGGCCATGCCGTAGCCGCGCGAGAGGTCGTAGTCGGTCTTCAGCCATTCCAGGATCGGAGCCGCCTTGGTGTCGGCGCCGAATCCCTTCTCGGTTGCGAGGTCGATGAACTGGCGCGGCGTGAGGCCGGTCTTGGTCTCGATGTTGTCGAGGTATGCCTGGAAGGACATGGGGTCTCCTGGTTATGCCTGGTCGAGGAACGTCTGGATCATGATGGCGGATGCGTGGATGCAGAGGATGCGCAGCACGCCGGTTCCGGCGTTGACGAAGGCGTGCGGTACGAAGGGCGCGACGGTGGCGGTGTCGCCGGCGATCGCGTCGAAGGTCTCGTCGCCGCGTGTGATGCGGGCGCTCCCATCCAGCACCACCCAGGTCTCGGAGTAGGGATGCCAGTGCAACCCCGGCCCTTCGCCCGGCTGGTTCTCGACGTAGAAGTAGGAGACGTCGGCGTCATGCTCTGCTCCGACGAACCTGCGGCTGCGGCTGGCTCCCATGCGGATGTCCGCTACGGCGACGACCCCCTCGGGAAGAGTTCTGCTGTTCATGGCTCCAGTCTCGACACAGTGCAGACGACATCCTAGAGTTTCGATGTGGATCGAAATACGCGCCCGATCGAGGGCGTCGAGCACCCCGACCATCGCGTCGAGTTCCATCTGAGCCCCGGCGACGTCGAGGCCGTGCGCTTCGGCGTCTCTCCAGGGCACGAGCTCGCCCACGCCGTGCGGGTGCTGCTGCGACCGGCCCAGCATCCGCTGCAGTGGGGGTGGCTGCGCGCGGTGCGCGAGCGCCTGCCTCGCGAGAGCTTCGCGCTGCTCGCCGCCGTCATCGGAGACGACGGCTACATGCCCGACTTCCTCACGGCGACGCCGCGCTGGGACATGACGCCGGAGGCCGAGCTCGATGCGTTGCGCTCCGCCGCTCTCGCACCGATGCGCGTCGACTTCGGAAAGATGGTCGTGCGCTCGCAGGGCGCGAGGCAGCGAGCGCTGCGCGACATGCAGAAGGACCCCGAACGCGCGCGGCGCATGATCGCGGACGCCTGGTCTGAGGTGTGGGATGCTGCCGTCGCGCCGGTGTGGCCGCAGCTCGAGCGCATTCTGCGCGCCGACATCGCCACGCGGTCGCGGACGATCGCGGCGTCCGGGATCTCGGCCATGGCGGGCGGCCTGCACGCGCGGGTGAGCTGGGGCGACGGCGCCGTTCACGTGCGCCTTCGTCGGCACAGCGAGCAGGTCGACTGCCGCGGTGTCGGCCTCGTGCTCGTCCCGTCGGTCATGTCGTCGTGGGGATGCATGGTGCTCACCGAGCCTCCGGCGCAGCCGACGCTCTTCTATCCGGCGCGGGGCATCACGGCCGGGTGGGCGCGTGATTCCTCCGAGACCGCCGAGGCGCTTGGCGCGCTCCTCGGCCCGGCGCGCGCGGGCATTCTGCTCGCATCCGGGTCCGCCCGCACGACTTCGCAGGTGGCGAGGGATGCCGAGATCGCCGTGTCGACGGCATCCCACCATCTGAGCGTCCTGCGCGGGGCGGGGTTGATCGCGAGCGAGCGGAGCGCCAATCGGATGCTGCATCTGCGCACGCCACTCGGAGAGGCGATGGTAGGGGCGGTGCTGTGAGTGGGTGGCGCTCCGAGCGGCGCGGGGCCGGCCTATTCGGCGGGGACGATCGGGCGGTGCTCGTAGAACGTCTGCAGCACCACAGTCGTCCGCGTCGAGACGTTGGCCGCGAGGCGGATGTCGCGCACCAGCTCTTCCAGAGCACGTGGCGTCGGGACGCGCACGAAGAGCATGTAGCTCGCCGCCCCCGCGATCGAATGGCAGGCCTCGATCGCGGTGAGGTGCTCGAGCAGCTCGGGAGCATTGTCCGGCTGCGCGGGGTCGAGAGGAGTGATCTCGATGAAAGCAGAGAGCGGCTTGCCGACCTGCTCGGCGTCGACGAGCGCGCGATAGCCCGTGATGATCCCCCGGGATTCGAGTCGCTTCAAGCGCGACTGCACGGCGGACGTCCCCAGCCCCACCGCCTCGGACAGCTGAGCGAGGGTGGCGCGTGCATCACGGGAGACCTCGGCGATGATCGCGCGGTCGACAGCATCTTCCATACATGGAAGAATATCGGTCATCTCACGCTTTCACCGGAGATATTCCGCCACACCTCAGAATCGGAGGTCCCGATGTCCACTCTTCCTGCTGCCAAGGCCATCATCGGCGAGCCCGAGGTCGTGGAGGATGCTTCAATCGCGGAGACGTCCGCCGCGTGGACGCAGCTGAAGGAGGCGGCCATCGCGATCCGCGCACTGCAGACGCAGGACGGGTCGATCCCCTCGACCGACGCGGCCGGTGGAGCAGACCACGCCGCGCGCGAGCATGTCGCCGCGATCGTCGCCGGCATCCGCGCACTCTCGCCCGCGTTCCCGCACGACGCCGAGTACTTGAACGCGTCGGTCGCGGACTTCGAGCGCTGGGCGGACTCCGGGTTCGGTGTGCCCGACTTCCTGGACTCCCTCGTCGCTTTCCAGCCGCAGCAGCATCGGGTCGACGGCATCCGTCATCTCGTCGTCTTCCCGATGTACACGCAGAACGGATCCAGCGACCGGCTCGTCGAGGCGCTGATCGTCGAGGCGATCTGGCCGGAGTTCATCGCCGAGCTGGAAAGCGGCGACTACGGCAACAAGCTGTTCGTCTCGCTGCGGCTGATCGACTTCACGCCCGGCTATGACACGAACTCTGCCGTGCTGTTCCCGGAGACCGTCGCGATGCGGGAGATCCCCCCGTTCACGTGGGGCGCGATCTTCCAGGACCGCGAGGCCGCGCGCTACCGCCGCGTGGTGCGTGCGGCCTCCGAGATCACGAAGCTGGACCTCCCTGCTGCCGCCGCGCGGATGCTGGATGATCAGGACCTCACCGAGAAGACCTTCGTGATGTGGGACATCATCCACGACCGCACACACATGCGCGGCGACCTGCCGTTCGACCCGTTCATGATCAAGCAGCGGATGCCGTTCTTCCTGTATTCGTTGGAAGAGCTGCGGTGCGATCTGACGGCGTTCCGGTCGTCGGTGGAGATCGGTCAGCGCCTGGCTGCGCGGGCTTCTGCGGGTGAGGAGCTGTCGGATGCCGAGCAGCAGATGCTCGAGCACGCCGGACTCGTGCAGTACGCGGTGATCTTCGACCGGATCTTCCGGTTCGCGATCACCGGGTCGCGGGTGCGCAACTACGACGGGCTCGGCGGACAGCTGCTGTTCGCCTGGCTGCACCAGCGCGGAGTGCTGCACTGGACGGACACGCAGCTCGCGTTCGACTGGGACAGCGTTCCGGATGCGGTGATCGCGCTCGGCGCGGCGATCGACGAGCTGTACTGGCGGTCGATCGACCGGCCGAAGACCGCGCACTGGCTCGCCGCGTACGAACTGGTCAGTTCGGTGCTGACGCCGAACCCGGCGTCCGTGTGGGCGCGCGGGCTCTCGGACGAGGTGCTGGGCGGCCCCCCGAAGGGATTCACGGATGCCGTGCTCGCCGACGAGTTTCCGCTGTCTATGTTCTTCGAGGCGCTGGAGAAGAAGATGCGCGACGTGATCGCGTCGACGCAGGGGATCCGCGGCACGGACTGACCGTCGTCGGAGTAGATCATGATGACGCAACGCGTGGTGCTGGCTGGCGCGACGAGCGCGGCCGGCTTGGCGGTGACGCGTGCCCTGGTGGATGCCGGGGCGCGCGTGGTCGCGACCGGACGGTCGGCGGATCGGCTCGAGGCGCTCCAGGATGCCGGGGCGCAGGTCGAGGTGGCAGACGCGACCTCGCTGGCGGAGATGACCGCGCTGGCGGCCACGCTCGGGACGATCGACGGAGTGATCCCCCTCGTCGGGGGGTGGCGCGGTGGCGGCGGGCTCTCCGGTCAGAGCGACGAGGACTTCGATGCGCTCCTTCCTGCGCTGCAGGCCGTTCGGGCGACGAGCAGGGCATTCGATGGGGCACTCCGCGCGTCGGATGACGGACGCTTCGCGATCGTCTCCTCCACCGCGGTCGCCCGCCCTCTCGCCGGCGGTGCGAACTACGCCGCGATCAAGGCGGCCAGCGAGGCATGGGCTCGCGCCGTCGCACAAGGGTTCGCGAAGGCGGCCAGGGATGCCGAGCAGCCGATGCGCGCGGCATCCGTCGTCTTCCGCGCGAAGAGCCTGGAACCGGATGCTCTCGCCGCGGCCGTGACCGCGCTGTGGGACCGGGACGCCGCGGCCCTGAACGACCAGATCATCGAGATCTGAACGTCTCCGCGCAGGCGGGCTCGGACTCGCTCCCGTCGCTCCACGATCGAGAGGTGAAGATCAGGACCCGCGATGCTCGGGGTACTCCGGCGGTAGGCCGCGCACGGGCGGCGGCGCGTCGGGAGCGCGCGCGTCGGAGACCCGGGCATCGGCGCGCGTGTCTTCCAGATCGGTGTCGACGGCATCCGTCGGCTCGGCGTCCGGTCCGACCTCCTGCTCGGGGGCCGTGGCGTACAGCTCAGTGAGCTTCCGGTACGAGCGAGTGAAGAAGGCCAGACCGCCGATGATCACCATGATGATCCCGGCGAACAGGCAGATGAGGGCGATGCCCCGCGCCTCTCCGTCGCCGAGCAGCCAGCCCCACTGCTGCCGCCCCGGCGCACTGTCCATGTACGGGATGATCCAGAACTCGGCGATCGGCGCGATGAGGAACGCCGTGATCGGTGCGGCTGCGGCCTCCATCGCCGCGGCGACCCCGAACACCCGACCCTGCCGCTGATAGGGCACGACCTTCTGGATCACCGTCTGCTCCGCGGCCTCGGCCGGCGGCACGAGCATCATGTAGAACCACATGCCGACGACGTACAGCGGCCACCATTCGCGCAGCATGAAGACGGCGCCGAGCAGTCCCATCGCCATGACCACGAACAGCAGTGTGCGCACCGGGCGCTTGCCGAGACCGAACTTGGCGACGAGCGCGCCGCCGATGAGGAACCCGGTCGAGGCGAACGCCAGCGCGAAACCCCACACCTGTGCGCTGAACAACGTCAGCCCGTACGGGTCCATGAGCGCCATGTAGACGCCGCCGATGAGGTTATTGAAGGTCGAGAACACGATCAGCGCGAACAGGCCTGGTGCGAGCCGGATCGCACGAACGCTGCCGCGGAAGTCGAGGGCGCTCGAGGAGCCATCCGCATCGGGCTCCGGGTCGTCCTCGGGGATCCGCACGAACAGCAGGTGCACGAAGGTGAGCGCCATGGCGGCGATCGCGATCATGAGCGTCCAGCCCATGCCGAGGAACCCGATCGACAGTCCGGAGAACACGCTCGTCACCAGGAAGGCGAGCCCCTGCACCGTGCCGACGAGTCCGTTGGCGTTCGCCCGCTTGTCCTCTTCGATCAGCAGCGTCACGGTGGTGGACAGGGCGATGTTGCGCAGCTGCTCGATCACGCCGCCGAACAGGATGACACCGGAGAACAGCCAGAACCAGGGCCCGCCGAGGTTCAGCAGCTCGGACTCTGGCTGCCACAGGTAGAGGACGCCGGCGACGCCGAAAGCGACCGCCGAGATGACGCTCGACAGCACCATGACGGCGTGCTTGCGGTGCCGGTCGACGATCGTGCCGAACACCATCGCGAAGATCGCGACGAACAGCATGTAGGCACCGCCGATGATGCCCGTGGCGAGCACCGACTGCGTCTCGATGTACACCCAGAACGTCAGCGCGAACCACAGGAAACTCGTCGTCACGTTCGCGATGAGCGTGTTGACGAGGACGTTCGCGAAGGCGCGTTTCGCAAGAGTCCGGTCCATGGCTCCGAGAGTAATCGGGACCGCCGACATCCGACATAGGCTTGTGTGGTGAGCACCCTTCATGACCCCGCGATCCGGGGATTCGCGTCGGACAACTACTCCGGCATCCACCCCGAGGTTCTGGCGGCCATCGCCGCCGCGAACGACGGGCACCAGGTCGCCTACGGCGAGGACGTCTACACCGAGCGGCTGCAGGACGTCTTCCGCTCGCACTTCGGTGCGGATGCCGAGGCGTTCCCGGTCTTCAACGGAACCGGCGCGAACGTCACCGGCCTGCAGTCCATGCTTCCGCGCTGGGGCGCGGTGATCTCGGCATCCACCGCCCACATCAACGTCGACGAGGGCGGCGCTCCGGAGCGCATCGGCGGGTTCAAGCTCCTGACCGTACAGGCGGACGACGGCAAGCTCACCCCCGAACTCGTCGACCGCGAGGCCTGGGGCTGGGGCGATGAGCACCGCGCGCAGCCGCTCGTCGTCTCGATCACCCAGTCCACCGAGCTCGGCACTCTGTACACACCCGACGAGATCCGTGCCCTGGCAGATCACGCGCACGCGCGCGGCATGAAGCTGCACCTCGACGGCGCGCGCATCTCGAACGCGGCCGCCGCTCTCGGCGTGCCGTTCGCCGCCTTCACCGCGGATGCCGGTGTCGACGTCCTGAGCTTCGGAGGCACCAAGAACGGCGCCATGCTCGGCGAGGCCGTCGTGGTTCTGAACCCCGCTGCGTCGGATGGCCTGATCTACTCGCGCAAGTTCAACATGCAGCTGTCTTCGAAGATGCGCTTCGTGTCGGCTCAGCTCATCGCGCTGCTCGACGGCGACCTCTGGCTGCGCAACGCCACGCACTCGAACGCGATGGCCCAGCGCCTGCGGGCCGGCATCGAGTCCGGACTCGCCGACGGCGCGATCCGGGGCGTGAAGTTCACCCAGCCGACGCAGGCCAACGGCGTCTTCGCGACGCTGCCCGACGGCGTCGCCGACCGGCTCCGGGAGTCGTTCCGCTTCTACGACTGGGACGCCGCGCGCAACGAGGTGCGCTGGATGTGCAGCTTCGACACCGCCGAAGAGGACGTGGATGCGTTCATCGCCGAGATCGGCCGGCTGACGACCGCGTGACCGGCTGGGAGGGCGCGTTCAACCTGCGCGATCTCGGCGGGCTCGCGCGGATCGGCGGCGGGACGACCGTGCCAGGGCGCGTGGCCGGGTCAGGTGTCGAACCGGGCTCGCCAGCCGCATCGGGGGCAGGCGCGCGGACCTCTCGGCCGAGCAGTCAGAGCTTCGACTTGCGATAGCCGGCGGCGACGGCCGCCGCCTCGGTGCGGAAGCACTCCTCCGGTTTGGTCTTCTCGTAGTATCGGCCGCCCGGCACGTGGTAGATCCCCGAGTTCGCGTTGCCCTTGATGGGAGCCCAGGACGGGCAGTTCCACTCGGAGGCCGGGGTGGTCCGGTTCGGGTAGTACACCTTTCCGGTGGCGGAGGATGCCTTGGTCGCCGTCGCATAGCCGGGCTTCGAACCGGTGACCTTCACCGTGATCGTCTTCCCGACGAGGGCTGCCGAGAGCGCGAGCGTCGACCCGGTGGCCTTCGAGATCGCTGCGCCGTTCGCGTACCACTGGTAGGTCAGCACGGTGCCAGCCGTCCAGGTTCCGGCCACCGCGGTCAGGTTCGTTCCCACGGCTGGAGTTCCCGAGATCCTGGGCGTCGGAGCCGTCAGGATGCCGCGCACGCTCACCGTCGCCTTCGAGGTGCGGCTGGCGTTCGCGTAACCGCTCTTGCTTCCGGTGACGGCCACGGTCACGGTCTTGCCGGCCGCCGACGCCGGGATCGTGAAGGTCGAGGCCGTCGCCTTGGATGCCGCGACTCCCGCGATGTACCACTGGTACGTGAACGCCGTGCCGGAAGTCCACGTGCCCGGCTTCGCCGTGAGCTTCTGCCCGACTTGCACCGTGCCGGTGATCGTCGGGGTCGCGGTCGTCAGCGCTCGCAGAACGGCCGCCGTCGCCGCGGAGGTCTTGGATGCGGTCGTATAGCCGGGCTGCGAACCGGTGACCTGCACGGAGATCTTCTTGCCGACGAGCGATGCGGTGAGCGCGAGTGTCGAGCCCGTGGCCTTTGCGATGCGTGCACCGTTGGCGAGCCACTGGTAGGCGAACGCGGTTCCCGCGGTCCATGTCCCGGGTGATGCCTTCAGCGTCTGCCCGATCGTCGCGGTTCCCGTGACCTTCGGCGTACCGATGGTCAAAGAAGAAGCCGCCGAGACGATGCCTGCCTGGGGCACGCCACCCGCGGTCGAAGCGGATGCCGGCGTCGGCGACAGAGCCACCATCGACGCGATCAGAACGGCACTGGACATGATTCCCGCGATAGCGCGCAACGGGCGCGCTGACGTTGCATTCCCCATGAGATCCCCTCGAGACGGCGCCCCAGCAGATCGCCGCGCCTTCGATATGAATACACGTTGTCGCGCAGGGTCCGCAACTCGATGGCGAACCATCGAGCCGCCGTCCGACGTGAACCCACCGCAACAGGAGAAGCGGGACGTGCATCCCTCCGATGCACGTCCCGCTTCCGTTCGATTCCGGGTCAGTGCCCCGGAACGGCTTCCTCGACCAGCAGCGCGTCGGCCTTGGCGCTGAAGTAGCGCGTGGTCCACATGAGGATCGCGCCGAGGAAGGCGAAGACTCCCAGGGACACGACGCCCCACGCTCCGCTGTCGGTCGGGACGGCTTCGTTGACGCCGGTGCGCATGATCGGAGCGACGAAGCCGCCGAGGTTGCCCAGCGAGTTGATCAGTCCGATACCGGTCGCTGCTGCAGCGCCCGTGAGGAACGACGTCGGGAACGACCAGGTGATCGGGCCGGTGGAGAGGAACGCCGCCACGGCGATCGTGATCGCCACGATGCCGAGCAGGCTCTGCCCGTTGGCCCCGGCCCAGGCCGAGATGAGGATCGCGACGCCGGTGATGAAGAAAAACAGCGTTCCCCAGTTGCGGCGGCGCTTGACGGAGGTCGCGAACTTGCCGACGTAGTAGCAGGCGAACAGACCGACAGCCCACGGGATCGCCGAGACGAGCCCGACCTGCCAGCCGACGTCCTGACCGATGAGACCGGCCACCTGCTGCGGCAGGTAGAAGGTGGTGCCGTAGACGGCGATCTGCAGGCAGAAGTAGATGGCGGTGAAGTACCAGACCTTCCAGCTGATCAGCGCGGCGCCGATCCCTCGTGGTCCGTCCGCCTCCTTGACGGAGTTCTCGTGCTCCATGACGTCCTTGAGCGCGGACTTCTCCTGATCCGTCAGGAACTTCGCCTTCTGCGGCGAATCCACCAGGAAGAAGAAGGCGGCGATACCCGCGGCGACGGCCATCATGCCCTCGACGAAGAACATCACCTGCCATCCGGCCCACGGCGTGACCTGCTCGCCGAAGCTGATGAGTCCGCCCGAGAGCGGGGCGCCGAGCATCTGCGAGAACGGCTGCGCGAGGTAGAACAGCGCGAACATCTGCACGCGGCGCTTGTTGGGGAACCACTGCGCCAGGAACATGATGACACCGGGGAACAGACCGGCCTCGGTCACACCGAGCAGGAAGCGCAGGATGATGAACATCGTCTCGCCGTTCACGAACGCGAACAGCGAAGCGACGATACCCCAGGTGATGGCGATACGGGCGAGCCAGAAGCGCGCACCGAACTTGTCCAGCAGCAGGTTCGAGGGGATCTCGAACAGCGCGTAGCCGATGAAGAAGATGCCGGCGCCGAGCGCGTAGGCACCGGCGGAGATGCCGCGATCGACCTCCATCGCGGCCTCAGCGAAGCCGACGTTCGTGCGATCCAGGAACGCGACGAAGTAGAGGATGATGAGCATCGGCATGAGGCGGAAGGTCGCCTTGCGGATGCCGCTGGCCAGGTGAGGGCTGTTGAGCAGGCCCTGGGCGACGGTGACGTTGGTGCGCGTCGTCTCGCCGAAATCGGATGCGGACACGAGGACTCTCCTTTGAGCAGTTAGGGGTTTGTCGGGTGATGCCGGGTCAGCTGCCCAGTGCCGGGATGATCATGACGAGGCCGACGGCCACGCAGATCACTCCGAGCACCAGGAAAGCGATGCGACCTTTGGACCAGGAACGGGTCATGCGGGTGCTCCCTTCGGGGATCGTCAGTGCATGTAGAGGCCGCCGTCGACGTTCAGGGTCTGACCCGTCACGAATCCGGCATCCTCACTGATCAGGTAGGCGACCGCAGCGGCGATGTCCGTCGGGGTGCCGATCCGGGGCAGCACTCCGTCGGCGGCCATCGCGGTCTTGCGCTCGTCGGTCAGGGTCCCGCCCATGATGTCGGTGTCGATCGGGCCGGGTGAGATCACGTTGGCCGTCACCCCGACCGGACCGAGCTCGCGCGCGATCGATCGCATGAGGCCGATGACACCGGCCTTCGACGCCGAGTACGGCGTCTTCGAGAAGGTGCCGCCGCCGCGCTGGGCGGACACCGATGAGATGCCGACCAGGCGACCCACACCGTTCTCGGCGAGGGTGCGCGAAACGCGCTGGGTGATCCAGTGCACGCCTTCGAGGTTGATCGACTGCACACGATGCCACTCCTCGGGCGTGACCTCGAGGTACGGGATCGGCGACGAGACACCGGCGAAGTTCACCAGCGCCACGACCTGCGGAAGCTCGGCCTCGAGAGCGTCGACGGCCGCGACGGCCTGCTCGCGGTCGGCCACGTTGGCGCCGGCGCCCGCGGCGCGGACGCCGTGCTTCTCGGCGACCTCGGCCGCCGTGCGCTGCGCAGCTTCACCGTCGACGTCGATGATTCCGATGTTCCAGCCGCGCTCGGCGAGGTAGAACGCGGTCGCGCGACCGATGCCGCGGGGGCTCGCCGCACCGGTCAGGATCGCGGTGCGCTCTGCGGGGAAGGGAGTTGCCATGATCGGGTCCTTCAGCTCTGTGCGGGGTGGATCGGGGCAGGGCCCAGTTCGTCGATGAGCTTCTTCATCGCGACGTAGGCCTTGTTGCGGTAAGCGACGAGCTCCGGCGTCCGGTCGGCGGGCACGTCGAGGAAACCGGCTCCCGACTTCGTACCGAGCTTGCCTGCCTCGACGAGGTCGGCGAGCGCCTTCGGCGTGGCGAACCGCTCGGGGAACTCGGTCTGCAGCGACGCGTAGCAGAACGCGTAGACGTCGAGCCCTGCCATGTCGGCGATCGCGAACGGGCCGAAGAAGGGCAGGCGGAACCCGAACGTCGTGCGGACGATCGTGTCGATGTCCTCGGGGCTCGCGACACCCTCCTCCACGAGCTGGGTCGCCTCGTGGAACAGCGCGTACTGCAGACGGTTCAGGACGAACCCGGTGGCGTCCTTGACGCGTGCCGTCTCCTTGCCTGTCGCCGCCACGATCTGCTCGACGACGGGAAGCACGGCGTCGGACGTCTCGGCGTGCGGGATCAGCTCGACACCGGGAATGAACGGCGCGGGGTTCGAGAAGTGCACGCCGAGGAAGCGCGCCGGGTTCGTGACGGCCTCGGCCAGCTTGCCGATGAGGATCGTCGACGTGTTGCTGCCGATGATGGCGTCCGGTGCCGCGGCCTCCGAGATGCGGCGCAGAGTCGCGTGCTTGATCTCGATCTTCTCCGGCACGGCCTCCTCGATGAACGAGGCACCGGCGACGGCGTCCTCGATCGTCGCGGCCCTCAGCCGCTCCGCGATGATGACCGATGCGTCGGCGGGGAAGAGTCCGTCGGCGGCGAACTGCGCGGCCTCCGTGATGAGGCGCTCGCGATTGCCGCGGGCGATCTCGATGTCGACGTCGGCGATGCGGACGTCGGCTCCCGACAGCGCGAGGGACTGGGCGATGCCGCCGCCCATGTATCCGCTGCCGATGACGGCGTAGACGGGGCGTTCCTGGTCAGTCATGTCAATCGTCTCCTTCGAGATCAGGCGTTGGCCGGAAGCAGAGTCCGGAGGTAGTCACGGTTGGTGGCGCAGACGCCGAGGCTGTCGCCGCCGTACTGCTCCATGAGGAAGGGCCCGCGGAAGCCGAGCTCGACGGCGCGAGCGACCATGTCGCGGTAGTTGATGAGCCCGAGCTCCATGCTCGTGGGCACCGAGGTCTGCCAGGTTCCGTCGGCCGACTCGTCACGGATGTAGTTCTTGACGTGCCAGTAGTTGGCGTACGGCAGGGTCTTCTCGTGCATCTCGCGCCAGTCCTCGATGGGACGGTGCAGGCGAACGAGGTTGCCGATGTCGGGGTTGAGTCCGACGTTGTCGAGCCCGATCTCCTCGATCAGGCGCACAGCGCTGTCGGCCGTTCCGAGGTAGGTGTCTTCGTACATCTCCAGGGCCATCGGCAGGCCGACGGATGCCGCGTGCTCCCCGAGTTCCCGCAGGCGCTTCACCGCGAGTGCACGGACCTCGGCGTCGTCCGGGTCGACCGGTCCCTGCGCCGTCCAGAACCACAGCGCCTGGCGCTGCGCCTCGGAGAACGGCTGGTGCAGACCGGTGGAGAACACCTGCATGCCCAGATCGGCCGCGGCGTCGATCGCCCGGTGGGCGTACGCGAGGTTCTCCTCGCCCTTGCCCGGCTCGATCACGCTCTGGCGCTGCACGTGGACGGAGATGAGATCGACGCCGTGACTGCCCGCGATCGTCTTCAGCTCGGCGCGCCGCTCGGCCGACAGATCGGAGGGGCGGATGTGGTTGTCGGCGATCTCGAGCGCGGTGAACCCGAGCCGTTCGATCTGCGCGAACACGCCGTCCCAGACGTCAGCGGAGGCGTCGTGCAGACTCGTGCCGGCGGGGACGGCGTGGCTGAATCCGTGCATGCAGACGGCGATGGGCCAGTTCTCACTGGTGAGGGGCTGCGACGATGCGGTCATGACGACTCCGTTGACGATCCTGTTTCCGACATCCTGTCGGCATTCATAGATCCTATAGGAAATAGAGCGAAGCGCAAGCCCCGGTTCGCGCCGACGCGCTCAGGACCGTTGCAGCCGACTCAGGCCTTCTCGAGATCGAGCGACCTGGCTCGCACCTGGGCGATGTGCCGACGCATCTGCTCCTCCGGCGCGTCGGCGTCGTCGCTGGCGAAGGCGTCGACGATGGCCTCGTGCTCGGCGATCGCCTCGCGCACATCCGTCACGCCGTGCTCGGCCGACTGCCGCATCCGGTGCAGCTGGGCGCCGAGCGACTCCGACATCTCGGTCAGGTAGCGGTTGCCGCAGTGCTGGAACACGACGCGGTGGAACGCGGCATCCGCGGCGAAGTACGCCGTCGTCAGTTCGACGTCGGTCGTCGCGGCGCGCAGCGCGGTGATGACCCGCTCGCCGATGCGACGATGCGATTCCTCGGCGACCCGCAGCTCGTCGAGCATCTCTCCGCTCGCAGGTGTCGCCAGGCGGGCCGCACGGGATTCGAGCATGATCCGCGCATCGAACAGCTCCTGGAGCTGCGCGCGTCCGAGCGGCGGCGCCACGCGGTAGCCCTTGAGCGCCTCACGGGTGACGAGCCCTGTGCGCTCGAGCTGCACCATCGCCTCCCGCACCGGGGTGGGCGAGACGTTCAGCTGACGCGCGATCGTGTCGATCGACAGCCGGGCACCCGGCGCCGCCTCGCCGCTGAGCAGCAGCTGGAGGATGCGTTCATAGACGTGGTCCCGCAGGCCACGGCGCTCGATGGTGGCATCCAGCCCGACCAATCCCCCATCAGTCATCGTCTTCTCCCTCTCGACGGCGATCACGCCGTCAGTGATCCCACCTCATCGAGGATGTCACGAAAAGCCGTCGGGTCGTGCGCGAATCGACCGAGGAACAGGCCATCCACGCTGTCCGCGATCTGCGTGAGCAGTCCCGGGCCCGCGCTGCCGCCGTAGATCACGGACGCATCCGAATCCGCCGGCATCCCGGCGCGCAGCGCGTCGCAGACGCCACGGATGTGATCCTGTCCGGCCGGCGCCGGGGCGCCGATCGCCCACAGCGGCTCGTGCGCGATCACGACAGGGCCGGTGACCCCGGCATCCGATGCGGGGGCGAGCGCGGAACGGATCTGCGCGAGACAGGCCTGCGCAGCGTCCTCCGGCGCCATCCGTTCAGCCTCCCCGACGCACAGGATGGGCGTGAGGCCGTTGCGCAGCGCCGCGTGCGTCTTGGCGGCGACCACCTCATCGGTGTCGCCGAAGAGCCGTCGCCGCTCGGCATGGCCGACCTCGACGAACCGGCAGCCGAGCTCAGCCAGCACGCGCGCCGAGACCTCTCCGGTGAATGCGCCCTCATCCTCGGTGGCGACATTCTGGGCGCCGACGGCGAGCGCGCCGCCGTGGTCGAGCGCCGCAGGGATCGACGGATACTGCGGGATCACGAACGCCGTCACGGCATCGCGAGCCGGATGCGAAGCGAGGATCTCGGCGACATCCGAGACCCACGCGAGCGTCCTGGCGTGCGAGAAGTACATCTTCAGGCTCGCCCCGATGAGCATCCGACCCGCCATGCTCAGCGTCCTTCGTAGGCGCAGATCTCGTCGACCTTCTCCGCCGACGCGCTCTGCGGGTCGAACGTGTAGGTCAGCCACTCGCGCGCGAGGCGCCGAGCCAGCTCGATGCCGATCACGCGCTGGCCCATGCACAGCACCTGCGCGTCGTTGGAGAGCACCGAGCGCTCCACGCTGAACGAGTCGTGCGCGGTGACGGCACGGATGCCCTGCACCTTGTTCGCCGCGATCGCGACGCCGAGACCGGTGCCGCAGATGAGGATCGCGCGATCGGCCTCGCCCGCGGCCACCTTCTCGGCGGCCGTGGTGGCGATGGTCGGATAGTTCGTGTGTCCGTCCGCGTTGACGCCGACATCGACGACGTCCGCCACGAGCGGGTTGTTCAGCAGGTCGGCCTTGATGCGCTCCTTGTAGTCGAAGCCCGCATCGTCCGAACCGATCACCAGTCGAAGTGCCATGTCAATCATTCCCCTTCAGGATGTCGAGAACCGTATGCGTGATGAGCGCGAATGAGACCGCGCCTGGGTCGGGTGTGCCGAGGCTCTTGTCGCCGTGCGAACGCGCGCGGCCGAGTTTGGCAGTGAGGTGGGCGGTGGCCTCCGCGGCCTCGGTCGCGGTGTTCGCGGCACCCGTCCAAGCGGGGATGAGGTCGTCACCGGCATCCAGTCGCTCGTTCAGCCGATCCGCGAACGGGACGATCGCGTCGATCATGGTCTTGTCGCCGACGGTGGCCTTGCCGAAGGACATCACGGCGTCCTTCATGCGCGCGACGCCAGCTCCGACGGCTGCGGCGTCGACGCCAGCCTCGTCTCCCAGCGACATGCCCAGCGCGACGAGCATCTCGCCCCAGATCGCACCGGAGGTTCCGCCGCCCTTGTCGGCCCAGGCATCACCGGCGTGCTGCAGAGTCGTGCGCGCGCCGGCGCCGCCATCGACGGCCTCCGCGGCCGCAGCCGCCGCCGCCCTGCTCCCGCGCTGCATGCCGATGCCGTGGTCGCCGTCGCCAGCGATCCGGTCGATGCGGCCCAGTTCGTCGGCCTCGGCATCCAGCATCGCGGCCATCGAGGAGAGCGCCTGACCGATCGTCTGCGCGGCGGCGCGGGACGCGTCGGAGGCCGCGCCGATGACGAACTCCTCGTCCTCGGCGGCGACCGTGTCGACGACCACGCGCCCCTCGACCGCGCCGCGGCGGAAAGCCGGGGTGTCGCACGCCGCGAGCCAGAGCTCTTCGAGTTCGTCGTCCAGCCAGAGGAGCGTCAGGGAGACCCCGGCCATGTCGAAGCTGGTGCAGAACTCTCCCACCTCCGGCGAGACGACCGTGATGCCCGCGTCGGCGAGCAGACGATCGACCTCGGCGTAGACGACGTAGAGCTCCTCGTACTTGACGCTGCCCAGCCCGTTCAGGATCGGCACGACGCGGGCGTTCTCGCGCGCCACGCCGTCGGGGATCTCCTCGAGCAGCGACTCGACGAACAGCTGAGCGAGGCCCGCGGCCGTCGGCACGTCGACCTCGTCGATGCCCGGCTCGCCGTGGATGCCGAGGCCCACCGCCATGCGACCCTCAGGAACCGTGAACAGCGGCTCGTCCGCACCAGGAAGAGTGCAGCCGCTGAAGGCGACGCCGAGAGAGCGAGTGCGGTCATTCGCCGCGATCGCGAGGCGCTCGACGTCGTCGAGGTCGCGGCCGGCTTCCGCCGCGGCGCCGGCGATCTTGAAGACGACCAGGTCGCCGGCGATTCCGCGGCGCTTCTCGCGCTCGGATGCCGGGGCGCTGGAGATGTCGTCGGTGACGGTGACGGTTCGGCAGTCGACGCCCGCTGCGCGCAGACGCTCCTGCGCCTGACCGAAGTGCAGCACGTCGCCGGCGTAATTGCCGTAGCTGAGGAGGATGCCGCGCCCCTCGTGCGCCGCGGTGGAGACGGTGTGCACCTGGTGGGCGGACGGCGAGGCGAAGAGGTTGCCCATCACGGCGCCGGCGGCGAGGCCCGGGCCGACGAGGCCGGCGAACGCCGGGTAGTGGCCGCTGCCGCCGCCGATCACGACCGACACGATGGGATCAGCGCCCCGCGTCGAGCGGACGACGCCGCCGTTCACTGGACGCACCCACCGCGAGCTCGCGGCGACGAAACCCGCCACAGAATCGGCGGCGAAGTCGTCCGGATCGTTGAACAGGCGCGTCATTGCGATCTCCTTAGAGCGGGGCGGCCGCGGATATCGCTGCCGTGCTCAGAATCCTATAGGAAATCGGATAGAAGTGCTACGTGCAGGTACGCCCCCGCTCCGAAGGGCGAGTCCGCGCTCGTCAGCGCAGCAGGCCGAGAGCGGCGAGCGCCTGACGGATGAGCGTGCCCCGACCGCCTTCCATCTCGGCCGAGACTTCGGCGGACGCGGCATCCTCCGGCGAGAACCACGTGACTTCGAGAGCATCCTGCCTTGGTTCGCACGTACCGGTCACCGGAACGATGTAGGCCAGCGAGATCGCGTGCTGCCGATCGTCGTGGAATGCGCTCACACCGGGGATCGGAAAGTACTCCGCGACCGCGAACGGCGCCGGCTGCGGCGGGAGCAGCGGAAACGCCATCGGCCCCAGATCGTTCTCGACGTGACGGAACAGCGCGTCGCGGATCGTCTCGCCGAAGCGGACACGACCGGACACGATCGTGCGGGTCATCTCGCCCAGCGGCGTCGAACGCAGCAGGATCCCGACCTCGGTGACCTGTCCGACGCCATCGGTGCGCACCGGAAGCGCCTCGACATAGATCATCGGCAGACGGCGTCGCGCCTCGGCCAGTTCGAACTCGCTCAGCCAACCCGGATTCGCCGCCCCGGCCGGCACCTCGCTGAAGTGCGCGAGGTCGTCGCCGGAGTCCTCGGGATCGGGGTCGGGTGTGCGGACGCTCATGGGTTATTTCTACCAGGCGGACCTGCGCAGCGGTTCCTCGTCGGCGCGCCCCGCCCGATGGACCGAGACCGCGGTTCCTGTCCGAGGTCGCTGGCAGGATGGTGGCGTGGATGACGCGCTGAGGATCGACGAAACTGCCACGCGCTGGGCGCCGGGCGACCGAGACGGCCTTCCCCTCGTGGTGCTCCTGCACGGCTACGGGTCGAACGAACACGACCTGTACGGGCTGATCCCCTACCTGCCGGACGGCGTGGCCGTCGCCTCGATCGCGGCGCCTCTCACGCCGCCTTGGCCGATGCCCGGCCGATCCTGGTATCCGATCGAAGACCTCGCTTCGCGCAGCCCCGAACCGACGACGGCCGCCGCCCGCGCACTGCTCGCCTGGTTGGATGCCGCGGCCCCCGGAGCGCCATCCGTGGCGCTGCTCGGGTTCTCGCAGGGAGCGGCCGTCTCCCTGCAGGCGCTGCGGCTCGAACCCGAACGCTTCGACGCGGTCGTCGCACTGAGCGGCTATGCGACGCCGGGCGACCTGCCGCGCGACGAGGACCTGCGCCAGCTGCGTCCCGCCGTGTTCTGGGGGCGAGGCACGCACGACGACGTCATCCCGCCCGATCTGATCGCGCACACGGCGCTCTGGCTGCCCGAGCATTCGGATCTGTCCGGGCGCGTTTATCCCGGGCTCACGCACAGCGTCTCGGAGGACGAACTGCTCGACGTCCGCGCGTTCCTCGACAAGTGGCTGGAGCGGATCGCCACCGCCTGAGGCAGTCCCGTCCGCGACACGCCCGGGTTGCACGATCGCTCCCACGCGGGTATCGTCGCCATGTCCTGTCCGCCGTGTTTGGAAGTCCTTTGATCTGAATCGTCGCCTCCGCGCTCACTTTCCCGCGCGCTGACCCGACGATCCTTCACGGACACGGCATCCTCCGCCTGCTACGGCGTCGAGCGATCCCCGGTGTCAGTGCACCCTCGCACTCGACAGGAGACACCATGTCAACCCCGACCCCTCACGCATCGGTCACCCTCGACCGACTCACCTTCACCTGGCCGGACGGCTCCGTCGCGCTGGACAGCGTCTCCGGCGCATTCGGCACCGGACGCACCGGCCTCGTCGGACGCAACGGCTCAGGCAAATCCACGCTGCTGCGACTCATCGCCGGCGAGCTCGAACCGACGACGGGCAGCATCCACTCCACCGGGGAGATCGCGTATCTCCCGCAGCGGCTGACGCTCGATACCGGGCGTCGCGTCGCCGAGCTCCTCGGGGTCGCCGGAGCGCTCGATGCGGTCCGAGCGATCGAGTCCGGCGACGTCGACCCCGCGCAGTTCGACGCCGTCGGAGACGACTGGGACATCGAGGCGCGCGCCGAGGCATCCCTCGCCGAAGCCGGACTCGACCCCTCGTTCCTCGACCGGAGCGTCGGCGAGCTGTCCGGCGGCGAAGCCGTGCTGGTCGCGATCGCGGGCATCCGTCTGCGTCGCGCACCGATCACGCTTCTCGATGAGCCGACGAACAACCTCGACCGCGACGCGCGCGCCACGCTCGCCGACATGGTGCGATCGTGGAAGGGGACGCTCGTCGTCGTCAGTCACGATCTCGCCCTGCTCGAGCTCATGGACGACACGGCCGAGCTCTACGCGCACTCACTGAGTGTGTTCGGCGGGCCGTACTCCGAGTGGCGCTCCTGGTTGGATGCCGAACAGGATGCCGCGAAGCAGGCCGAACGCGATGCCGCCCAGGCGCTGAAGAAGGAGAAGCGCCAGCGCATCGAGGCGGAGTCCAAGCTCGCGACCCGCGCCAAGATGGGCCGCAAGGCCTTCGAGGAGAAGCGGGTGCCGAAGATCATCGCCAACGGCCGCAAGATGGCCGCCGAGGTCTCGGCCGGCCGGCTTCGAACGGAGGTCGCCGCGAAAGAGGATGCCGCACGCTCCGCCCTGGATCAGGCCGGCCGCCGAGTCCGATCGGACGACACCATGAAGATCGAGCTGCCCGATCCCGATGTCTCCCGCACTCGTCGCATCGCCACCCTCAGCGACGACGATCGCGAGTGGATCATCCAGGGCCCGGAGCGCGTCGCACTGATCGGGCGCAACGGCGTCGGCAAGACGACGCTGCTCGAGCGCCTGGTCGCGAGCGGAGCCGCTGTCATCGACGACACCGGCTCGGATCGGAGCAGCAGCGAGCGACCGGTGCGCGCCGAAGCCCACACCGCCCGCATCGGCTACCTGCCGCAGCGCGTCGACGGGCTCGACGAGACGCTCTCCGTGTTCGAGAACATCGCGGTCGTCGCGGCATCCATCCCCGAGAAGGAGCTGCGCAATCGGCTCGCACGCTTCCTCATCCGCGGCGGGACGACGGACCGCCCGGTGGGGGCGCTCTCGGGCGGCGAGCGCTTCCGGGTCGCCCTGGCGAAGCTGCTGCTCGCCGACCCGGCGCCGCACCTCGTGGTGCTCGACGAGCCGACGAACAACCTCGACATCGACACGGTCGACCAGGTCGTCGAAGCACTGAGGGCGTACCGCGGCGCCGTGCTCGTCGTGAGCCACGACGACGCGTTCCTCGCCCGGCTCGGTCTCGATCTCGCACTCGAGATCGATCAGGAGGGCCGACTCGTGCAGGTCGGCTGATCGCGACGCGGGTACGCGCGCAGCGATGCCGATCGTCCGACCGGTGCGTCCGACATCATCGACCCGATGTCGGACGCACCGACCATGATGGAGAGATGAGCGACGCTGCGACGGGCTCAGGACATGACGTGCTCGAGCGATTCACCCCCGCGACCCAGGATTGGTTCCGCGGGGCGTTCGCCGCACCCACCGACGCGCAGGCCGGCGCCTGGGACGCGATCTCGGCCGGCAAACATGCTCTGGTCGTCGCGCCGACAGGATCGGGCAAGACGCTGTCGGCCTTCCTCTGGGCGATCGACAGGATCTTCCGCGAGCGGTCGGCGGCCGGGCCTGCGGATGCCGATGATGACGCACCGCGCACGCGAGTGCTCTACATCTCGCCGTTGAAGGCGCTCGGCGTCGATGTCGAGCGCAACCTCCGCTCTCCTCTGGTCGGCATCGGGCAATCCGCGCGGCGACTCGGCATCCCTGCTCCCTCCGTCACCGTCGGCGTGCGCTCGGGCGACACGACCTCGAGCGACCGCCGCAAACTGGTGTCGAATCCACCGGACATCCTCATCACGACGCCCGAGTCGCTCTATCTCATGCTCACCAGCCGCGCGGGCGAGACCCTGCGCGGCGTGCACACCGTGATCATCGACGAGGTGCACGCGGTCGCCGCGACCAAACGAGGCGCCCACCTGGCGGTGAGCCTCGAGCGCCTGGACGCCCTGCGCCGCGCCCGCGACGCCGAGTCGCCGGCGCAGCGCATCGGGCTGTCCGCGACGGTGCGGCCGATCGACGAGGTCGCCCGCTTCCTCGGCGGTTCGGAACCGGTCGAGATCGTCGCACCGCGCGCGACGAAGACGTTCGAGCTCGGCGTCGTCGTCCCGATCCCCGATATGACGAACCCGCCGGCACCGCCGGGGGTGCCGGATCCGATGGCGCCGGCCGATGCGGAATACACCGAGGTCACCGGTTCGGTGTGGCCGCACGTCGAAGAGGCGATCGTCGACCGGATCCTGCAGAACAACTCCACGATCGTGTTCGCGAACTCGCGCCGCCTGGCCGAGCGCCTCACCGGCAGACTCAACGAGATCTACGCCGAACGCAGCGGCGAGAGCCCGCCACCGGCTCCGGCGCGGCGGGTGCCGGCCGCGATGCCTGCGCAGGGCGGCGCGACCTCGGGCGCGGATCCCGTACTCGCGAAGGCCCACCACGGATCGGTCTCGAAAGAGCAGCGCGCCCAGGTCGAGGAGGAGCTGAAATCCGGCGTCCTGCGCTGCGTCGTCGCGACCAGCAGCCTCGAGCTCGGCATCGACATGGGAGCCGTCGATCTCGTGATCCAGGTCGAAGCGCCGCCGTCCGCAGCATCCGGTCTGCAGCGGGTCGGACGCGCAGGCCACCAGGTCGGCGAGGTCAGCCGCGCGGCCCTGTTCCCCAAGCACCGCGGCGACGTCCTGCACACGGCGATCGTGACCGAGAGGATGCTCGCGGGCAAGATCGAGGCGATCTCCGTGCCCCGCAATCCGCTGGACATCCTGGCCCAGCAGACGGTCGCCGCGTGCGCGATCGATCCGATCGGCGTGGAGGAGTGGTTCGAGACGGTGCGCCGGTCCGCGCCGTTCCAGTCGCTGCCCCGCTCGGCCTACGAGGCGACGCTCGACCTGCTGGCCGGTCGCTTCCCGTCCGACGAGTTCGCCGAGCTGCGCCCCCGCCTCGTCTGGGATCGGGATGCCGGAACGCTCACCGGACGACCCGGCGCGCAGCGCATCGCCGTCACGAGCGGCGGGACGATCCCGGACCGCGGTCTGTTCGGCGTCTTCGTCGCCGGCGAGTCGACGGGCGCGAGGGTCGGCGAACTGGACGAGGAGATGGTCTACGAGTCCAGGGTCGGCGATGTCTTCACTCTCGGAACCACGAGCTGGCGCATCGCCGAGATCACACACGATCGTGTCAACGTCATCCCCGCCTACGGTCAACCGGGGCGAGTTCCGTTCTGGCACGGCGACGGCATCGGGCGCCCGTTCGAGCTCGGCGAAGCGCTCGGCGCCTTCTCGCGCGAGGTGTCGTCCGCCGAACCGGCGAAGGCGACGCAGCGGCTCATGGACGCCGGTCTCGACGCGATGGCGCGAGACAACCTCATGGCCCATCTGGCCGAGCAGCGCGAGGCCACCGGCACGCTGCCCACCGATCGCACGCTGACCGTCGAGCGCGGCCACGACGAGGTCGGCGACTGGCGCATCATCCTGCATTCCCCGTACGGCATGAAGGTTCACGCACCCTGGGCCCTGGCGATCAACGCCCGCGTCCGCGAGCGCCTCGGAGTCGAGGGCTCCGCGGTCGCCAGCGACGACGGCATCATCGTCCGGATTCCGGATGCCGAGAGCGAACCGCCGGGCGCGGACCTGTTCGTGTTCGACCCGGACGAGCTCGAGCAGCTCGTGACGGAAGAGGTCGGCGGTTCGGCCCTGTTCGCCTCGCGCTTCCGCGAATGCGCGGCCCGCGCGCTGCTCATGCCCCGGACGAACCCGAATCGCCGCTCCCCCCTCTGGCAGCAGCGTCAGCGCAGCGCCCAGCTGCTCGAAGTGGCCAGGCGCCACCCCACGTTCCCGGTGATCCTCGAGACGCTGCGCGAAGTGCTGCAGGACGTGTACGACCTGCCGTCGCTGCGCGCGCTGGCGACGTCGATCGCCGATCGCCGTGTGCGCCTCGTCGAGACCGAACCGGCCCAGCCGTCGCCGTACGCGCGCGATCTGCTGTTCGGTTATGTCGGCGCCTTCATGTACGAAGGCGACTCCCCGCTGGCCGAGCGACGCGCCGCCGCACTGTCGGTCGACCCCGCGCTGCTCGGCGAGCTGCTCGGCACGGTCGAGATGCGCGAGCTGCTCGACCCCGAGGTCATCGCCCAGTTCGAACGCGAGGCGCAGCGGCTGGATCCCGATCGCCGCGCCCGCGGTCTCGAGGGCGTCGCCGACCTGCTGCGGATGCTCGGCCCGATGGATGCCACCGAGATCGCCCAGCGGCTCGCGCCCACCGATGATCCCACCGATGCGCACACGCCGCTCGAAGCCGCGTACGCCCACCTCGACGCGCTCGTCACCGCTCGGCGCGCGATCCCGGTCACGATCGGCGGGGTCGCCCGCTTCGCGGCCATCGAGGATGCCGCGCGTCTGCGCGATGCACTCGGCGCCGCACTGCCGACCGGCATCCCCGTGGCCTTCCTCGAGCCGCTCGCCGATCCCCTCGGCGACCTGATCGCCCGGCATGCGCGCACGCACGGGCCGTTCACGACGGATGCCGTGGCGGCCCGATTCGGCATCGGAACAGCCGTGGCCCGACACACCCTTCAGCGTCTCGAGAGCGCAGGACGGATCAGCAGCGGCTATTTCCTGTCCGCCGCCGAAGCCGCAGCCGACGCTGGTCCGGAGTGGTGCGACACCGAAGTGCTGCGCCGGCTGCGGATGCGGTCGCTCGCGGCCATCCGCGGCAGCGTCGAGCCGGTCGAACCGACCGCCTTCGCGCGCTTCCTGCCGGACTGGCAGCATCTCTCCCGCCCGGTCGAGGGCCTGGACGGCGTGCTCAGCGTGATCGAGCAGCTCGCCGGTGTGCCGATTCCGGCGAGCGCGTGGGAATCTCTCGTCCTGCCGTCGCGCGTGCGCGACTACGCCCCCGCGATGCTGGACGAACTCACTGCGAACGGCGAGGTCCTCTGGTCCGGCCACGGGACGCTCCCCGGACGCGATGGCTGGGTGTCGCTGCATCCTGTCGATCTCGCCCCGTTCACGCTGCCAGAGCCCGACGAGACCGAGATCGCTGCGGATTCCCTCGAAGCCCGGCTGCTGGGCGCTCTCGGAGTGGGTGGCGCATCCTTCGCCGCGCCCCTGCGCGACCGCGTCGGTGCCGAGAACGAGCAGTCCGTACTCGACGCCTTGTGGGCGCTCACCTGGTCGGGTCGCGTCACGAACGATACGTTCGCGCCGGTCCGTCAGCTGCTCGCGGGCGGCTCCCAGGCGCACAAGGCCGTACGTCGTGCGCCCCGGGCACGCACCTACCGCGGAGTGTCATTCGCAGGCACCGTGGCCCGACCGACTCTCACCGGCGGCCGCTGGTCGCTGCTGCCTCCCGGCGAGACGGATGCCGCACGGCGCGCCACCGTGACCGCGGGGCTGCTTCTCGACCGCTACGGCGTCGTCACGCGCGGATCGGCGCAGTCCGAGGGCGTCCCTGGTGGTTTCGCGCAGGTGTACCGCGTGCTGGCCGGGTTCGAGGAGGCCGGGCACTGCCGTCGCGGGTACGTCATCGAGAAGCTCGGGGCTGCGCAATTCGCGGCATCCACCACAGTCGACCGTCTGCGCACCTTCGCCGGGCTCTCCGACCCGCCGCCGCGCCACGCGATCACCCTTGCCGCGACCGACCCGGCCAATCCGTATGGTGCGGCGCTGCCCTGGCCGCGACGCGAGGGGGTGACGCACCGCCCAGGCCGCAAGGCCGGCGGAATCGTGGTCCTCGTCGACGGTGCGCTCGTGCTGTATCTCGAGCGCGGCGGGCGCACGGTGCTGGCGTTCGGGGAGGACGACGAGGCGCTGCGTGCCGCGGCATCCGATCTCGCAGCGACCTCCCGTGCGCGCCGACTCGAGACCCTGACGGTCGAGAAGATCAATGGCGAGCCGGTCTACGGCACGCCGTTCGCGATCGCGCTGCAGGAGGCGGGATTCGTCGCGACGCCGCGTGGCTTCACGCTGCGCAAGGCCGTCTGAACGCGGCGGTGGATGCGCGAGCGCCGTTGCTGCGCGCGGCGCACCCGCCCGAAGCGTGACCGAACACCGGAGCCGTGCCGATGTCCGCGCCGCACTCTACGCTGGAACGATGCTGCGGGAGTTCGGGATCGGCGTCGGAATGCTCATCACAGGCTTCCGGTTCTGGACCGTGCGCCCGAAGCTCATGGCCCTCGGCCTGATTCCCGCCGTCATCGCGTTCTTCGTGCTCGCCGCAGTGCTCGTCCCGTTCGGCTTCAGCCTCGGCCTCGTGACCGACTGGGCGACGCCGTTCGCCGACGGATGGATCAGCCCATGGCGGGAGATCCTTCGGGTGAGCCTGGGCATCGTGATGTTCATCGCAGCCCTCACCCTCGCCGGCGCCGTGTTCACCGCCCTCACGCTGACGATCGGCGACCCGTTCTACCAGCGGATCTGGCGCGGGGTCGAGCGCTCGATGGGCGGCGAACCCTCCGGAGAGACCGGCTTCTGGACCACCGTCGGCGAAGGCATCCGACTGATCGCGCTCGGCATCCTGGTGGCGCTGCTGACCCTGGCGATCGGCTTCATCCCGCTCGTCGGCGGCTTCCTCGCCGGCGCGACGAGCATCGTGCTCACCGGTCGCCTGCTCGCCCGTGAGCTCACCGGTCGGGCCTTCGATGCGCGCGGTCTGACGAGCTACTCACGGTCGGAGGTGCTGCGGGTGAGCCGTGCACGCGTGCTCGGTTTCGGCGTCGCGACCCAGCTGTGCTTCATGATTCCGCTCGGCGCGATCATCACCATGCCAGCGGCCGTGGCCGGATCCACCAGCCTCGCGCGCTCGCTGGTCGAACGCGCACGGAAGCCGGTGCCGCCAGCCCCTCCGGTCGCCGGATCGACACCCCATCAGCCGCCCCGTCCGGTCGCCGGATCGACACCCCACCCGCCGGCGCTACCCGCCCCGCCGAGTCCGAATGCCTGAGGGCGACACCGTCTTCCGCACCGCACGGCGCCTGACCGAGGCGCTCGCGGGGCAGACCGTGACGCGCTTCGACCTGAGGGTTCCGCGCGCGGCGACCGCCGATCTCACCGGCGCGGTCATCCATGGTTGCGTCGCGCGGGGCAAGCACCTGCTGCTGCGCATCGGCGACGACACCCTGCATTCCCATCTGAGGATGGACGGCGCCTGGTACCTCTACGCACCAGGGCAGCGATGGCGGCATCCGGCGTTCCGCGTGCGCGCGATCGTCGGCACCGCCCACCGCGAGGCCGTGGGCGTGGACATCGCCGAGGTCAGCCTCCTCCGAACGAGAGACGAGGACCAGGTCGTCGGCCATCTCGGACCCGATCCGCTGAGCCCGCAGTGGAATGCCGCGGAGGCCGCCGCGCGACTGAGTGCGGATCCGCGCAGCATCCACGTGGCCCTGCTCGACCAGCGCAACGTCGCCGGATTCGGCAACGAGTACGCGGCCGAGCTGCTGTTCCTGCGGGGCATCCTGCCGACGACCCCGGCGGCGGACGTCGACACCGGCGCGCTCGTCGCACTCGGCGCCAGGACCATCCGTGCGAACCGCGACCGGCCGGATCGCACCTTCACCGGGGTCGCGCGACGAGGCCAGACCGACTGGGTCTACGGCCGCGCCGGTCAGCCGTGCCGGCGGTGCGGGACGCTCATCCTGAGGGGCGAACAGGGCGCCGATCCGACGCGCGAGCGCGTCACGTTCTGGTGTCCGACCTGCCAGAGCTGACCATTCCGCGCGCCCACGGATCGAACATCCCGATCCGGGAATGAATTCGCGGGTCCTCTGGTTGTGTCTATATCCGGGAGTCTCCGGACTGGGAGGAAAAGTGGGCAAGAACTACATCGATATCGAGGACGACCAGGGCGCGACGCTGCGGTATCGCAAGCACGCCAACGGCCGCGGACTCGTCGCGCACGGCGCGAAGGTGCACCCGATGGCGATCATCGAGGCCGGCGCCTATATCGAGCCGGGTGCGCACATCGCCGCAGGCGCGAAGATCGCTCGCGGCGCCTGGGTGGAGCCGGATGCCGTGATCGGCGAGAACGCGTCGATCGACGCGCACGCGCACATCGGCCAGGGTGCCGCCGTCGGCGCGGGGGCGCACATCGGCGTCCGCACCGAGGTCGGAGCCGGCGCGCGCATCGTCCGCGGGTCGCGCATCGGCGACGACGAGATCGTCGCCGCCGGTCTCACGATCGCCACCGACCGCAAGGGGCTCTGGCTGGCGGCCTGACCCAGCGGCATCCCACCGTCGGCGCGGTCTTTTCGCGAATCGCGGCGAGACGCATGTCGGCGCGCGCCGACGTTCTTTCGCCGCGTCCTCCTCCCGCAAGCCGCGAGACGTGCTTTGCGCGGTGACACTCCGCCTGCGCAACGACGCCTCACCCCGCGAAGTACTCACCCGCAATGGCGCAGGCCTCATCCCGAGCAACGCACGTCGCACCCGCGGATGAAGCCGCGCCCGGGCGAGTAGCCTGAACGACGTGGCGAAAAGCGGAGGCGGAGCACGGAGCGGGCGCGCGGGCGGCGGACGACGGCCCGCCAGCAAGGGCACGCCCGTCCGGACCGGAAAGGGCGGCCGACCCCAGCGACCCGCCGCATCGCAGTCCGGCAAAGCGGGGAAGGCTCAGGGCGCCAAGGCCCAGCCGATCAAGGCCAAGCCGACCAAGCAGCCGGGCGTTCCCGCCCCCTCTCGCGGCGCGAACGCTCACCCCACCGACTCTCCGCCGTCCGCGCAGCACGACGCCCCGGCATCCGCACCGCGCAGCTTCCGTCTCGGAGCGATCCCCGGCGCGACCCCCGGCAAGTGGATCGACACGTGGAAGCGACGGATGCCGCACATCCCCCTCGAACTCGTTCCGCTCCTTGTCGCCGAGCAGCACGCGGCCCTCGGCGATCTGGATGCAGCCCTGGTCCGCCTTCCGCTCGAGGATGCCGCGCTCCACGTCATCCCCCTCTACGACGAGGTCGCGGTCGTCGTGGCCGCCGCCGAATCGCACCTCCTCGCGGCAGAAGAACTCGACGCCGCCGACCTGGCGGGCGAAGTGCTGCTCACCTCGCGCGAGGACGTGCTCGAACTGGATCTTCCGGGGACCACGGCATCCGCGTACGGCGCCGTCCCGACGACCGCCGACCTCATCGCGACGGTCGCGACCGGTGTCGGCATCGCCGTCGTCCCGATGTCGCTGGCACGCCTGCACCGCCGCAATGACGTCGAGTACCGCGTGCTGCGCGATGGACCGCAGTCGACCGTCGCGTTCGCCTGGCCCCGCGAGCGCACGACCGAGGAAGTCGACGCCTTCGTCGGGATCATCCGCGGCCGCACCGCGAACTCCTCGCGCTGACGCGTCACCGTCCGTCATCCGCGTCGTCCGCGCGGTCCGCGACTGGCTAGAATCGCCGAATGGCCTCGCTTCTCTACATCAGCGTGCGCCCTGAGCTGGCCGCGGCGGATGCCGAGCACGCATCCTTCCGTCGCGGACTCGGTGTCGACGATCTCGACCGGCTCGACCTGCTGTACTCGCCGCTGGATGCTGCGACGCTCGACGCGCACCAGGGCATCGTCATCGGCGGCTCCCCGCTGAACGTCACCGAGCCTGCGCCGACCGCGTTGCAGCGCCGCGTGGAATCCGACCTCGAGCGCATCGCCGCCGCCGCGATCGATGGAGGAGCAGCCGCGCTGTTCACCTGCTATGGCATCGGCGTCGTGACGCGGATGCTGGGAGGCACGGTGACGCTCGATCACCCCGAGTCCACCGCGGCCGTGCGCATCCGCGCGACCGGGGCCGCCGCCCACGATCCCCTCTTCGGCCCGAGTGGACCAGAGCTCACGGTGTTCACCGCCCATAAGGAGTCCGCGGCCGTGACGCCGCCGACGGCCGAACTGCTCGCGACCGGCGACGCCTGCCCCGTGCAGGCCTATCGCGTGGGCACGCACCTGTACGCCACGCAGTTCCATCCGGAGCCGAGCCCCGCGGACTTCGCCGAGCGCATGACGTTCTACCGCACCAAGGGGTACTTCGACGCGAATGCCTTCGACGCCGTGCAGCAGCGCGTGCTGGCCTCCACGGTCACCGAGGGCGAGGCCCTGCTGTCCCGCTTCGCCTCGACGTTCGCCTGACGTCAGGCCAGCAGCGCGATCCGCTCGCGCAGGTATGCCTCCAGCGGCATGTACCCGCCGGCGCTCGACCACCGCACCTGCGGAATGCCGTCGATCATCGCCAGCGGACCGGACGAGCCGCCGGCATCCACCGCATCCACATCGATCACGCTCCAGCCGACGTGCGCGACCTCGCCCTCGGCGAAGCCGCCGCGCAGAGCCCACTCCCGTCGCACGGCGCGCTCACGCGCCGATTCGGCTGGGTAGCCGCGCCGTCCGGCATCCGCGGCGCGCAGCACCTCGGCCGTCGCCAGCACGGCATCATCCGTGAGCAGCAGAACGCCGACGTGCCAGGCCTCGCCGATGCGGAGGATGCGATCGCCGCGGAAGCGCGAGTGCTTCTCCTCGCCCAGCCCCTCCTTGGCCACGCCGGCGAGCTGCCGGCGGGCGGAATCCAGGAGAGCGGAAGCCTGCATCACAGCTCGCTGACCGGCTTGTCCCTGCCCGCCTCCGCGAGCTTCGCGCTGTCGCCGCGCAGCGACATCGCGATCAGCGGATAAAGCAGCACCGACAGCATGCCTGCTCCGACGAGCGCCGCGGCGATGCCCGAATCGAGCATGCCCTCCTCCACGCCGATCGCGGTCACCGCGACGATGATCGGAAGTCCCGTGGCGGACATCAGCGCCAGCGCCGACCGCTCGCGTACGCTCGACCCCGGCTCCGCCGAGAACTGTGCGGCCGCACCGCGGAACAGCAGCAGCGCGATCAGGAACACCGGCACCAGAGCCAGAGCCTCCGGCGACGCCAGCAGCGCATCCAAGTCGTAGGTGAGGCCGGTGTAGATGAAGAAGATCGGCACGAGGAAGCCGAAGGCGATCGCCTCGATCTTGCTCTCGATCTCCTCGGCATCCTCGTGTGGTGCGCGGGCCATGATGATGCGCCACACGGCACCGGCGACGAACGCACCGAGCAGCATGTCGAGGTCGAGCACGACGCTCAGGGCGACGAGCGATGCGATGAGCAGCAGCACGAACCGGATGCCGAACTGATCCGAGGTGTGCAGCGTCGCCCGCAGGAATGCGTGCAGGCGTCCGTGCGGCGTCCGCTGCGCGAACAGCACGACGGCTCCGGCGAGCACCACGAACGTCAGCAGCACCGCGGTGGCGACCCACGTGGTGCGGGTGCTGAGGAAGATCGAGATGGCGATCAGCGGAAGGAACTCGCCGACGGCGCCGATCGCGGTCACCGTGCGGCCGAACGGCGTCCCGAGCTCGCCGGCGTCGCGCAGAATCGGCATCAGCGTTCCGAGCGCGGTCGAACTCAGGGCGATGCCGACCACGACCATCCCCTCACCGGGGGCGAAGAAGAAGCCCAGGCCGATTCCGAGGGCGACGCTCAGGAGCCAGCCCAGCGATGCGCGCACGAGCGGCTTGCCCGCGAGCTTGCGGAAGTCGATCTCCGACCCGGCGATGAAGAAGAGCAGAGCCAGCCCGAACTCGCTGAGCTTCTCCAACAGCTCGCTGGTCTCGACCCAGCCCAGCAGCGACGGACCGATCAGGATGCCGAGCACGAGCTCGAACACGATGACGGGAACGCGCAGCACCGGTCGCACACCCTTGGCGAGCAAGGGTGCGAGCACGGCCATCAAGGGGACGAGGACGAGTCCTGCTTCACTCGGGTTCACGCCTGTCAGAGTATCGGCCCCGACACCGCCGAGCGGGCCGAATGCTCGCGAGCACGACCGCGATTCGTCACCACCGGCGCACACGGGGCAGAATCGACGCAGACCCTGCAAGGAGCACCCATGTCCCAGCCCGATACCGCCCGTCTGCTCATCGCGTGCGACGACCAGCCCGGAATCGTCGCCGCCGTCGCCGGCGTGCTGGCCGAGCACGGCGCGAACATCATCTCGCTGGATCAGCACTCCACGGATTCCGAGGGCGGGCGCTTCTTCCAGCGCACCGTCATCCACCTGCCTGGCCTCTCGGCCGCGCGCCCCGCGCTGGAGGCCTCCATCCAGCAGGTCGCCGACCGCTTCAGCATGGAATGGTCGCTGCACGACGTCTCGCGCCGCAAGCGCGTCGCGATCTTCGTGTCGAAGTACGATCACTGCCTCATGGAGCTGCTGTGGCGCGCGCAGCGCGGCCAGCTCGATGTCGACATCACCATGGTCATCTCCAACCACCCCGACCTCGCCGAGTCGGTGCGCGGCTTCGGCGTCCCGTTCGTGCACATCCCGTCCGGGGACAAGCAGTCCATGGAGCAGCGCCAGCTCGAACTGCTCCAGGGCAACGTCGACCTCGTCGTCCTGGCGCGCTACATGCAGATTCTCACCGACTCGTTCATCGAACGCCTCGGCGTGCCGGTGATCAACATCCACCACTCCTTCCTGCCCGCGTTCATAGGCGCGAACCCGTACGCCAGAGCGAAGGAGCGCGGTGTGAAGCTCATCGGCGCGACAGCGCACTACGCCACCGCGGATCTCGACGAGGGCCCCATCATCGAGCAGGACGTCACCCGTGTGACGCACTCCGAGTCCGCCGCCGAGCTGCAGAGCCGCGGCGCTGACGTCGAACGCCTCGTCCTCGCCCGCGCCGTGCAGTGGCACGCGGAAGACCGCGTGATCGTGCACGGCCGGTCGACCGTCATCCTCTAATTCGCGGCGGCATCGCCGTCCCGAGAACAGGACTCTCTCCCGAGATCAGGACGGTCCCGCAGAAACCGTCCTGATCCGGGGCGATCCTCCGGATCTCAGCGAACGGGCACCCCGGCCACGAGCTCATCGAACAGGGCGGATGCCGTGTCCCACCGCGCCAGCGGCGCCGACTGTCCGAGCCAGAGCGACTGCAGTTCGCCGAGATTCTGCCCACCCGCCGCGGTGCGGAACCGTCCGGTGAGCCAGTTCTGCATCGGGAACGGCGCGACGGTGCCGCTCGCCTCGATCGCGCGCACCGCGCGGTTCCTGGCGCCACGGGCCAGCCGACCGCTCATGGCGCGCGTGAGCACGCTGGCGTCCGCCGACGTGCTGCGGATCGCCGCACGGTGAGCCTCGTTCGCCGCGGACTCCGCTGTCGCCAGGAAAGCCGTCCCGACCTGCGCCGCCGAGGCTCCCAGGGCGAAGGCAGCGGCCACTCCGCGTCGATCCGCGATTCCGCCGGCGGCGATGACCGGGATGCCTACGGCATCCACCACCTGCGGAACAAGAGCGAACGTGCCGACCAGCGACTCCTCCGGCTCCCGCAGGAACGACACGCGGTGCCCCGCCGCCTCCATGCCCGTCGCGACGACCGCATCCACTCCGCCCGCCTCGAGCGCGAGCGCCTCGGCCACGGTCGTAGCCGTCCCGACCACGCGGATGCCGCGGCGGCGCGCCTCGGCGATCACGTCCTCTGATGGAACGCCGTAGACGACGCTGAGGACGGCAGGGGCCGCCTCCCAGATCGCGTCGAGCTGCTCCTCGAGCGACGGCAGGTAGCGCTCGGGGCGTGCCGGAACATCGACCCCGACCGCCTCGTAGAAGGGCTCGAGCGCCTGGGCGAACACGGCGTGCTGCGGACCGGGCTCGACCTCGTCGCCGAGCGGCAGCCAGACGTTGAAGGCGAACGGATGCGGCGTTGCTGCACGCAGATCGGCGGCGGTCCTCCGGATCCGATCGCCGTCGTATCCGTACAGCCCGTAGGACCCCAGCCCGCCGGCTTCGCAGATGGCGGCGGTCAGGTCGATGGACGACAGCCCGCCGAACGCACCGAGCACGATCGGATGCCGGATGCCGAGAAGCTCTGCGAGATCAGTCATGACTCGAGGCTACGCCCGCGCACCGCATCCGTTCGTCGAGGCTGTCAACCCCCTCTCGCCCGGCGACGGCGTCCGCCTACCGTCTGATCAGGAGATCACCCGCCGACCTGGAGGTCACCATGAGCACGGAACCGCAGACACCGACCACCACGCATGACGCCTGGGGTGCGGGCGACCCGCACCTGCGCATCACCCGCGACGACGACCGCCTCGTCTATCACCTGCGCGACGACGTGGTGCAGATCGGATCGGCGGCGGGGAGCGACCTCGTCCTGGCCGGAGCAGACCCCGTGCACGCGACGATCACGCACGACGAACGCGATGAGTACGTGCTGACGCTGCATGGCGAAGGCGAGACGAGCGCGGCATCCCAGGATGTCTCCGGCGAGCGCACCCAGATCCTGCGCACCGGGGCGAGCTTCACGATCGGCGAGTGGGAGCTCGTGTTCGGACGCGAGGAGTCCGCGGACCACGGCCGCCCCTACGGCGGTCGTCAGGGCGGCGAGTACTCCGATCAGCCGCTCCAGCCGCCGCGCCCCGACTACCGAGCCGACGACGCCGCCCACCCGGATGCCTCAGACGAGGATCCGTCCGCGGCCAATGCCTCGGGGCAGGGCGGATCGGCGGAGCGAGCCGAGCGGTCGTCCACGACGGCCCGGCTCGCCGGGGACAAGCAGGGAGCCACCGCACCGGATGAGGACGGCGCGTCCGACGAACCCTGGAGCTGATCGCCGGGCAGACCCCCACCGAGGTGGAGTACCCTCGATGCCATGACGGCGATGATCGAGCAGGTGATGGCCTTCGTGCTGTCCGCGCTCGGGCTCGTCGCGATGCCGGACATGACCGCCCTCGGCCTTGCCGTCGCGGTCCTCGCCGTTGCGGCGCTCATCGTGGCCATCGCGATCGGCGCGCCGCCCGTCGGCAAGGATTCGCCCCCGCATCCGCTGCGCGCCATCGATGCGTCGGCTCTGCTGTCGCAGAGCGATCCGGATGCCGCCGGCCACCCTCGTCCGCGAGCGCCGGGAGTCGTGCGCGCCGTGTGATCCGTTCGTTCGCGTCGGGACACGGCATCCGCCGACCCTCCCGACTCATCGAACGGACCCCATGGACATCTTCGCCTTCCCTCCCCTCGCCGCGCTCCTCGACGCCGCCTACGGCGCACTCGCCGGCCTCGCCACGCTCTTCGACCCCATCGCCGGTGCCTCGGCGGCCGCTCTCGCGGTCGTCGTCGTCACCCTGATCGTCCGGGCCCTGCTCATCCCCGTCGGCGTCTCCCAGGCCAGGGCCGAGCAGACCAGAGCCCGACTCGTCCCACGACTGCGCGCGCTCCAGAAGCGCCACAAGAAGAACCCTGAGCGGCTGCAGCGCGAGACGCTGCAGCTGTACCGCGACGAGAACACGTCGCCGTTCGCCGGGCTCCTCCCCGTGCTGCTGCAGGCGCCGGTCGTCGGTCTCCTGTACACCCTGTTCCTGCGCGCCGAGATCGCCGGCCACCCGAACGACCTGCTCGCGCACGACCTGTTCGGGGCTCCGTTGGGCACGAGCCTGGTGCACATGCTGACGGCAGGGCCTTTCTCGTTGCCGACGCTCGCGGTCTTCGGCGGACTCATGGCGATCATGGCAGTCGCCGCGGAGATCACCCGGCGCGTGTTCCGGCCCACGCCCGTCGACGACTCTCCGTTGTCGTCCCCCGGGTTGCTGCGGATGATGAGCGCCCTGCACTACGCGACCGTGGTGTTCGCCGTGTTCGTCCCGCTGGCGGCGGCCCTGTATCTGACGGTCACGGTCGTCTGGACGCTCGTGCAGCGGGTCATCCTGCGTCGACGGTATCCGCTGCCGGTCTGAGCGCTAGCCAGAGCGGATGCCGTGGTCAACCCTGTTGAGCACAGCATCCCCCGCGCGGACGCTGTGGGCATGCGCGCCCGCACCGATCGACCCGCCCGCTTCCGACGCGCATCGGCCGTCGCGATCGGCGGCGCGCTGGCCCTGATCCTGACCGGATGCCTCGGCACGGTGCCCGTCGACCCGGACGGCACTCTGGATTCCGCGACCGATGGGACGCTCCGGGTTGGACTGAGCGCGGAACCGGGCGTCGCCGAAATCGAGGTCGGACGAGACGGCCCGCCCACGGGTCCACTGATCGAGCTCATGAACGACTACGCCGAATCCATCGATGCGCACATCGCGTGGACCCTCGCGGGCGAGGAGACCCTCGTGGCGCTGCTCGAACAGGGCGACATCGACATCGCCATCGGCGGCTTCAGCGACGAGACTCCCTGGACGGAGCGCGTCGGCGCGACGCGCGGCTACTCCGACCTCCCTGGACTCGACGGCCGCACGGTCGTCTGGCTCGTCCCGGCCGGGGAGAACGCCCTGCTGTCCGACATCGAGCTCTTCCTCGATTCCGAGGCCGGATCATGACGCGCAAGAACCTGCGCCGGTTCGGCCGGACGGACCTGCCGCCCGAGCAGTATCGCGCCCTGCGGTCCGCCATCCGCTGGGAGTGGTTCACGATCGCCTACACGAGCGTGACGATCGTCCTCGTCGCGTTCGTGGTGGGCGGTTCGCAGTCCATGCGCACCGCGTGGATCGAGGACATGCTGTCGCTGTTGCCCCAGATCGCCTTCCTGGTCGCCCTGCTGCTGGTCCGACGCCGTCCCACCGTCGACCACCCGTACGGTCGCCATCGCGCGATGGGCGTCGGCCACGTCGTTGCCGGTGTCGCGCTCGCGACGGTCGGGCTGAACCTCGCCTTCGAGGCCGTCGTCGGACTGGTCACGCAGGATCATCCCACGATCGGCACCGTGCAGCTGTTCGGGCAGACGATCTGGCTGGGCTGGTTCATGGTGGGCGTGATGTGCGTGATCGTGATCGGTCCGGTGTTCTTCTACGGGCCGGCGAAAGCTCGGCTGGCCCCGCTGCTGCACAACAAGCTCCTGCACGCGGATGCCGATATGGCCAAGGCCGACTGGCACACGAACGCGGCCTCGATCGTCGGCGTGCTGGGCATCGGCATGGGCATCTGGTGGCTGGATGGCCTGGCAGCCCTGTTCATCTCCGTCGGCATCGTGCGCGACGGGGTGCGCAACACGCGCTCCGCCGTACTCGATCTCATGGATCAGCGCGCCAGGACCTATGACGACGAGTCACCGCATCCCCTGGCGACCGACGTCGTGGGGTACCTTCGTGCGCTCCCGTGGGTCGCGGACGCGGCCATCCGGATGCGGGATGAAGGACAGGTGTTCCACATCGAGGCCTTCGTCCGCCCGCGCCGCGTACGGGTCTCGATGCGGAAGCTGCGTCGCGCGTCCGAGGGCATCGCGTCCCTGGATTGGAAGGTCCAGGACGTCGTCGTCATCCCCGTCGAGCAGCTGCCGGACGAGGCCGACCGCGGGGCGGATGCTTCAGCGAGCGATGCCCGCTGAAGCATCCGCGGCGCTTACTTGTCCGGCGGGAAGTGCGGGATCTGGGACGGCCGCGTCGAGCGGTCCTCCGCAGCCGCGGCGACAGCGGCATCCAGATCGTTGAGCAGCTCGTTCAGATCCCGGTAGCGCGAGCGATGCGGACACGGGCTGCGCAACCACAGCACCTCGATCGCACCGAGCTCGCTCTTCTCGGCGTAGGCGACGAGACGCGCCGCATCGGCGTGCCCACGAGTGGCGTCGCAGATGCGCCATCCGGCGCGACCCAGGGGAACGATCTCCCAGGACGGGGTCGCCGCTGACGGAGGGCCGGTGGGGGCCACGATGCTCACAATGCCTTCCCCCCGGTCACCGCGAGAACTGCGCCCGAGGTGTAGGAGGATTCGGTCGACGCGAGATACACGTAGGCGCCAGCGAGTTCGGCCGGCTGCCCGGCTCGGCCGAGCGGAGTGTCGGCGCCGAAGTTGGAGACCTTCTCCTCGTCCCAGCCCGTCGATGGGATCAGCGGGGTCCAGATCGGTCCCGGAGCCACGGCGTTGACGCGGATGCCGCGGGGACCGGCCTCCTGCGCGAGGGCCTTCACGAAGGCGACCTGCGCCGCTTTGGTCATCGCGTAGTCGATGAGCCCTGGCGATGGCTCGGCCGCCTGGATCGACGCGGTCACGATGATGGATGCGCCCGCCTCCATGGAGGGGAACGCGGCGCGCGCCGAGTACAGGAGGCCTGCGAGGTTCGTGTCGAACACGCGGCGCATGTCCTCGCTGGAGAGGTTCACGAAGCCGCCGACATCGTGCTGGTAGGCGGCGTTGAGCACGAGCACGTCGAGGCCGCCCAGTGCGCGACGGGCTTCGATCACGGCATCCGTGGCGAACTTCTCCTCGCGGACATCGCCGGCGAGGCTCAGCCCCTTGCGTCCCGCGTCGCGGACGAGGCTCAGGGTGTCGTCTGCATCCTTCTGCTCCTCGGGCATGTGCACGATCGCGACGTCGGCGCCCTCCCGGGCGAAGGCGATGGCGACCGCGCGGCCGATGCCCGAGTCACCGCCCGTGATGAGGGCACGGCGTCCCGCCAGCCGACCGTGCCCGACGTAGCTCTGCTCGCCGTGATCGGGGGTGGGCCGAGTCTCGTCCGTCTGTCCCGGCTGCTCGTCCTGCGACTGGGGAGGGAACGGTCCATCGGGGTGCACGTGACGGGGGTCATCGGGTGTGGGGGTCATCATCATCCTCGCTCTGGGGAAACGTCAGGAAGGTCGTTACCGACCCTCTCCCGCCGCCGCCCGGAGAACCAGGGGGTTGACACTGAACGTGCGGTGATCCTCCGCGTGCGTGGGCTCTCGCGCGCGATCTGCCAACGGGGCTGACCACCCGGCGCGGTTGCGTGACGGTGGACTCGGACTGCGACCGGCGCACGTCGAGCCGCAACCCCCACCCGATGAGCAGCTCGACGCGGATCGGGCGTCCGCCGAGGGGGCACCGCGACGACGTCGCGCCGCCCCGCCTATGGAGCCGTCCGCCCCGCCATCCCCGGACCAGCGGCGCCACGGCCCGCGGAACCCCTGACCCGGTCAGAAGGCCAGGTCGGGATCCGTGCCGACGCTGCTTCCGCCGCCGTTTTCCATGATCTCCTTGAAGCGCTTGAGGTCGGATTCCGCCGCGCGCTCGTCGAGGTGCAGCAGCGCCCCAGCCCGCTCGGTGAGCGTCTCCGGCACCCAGCCGATCTCCAACTCGATGCGCGTGCGCTCGGCGTCAATGGGCGTGAACCGCACCACTCCGGTGTGGATCTTCTCGCCGTCGCTCGCCCAGGCGATGCGCTGGTTCGGGAGCGCCTCGGTCACGATGGCGTCGAACTCCCGCTCGACGCCGCCGACGTTGACGACCCAGTGCGTACGGTCCTCGCTCAGCCGTTCGACGCTCTTGACCATCGACATGTAGTGCGGCATGTCCTCCAGCCGCGCCCACTGGTCGTACACCGCGCTCGCGGGCGCCTCGACCTCGATCTCGGCTCTGATCACCTCGGTCATTCCGATCGTCTCCTTCGTGTGCTCTCGTGCTCGGATCCCTCAATCTACGAAGCAGTGCCGTCGGCCGTCCCGGGGTTGACCCGCTCTGCTGCTGCGCGTACCGTGCCATGCCGGGAGACGGGGATAACCCGTCGTCGCTCTCGCGTCAATCCCCTGCGTCAGCCTGCCGCCTGCGCCTAGCGTGTGCGGATGAGCGATGTCACGGTCTTCGCACCGTCCCCGACTCTGACCGTCACGGTCGAGGATCACCCGCAGGGTTCCGAGATCCATGTCCACGCCGGAGGGCAGGGCGTCTGGCAGGCCAGGATGCTGCGGCGGCTGGGGTGCGAGGCGACGATGTGCTGCGTTCTCACGGGCGAGATCGGCAGCATCCTCGGTCATCTGCTCGAGGACGAAGGCCTCAGAGTCGTGGCGGTGGAACGCGCGGGCCGGGGTTCTGCCTACGTCCACGACCGCCGCGACGGCAAGCGGGTCGAGATCGCCGAGGAGCAGGGCGACCCGCTGGGCCGGCACGAGCTCGACGACCTCTACACGCGGATGCTGGATGCCGCGTCGACGTCGCGCATCTCGATCCTCAGCGGACCGGCTGGCGACACGACCGTCCCCGCCGATATGTACCGCCGGCTCGCGGCCGACCTGCGCGACGACGAGCGCCGTGTGGTGGCGGACCTCGCCGGTGAGCGCATGCAGGCGGTCATCGACGGCGGAATCGACATCCTCAAGGTGAGCCACGAGGAGCTTGCCGATGACGGACTCATCGACACGGACTCGACCGGTGACATCCGCTCGGCGATGCGGCGACTGCGCGAACAGGGCGCGCGCGCCGTGATCGTGACGCGATCCTCGGATCCGCTGCTGCTGATGGACGAGCACGGTACCGTCGAGTTCTCCCTGCCGGCGTTCGCCGAGGCCGAGACCCGGGGCGCCGGCGACTCGCTCACCGCTGGCGTGGTGGCCGGTCTCGTCCGCGGTGAGCCGTTGCGGCGCGCCATGTCGCTCGGCGCAGCGGCCGGCGCGCTCAACGTCACGAGGCACGGCCTCGGCACCGGAGACGGTGCCGCCATCCGCGGGCTGCGCGACCGCGTGCGTCAGCGCACGCTCGACGCCGACGAGGCTCCGATCGCCGAAGAGCGCACGAGTCCGGACGGACTCGCGGCCCGAGCGACACCGGAGGAGGACGCATGACCCGCGCGCTCGTCACCAACGACGACGGCATCGATGCCCCTGGGCTGCACGCTCTCGCTGCGGCCGCGGTCGAGGCCGGCTTCGACGTGGTCGTCGCAGCACCGGCCAAGCAGTCCAGCGGATCGAGCGCGTCCATCCTCGCCGAGGAGGCCGACGGACGGATCCGCATCGAGAAGCGCGAACTCGACGGACTCGACGGCGTCGCAGCGCATGCCGTCCACGGCGGTCCTGGCCTGATCGCGCTGATCGCCGCGCGCGGCGCCTTCGGGGATCCGGCGGACCTCGTCCTCTCCGGCGTGAATCACGGCGCGAACGTGGGTCGCGCGATCCTGCACTCCGGCACGGTCGGAGCCGCTCTCACCGGCGGCATCGGCGGCACCTGGGGGATGGCGGTGTCGCTCGACGTCGGCATAGACCCGACGTCGTACCACTGGAGAACCGGAGCGGATGCCGCGCTGCGCCTGGTGCCGCAGCTGATGACCAGGGCGCGTGGGACGGTCGTCAACGTCAACGTGCCGAACGCGCCCGAGATGCGAGGCTTCGTCGAGGCGCCCCTCGCTCCGTTCGGGATCGTCCAGACGACCCTGACCGAGGCGGATGAGCACTACGTGCGCCTCGCCGTGGAGGATCTGCCCCTGCTCCCGGCAGAGAACAGCGATGCTGCCCTGCTCGCGGAGGGCTGGGTGACGGTCACCGGAATCGACCCCGTCAGCAGCTGCGCGTTCCCGCTCCCTGCGGAGTTGATCGATCAGAGAGCTGGGGTCTCCCCCGTGATCGGCTCGCCGCCGTCCGCGGGTTCCGGCACCAGGTAGAGCCCGCCGGGAGAGTTGGCTGTGAAGGCCAGCGCCTCGATCCACGCGCGGTTGATCGCCGGGGAGCGGCTGCCGTAGTACTTGAAGACCAGCGCGCTGGATGCGTGCATCCAGACGGTCGTCCGACCGCCGCCGACGCTCGCGTCCTCGCGCCAGGAGAACGGGAACGGCTCGCCACGGCGCAGCTTCGCGCTCACGACCAGCTGGATGTGCGTGAGTGCGCGGTCCTCGATCTCGACCTTGACGCCGCCCTCGTAGATGAACTTGCCCATGCACCATCCTCTCGTGTGCCGAGCCCGCGAATCGGGTCGGCCGCCTTCTCATCCCCCTGTCGACAGCGTAGCCGTCCGGCAGCCGTTGCCCGTCGCTGTGCGAGCCCGCGAGTCCGCCCCGTTCCGCGGGTGTCAACCCCCCGTCGCACATCCGCCCGCGCTCGTATCGTGTCGCACACGCAAACGAGAGGAAACGATCATGACTCTGGTCAGGGACATCATGACTCCGGGTGCGCGATGCATCGGCGAGAACGACTCGCTGCACATCGCCGCGACGGTGATGGCGGAGCTGGACGTCGGCGCTCTCCCCATCTGCGGGGAGGACAGCAGGCTGAAAGGGATGCTGACCGATCGCGACATCGTCGTCAGAGCGGTCGCGAACGGCATGGACCCCGAGACGACCCGCGCTGGAGTGCTCGCCGCGGGAACACCGGTGACGGTCGCGGCTTCCGATGACGTCTCGGTCGCGCTCGCGCGCATGCAGGAGTACCGGATCAGACGGCTCCCCGTCATCGAGGACCGCCTCCTGGTCGGCATCGTCAGCCAGGCCGACGTCGCACGCGCGATGTCCGCCGAGGCCACTGGAGAGACCGTCGAACGCATCTCGGTGTGACGGCCGGCATCCGAGAAGCGGGAGAACGACCATGCCACGCGATCAGCGATCACGATTGAAGGACCCGGAGCTGTACGAAGAGCTGCGGAAGGACGGCGCGTCCAAGGAGAAGGCAGCCCGCATCTCGAATGCGACCGGCGGAACGAAGAAGGGCCGCTCGGAGGTGGGGCGCCGAGGAGGCGAGTCAGGCGACTACGACGACTGGACCGTCCCCGAGCTGAAGAAGCGCGCGAAGGAGCTCGGCCTGCACGGCTACTCCGGCAAACGAAAGAGCGAACTCATCTCAGCACTGCGCAACCACTGAGCCCAGCTCCGAGACAACCCGCCCCCAGGGGCATCTCAGCGAGGCACGAGGCCGATCCGCAGCGGGGCGCCCGGCTCCGCAGCGGCGGCGAGCGCGGCATCCGCATCCGCGAGCGGGTGGACGGCTCCCACGACGTCCGCGAAGGGATACGCCCTGCCGCGCCCGGCGAGGAACCCGACGGCTGCCAGCAGATCCGGACCCGAGTAGTCGTTCACTCCCGTGATCGTGAGCAGACGGCGCACGACACTCTCGGGATCCAGAGCGACCGGCGGCGCGGGGCGCACGCCGCCCACCAGCACGACGGTACCCCCCACGTCGACCGCTTCGATCGCGTCGGCCACCGCATGACCGGATGCCTCGATCACGACCATCGGCGGCCCCGCCTCGGCGGGCTCAGCCCCGAAGCGTTCGGCGAACCCTCGTCGCTCCGCAGACGGATCGACGACGGTGACGCTCGCGCCGAGGTCCGCCGCGATCGCGGCGGCGGAGAGCCCGACGAGGCCCGTGCCATAAATGCGCACCGGGACTCCGTCCAGATCGCGTCCGGCGCGCGCCACGGCCGCCCAGGCCGTCGCCGTGGCGCAGGATGCCGGAGCCAGCACCGCCGCAGGCAGCGACTCCGGCGCCCGGACGATCGCGGTCCCGCGCCGCAGGTGCACGTGCGAGGCGAACCCGCCGGTGAGCTCCCAGCGCGGCTCGATCCTCTCGTGGCCGTACTTCGCCAGGGACCGGCATCTCTGGGCCAGCCGCGACGTGCAGCGGTCGCACGTGCCGCAGGACACCGTGACCGACCACACCACGCGATCGCCGACGCGCAGAACTCCGCCGTCGACCGTGTGCACTTCTCCGTCGCCGAGCGCGATCACACGGCCGACGCTCTCGTGCCCGAGGACGACGGGCACGGGTGAGGGGCGCTCGCCGCGCACGGTGTGCACGTCCGACCCGCAGATCGTCGACAACTCGACCGCGACCAGCACATCACCGGCCGCCAGCGGGACGCCGGGGACCGCGACCGTCTCCAACGGCATCCCTGCCCCCAGCCAGACGCGCGCCGTGGCTGCCGGCCGCAGCGCGATGTCGCGCAGCTCGGGGTGCGGCAGCAGCGTGCGCACGTCAGCCCCCCAGCGCCGTGGCCGCCGCCCGGCCACGAGCGATCAGGTCCCGCTGCTCGCCGCGCATCCGCGGTCGCGCGACGGATGCGTCGGCGGGCGCAGGAAGAAGGCGGCGCTGCATGAGGAGCTTTCTGACAAAGGAGGGCGGTGATCCGCATGCCACTCTGGCAGTGGCTCACACACGGTAGGCACCGACGCTGCAGAAGTTCACGCTCTGTTCACCGACGCGCGGCCGTTCGGTCAGACACGTCGCGGCAGGCACGTCGCGGTCACAGCGGATCGGGCCGTCGATGCGCCGGTCCGGGCCGACCCGCGTCCGGCATCGGGCGCACGTGCGCCCGGAAACAGAAAGATCGCGAGCGCGGATCCGTTTGGAAGCCCTGACCCTGCGCTCGCGATCACGGCGCTGGGGACGCCGTACTCTGGGGAGATCCCAGGATACGTTTGTGAATTCACCTCCGAACAGTGTCGAAGGTCGAGAGTGTCTACGACTTTTGGACAGAGTCTGCGGGGGCGTCCGGTCGTCGGACGATCGGCAGGCCCGCAACGACGACCCATCGCCCGTTTTCCTCGCCCGCGCGGAATTCTCCACTGCCGCCGAGCACCCGTTCGGCCATGCGCTCAAGTCCTGTTCGACTCGACGAAAGACCAGATCGCGTCGTCTGGGACAGCGGACTGCTGATCGTGAGCGTCGCCGTCTCATCCGTGATGTCGAGATCCATCATCACAGGTCCTACCCCGGCGTACTTGAGGATGTTCGTCGCGGACTCGCGCACGACGCGCGCGAGGATGATCTCGGCCGAGCGAGGGATGCGCTCGTCCCGGACGTCTCCGTCGAGCACGACGGGATGCCCCGCCGCGTCGAGCTCATCGCCGGCCTCGGCGACCGCATCGGCGAGATCGCCGATCTGGACCTCGGAACCGCGCGGTCCGTCCTCGGCGAGGTCGATCACGAACCGGAGGTCGGTCATGGCCTTGCGCGCGGCCACGCGGATCGCCTCCTGCGAGTCGGCGCGCACTTCGGCATCGTCGAGCATCTGGACGTGCAGAGACACGATGGTCAGGTGGTGAGCGATGCTGTCGTGCAGCTCGCCAGCGATCCAGCGCCGTTCGGCGAGCACGGCCTGCCGCTCCTGCTCGGCGCTGGCGGCCAGCTGCTGCTCGAGCCGCTGGCCGCGGGCGAAGGCCATCCGCAGGGCGAAGCCGACGCCGCCGGCGACAGCAGCGGCGATCAGATAGATGCCGACATTGACCGGCACTTCGGTGTCGCCGAACGCGACGATGGCCGTCGCGACGAGGAAGCCGGCCATGTACGACAGGACCAGCGGCGTGCGCCCAAGACGCATAACGAGCGCTGCGGCGACGGCAGCGGTCGTGAGGACCAGGGCCTGAGCGTCCACGAGGAACGACAGCGCGAAGGCGACGCCGAGAGCCGACGTCGCCACGAGAGGTGAGACGACGAAGAGAGCAAGAGTTGCGGTGGCCAGAATGCTGATCACGGAGCGCAGATGATCCGCGTCCGGAGTGGACAGCACGCCGGATACATCGAGAAGGATGATGCCGGCGACGATGGCCAGGAGGAAGATTCGCTCGACGACGGTGAGCTTCTCTCCGCGCCCCAGGCGAAGGGCGTCGGAGGCGCTGCGCGCCGACCGGTCTGAAGCCATAGTTCAGTATGTCCTATCCGCCAGGTACTCTTAGCGGTAAAGGCCGATCCAGCGTCCGAACTGTTCCCAGAAAGTCATCGTCATTCACCCCCGAAGTTGGTCTTTTGTCTAGCGATATCTACATCTTCTCGGCGATCAACTTCGACCACATCTGCCTCAAGACCAGAGTTCTTTAGCCAAAGGTCTAGCTCCGTCTAGACCTTCCCTTCAGCCGTTAGGCTTCCTCCATGCCGGAGATCCGCGTGCTCATCGTCGATGACGACCCCCTCGTGCGCACTGCGCTCGCGCATTTCGTCTCCCGGGACCCCGAGATCGACGTGATCGGTCAGGCCGAGGACGGCAGACAGGCGCTCGTCGCGATCGAGCGCGACCGCCCGGATGTCGTGATGATGGACGTCCAGATGCCCGAGATGAACGGCATCGAAGCGACAGCGGCGATCATCCAGCGCTGGCCGGACATGAAGGTCGTCGCGGTGACGACGCTCGACGGCAGCGACACCGTCCTCCCGATGCTGAGCGCCGGCGCCTCCGGGTACCTGCTCAAGGACTCGAGCGCCGAGAGCATCGTCGCCGGCATCCGCGAAGTGAACGGAGGAGCCAGCTCGCTGTCTCCTCGCGTCGCCTCGATGCTCATCCGCCATGTGCGGGAGGCGTCCTCCGGCGCGCAGGGCGCCGCCGAACTCGAGCCGCTCACCGAGCGCGAGACCGAGGTCCTCGAGCGCCTCGCCGCCGGGATGTCGAACGCCGAGATCGCCGGGGCTCTCATCGTCTCCGAGGGCACCGTCAAGGCGCACCTCGGACGCATCATGGCCAAGTGGCACCTGCGCGATCGCGTGCAGATCATCGTCACCGCCGCCCGAGCCGGGCTGATCGACTTCCGCTGACCGAGGCCGCCCGAGCCGACCGGCGGTTTCACACAGCTCGCCATGATCTTGCGATGAGCATCGCGACCGTGCATCAGCAACTGTCCACGCCTGAGGGCTTCGCCAAGGCCGTCACACCGAAGAGCGCCGTCCACACCCCGCCGGAAGAACGGCGCGACACTGTTCGCCGACTTCCAGTCGCGCGGGTGGGCGGGCCATCAGCGCTTCACCGGCCTGAAGGTGAAGAACGGCAACGCCACGATCGACGTCGTCTACGTGTCGCACCCGAGCATCCCGGACGAGACCTTCGCCGCGCCCGTTCAGGGCAAGGGCGAGTTCGTCGCCGTCGTCCCGCCGGAGCCCGGCACCACCGGCAAGTACCAGGTACTGCCGAGGCGTGAGCGGGTGACGTCGACGGGGCGGAGCCGATTCGGCTCCGCCCCGTCGTGCGTCACACCAGCCGGGTCCGACGGATGCGTGCGATCAGCATCCCGAGCAGTCCGAGGGCGATCAGCAGGATCGCCCACCCCAGCCCGGTCACGACGCCGCCGGTCACGGCGAGCTCGGGCAGCTCGACCGTCACGGAATCGGATGCCGTGACCGTCACCGCCCCGCTGATCGCCGTCACGGTCGCCGCGTTCGTCACGGCATGAGCCTTGGCCTCTTCGGCGGTGATCGTGTACGCCACGGGACCACAGGTGAACGACGCGCCGGGCTCGAGATCGGGGGCGTCGCATGCGACGGCGCCGCCGAGCTTCGGGTCGTCGATCGCGATGTCCGTCACGGTGACGGTCCCGGTGTTCGTCACGGTGAACCGGAACTGCACGGTGTCGCCCGCACTGACCTTGGCATCGCCGTTCGCGTCCACGTAGTCCCCGCCGGTCTTCTCCACCGACACGGCCGACTGCCCGTCGATCGACGTCGTGACGCTCGCGTCGGCGGTGACCACAGCGGAGCCCGCTCCCCGCGCCGACGCGGATGCCGTGTTCACGACCTCGCCCGCATCGATGTCCGCCTGCGTGAGCGCCACGGTCACCGGGCCGCACAGCACCATCTCCGCCGGCGCGACGGTCGTCGCCTCGCATGTGATCTCGCCGTCGATCATGGCGTCCGCGATCGAGAGCTCCGACACGGTGGTCGTGCCGGTGTTCGTCACCGCGAACGTGTAGTCGATCGTGTCTCCGGCATCCGTGACACCGTTGCCGTTCGCGTCCTCGATCGCGGCGGCCGATTTCACCAGGCCGATGCCGTCCGCACCTGTGACCGCGACGTCGGCCGAGGCGCTGTCGTCCACCGGCCCCAGTCCGTCGCCGCTGGCCGTCGCCTCGTTGTGCACGGACTGCGCATCGACGTCGACCTGCGTGAGCACGTACGCGACCGGGCCGCACTCGACGGCCTCGCCGGGGGCGAGTTCCGCGCCGTCCAGAGCCGGGCAGTCGACCGCTCCGCCGAGCAGCGGGTCGTCGATCTCGAGATCCCGGAGGGTGGTCGTGCCGGTATTGCGCACCGTGAACGTGTAGCCGATCTCATCCCCGGCACCGATGCGTCCGTCGCCGGTCATATCCGCCGGAGCGGCCGCGGTCTTGTCGAGCGAGATGCCGTCCGCACCGGCGATGATCACGTCGACGCTCGCGGAATCGGTGCTCGTCCCTGCCGTCACGGTCGCCTCGTTGTGCACCCCTTGGGCTTCCACGTCGTCCTGCGTGAGCTCGTACACGTACGGCCCGCACTCGATCGCCTCCCCCGGTGCGATGGATGCTCCGGCGATCGCGGGGCAGTCCAGCACGCCGCCGAGCAGCGGGTCCTCGAGCTCGGCATCCGAGAGCGTCGCGGTGCCGACGTTCGTGACGGTGAACACGTAGGAGATCTCGTCTCCCGCGCCGATGCGTCCGTCAGCGGTCGCATCCGCGACGGCATGCGCCCTCTTGTCGAGGTGGATCGCGGTGGTGCTGTCGATCGTGGACTCGGTGGACGCGGTGTCGGTCACGTCGCCGTCGGGAGCATCGGCGGTCACGGTCGCGGTATTGCGCACCACGCCGCCGTCGATGTCCTCCTGAGTGAGCGTGTAGACGACGGGCTCGCACGTGATCGTCGCCCCGGGCGCGAGTTCCGCTTCCGCCGCGGAGCAGGCGATCTCGCCGCCCAGCATCGGATCGGACACGACGATGCCGGACAGGGTCGTGGTCCCCGCGTTCGTGATCTCGAACGAGTACTCGATCGTGTCGCCGGCGCCGAGCGCGCCGTCGCCGTCGGCATCCACCGGCAGCGCGGCCGTCTTCACCAGATGCACTCCGTTCACCGCGGCGATGGTCACGGTCGCCTCGGCATCGTCGGCGACGGTTGCGCTCGGCGACGTCGCCGACACGGATGCCGTGTTGCGCACGACTCCGGCGTCGATGTCCTCCTGGGTCAGCGTGTAGCGGACAGGGCCGCACGCGACGTCATCGCCGGGAGCAAGGGCCGCCGCCGCATCCGCGCAGTCGAGCGCGCCGCCCAGCAGCGGGTCGTCGATCACGGCGGCCGTGAGCGTCGTCGTCCCGGTGTTCGTCACCGTGAACGCGTAGTCGACGGCGTCGCCGGCGCCGATGCGTCCGTCGCCGTCGATGTCGGTCGGGGTGCCGGCCGTCTTGACCAGCTCGATCGCGTCCGTGCCGGTGACCGGGGTGTCCGTGGCCGCTGCATCCTGCGTCTCACCGATCGAGGACTGCGCGACGACCGTCGCCTCGTTGTGCACCGATCCGGCATCCACGTCCTGCTGCGTCAGCACGTACGCGAAGGGCCCGCAGTCGACGGCATCCCCCGGGGCGAGCGAGGGCTCGGCGAGCGCCGGACATTCGATCGCGCCGAGCAGCGGGTCATCGAGGACCGCATCCGTGAGCGTGATCGTGCCGGTGTTCGTCACGGTGAACGAATACTCGACCGCATCGCCGGCGCCGATCATGCCGTCGCCGTCCGTGTCCGCGGGCGTCGTCGCCGTCTTGATCAGATCGATCTGGGGCACGCCTTCCAGCAGGACCTGCGTCGACCCGTCGTCCTGCACCGGCTCGCGTCCGTCGCCCGCGACCGTCGCCGTGTTGTCCACGACGCCTGCGTCGATGTCGTCCTGCGTGATCGTGTACGTCACGGGGCCGCAGTCGACGCTCTCGTCGGGCGCAAGCGTCACGGCGCCCTCGTCGAAGCATCCAAGATCGCCGCCGAGCATCGCGTCGGTGAGCGTGTCGACGGTGACGGTCGTCGTGCCGCCGTTCACGACCGTGAAGCGGTAGCCGATCTGATCGCCGGCGCCGTAGCGGCCGTCGCCGTCGACGTCGGTGAGGGCGCCGACCGTCTTGCGCAGCTCGATCGCATCCGTGCCGTCGATCGCGGTGTCCGCTTCGGCGGTGTCAGTGATCGGGCCTCCCGGTGCGATGGCCGTCACGGTCGCCGTGTTGTGCGCCGAGCCGGTATCCACGTCGTCCTGCGTGAGCGTGTACGTCACGGGACCGCAGTCGACGCTCGCACCGGCACCGAGGATGCCGTCCGCGCTCTCGCAGGCGATGACGCCGCCGAGCATGTCATCGACGAGCGCGACGCCGGCGAGCGTCGTCGTACCGGTGTTGGTCACGGTGAAGCGGTACTCGACCGTGTCGCCGACGCCCAACGAACCATCGCCGTCGACGTCCACTGCATCGCCAGCCGTCTTGTCCAGGCTGATGCCGTTCACCGCGGGGATGAGGACGGTCGCCTCGTCGTCGTCGCTGACGGGACCCCGAGGCGAGGATGCCGAGACGGATGCCGTGTTCACGACGCCACCCGCGTCGACGTCGCCCTGAGTGATCGTGTAGGTCACCGGGCCGCATTCCGCCACGTCCCGCGGCGAGAGCGTCACATCCTCGAGCTCAGGGCAGACGATCGCTCCCCCGAGCAGCGGGTCGGTCAGCGCCAGGCCGGTCAGCGTCGTCGGTCCGGTGTTCTGGACGGTGAAGCTGTACGCGATCTCGTCCCCCGCGCCGATGCGCCCGTCGTCGTTCGTGTCCGTCGGCTGTCCGGCGGACTTGGTGAGTTCGATCGCACCGCTACCGGTGATAGGCGTCGTCGTGGAGTCGGTGTTATTCGATTCGTCTGGGTCGGCGGTGGCCGACGAGACGGTGACTCCGTTCGTCACCTCCGCCGCAGCCGTGGAAGGGTCGACGGTCGCGGTGTACTGCAGCTGCCCGCCGGCGCCGGACGGGAACGAGTCGACGACGCAGCGGAACTCGTTTCCGGCGATCGTGCAGCCAGGAATGGTCGTGGTCACATCGATCAGCTCGGGGGGCAGCGGGTCGGAGATCACCATGTCGATCGCCGCGTTCGGGCCGAGATTCTGCACCGTCAGCGTGTAGGTGATCTGCCCGTTGACCGGAACGGGATCGGGGGAAGCGGTCTTCACGACCGAGAGGTCGGCGGAGGCCGCGACTGTGACGTCGACGGCGTCGATGAGGTCCGACTCGTCCGGATCCGGCGTCTCGGCGGAGGCCATCACAGTGTTGGTGAACGTTCCTTCAGCGGTCGCGACGGCCGAGATCGTGATCGTCTCCTCAGCCCCGGGTTCGAGCGTTCCCACCGCCCATCCTTCGACCGACCAGGTGCCGACCGAAGCATCGGCGGAGACGAGCGCGATGCCGTCCTCCACGACTTCGTCGACGAAGACACCGGTGGCGTCCGACGGCCCGTCGTTGCGCACAGTGACGAGATAGGTGACCTCTCCGTCGAGAGCGACGGCGGGGGTGGATGTCGTCTTCGTCACCGCGAGATCGGCAGACGGGGCGAGCGGGACCACCACGGTGTCGGAGTAGTTGTCGTCGTTCGGATCCGGCGTGGCGGATGCCGCATTCGCCGTGTTGCTGAGGCTCCCTGTCATCGAGGGATCGATCGTGCCGGTCACCGTGATCGAACGGCTCTCGTCCGGCGCGAGGTCCCCGATGCCACACGCGCGGATCGATCCGAGACCTCGGCAGTCGACCTCGGCGATCGTTGGATTCAGCAGACCGGCCGGCAGGAACTCGGTGAGGGTGACCGCGCGCGCCGTCGAGGGGCCGTCGTTCGTCACGGTGATGGTGAACGTCTGCTCCGTGCCCGGGACTCCGGTCGTCGGCGATGCGGTCTTCTCGATGCCGAGGTCCGCCTGCTGCTCGACGGTCACGGTCGCGGACGCCGAGTTGTTCGTGGTGTCCACGTCCTCGGCCGGGGAGCCGATGGACGCGGTGTTGATCACGGAACCGGCCGGAGCGTCCGGTGCGACCAGGACGGTCACCTCGACCGTGGCCGTCTCCGCGTCCGCGAGGGTGGCCCAGTCGCAGCGCATCGAGGCAGAGGTGAACGTGCACGACGCGCCGGTGGGCTCGGTCACGCTCACCACCGTCATCCCCTCGGGCACGGTGTCCGTGAGCACGGCGTTCTGCGCGTCCGACGGTCCGATGTTCTCGACCCCGATCGTGTAGGTGAGCTCGTCACCCGCGGTCACTGTCGATGCCGACGCCGTCTTGGTCACCGCGAGGTCGGCTTCGATCGTCGGATCGAAGCTGGTCGAGCTGGCGTTGTTCGTGGCATCCGTGTCTGAGGTCGACGTCGTGATCGTCGCGGTGTTCTGGACGACCGCTTCGGCATCCGGATCCAGATCGACGCTCACCGTGACCGTCGCCGTCGCTCCGGGCGCGAGCGCACCGATCGCGCACGAGACGGTCGCGTCGTCGACATCGCACGACCCGGCGCTCGCCGTGGCGCTCACGAACGTCGTCTCCGGGTCGAGCGGATCCGTGATCACGACGTTCTGAGCCGTCGACGGCCCGGAGTTCGCTGCGGTGATCGTGTATACGGCCTGATCTCCCGCGACCGGGGACTCCGGTGCGAACGATTTCTCGATCGAGACGTCCGCCGCCGAGGTGACCGTGTCGCTCGCCGTGGAGATGTTGTTCGACATGTCCGGGTCTGTGACGGCCGACGAGACCTCCGCGGTGTTCACCACCGCGGAACCGGCCGCGGCATCCGAGGCGAGCGTGCCGGTGATGGTGATCTCGGCGGTCTCCCCCACGGCGAGCGCGCCGCCGGCGCAGTTCACGCTTTCGGCGACCAGGCAGGAGCCGTTGGTCGACTGCGCCTGCACGCCGGTCACGGCAACCGGAATCGGGTCATAGACCTCGAAGTCGTCGACTGCCTGAGGGCCGTTGTTCTCGACGACCAGCGTGTACGACACGGGTTCGCCCGCGACGAGCGGAGCGGTGTCGAGCGTCTTGGTGATCTCGAGGTCCGCGGCGTTCCCCACCGGCGTCTCGGTGGTCTGCGTCGTGGACACCCTGTCCTGTCCCACGACGTCGTCCCGGAAAGCGACCTGCGCCTCGTTCGGGATCGTGGTGGCGGCACCGTCGATGTTGACGCGCGCGTCGAACGAGTACGTGGTGGTCGTGGCGGCGCCGATGGCGCCGCCGACGGTCGGGGATGCCGCATCACCGAGCCGGACGCGCACCGTGCGTTCGGCCGATGCGTACTCCCCTCGGTCATCGCCCGCGGCATCTGTGAGCGCACCGACACCCGACCCGCTCACGATCCGCAGCGATCCGGGGACGAAGTCCAGTCCGGGGTCGAGGACGTCGGTGGCGACCGATTGCCGGGCGGAATTTCCGCCGTCGTTCCGCGTCGTGACCGTGTAGCGCAGGACATCGCCGACCTCGGCATCCGTCCCGCCGGACGTGACGTTCTGCACGGTCTTGTCGCTGATGAGGCAGGGCCCCGTGCCGAAGGTGATGTTGTCGAGCAGGTTGCCGACCGCGGCGTTGCCTCCCGCAGAGCTGACCGCCTCGAAGGCGAAACGCGTCGTGGTCTGTCCGGCCGGCACCGTGTACGTGCCGGTGTGCGCACCCCACGCGAGTCCGTCGCTGATGTTCGCGCCGTTCTGGACCGGTGCGGCCGGAGGACCGATGAGCACCCGCATGACGTCGGTGCCCGAACGGCCGCGATGGTTCAGAGACCAGGACAGCGTCTGCCCCGGAGTGGTCGCGACGTCCTGATAGAGCCGGCTGGCGCTGTACGCGTTCAGTTCGGCGAACTGGACGCCCTCGGCGGAGGCGACACCGCTGAAGCCGCTGCTCCAGATCTCGATCTTGTTCTGCACGTCGTTCGTGAACCACCCCGGCACGGCCGATTCGTCGAGGAGCGAGTACCTGCCGGCCGGGACAGTCGGCTGCTCGAAGCCGCCGTTCACGAGACCCACGGAGTTCTGACACACCGTCGGGTCCTGCGCGGCGAGCGCGGGCGTCGGGTCGGCCACGTCGGCGATGATGCCCAGCATCGATGCCAGGAGCACGGCGCTGACCGCCAGGGCGGTTCCACGGATGGTCCTCGGTCGAGTCAGTGATGGCACGTCGGTGTCCTCTCAGAGCTACCGGTCATGCTAGCCGTCGCGTTCATCCGGCAGAACCGTGAGTAATAGCATCGAGATGATGTCCGCCTCCGGAAGGTCCCCCATGCCCGTCTCCCCCGCCGCCCGCTCCCACGCCGACGATCTCGCGGACTTCGTCGCGGCGTCGCCGTCGAGCTACCACGCCGCGGAAGAGGTCGCCCGGCGCCTGCAGGAGGTCGGCTTCGTCCGGCTCGGGGAAGAGGATGCCTGGCCAGCGCAGCCCGGCGGACGCTACGTCGTGGTCCGTGACGGCGCCGCCATCGCGTGGGCCGTGCCCGCCGATGCGAACTCCACCACACCGTCCCAGATCTTCGGCGCCCACACCGACTCCCCCGGATTCAAGCTCAAGCCGAAGCCCACCACCGGCTCCCGCGGCTGGCTGCAGGCGGGCGTCGAGGTCTACGGCGGCCCGCTGCTGAACTCGTGGCTCGACCGCGAGCTGCGCCTCGCCGGGCGTCTGGCGCTCGCCGACGGCCGCGTCGTGCTCGCCGACACCGGCGCCCTGCTGCGCCTGCCGCAGCTCGCCGTCCACCTCGACCGCGAGGCCAACACCGGACTCGCGCTGGACAAGCAGTTCCAGACCCAGCCGGTCTGGGGTCTCGGCGACCCGTCCGAGGAGGACCTGCTCGGCGAGCTCGCCGCATCCGCCGGTGTGGATGCCGCAAGCATCCGAGGCTTCGACGCCGTCGTGGCTGATGCCGCGCGCGGCGCGGTCTTCGGCAAGGACGATGCGTTCTTCGCGTCCGGCCGCCTGGATGATCTGGCCTCCGTGCACGCCGGTGTCGTGGCGCTGGGCGCCCTCGCGTCCGCACCGCTGGCCTCTGGCGGGATCGCCGTGCTCGCCGCGTTCGACCACGAGGAGCTCGGCTCCTCCTCGCGCTCCGGCGCCGCCGGCCCCTTCCTCGAGGACGTCCTGGTGCGCATCTATGCCGGTCTCGGTGCGGATGCCTCGGAGCAGCGCCGCGCGTTCGCGGCATCCTGGTGCCTGTCCAGCGATGTCGGCCACTCGGTCCACCCCAACTACGCGCACAAGCACGACCCGGTGGTGCAGCCGCTGCTCGGCTCGGGTCCGATCCTCAAGGTGAACGCGAACCAGCGCTACGCCACGGATGCCGTGGGCGCCGCTGCCTGGGCCGCCTGGTGCGAATCAGCCGGCGTCGCATCGCAGGAGTTCGTCTCGAACAACGCCGTCCCGTGCGGGTCGACGATCGGCCCGATCACCGCGACGCGCCTCGGCATCCGCACCGTGGACGTCGGCATCCCGATCCTGTCGATGCACTCCGCGCGCGAGCTCGCCGGCGTCAGCGACCTGTACGACCTCGCCGGGGTCGCTAGGGCGTTCTTCGCGGCCTGAACTCGCAGCGGTGCGATATATCGGTAAGAGCCGACGGATTTCTCCCTCGCCGTATCGCGATTCCGGGTGACTCGATACGTTGAGGTGACCTCCGCCCTCGACCGGGAGAAGCCGCATGTCGCGTACGCGCACCGTCCGTTCCGATCGTCGACGAGGTTCTAGAGGCCTGCTCGCCCTCCTGGCCGCGGCGATGCTCGTCGCACCGGCAGCCGGCGGGGCGCTCTCCGCGTCCGCGGCGAGCACGGTGACCTGGGCGACATGGGCTCCGCTCACAGGCGGCGCCAACGATTACTCGACCGCGATCTCGTTCACCGATCGGCCCGCCCTCAGCGCGACCGTGACGAGCGACTCCCGGGGTGGCGCCACTGTGCCCACGGGAACCTCGACGTGGCTGTCCGAGGGGACGCCGGTCGGCGCGAAGTACGGCAGCAGCGAGAACAGCCCGTACCTGAACCTGCGCCCGAAAGCCGACAACGCCTCGTCGCCGTCGACGACGACCTATGCGTTCGATCGCCCCACCCCGGCATCCGGCTGGGCGTTCACGCTCGGCGACATCGATGCCGATGCCGTCCGGCTTTCCGCCATCACGGCCTCCGGTGCACGTGCGACGGCGGCCGATCTCGGTTTCCAAGGCGGGTTCAACTACTGCGCGCCCGGTGTCGCGGGCAAACCCAACTGCACGGGTGACGCCGCTGACGTCCCGCAGTGGGATGCCGACGCGCTCACCCTGACCGGCAACGCGCAGGCACTCGACACGTCGGGCGCCTCGGGCTGGTTCGAGCCGACCGTCTCGCTGTCGACACTGACCATCGAGTTCACGCGTCGCGCCGGCTTCCCCGTCTACCAGACCTGGTTCTCGGTCATCGCCCGCGACATCACCGGCACGGTCACCGACACGGATGCCGGCGCGGGTCTCGAGGGCGCGACGCTCACGCTGATCGACGCGAACGGCGAAGTCATCGCGACCACGACGTCTGGCGTCGGCGGCGCGTATGCGTTCCCCGGCCAGATCGCGACCGACGGCTACGCGGTCACCGTGCAGCCGCCCGCGGGGAAGATCGCGGTCGTCGGCTCCGGCGCGGCTGATCTGCGCACGACGGATGCCGTGGTCGATCTGTCGGTGCGCGACATCATCCCTGTCGCCGTGTCCGGCACGGTGCGCGACGAGGACGGCAACCCTGTGCCGGGGGCGACGGTCACGATCCCCACCGACGAGGGAGATCTGACGATCGTGACCGGCCTGGACGGCACGTACCTGTTCGACGAGGTCCCGGTGGGCACCTGGCAGCCGACGGTGACGCCGCCATCCGGATACGCCGTGCAGACGGCGCCGCCGTCGATCACCATCGAGTTGGGCGATACCGCCCCGATCGAGAACGTCGACGCGGTGCTCAACGAGAACGCGTCGCTGTCCGGACGTGTGTGGATCGCCGGCGAAGGCGTCGCGGGCGTCGTCCTGCACCTGGACGGCCCCAGCGGCCCGATGACCGCGGTCTCGGACGAGAACGGCGCGTACTCGTTCGCCGGTCTGCCGCCCGGCGACTACAGCGTCGTGATCTCAGAGGATGACATTCCGCCCGGAACCTACGTCCAGACCAGTTCTCGAGGCCAGACCGTCGGCGACGAGGACATCACCGACGCGGACTTCTCGCTCGGCCGGTACGGCACGGTGCTGGGCAGCGTGCGCGATGACGCGGGCAACCCTGTTGCCGGCGTGACTCTGAACGTCACGTGGGTGGACGAGACCTCGTCGGTCGCGACCGCCGAGGACGGCACCTACAGCGTGACCGAGCTGCTCAACGGACGGCACACGATCGAGGTCGTCGCTCCGGAGGGCTACGAGATCGTGGGCTCGCCGACGATCACCGTCACGATCACGGATACCGGCGAGATCTACGAGGAGCAGAACTTCACGCTCCTCGCCCCCGATCCGGGCGAGGCGGAAACCGATGCGGATGCCGCGGTCGACGCGGACGCTGCCGTCGACGCAGACGCAGCCGTCGACGCAGACGCAGCCGTCGATGCAGACGCAGCCGTCGACGCGGACGCCGCCGTCGACGCAGATGCGGCCGTCGACACAGGCGCTGCCGTAGATGCGGACGCCGCCGTCGACACAGACGCTGCCGTAGATGCGGACGCCGCCGTCGACACAGATGCCGCAGTCGACACAGATGCTGCAGTCGACACAGACGCAGGAGTAGATGCCGACGCCGCCACCGCCGTCGACGCAGATGCTGCCGTCGACACCGACGCCGCGGTCGACGCAGATGCCGACGTCGACGCGGACGCCACGGTCGAAGCGAACGCCGAAGCCGACGCCGGCGCCGCAATCGACGCCGCCGCAGCCGCCGATGCGGATGCCTCCGCCGCGGCGGACTCCGATGCGACGGGATCCGACGCGGGCACACTCGGAGGCACTGCCAGCGCGAGCGCCGACGCCACCGCGGCGGGGACAGACCCGTCGGACGCCGGCACCGCCGGCGGAGGCACCAGCGCCACCTCACCCGGCACCGACGCGACCGACCCGGACGACCTCGCCACCACCGGCGCTCCGTTCCCGTTCGCACTCGTGGGACTCGGGGCGTTCGCGATCGGCGTCGGAGCGGTGCTGACGATCCGCCGGGGGCGCGCCGCGAACAGCTGACCCTGCCGCCGCCGCGCGGTGCCAGGATGAGTTCCATCGAGCGGCTCAGCCAGCAGCCGCCTTCGGGAGGCAGTCATGTCCGAGAACATCGCCGCGGCACCGGCCCTGATCGAGCGCGCCGGCATCGAGATCATCCCCGAGTCCGAGCGCACCGCGAAACCCCGTGACCTGTTCTGGCCGTGGTTCGCCGCGAACGTGTCGGTGTTCGGGATGTCGTACGGGTCGTTCGTGCTCGACTTCGGCATCTCGTTCTGGCAGGCGACGCTGGTGTCGGTCATCGGCATCGTGGTGTCGTTCCTGCTGTGCGGGCTTATCGCCATCGCCGGCAAGCGCGGGTCGGCGCCGACCATGGTGCTTTCTCGTGCGGCGTTCGGAGTGCAGGGGCAGAAGGTCCCCGGCATCGTGAGCTGGCTGACCTCGATCGGCTGGGAGACGTTCCTCGCGATCATGGCGGTGCTCGCGACCGCGACCGTCATCACACAGCTCGGCGGGGATGGCGACAGCGTGTGGCTGAAGATCGCCGCCACAGCGATCGTCGCAGCGCTCATCGTCGCGGCATCCGTCCTCGGTTATCACACGATCATGCGCCTGCAGTCGGTGCTCACCTGGATCACCGGCGTCGTGACGATCCTCTACATCATCCTCGCGTCCTCGCACATCGATCTCGCCGCCGTCATGGCGCTGCCCGCCGGTGGCATCGGGCAGGTCACCGGCGCGCTCGTCATGGTCATGACCGGGTTCGGGCTCGGCTGGATCAACATCGCCGCCGACTGGTCGCGCTACCAGAAGCGGACCGCCTCCGATGGGGCGATCGTCGCCTGGAACACGATCGGCGGCTCGATCGCCCCGGTCATCCTGGTCGTCTTCGGCATCCTGCTCGCCGGTTCCGATGCCGAGCTCAGGGCCGCGATCGCGGCCGACCCGATCGGAGCCCTGGCGACGATCCTGCCGACCTGGGTGCTCGTCCCGTTCCTGCTGACCGCCGTGCTCGCGCTCGTCTCGGGCGCGGTGCTGGGCATCTACTCCTCCGGGTTGACGCTCCTGAGTCTCGGCATCCGCATTCCGCGCCCGTCGGCGGCAGCGATCGACGGCGTGATCCTGACGATCGGAACCATCGTCGTGGTGTTCTTCGCGACGGACTTCCTCGGTCCGTTCCAGAGCTTCCTCATCACACTCGGCGTCCCGCTCGCATCGTGGGCCGGCATCCTGATCGCCGACGTCCTCCGACGGAAGAAGGACTACGACGAGGCGGCCCTGTTCGACAGCTCAGGACGCTACGGCGCCTGGGACTGGACCTCGATCGGCACGATGATCGTGACAAGCGTCATCGGCTGGGGCCTGGTCATCAACAACTTCGCCGACGCCGCCCCGTGGAACAACTGGCAGGGCTACCTGCTGTTCCTCATCGGCGGCCGGGACGGTGAGTGGGCGTACGCGAACCTCGGCGTCTTCTTCGCCCTGGTGCTGTCGTTCCTCGTGACGTGGTTCGCCCGCGCCGGGAAGATCCGCCGGCAGGAGCAGTCATGACGCGGGCCGACTGGCTCGTCGTCATCGATCCGCAGGCGATCTTCGCGTCGCCCACGTCCGCCTGGGGGTCGCCGTTCTTCGGCCGGGCGATGCCGCGGATCCGCGAGCTCGCCGACGCGTTCGGCGAACAGGTGATCGTGACGCGCTGGATTCCGACAGCCGACCGCACGACGTCGTGGGGCGACTACTTCGCGGACTGGCCGTTCGCCGACCAGCCGACGAGCGACCCGCTCTTCGCGCTCGTGCCCGAGGCCGCCGAGCTGTCGCCGCATCCGACGCTCGACCTGCCCACGTTCGGGAAGTGGGGCGCCGAACTCGAGGCGATCGTCGGCCGTGGCGCAGGCGTGGTGCTGACCGGGATCTCGACGGACTGCTGCGTGATCTCGACGGCGCTGGCCGCAGCGGATGCCGGGGCGCACGTCACCGTCGCCGCCGATGCATGCGCGGGGTCGACGGCCGAGAATCACGCCGCCGCGGTGCAGGTGATGGGGCTGTACCCGCCGCAGATCACGATCAGCGACACGGCGACCGTGCTCGCCGCGCGCTGAGCGCCAGGCGCCCGCACCCTCAGCGCGGACATCAGGCCGCACGCACGGCCGCGACGAGCTCCGACGGACTCCCGTGCCACGGCGCACCATGCCCGGGCAGCACCCAGGATGCCTCGATGTCCGCGATCCGGCCGAGAGACGCGTCCGCCACCGCGGGCTCATCCGTGAACGGCGCCGGCTGGCCGCCCTCCCGCCCCGTCAGCACGTGCCGCGTCGTCAGCGCGTCTCCGACGAACACGGCATCCGCCGCGGGGATGTGCACGGCGATGCTGCCGGGCGAATGCCCCGGCATCCCGATCACGACGGGCGAGCCAGGCAGGTCGAGGACGTCGCCGTCCGCGACCTCGACGACATCCTGCACGTACTGCGTGCGCATGCCGTTCTTGCGCAGCCCGTACGCGAAGAATCCGAGCGTCGGTCCGAGGCGAGCCGGACCCATCGGCGGCTTGGGCTTCTCCCCGGTTCGGGCGCGATGCGCATCCGCGGCGTGGACGAAGATCGGGGCTCCGGTCTCACGGCGCAGACGTTCGGCGAATCCGATGTGGTCGCTGTCGCCGTGCGTGAGGACGAGCCCGCGCACCTCGGAGAGCGAGCGGCCGATCAGCGCGAGCTCGTCCTGCAGGTCGTTCCAGTGGCCGGGAAGTCCCGCATCCACCAGCGTGATCCCGTCGGGCAGGTCGATGAGATACGAGGCGACGATGTCGTTGCCCAGACGGTGCAGGTGTGGAGCGAGCTTCATGTCCCGTCCTTTCCGATGACATGGCTACGATATGTAGCTATCATGGCTAATGTCAATAGCCATGGAGGAACGCATGCCGACACCCGATCGCACGTCGTACACCGAGATCATCGCGGCGAGCCGAGAGATCCTCGAGCTCTCTGGCCCCGCCGGACTCACCATGCAGGCGGTGGCCACGCGGGTCGGAGTGCGGGCCCCGTCGCTCTACAAGCGCGTGCAGGATCGGGATGCGCTGCTCACCGCAGTGGCCGAGGCCATCGTCGACGATCTCGGCATCCGCTTGGCCGCGGCCGGCGACGATCTCGCGACCCTCGCCGCGGTCTACCGCGCCTATGCGCACGAGAATCCGGAGGGATTCCGGTTGATGTTCGCGGCTTCCGCTCCTCTGCCCGCGCTGGATCGCGCGGCGGCGCCGGTGATCCGTGCGGCGGCCTCGCTGGTCGGCACGAATGCCGCCCTGGACGCGGCGCGCCTGTTCACGGCGTGGGCGACCGGATTCCTGCAGATGGAACTCGCCGGCGCTTTCCGCCTCGGCGGCGACGTGGATCGCGCGTTCGAGTATGGCCTCGAACGGATCCTCACGAGCCTGCGCGGATAGCTCGCCTCAGGCGGCAGTGCCGGTGCGTTTTCGCCTGGGTGCCGTGCGGTGCGGACTGCGGGCGCGGTGCCAGGTCTGGTGCGGGTCCCACCAGGCGGGGCCGCGGATCTCCGGGACCCCGTGGTTCATCCGGATCGTCCACTCGGTCAGATGCAGGGTGCGATGATGCCACCAGCACAGCAGCACCCCGTTGTCGGTATGGGTGGGGCCGCCGTCGGCATGCTCCCGGACGTGATGGATCTCGCACCAGGTCGCCGGGACCGTGCAGCCAGGGATGACGCAGCCGCCGTCGCGGACCATGAGCGACGATGCTGTTCATAACCACCATTCAACCCGTGGCCTCCGACATTCGAGCATGCATTCTCCCCAGACCCTCAACCACAGGTTGAACCCAGTTCTCGAAGAGACCCTCGTGCCCCGCATTTCAGATCTGTGACGATCGTCACGTGAGTGATACTGTTCGAACGTGAGCTCCGAACAGAACGAACGCGCCCTGGAAGACGGCATCGTCACCGATCTCCGCGACCGGATGACGTACGGCTCCTACCTCGAGCTGGACACGCTGCTGTCGGCTCAGCATCCGGTCAGCCGGCCGGAGCATCACGACGAGATGCTGTTCATCATCCAGCACCAGACCACCGAACTCTGGCTCAAGCTCCTTCTGCACGAGCTGACCAGCGCGCGGGATCTGCTCGCCAGCGACGACCTCCGCGAAGCGCTCAAGCGCATCGCACGCGTCAAGCGGATTCAGGACGTCATGACGCAGCAGTGGTCGGTGCTCGCCACCCTGACGCCGACCGAGTACGCGCAGTTCCGCGGCGCGCTGGGCAATTCGTCCGGTTTCCAGTCGGTGCAGTATCGCGCGGTCGAGTTCGCGCTCGGCAACAAGAACGAGCGGATGCTGTCGGTCTTCCGCGATCATCCCGAGAACCTCGCGCTGCTCACGACCGAGTACGAGCGCCCCACGCTCTACGACGAGTTCCTCCGCTTCGCCGCGCGCCGCGGGCTGCCGATCCCCACCGACATCCTGGAACGAGACGTCCGCGAGCCGTACCGTCCGCACCCCGAACTCGTCGCGGCCATCCGCGAGATCTACCAGAATCCGCAGACCCACTGGGATCTGTACGAGGCGTGCGAGGACCTCGTCGACCTCGAGGACAACTTCCAGTTCTGGCGGTTCCGGCACCTGAAGACCGTGACGCGCACGATCGGCATGAAGCACGGCACCGGCGGATCCAGCGGAGCAGCCTTCCTGCAGCGCGCACTCGAGCTGACGTTCTTCCCCGAGCTCTACACCGTCCGCACGGAGATCGGCGGCTGAGATGCCGACGCTGCGACGGGTCGCCGGCGGAGTGATCAGCGGCGGATTCACCGATCACCACGTGCATCTGCAGCTGGTCGATTCCGCGCTTCTCGCTGACTCCGTGCTCGGCCGTGTGATCGATCTCGGCGGGCATCCGACGGTCGTGGCCGACCTCGCGGGTCGCAGGGCCGCCCTCGCACCGAGGCCAAGCGGGTCTGAGGAGTCGCGTACCGCGAACAGCGTCGAGATCCGCTTTGCCGGCGCGTTCCTCACTCCCCCGGGCGGCTACCCCGCCGATCGGGCGTGGGCGCCGGCCGGGTCGGTCCGCGAGGTCGCCGATGCGGATGCCGCGGCATCCGCCATCGTGGAGATGAGAGCGGCGGGCGCCTCGTTCATCAAGGTCGCCAGCAACCGCTCGGCCGGTCCGGTGTTCTCGGATGCGATGTTCGGCGCGATCGTCGGGATCGCGGCATCCGCAGACCTGACCGTCGTCGCGCACGCCGAAGGCCCTGGCGAGGCGCAGCGCGTCGCACGTCTGGGCGCAGCCGTCCTGGCGCATGCACCGTTCAGCGAGCGTCTGACGGATTCGGAGATCGCAGCGCACGCAGCATCCGTACGGTGGATCTCGACACTCGCGATCCACGAGGGCGAGACGTACGACATCGCGATCGACAACGTCCGCCGCTTCCACGCGGCCGGCGGCGTGGTGCTCTACGGGACCGACATGGGCAACGGGCCCACGCCCGTCGGCCTCAATCCGCGCGAGATCGAAGCCCTGCGCGCGGCCGGCATCGACGGCGCCGACCTGCTGCGCACACTCGCACCGCAGGACATCGAGGACCCGGCAGCCCGCCTGCTCTTCATCCCCGGCGCGGCGCCCGAATCCGTCGACCCGTTGGGGGCGCGCCCGCTCACCCCTGCCGATCTGGAGGCCTGACATGACCGATCTGCTCTCGCGCGCGCGCGACCTGGACGCCACCGACCCGCTCGCCGAGCATCTGGGCGCGTTCTCCGAAGCGCCGGGCGTCACCGCCTACCTGGACGGGAACTCGCTCGGTCGCCCGCTCGCCTCGGCCGCCGATCGCATCGCCGAGTTCGTGCGACATGACTGGGGCACGCGGCTGATCCGCTCCTGGGATGAGCAGTGGATGGACCTTCCGACACAGCTCGGCGACCGCATCGGCGCCGCGTGCCTCGGTGCGGCTGCCGGCCAGACGGTCGTCGCCGACTCGACGACGGTGCTGCTCTACAAACTCATGCGCGCGGGCGTCGCCGTGCATCCCGACCGCCGCGAACTGGTCATCGAGGAGGGCAACTTCCCGACCGATCGCTTCGTCGCCGAGGGCGTCGCGGCCGAGCACGGCCTCGATCTGCGCTGGATCATGCCCGACCCGGTGCTCGGAGTGCAGGCATCGGACATCGCCGCCGTCGTCTCGGAGCGCACGGCGCTCGTCGTGCTCAGCCACGTCGACTACCGCTCCGGCGCTCTCGCGGACATGGCCGGCATCACCCGCATCATCCACGACGCCGGCGCCCTGGTGCTGTGGGATCTGTGCCACTCGGTCGGCGTCATCCCCACGCAGCTGGATGCCTGGGGCGTCGATCTGGCCGTCGGCTGCACGTACAAGTATCTGAACGGCGGGCCTGGGTCCCCGGCCTTCGCCTACGTGCGCCGCGGGCTGCACGGTGTGCTGCGGCAGCCGATCCAGGGGTGGATGGGCGCTGCTGATGTGTTCGCCATGACCTCGACGTATGCGCCGGACCCCGGCATCCGCCAGCTGATCAGCGGGACGCCGCCGGTCGTCGGGATGCTCGCGATGCAGGGGATGCTCGAGCACATCGAGGATGCCGGGATCGACGCGATCCGCGCGAAGTCGATCTCGCTCACCGAGCTCGTCCTGCAAGCGTACGAGGAGGAGCTGGCGCCGCGCGGCGTCCGGCTGCTGAGCCCGCGTGACGCCGCTGTGCGCGGCAGCCACGTGTCGATCGGGCATCCCGAGTTCCAGCGGGTGACGCAGCAGCTGTGGGCGGACGGCGTGATCCCCGACTTCCGCTTCCCGGACGGCATCCGGCTCGGGCTGTCGCCGCTGAGCACCTCGCACGTGGAGGCGATCACCGGCGTGCTGGCTGTTCGGGACGCTCTGTGAGCGAGGCCAGACCCGCTCCGGCGTTGAGCGAGCAACCGCCGCCCCGCACCGCCGAGGACGACTTCGATGCGCGCCCCGGCAGCACGGCATCCCTGCTGCGCACCGTCGTCGGGCTCTACCTGCGGACGCTGGGCGGCTGGATCTCGACCGCCGATCTCGTGCGGCTCGCCGGCGACCTGGGCATCCCGGCCCCCCGTGCGCGCACCGGCATCGCCCGACTCAAGCAGCGCGGCCTGCTGACGGCGGAGCGGAGGGATGCCGCGGGCTACCGTCTCGACCCGGCCGCGCTGCCGATGCTCGAGCGCGGCGACCGGCGGATCTTCGACATCCGCACCATGACGGACGGCGAGCAGTGGTGCCTGGTGTCCTACTCGATCCCCGAGTCGCGGCGCGAGCTGCGTCATCGTCTGCGGCGCGGCCTGCAGTGGCTCGGAGCCGGCGCGGTCTCCCCCGCGCTGTGGATCCTGCCCGGACACCTGGAGGACGAGGCCGAGGAGCTGCTGCGAGCGCTCGACGTCCGCGACGCCGCCGTGCTGTTCCGCGCCGATGCGCCGCGCGTTGCCGGGTCGCTCGCCGATGCGGCGCACGACTGGTGGGATCTGGCCGCGCTGCGCGCCGAGCACGAGCGGTTTCAGGCCGCGGTGTCCGAGCTTCCGGATGCCGCGACGGATCGCGACGCATTCGTCGCATACGTCCGGCTGATCGACGCGTGGCGGACGCTGCCGTACCTGGATCCTGGACTCCCGGCCGAGCTGCTGCCCGCGGACTGGCCGGGACGCACCAGCTTCGCCGTCTTCGCCGACCTGTCGTCCGAGTTGTCGGCACGGGCATGGACGCACGTCTCGGCCGAGGTCGGCTAGATTCCGAGCATGCGCATCGCGATCTCGGGCACGCACGGCACGGGCAAGAGCTCACTGATCGCCGATTTCCACGCCCGGCACCCGGCGTTCGCGGTGCACGGCGACCCGCACACGGGCGGCGGCGCCAGCGTGGACTCGTTCGTCGACCAGTTCCAGATCGCTGCCCGTCGGCTGCAGCGGATGCCGTCGACCGCCGACACCATCATGGAGCGCTGCCCGCTCGACTTCCTCGCCTACCTCGAGGCGTGGGTGGCGCTCGGGCGCCCCGGCGCCGCCGGGCAGATCGATGATCTCGCGGAGCACGCGGCCGCCGCGATGGAGTCCGTCGATCTGCTGGTGCTGCTCCCGCTCACGCCGGCCGACGGCATCCTGATCCCGGAGTCCGAGGATCTCGAGCTCCGCGAGGAGACGGATGCCGCGCTGCTGCGGCTGTCCGATGACGCCGATCTCGTGCCGGACTCGGCGCGCGTGATCGAGATCGCCGGAACCCGCGAGCGCCGTCTCGCCCTGCTCGAGCGCGAGGCGTTCCCGCAGAGCGCACCGTAGGATTGGAGCCCGACCCGGAGGAAATCGTATGTCCGTCGAGCGCCCCCGCTTCCCCGCTGCCGTCTACCGGCACGGCACGGAGCCCGATCCGCGGTTCAGCCTTGCGAACGAGCGGACCCTCCTCGCGTGGATCCGCACCGCCCTCGGCCTCATCGCCGGTGGAGTCGCGCTCGAAGTCCTTGGCCTCGACCTGCATCCTCAGCTGCGCCTGATCGCATCGCTCGTGCTCATCGTCGCCGGGATCGCGACGCCGCTGCTCGCCTGGATCGGCTGGATCCGCAGCGAGCGCGCCATGCGGCTCGCCGCGCCGCTGCCGGGCTCCCTGCTCGCCCCCCTCGTCGCGGTCGCAGTGACCGCCGCCGGCATCCTGGTGCTCATCGCGGCGCTGCTGTGACGCAGTACGACCCTGGCCTTCAGCCGGAGCGGACACAGCTCGCCTGGCGGCGCACTGCGCTGTCGATCGCGGTCGTCTCGCTCATCGCCGCACGCGCACTCCCGGTGATCTTCGGCTCTGGGCTCTGGGTGATCCCCGGGATCGCCGGCGTCGCGGCATCCGGCCTGTTCTGGGTCGCTTCGGCCCGGCGAGCGCGCGCGCTCGACCGGGCGCTGTCCGCCGGCCGACCGGACCGGATGCCGGACGCGCGGCTCACCGTGCTGCTGGTGGGGTTCGCCACGGCGGCCGGCGTGATGGCACTCGTCGTGCTGGTCGGGGCCGGGATGCGCTGACGCGGGGGTGTCAGCCGCGGATCTCGCGCAGGAACGCCGCCACGTTCTCCTGCAGCTTCAGGATGCGCAGGTCGCGGGCGGTCTCGCGGTCGTAGCCCTCGTAGGCGAGCGGCGGCAGCATCCGGACGTTGCGCGAGCAGCCGAACTCGGCGCACGCGAGCGTGCCGATCGTGTCGCCGTTGCGACCGCGCGGCCCGGCGAGGCGTGCGGCGTAGAACTGCACGTCGTTGCGCAGGGTCACGTCCTCGCACCAGCTGCACTGCGCACGAGTGCGGATGCGCTGCTCGGCACGTTGGAGCAGCGCGCCGGTGAGAACTCCGTCGACCTCGGTCACGATGCAGGCGCGACGCGGATGCTTCGCATCCACCCAGCCCAGATAGTCGAGGCGGTCGAAGTCGATGTCGGCGAGATCGGCCGGCATCGCGAGGGTGGCGGCTTCCTTGCGGGAGGCGTTGATGAGGGAGGCGCGGATGTCGCGCTCGTCGATGGGACGCAAGAGGACTGCTTTCGGACGGCGGCCGGAGGGCCGGAGGAGAAGGGAGAGGTCACGGCATCCGATCAGCGGGATGCCGGGGTACGACGCTTCACCGGGGACGGGAGTTCCGCCTCCGGCTTTCGGTCAGCCTCTGCCGCCGGCGCGATGCGCGCCTGCGGCCACCTTCCGCGCCCCGAGGGCGCTCATCGTGAACAGCACGCCGCGAGTTTACTCCAGCTCCCCGGGAGAACGCCCGCTGTCGCGATCATCGGGGTCGAGGAATCGCCCGCGACCCCGAGCCCGGTCACCCACGGACTCAACGCACGGGCTCCAGCGGCGGCACGTCGTAGCGGCGCGGCGTTCCGAAGCGGTGCGCCGTGATCGACACAGCCTGTTCGCGCAGGAACGTCAGCAGCTCGACGCGCCCTGCCGCCACCACAGGGTTCGCATAGAGCGCCAGGCTGGGAGCACCGTCGACGGCCGCGGCGGTGGCCGCGGCATCCGCGCCGATCAGACGCACCCGACCATCGGATGCCGCGAGGCGACGCGCTCGCGCGGCCCACGCCGTGTCGTCCTCCGTGACGACCGTGACGTCGTGGGCGCCCAGCCAGGTGGCGACGCCGGCGGGCAGCGGCGACGCGATGCTGGCCGTCACGCGCGAGCCCGCCCGGCGCCCCGCAGCCGCGACGCGGATCAGCTCGGCGACGCGCGAGCCTTCGAAGCGCAGCGTCACCGGCACGGCCTGGTAGCGCAGCAGGTTCTGCTCGGTGACGAGGCCGGTCGCGTCTCGGACGATGCCGAACTCGGATGCCCAGGCGTCGATGTCGGTGGCGAGAGCTCCGCGGAGCCACTCGGCATCCGTTCCCTCGACCAGCGCGACCGCCGAGACTGCGAGGCCGTCGAGAGCCGTCTCCGAGCGCACCGCGGCATCCGACCACTCGGAGAGTCCGACGAGGTAGTTCGGCCCACCCGCTTTGGAGCCTGCGCCGACGGCCGCCTTCTTCCAGCCGCCGAACGGCTGCCGCTGCACGATCGCGCCCGTGGTCCCGCGATTGACATAGACGTTGCCGGCCTCGATCGTCGCGAGCCACTGCTGGATCTCGTCCTCGTCGAGCGATTGGATGCCGCTGGTGAGTCCGTAGTCGATGTCGTTCACGATGTCGATCGCCTCATCGAGGCTGTCTGCCGTCATGATTCCGAGCACGGGGCCGAAGTACTCGACCAGGTGGAACTCGCTCCCCCGTGCCACACCCTCGCGGATGCAGGGGCGCCAGAGCCGTCCCTCCTCATCGAGCTTCTCCGGCTCGAGCAGCCAGGACTCGCCGCCGTGCAGCGTCGTCAGCGCGTCGAGGAGCTTCCCCTCGGCAGGGCCGATCAGCGGGCCAATCCGGTTCGAGCCGTCGGTCGGCGATCCGACGTCGTAGGCGCGGACCGCATCGACGAGCTGGCGGCGGAACCGCTCGGATCGCGCGGCCGAGCCGACGAGCACGACGAGCGACGCGGCCGAGCACTTCTGACCGGCATGCCCGAAGGCCGAGTACGCGACGTCTTTCGCCGCGAGGTCGAGGTCGGCGGAGGGCGTGACGATGATGGCGTTCTTGCCGCTCGTCTCGGCGAGCAGCGGCAGATCGGCGCGGAAGCCGCGGAAGAGCTCCGCCGTCTCGAACCCGCCGGTGAGGATGACGCGGCCGACCGCCGGGTCGCTGATCAGCCGGGCGCCCAGGTCACGGTCGTCGAGTTGCACGTACTGCAGCACGTCGCGGGGCACGCCCGCCTCCCACAGCGCCTCGATCATGACGGCTCCGGAGCGCCGCGCCTGGCGCGCGGGCTTGACGATCACGGGCGACCCCGTCGCGAGCGCGGAAAGCGTCGAGCCGGCCGGGATCGCGACCGGGAAGTTCCACGGCGGCGTCACGACGGTGAGGCCGACGGGCGTCATGGTCGCGCCGTCGACATCGGAGAGGGTCCGGGCGGACTCCGCGTAGTAGTGCGCGAAATCGATCGCCTCGGAGACCTCGGGATCGCCCTGCTCGATGACCTTGCCCGCTTCGGATCCCATGACCTCGAGCAGGTCGGCGCGGCGGGCTTCGAGAACGTCGCCGGCACGATGCAGGATCGCGGCGCGTCCTTCGGCGCCGAGCGCGCGCCATGCGTCGCCCGCGGCGACGGCGCGCTCGATCACGGCGGCGACCTGCTCCGGCGTGGACAGGGTGTTCGCCGCGACCGTGTCGTCGCCCAGGGACGACTCGCCCATGCGGGATCGGATGCCGTCGGCCCACGCCCGGTTCGCGGCGAGGGACGGGTCAGTGTCCGGGGTGTTCGCGAACCCGTGCTCCGCAGCGGCGAGCGCCGGCTGCCGCCGGTCCTGGATGCGGTTCGGGCCGGGTACATCGGTCGGAATCGACGCGACGGACGCCAGGAAGCGCTCCTTCTCGCGCTCGAACAGCGCCGGATCCTCATCGAGATCGAAGACCGCGGACATGAAGTTCTCGTGCGACGCGCCCTCTTCGAGCCGGCGGATCAGGTAGGCGATCGCGACGTCGAATTCGTCGGGGTGCACGACCGGCGTGTACAGCAGCAGCGAGCCGACCGTGCGCTTGACCACCTGCGCCTGGGCGCTGGCCATGCCCAGCAGCATCTCGAACTCGATGCCCGCCGTGACGCCACGGCGCTCCGCGAGCAGCCAGGCCAGCGCGATGTCGAACAGGTTGTGCCCGGCGACGCCGATGCGCACGTTCCCTACGTGCTCTGGACGCAGCGCGTACTCGAGCACCGCCTTGTACGAGGCGTCCGATTCCTGCTTGGTCGACCACGTCGCGATCGGCCAGCCGTGCGTCTCGGCATCCACCGTCTCCATCGGCAGGTTCGCGCCCTTGACGACGCGCACCTTGATCGGTGCGCCGCCGCCGGCCACCCTCGCGGCGGCCCACGCCTGCAGACGCATCATGGCGCCCAGGGAATCGGGAAGGTACGCCTGCAGCACGATGCCGGCTTCGAGCCCGTGGAACTCCGGGCGGTCCAGGATGTCGGTGAACACCGCGATCGTCAGATCGAGGTCCTTGTACTCCTCCATGTCGAGGTTGATGAAGGTGTCGTCCTTCACCGCGCGTTCGTACAGCGGGTGAAGGGCCTCCGCCGCATGCGCGACCGCCTCGTCGAACGCCCACGGACTGTGCGGTGCGACCGTGGACGAGACCTTGATGGACACGTAGTCCACGTCGTCGCGCTCGATCAGCCGGCGCGTGCCTTCGAGCCGACGGGATGCCTCGTCGTGGCCGAGGATCGCTTCGCCGAGGAGGTTGACGTTGAGCTTCACCCCCTGCGTCTCGCGAATGTGCGCGATCGCGGCCCCGAGCTTCTCGTCGCGCGCGTCGACGATGAGGTGACGCACCATCTGGCGCAGCACGGCGCGGGCCGCGGAGACGACGATGCCGGGGAAGGCGGTGGACGTCGCACCGCCGAGGCCGATCGCCGCGCGCATCGGCGCGGGCAGGAATCGGGGGGTCAGCGGCACGAGCGCCTTGAGCATGCGGGCCGCGACCTTCGTGTCCTCCGGCCGGACGACGCCGTCCACGAAGCCCACGGTGAAATCCAGGCCGTGCTCGTCGCGCAGGACACCGGCGAGGCGCTCGCCCGCGGCATCCACCGGGATGCCGCGGCTCTCGACGAGCCACTGCCTCACCAGCGCGACGGCGTCGTCGGCGAGTCCCGCGAGGTCGGCGACGGATGCTTCGGCGGAGGATGCAGTTGTGCTCATGGATTCAGTGTGCGCCTCGCGCACTGATCGTGAACAGCGCACATTTACGATGGATATCGTTCAGGTTCATCGATGTTTCAGCAGGGAGCGCCGTGTTCGAACTCAGACGTCTGCGCCTGCTGCACGAGCTGGGGCTGCGCGGCACCATCGCCGAGGTCGCGGGCGCGCTGGGCTACAGCGCGTCGACCGTGTCGCAGCAGCTCGCCCAACTCGAACGCGACGCCGGAGTCGCGCTGCTCGAGCCGGACGGACGGCGCGTGCGACTGACCGCGCAGGGTCGTGTGCTGGCCGCGCACGCCGCACGGGCGCTCGAGCTGGATGAGGCTGCTCGGGCCGAGCTGTCGAGCTCGCAGGACACCCCGGCGCGCGTGCGCATCGCCGTCATGCCGACCGCCGCCGAGGCGCTGGTTCCCGCCGCACTCACGACGCTGGCGGAGCGGATGCCAGGGCTGCGCGTCGAGATGCGCGAACTGGCTCCCGAGATCGCGCTGTTCGAACTGCAGGCGCGCGTCTTCGACCTCGTGGTGGCCGAGCAGTATCCAGGGCACACGCGTCCGGTGAGCGAAGGCATCGAGCGGACGCTGCTGGGGCGGGATCCGATCCGTCTGGCCGTTCCGCGCGGCGACCCGGCCACCGAGCTCGCGGACCTGCGCGATCGCGTCTGGGTGCTGGAGCCCGAGGGCGCCGCCGTCCGGCAGTGGGCCGTGCAGCAGTGCCGCGCGGCGGGGTTCGAGCCGGATGTGCGCTTCGAGGCCACAGACCTCGTCGCCCATGCACGACTGGTCGCCGCGGGGCATGCCGTGGCGATGCTGCCCGACCTGGTCTGGACCGGAGACCACGCCCGCGTGCGGCTGCGGGAGCTGCCCGGCTCTCCCGTCCGGGAGATCTTCGCGGCGACCAGGGCCTCCTCGCGCGACAGCGCGGCAGTCGTCGCGGTGCGCGATGCACTGGCCGAGGCGCTGGCCGCGCATCGCCCGCACTGAACCTGTTCGCGGATTGTTTCGGCACGTGTCGGGGCCGCTTCCACCAGCACCGGCCCCGACCTACTCTTGCTGGAACACCCCGACCGTCAGGAGATCATCGTGTCCAGCCCGCAGCCCGCCTCTTCGCCCCTCCAGGTGCGTGAGCGTGCGGCGTGCATGTGCGACCGCGGTGATGTCTGCTCCTCGTTCGCGCCGGGGCACGCGCTGCACCTCATCCAGGCCCGGATGGCGTCGGCGACCCCGGCCGAGTGGGTCGACGGGATCGTCGAGTCGGCGGATGCCGTGACCGGCGACCTCGTCGTGCGCGACCTGGACGGCACGGCGCACGCGCTGTGGAACGGATCGAGCGCCGCACTCGAGGCCGGTGTGGGCACACCGGTAGCACTGCACCGCCGCTACCACGTCCTCGCCGTCGGACGCGTGCAGTTCAACGTGACGACCGCCTGACCGCGCCGCCTTCGAAGTCGAGCCGCTGCTCAGGCAGCCGCCATCATCATGTCCTTCATGGCCATGCAGGCGTCCATGCAGGCCTGGCACGACTGAGCGCACATTTTGCAGACCTCGCTGTGGTCCGCGTGCTCCATGCAGGCGTCCATGCACATCTGGCACATGGCGATGCAGGCATCCAGCATCGACATCATGACCGCCGGCGTCATGCCCTGCATGCGCATCATGGAGCGCATCATCGTGTTGCACATGTCAGCGCAGTTCATGCAGGCCGGCGCACAGTCCATCATCTGCACCGAACAGACCGTGCAGGCCTGCTCGCACGCCGAACACGCATCCATGCACGCCTGCATCACCGACATGTCCATCATGTCCATGCCGGGCATCGACATCATGTCCTTCGACATGGCGCCCATCATCATCGAATCCATCTCGCACCTCGCTCTTCGTGGCGGCTCTCGCCGGTGAGAAGCGGGCAGGAGACCCGCCTGACGCCAGAGTAGACCCGGAGGCGGTGCGGAGTCGATGGCGAATCCGGATCGGTGTCCGCCGCCGGGCGTAGTCTCGGCGTGTGACCACGGCATCCCTCTCCGGCACGCAGCGACTCGTGATCTCCATCGCGGTGCTCGCCTCGTTCGTGACGTTCCTCGACGGCACGGTCGTGACGGTCGCCCTGCCCGCGATCAGCGCGGAGCTCGGCGGCGGCATCACCACGCAGCAGTGGGCGGTCGACGCGTACCTCATCACGTTGAGCGCTCTGATCCTGCTGGCCGGCTCCGTGTCGGATGCCTATGGGCGCGTGTTCGTGATGCGCATCGGACTCATCGCGTTCGGCATCTCGTCGATCGCGGTCGGCTTCGCGTTCGATCCGGTCATGCTCATCATCGCCCGCGCGGCGCAGGGGGCCGCCGGCGCCCTGCTGGTCCCGAGTTCGCTCGCCCTCATCACAGCGACCATGCGCGGCGAGGTGCAGGCGCGCGGCATCGGCGTGTGGACGGCATTCACGACCTCCGCGCAGCTGATCGGCCCGCTGCTGGGCGGATTGTTCGTCGACTTCCTGTCCTGGCGGTTCGTGTTCCTGATCAACGTGATCCCGATCGCCGTCACCCTCGTGCTGCTCGCACGGCTGCGCCTGCCGGAGCATCCTCGGGACATCCGCGTGGACTGGCTCAGCGGTGCGCTGTGCGCGGCCGGTCTCGCCGGTGTCGTGTTCGCCCTCATCGAGCAGCCGAACCTCGGATGGACCTCACCGGCGATCTGGATCCCCGGTATCCTCGGCATCCTTTTCCTCGGGGCGTTCCTGCTGCGTCAGCGCACCGAGAAGTCCATGATGCCGCTGTCGCTGTTCCGCATCCGCAACTTCGGGTGGGGCAACCTGGCGACGCTCTTCGTCTACGCCGCACTGTCGCTGAACGGCTTCGTGATCGGGGTGTATCTGCAGCAGGGCGCCGGGCTGAGCGCGACGGCGGCAGGGCTCGCCAGCCTGCCCATCACGATCCTCATGATCCTGCTGAGCGCGCGCGCCGGCGCCTGGGCAGGGCGCTGGGGGCCTCGCATCTTCATGACGGTCGGTCCGCTGATCATGGCGGGCGGCGCCCTGCTGCTGTTGACCGTCTCGGCCGACTTCGACTATTGGTGGCAGGTGCTGCCCGCCATGGTCGTGCTGGGTCTCGGCCTGTCGATCACTGTCGCACCGCTCACGGCAGCGATCCTCGGCGCGATCGACGAGCGCCGCAGCGGCATCGCCTCGGCCATCAACAACGCCATCTCGCGCGTGGCCGGTCTGCTCGTCGTGGCGATGCTCTCGACCATCGTCGGCGGAACGCTCGACCTGAACGGCTTCCACGACGCGGCGTGGGTCACGGCTGCCCTGTTCGCGATCGGCGGCGTCGTGTCGTGGATCGGCATCCGCCGCCCCGTTCTCGAACGATAACGCCCTATCTGACACTTGTTGGATACAATGGGGGCATGGACGCACGGTCGCGACGCTCGCAGGAGAAGCTGCGCGGAGCCGTTCTCACCCTTGCAGCGCTGACGCCGATCACCGAAGTGACCGTGTCGGCCGTCTGTCGTGAGGCCGGTGTCACTCGGGACACGTTCTACCGCCATGCGGAGAGCCCTGTCCGCCTGCTGGCGGACGCACTCGCCGCCGAGATCGACGAAACGATCCATGCGCTCCCGGACGCGGATGCCATCGGCGACGGCGAGCGCGCCCTGATCGCGCACGTACTGCACCATGGCGCCGTGTACCGCGGCGCCATGAACCCCTCGCTCGCCGCCCCCGTGCGCAGCACCCTCGAGAGCTCGATCCGATCCGGTCTGGAGCTGTGGACCCGACTGCATCCCGGCATCCTGCCCGCGGTGTTCGTCGACGACGACTCCGCACTGCGACTCGCGATCGCGTACGCCGCATCCGGCACCGTCGGAGCGATCGAGGAATGGCTGCGTCAGGACGACGACGATGTCGACCGCGCCGTCGAGCTGATCCTCGCGGCGTCACCGCAGTGGTGGCTGGCGCACCCGGCCACCCACGAAAGGAGAGAAGAATGAAGGCTGCCGTATTCCACGCCAAGGAGGACCTGCGCGTCGAGGAGGTCGAGGAACCGACCCCCGGGCCCGGCCAGGTGAAGCTGCGCAACGCGTTCGCGGGGATCTGCGGATCCGACCTGCACGTGTACTACTCGCCCGAGGCCGCCGGTCTCGACTTCGATCACCCGCACCCGGTGACCGGATCGACCCTGCCGCAGATCCTGGGCCACGAGTTCTCCGGCACGGTCGTCGAGGTCGGCGAGGGAGTGACCGACGTCCAGGTCGGCGACCGCGCAGCGGTCTGGCCGATCTACTACTGCGGCGAGTGCCCCGCCTGCCGCAAGGGCATGTTCAACGCGTGCCAGAAGATCGGCTTCCACGGGCTGAGCTCGCACGGCGGCGGCATGGCCGCCTTCACGACGGTGGATGCTTCGAAGCTGCACGTCCTCCCCGAGAACGTCGACCTGCGGATGGGCGCGCTCGTCGAACCGATGTCCGTGGCATGGCACGCGGTGTCGCGGGGAAACATCGAAGCGGGGCAGACCGCCTTGATCGCGGGCGCCGGCCCGATCGGCATCGGCGTCTGGTTCGCCCTCAGGGCGCGCGGCATCGACCGGGTGCTCGTCTCCGAGCCCAGTGCCGAACGCCGCGCCATCATCGCCGCCCTCGGCGCGACGGTCGTCGATCCGGTGAACGAGGATCTCGACGCCGCGGTCGCGGAGCTCACGGAGGGCGCAGGAGTGGATGCCGCGTTCGACGCCGCCGGAGCGGGACCCGCGATCACCTCCGCACTGGCAAGCCTGACGCCGGGCGGACGCGTGGTCGTCGTCGCCATCCACGAGCGCCCGATGCAGTTCCTGCCCACCCAGCTGGTGATGGGCGAGACCGAGATCGCCGGGGCGCTGGCCTACCTGCCCGAGGACTTCGATGCCGTGATCGACGCCATGTCCCGCGGCGTGTACGACACGACGGGCTGGGTGCAGGAAGTCGCGCTGGACGGCGTCGTCGACGCGATCCACGCGCTGCGCGGCGGCGCCGGCGCGAAGATCCTCGTCCAGGCCGACTGAGATCTGATTCGACGAAGCCCTGCGCACGGCCGATCGGCGGTGCGCAGGGCTTCGTCGTGCACGGTCACAACTCGATTGGCACGTCCGGTTCGCTCTCGGCGACCTCTGGATGCCTGGCCAGGTTCACGATCGCGGCGACCAGGCCGCCCCAGACGGTGGCCATGGCGATGATCATCATGATGACGGCGGTGGGGGTCATGCGCCCGCTCCCCTCTCTGCGGCCGTCGGCAATCGTACGGCCTGCGTCTCGGCATCCGGTGTGTAGCCCTCGCTGGCGAGGAACGCGTCGTACTCCGGGTCGTTCTTCGCGCGCGAACGTCGGCTCCACGGGAGCAGCGAGAGCAGGATCGACAGCACGACGAGCCCGATCACCATCCCCCAGCCGAAGATCCCCAGGAACCAGATCGGATACCCCTCGTACGGATTCTCGATCTTCTCCATCAGGCCGGTGACGAACAGGTACCCCAGCACGATCGGGGCGAGACCGCCCACCAGCAGGAGCCAGATCGGTCCGACGCGGAAGCTGGAGCGGCTGTTCAGGTGCCTCTGGAGCCTCGGCAGCGAGCGCAGCAGCCACGCCACCACGATGAGGGTGACGAGAGCGACCGCCATGATGCCGAAGGCATTGACGAAGGCATCCGCCGTGTCGAGCACGAACAGCGCCGTCGTGGTCGAGAACAGTGCGATCGAGATCAGCGCGAGCGGGATCGACACCGTGAGCGTCGTGCGCACGCGCCCCCAGCCGAGCTTGTCCTGAAGGGCCGCGACGATGACCTCGAGGATCGAGATGAGCGACGTGATCCCGGCGAACACGAGGGCGCCGAAGAACAGCACGCCGATGATCGAGCCGCCCGTGGCGTTGGACACGATGGTCGGGAACGCGACGAAGGCAAGACCGATTCCCGCGCTCGCGACCTCCGAGACCTCGGAGGCCTGCGCCTGCGCCATGAAGCCGAGGGCCGCGAACACGCCGATGCCGGCGAGGATCTCGAAACCCGAGTTCGCGAATGCGACGACGAGCCCCGAGCCGGTGAGATCCGTCTTGCGCTTGAGGTACGACGAGTAGGTCACCATGATCCCGAACGCCACCGACAGCGAGAAGAAGATGTGGCCGTAGGCGGATGCCCAGACGGCCGGATCGGCGAGAGCCTCCCAGTTCGGGGTGAAGAAGGCGTTCAGCCCCTCCATCGCCCCTGGGAGGAACAGCGCCTGGACCACGAGCGCCGCGAACATCACGGTCAGCAGCGGCATGAGGACCATGTTCGCCGCGCCGATCCCCCGCTTCACGCCGAGAGCCATGAGCACGATGACGATCAGCCACACCACGATGAGCGGGATGCCGACCTGGGGCACGAACGTCGTGGAGATCCCGTCGGAGGCGACGTCACCTGCCTGCAGGAATTCCCCGAAGAAGAAGTCGTTCTCGTTGCCCGCTCCCCAGCTCAGCTGCGCCGAGAACCAGGTGTACATCGCCGCCCAGGCGATGATCACGGCGTAGTAGACCGCGATCACGACACAGATGAGCACCTGCCACCAGCCCAGGGGCTCTGCGGCCCGGTGCAGGCGACGGAAGGCGAGCGGCGCCGAACCGCGGAAGCGGTGGCCGATCGCGTAGTCGAAGAACAGCAGCGGGATGCCGGCGGTCAGCAGCGCGCACAGGTACGGGATGAGGAACGCGCCGCCGCCTCCTTCGTACGCGACGTAGGGGAAGCGCCAGATGTTCCCCAGTCCGACGGCCGAGCCGATCGCCGACAGGATGAACACGTTGCGGGACCCGAACGCCTCGCGCTTCGGAGTGGGGGCGTGCGTCGTCGCGGCATCCATGTCCACGACGATAGCCGACCGGGTGCCGATCTGCGGGGGTCGGTTCAGGCGAGCCCGGTCGCGACATCCGCCACGGCGGCGGAGGACTGTCGATCGGGGACGCCGAATCCGTGCGCGACCAGCCATGCGTCGTCGTAGATCTTGTCGAGATACCCGCGGCCGTGGTCGGGGAGCAGAACGACCACGACATCGTCCTCCCCGAGGGATGCCGCGGCCCGCAGCGCCGCGACGACGGCCATGCCGCTCGAACCGCCGACGAGCAGTCCCTCTTCGGCAGCGAGACGTCGAGTCATCGCGAACGACTCGGCATCCGACACCCGCTCATAGGAGTCGACCATCGAGGCGTCGAACGTGTCGGGCAGGAAGTCCTCGCCGACGCCCTCGACCAGATAGCCGTGAATCGGACCTCCTGAGTAGATCGACCCCTCTGGGTCGGCGCCGACGACCTGCACGCGCCCAGCGCTCGCCTGCTTCAGATAGCGCCCTGTGCCGCTGATGGTGCCGCCGGTGCCGATGCCCGCCACGAAGTGCGTGACCTTGCCGTCGGTGTCCGCCCAGATCTCCGGGCCGGTCGTGTCGAAATGCCCCTGCGGTCCGTTCTGGTTCGCGAACTGGTTGGGGTTGAAGGCGCCGGGGATCTCGGCCGCGAGCCGCGCCGCGACGCTGTAGTACGACCGCGGATCGCTCGGCTCGACGCTGGTCGGAGTGACGACGACCTCGGCGCCGTACGCGCGCAGCGTCGCGACCTTCGGCCCATCGAACTTGTCGGGGACGACGAACACCATCCGGTAGCCGCGCTGCAGTGCGATCAGCGCGAGGCCGACCCCCGTGTTGCCGCTGGTCGCCTCGACGATGGTCCCGCCTGGTTTCAGGTGGCCGTCGCGCTCGGCCGCGTTGATGATGGATGCCGCGATGCGATCCTTCGCCGAGCCGCCGGGGTTGAAGTACTCGACTTTGGCGAGGACGGTGGCGCGGATGCCGTCGGTGACGGCATTCAGGCGGACGAGCGGGGTGTAGCCGACGAGTTCGGCGATGTGGTTGGCGTAACGCACGGGTGGTTTCCTGACGGGAATGCGCGCAGAGCGGCGCGGGGTGATCTGGGTCGATGAAGGAGAGCGAAAGCGCTCAGCGACAACAACGACAGGTCAGGGACACACCGTGAGAATACCACCGCGCGGTCGGCACGGTGAGGAGAGTCAGAACCCTTCGGGGAGCCGCGGGGTGTACGGCGCTTCCAGACGCGCCAGCTCCTCCCCGGTGAGCTCGAGCTCGAGCGAGGCGATCGCATCGGCCAGGTGATGCGGCTTGGTCGCACCGACGATCGGGGCGGTCACGGCCGACTGCTGCCGGACCCACGCGAGCGCCACCTGCGCCCGCGGCACGCCGCGCTGCTCCGCGACCGCCCGCACCGCATCCGCGATCGCCCGGTTCGACGCCTCCTCGGAGCGATACATGCCCTGCGTCACCAGGTCGGTGCCCGAGCGGGTGGTCTCGGCATCCCAATCCCGGGTGAGTCGGCCGCGCGCGAGCGGCGACCACGGCAGGATGCCGATGCCCTCGTCCGCGCACAGCGGATGCATCTCGCGCTCCTCCTCGCGCTGGATCAGGTTGTACTGGTCCTGCATCGACACGAACCGCGTCAGGCCGTTCGTCTCGGCGACCCGCTGCGCCTTGGCGAACTGCCACGCCCACATCGATGACGCTCCGATATATCGGGCCTTCCCGACCCGCACGACGTCATCGAGGGCCTGCATGGTCTCCTCGATCGGCGTCTCCGGGTCCCATCGGTGGATCTGGTAGAGATCCACGTAGTCCGTGCCGAGTCGGCGGAGACTGTCGTCGATCGCCGACAGGATGTGCGCCCGCGACAGGCCGCGGCGATTGGGGCTCTCGCCCATCTTGCCGTGCACCTTTGTGGCGATCACGACGTCGTCCCGACGCGCGAAGTCGGTCAGCGCGCGGCCGACGATCTCCTCGCTCGTGCCGTCCGAGTACATGTCGGCGGTGTCGAAGGTGGTGATCCCCGCCTCCAGCGCCTGCCGGATGAACGGTCGGCTGGTCTCCTCGTCGAGCGTCCACGCGTGCGGGCCGCGGTCGGAGACCCCGTAGCTCATGCATCCGAGGACGAGCGCGGAGATCTTCATGCCGGTGCGGCCGAGGTTGACGTACTCCATCGTGATTCCTGTCGTTCGCAGCGTGCGCGGTCAGAGAGCCAGTGCCGGCTCCGCCTCGCGCGCCTCCTGCTCGCGCAGCGCGCGCTCGACCCGGTCGACGTCGCGGACGGCGCCCTTGTCAGCGGACAGCGCCATCGCCGCGTAGGCGCGCAGTGCCGGCGACACGACCCGCTCACGGTCGCGGGGGCGGTAGCCGCCGTTCTCGATCAGGCGTGCCCGGCGCTCGGCGAGGACCTCCTCCGAGACCTCGAGCGTGAGGCCACGCGTCGGGATGTCGATCGTGATGATGTCGCCGTCCTCGACGAGGGCGATCGTTCCGCCGGAGGCGGCCTCAGGAGAGACGTGCCCGATCGACAGACCCGATGTGCCGCCGGAGAAGCGGCCGTCGGTGATGAGCGCGCACTTCTTGCCGAGCCCGCGCCCCTTCAGGAACGAGGTCGGGTACAGCATCTCCTGCATGCCAGGCCCGCCCTTGGGGCCCTCGTAGCGGATGACCACGACGTCGCCCTCCGCGACCTCCTTGGCGAGGATCTTCGACACCGCCTCGTCCTGCGACTCGCAGACCACGGCCGGTCCGGAGAACGTCCAGATCGACGGATCGACGCCCGCGGTCTTGACGACTGCGCCATCGACGGCGATGTTGCCCCGGAGTACCGCGAGTCCGCCGTCCTTCGAGTACGCGTTCTCGACGTCGCGGATGCAGCCGCCCGCGGCATCCAGATCGAGGTCCTCCCAGCGCGCGGACTGCGAGAACGCCTTCGAGGAGCGGATGCCGGCCGGCGCCGCGTGCCACAGCTCGAACGCCTTCTCCGATGCCGACCCGCCACGGACGTCCCACTCGTCGAGCCAGGCGCCCATGGTCGACGCGTGCACGGTGTGCACGTCCTCGTCGAGCATCCCGCCGCGACGCAGCTCTCCGAGGATCGCCGGGATGCCACCGGCGCGGTGCACATCCTCCATGTAGTAGATCTTCCCGTCGCCGGCCGCGTTGGGGGCGACCTTCGCGAGACACGGGACCCGACGCGACACGGCGTCGATCTCGTCGAGACCGAACTCGACGCCCGCCTCGTGCGCGGCGGCGAGCAGGTGCAGGATCGTGTTGGTCGAACCGCCCATCGCGATGTCCAGCGCCATGGCGTTGCCGAACGCAGCGGGGGTCGCGATGCTCCGAGGCAGCACAGAGGCGTCGTCCTCGTCGTAGAAGCGGCGCGCGATGTCGACGACGAGCGCGCCGGCATCCTCGTAGAGCGCCTTGCGTGCGGTGTGCGTGGCGAGCGTCGAACCGTTGCCCGGCAGCGACAGACCCATCGCCTCGGTGAGGCAGTTCATCGAGTTGGCGGTGAACATTCCCGAGCACGAACCGCAGGTCGGGCACGCCGCCTCCTCGATGCGCTGCATGTCGGCATCCGAAATGTTCTCGTTCACGGCGTCCGAGATCGCGTCGACGAGGTCGAGGGTGCGGATCGAGCCGTCGACGAGCGTCGCGCGGCCGGACTCCATCGGACCGCCGGAGACGAACACGGTCGGGATGTTCAGGCGCAGAGCGGCCATGAGCATGCCGGGGGTGATCTTGTCGCAATTCGAGATGCAGATCAGCGCGTCGGCGCAGTGCGCGTTGACCATGTACTCGACCGAGTCGGCGATCAGATCGCGGGAGGGGAGCGAGTACAGCATCCCGCCGTGGCCCATCGCGATGCCGTCGTCGACGGCGATGGTGTTGAACTCCCGCGGGATGCCGCCAGCTGCCTCGATCGCCTCCGAGACGATGCGACCGACCGGCTGCAGGTGCGTGTGGCCGGGGACGAACTCGGTGAAGCTGTTCGAGACGGCGATGATCGGCTTGCGTCCCAGGTCGGCGCCGTTCACGCCGGCGGCGCGCAGCAGTGCGCGGGCGCCGGCCATGTTGCGGCCGTGGGTGATGGTGCGTGAGCGGAAGGGGGTGGGCATTGAACCATTCCGCCACAGGTTTCCCGTGCGGACCAGACGGCGGTGATACTAGTAGTGGTACTACCACTTGAATCGGAGGGCGACGATGGATGCCGATCGCCGACGCCGCGAGGAACTCGCCGCGTTCCTCCGCGACCGACGGGCGCGTGCCGACCGCACTGCACTCGGACTGCCTGATGCCCCGCGGGGGCGCCTGCAGGGGCTGCGCCGCGAGGAGGTCGCAACCCTCGCCGGCCTAAGCGTCACCTGGTACACCTGGCTCGAACAGGCGCGAGCCATCAACCCGTCGCGCCAGGTGCTCGAAGCGCTCGGGCGTCTGTTCGGCCTGCGCCCCGTCGAGCGGACCTACCTGCTGACACTCGGCGGGCACGGCGAGATCGCGACCCCGTCGACCGCGACCGTGCATGCGCCGGAGCGGCTTCGTCGCCTGCTGGAATCTTTCCCCTTCCCGGCGTTCCTCCTGGCATCGGATTGGACGATCATCGGCTGGAACGCCGCCTACGCGCACCTCTACCCCCGCATCGAGAGCCTGGATGCCGAGGATCGCAACCTGCTGTGGCTGCTGTTCACCGACCCCGACCTGCGCCGACTGCTGCCGGATTGGGCGGAGCAGAGCCGTCGCTTCGTCGGCGAGTTCAGGGCAGAGGCCCGCCGCTGGCTGAGCGCGCCGCGCGAGGCCGGCATCGTCGCGCGAGTGAGCGCGGCATCCGACGACTTCGCGAAGATCTGGCAGGAACGGGACGTCGAGGGCTTCGTGTCACGGGAGCGGTCGTTCCGGCATCCGCTCGCCGGGCTCACGACGTACGAGCAGCACGGGGTCGTGCCCAGCGAGTTCCCCGATCTCGAACTGATCCTGTACGTGCCCGCCTGAGCCGACTCTTTCGCCCAGGCGTATTCCGGAGCATGCTGGTGCACAGATCGCACACGCACAGGAGGGCTCGTGATGACCACGTACAAGGTCGGCTATTTCGTCGGAAGCCTGTCAAAGGAATCCATCAACCGCACGCTTTCGAAGGCGCTGATCCGCGTCGCACCGGACGGCCTGGAGTTCGTCGAGATCCCGATCGGCGACCTGCCGCTCTACAACCGCGATCTAGACGAGGACTATCCGCCGTCCGCCCTCACCCTCAAGGAAGCCATCGCCGCGTCGGATGCCGTGCTGTTCGTGACGCCGGAGTACAACCGCTCGATCCCCGGCGCGCTCAAGAATGCGATCGACTGGGCATCGCGGCCGTGGGGCCAGAACTCGTTCGACCACATCCCGGCCGGCGTCATCGGCGCTTCGGTCGGCACGATCGGCACCGCGCTGGCGCAGCAGAGCCTGCGGTCCGTGCTGAGCTTCTGCAACGCCCGTCAGATGACGTCGCCCGAAGCGTACATCCACTTCTCGCCCGAGATCTTCACCGACGACGGCGATGTGCTGGTGGACAGCACGAAGGAGTTCCTGACGAACTACATGCAGGAGTTCCGCGACCACATCGAACGCGTGCTGACGGTCCTGCCGCGCGCCTGAGCATCAGCCGCCGAGGGCGTTCAGCAGATCGGCGAAGTGGTCGAGGTCCGCGGCCGTCCAGGCGCGCAGCCGCTCGCCGATGCGCCCCTCGTAGCGGGCGCGGGCGAGCGCGATGCGCTCCTGTGCGAGATCGGTCGCGACGAGCACCCGCACCCGCCGGTCAGTCGGAGACGGGACGCTCTCGACGAGCCCCAGCTCCTCGAGCTGACGCACCTGGCGGCTCACCGCCGACTTGTCGGTCTGCAGGCGCTCGATGATCTCGCCGGCCGAGGTAGCCTTGCCGGTCGCGATCGACGTGAGCACCTGGTAGCCGAGCGGCTGGAGATCCGGATGCACGGTCACGGCCGCTTCGCGCCAGCTGACCCGGATGCGGGCGAACAGCCGACCCAGCTCGTGCTCGACGCGGGCGACCGCTTCGTCCAGTTCGGTGCCCGCGACGGGCTGATCACTCATAGGCCCAGTGTACGAGCGCCGGCAGGCCCCGCCAGGCACGCGAAAGGGCAGTACGGCACAGTGCGCCGGCGCGCAACTGTGCCGTACTGCCCTTTCGATGAGCGAGGAGGTGGCTCACGCCTCGGCGAGGAGGCGGAACACCTTCGACGCCGTGCGGATCTCATCCTCGGTCAATCCAGTGATGCTGGTCCGCAGGCGTTGCGCGTGATCGCCGCGAATATCGGCGAGCGCCGCGCACGCCGCCGGCGTCGCGGTCAGCACCCGCAGCCGTCCGTCGTTCTCGTCGGGCCGCGACTCGATGAGATCCAGGTCCTCCAGCATCCGCACCTGGCGGCTGACGACGGACTTGTCCATCTCGAACAGCTCGGCGAGCTGGTGCGCGTTCGTGCTTCCCGCCCGCGCGATCGCCGCCAGCAGCTTGTACCCGGACGGCTGGAGCTCGGGATGGATCCAGGCTGCGGATTCCTTCCAGAGCGACCGTGCCTTCGCGAAGATCAGGTTCAGGTGCCCCTGGAACTCCGCGAGTGCATCATCGACGTCTGCCGATGACGCGGTGCCGGTGGCGGCCATGTCAGCGGCCCCGCTCCTGCTCGTCGCGCTCGATCACGGCCACGGAGCCGGTCGTGGGCTGCGTCCCACCCGTCCGGATGGCTCCGGTCGTGTTCAGGGATGCCGCGACCTCGGCCTCGGCGATCTCGATCACCGACTCCTCCGCCTGCTCGCGCAGCTCTTCGGCCGCCGTCTTCGTGGAGAGCGGCTTGTTCTTGATGAACGCGATCGCGATGACGCCGAGGATAGCGAGCGGGATGGCGATCATGAAGGCGTCCGCGATGCCCAGACCGTACGCGGACTCGACGATCGTGCGGATCGTCTCCGGCAGCTCGTTCATCTTGGGGACGTCCCCGGACGCGAGGTGCGTGAGCGCGTCGATCTCCTCCTGCGAGGTCGGGGTGAATCCCTTGAGGTCATCGGCGATGTAGTTGCCGACACTGGTCGAGAGGATCGACCCCATGATCGTGACGCCGATGGTGCCGGCGATCGTGCGGAAGAAGTTGACGTTCGACGAAGCCGCACCGAGCTGCGTCGGCGGGGTGTCGTTCTGCACGATCAGGGTGAGGTTCTGCATGACCATGCCGAGACCGGCGCCGAGGACGAACATGTACACCGCCACGAGCGAGAAGGGCGTGTCGTAGCGCAGCGTCGCCATGAGGCTCACGCCGATGACCGCGAGGATGGAGCCGAGCACCATCCAGGACTTCCACTTGCCGAACCGACTGACGAGCTGACCGATGATGATCGAGGCGCCCATCTGGCCGATGATCATCGGGATCGTCATGAGACCCGACTCCGTCGGCGTCGCGCCGCGGGCGAGTTGGAAGTACTGCGCGAGGAACACCGAGGTGGCGAACATCGAGACGCCGATGGCGATCGAGGCGATCACCGAGAGCGTGAAGGTGCGGTTGCGGAACAGCGACATCGGAACGATCGGTTCCTTCACGAAGAACTCGACCGTGATGAACGCGGCGAGGGCGACGCCGGCACCGACGATCAGGACGATGCTCGTCGCGGAGTCCCACTCGAACTGGCTGCCGCCCATCGAGACCCAGATCAGCAGGGTCGAGACGCCGACGGCGAGCAGCACGATGCCGAAGTAGTCGATCGAGACCTTGGTCTTCGCAGGCTTGGGCAGATGCAGCGTGAACTGCAGCAGGATGAGCGCGATGATCGCGAACGGGACGCCGACGAAGAAGTTGGAACGCCATCCCCACGTGTCGGTGAGGAATCCGCCCAGCAGCGGTCCGCCGATCGTGCCGAGCGCCATGATGCCGCCGACGACGCCCATGTACTTGCCGCGCTCGCGTGGCGAGATGATGAGCGCGACCGCGATCATCACGAGCGACATCAGGCCGCCGACGCCGATGCCCTGAAGCACGCGCACCGCGATGAGCATGTTGGTGTCGGTCGAGAATCCGGCGATCACGGTGCCGACAGTGAAGAGGATGAGCGCGATCTGGACGAGAACCTTGCGGTTCATGAGGTCGGCGAGCTTGCCCCAGATCGGGGTGGACACCGCGGTGGCCAGCAGGCTCGCGGTGATGACCCAGGTGTATTGGGCCTGCGTACCGCCGAGGTCGGCGATGATGACGGGCATCGAGGTCGACACGACCGTGCCGGAGAGCACGGCGACGAACATTCCGACGACGAGGCCGGAGATCGCGGTGAAGACCTCGCGGGCCGAGCGCGTCTGCTCAGCCGGGGAGGAAGGTGTGGAGGTCACGGTGTCTGCTCCTGTAGAGGAAAGTTGATCTGCGTCAACCATACACCGATAGTTGCGAAACAGCAACCATTGCCCTCGGTCAACTGCTGTAGGTGATGTGCACCTTCCCGATCACGCCCTCGAAGGCGAACGGCATCCGATCGGAGTAGGCGCGCGAGACGGCACCGCCGTAGGCGCGTCCGATGTCGAGGCAGTCGTTCGCGGAGAACAGCAGGGGTGCGCTGACCGGGACGACGCCGGATCCCACTTCGGCCCCGTCGACGCGCAGCGTCACCGACAGCGGGCCACCGGGGCGCGGTTCGACGTACGTCGTGTCGACTTCGATCGTCACGTCGCCGGCCGCCACTGGCTCGGACGACGCGATCGTCGTGCGCTGCACGAGGAACAGGTTGTATTCGTAAGTGAGCACGCCATCGAGGAGGAAACAGGTGAGCCCGCCGCCGGCGCCGCCGAGCTTGTACAGCACGCCGTTCGCCCGCTCAGGGAGCGTCGTCTGAATCGTCACCGCATTCGGCTTGTTGCCGAGCGCCGGCGCGCAGAACTCCGGCACCCGAACCGTGTCACCGGTCATCTCCCATTGCGTGTACGGCAACGAGATGCGGTACTCCGGGTGGTACACCGGAACCCACAGTCCCGCTCCGACCGGAAGCACCTCGTTCTTCGCCGCTTCGATCGCGAAGAGCTCCTTGAGCTCGGCGAGCTTCTCGGGGTTCTCCGCCGCGAGGTCCTTCGCCTGGCTCCAGTCCTCGTCGAGGTGGTAGAGCTCCCAGGTGTCGCGGTCGGGCGTCCAGGTCGCGATGCCGGGAGGCGCGCCGGGAATCCATGGCAGCCGCGGACCGGTGGACGACGCCATCCAGCCGTCGGAGTAGATCGATCGGCTCGCCATGATCTCGAAGTACTGTGTGCGGTGCCGCCCCTCGGCCGCAGCGTCGTCGACCGCGTACGCGAAGCTGGTCCCGTCGATCGGGTCCTGATGGATGCCGTTGACGGACTCGGGCGCGGAGATGCCGAGGATCTCGTAGATCGTCGGAGCCAGGTCGATCACGTGGTGGAACTGCGTGCGGGGCTCCGGGTCAGGGGCGATGCGCTCCGGCCAGCGCAGGAACATCGGATTGCGCGTGCCGCCGAGGTGCGAGGCCATGAGTTTCATGCCCTGGTACGGGGTCGATCCGGCCCAGGCCCAGCCCGCGTGATACTGGTTGTCCGTCGCCGGGGTGCCCAGGGCATCGAGACCGCCGAGCTCCTCCAACGCCGCGAGGTGCTGGTCGATCGTGGTCGGGATCATGTTCTGCGCGAGCAGTTCGCTGATCGTGCCGTTCTGCCCCTCACCGGACGAGCCGTTGTCGCCCCAGATGTACACGACGAGTGTGTTGTCGGCGTAGCCCAGATCCTCGAGCGCGTCGACCAGCCGTCCGGCCTGCACGTCGGCGTGCTCACCGAAGCCGGCGCACACCTCCATCAGTCGGGCCTGGAACGGCTTCTGCTCGTCGGGGATCTCGTCCCACCCCTGCAGGTTGTCCGGGCGGGGCGTGAGCTCGGCATCCTGTGGGACCCAACCGGCGGCCTTCGCCCCTTCCAGAGCCCGCTCACGGTAGGCGTCCCAGCCGTCGTCGAAACGGCCGCGGTACTTGTCCGACCACTCCTTCATGATGTGGTGCGGCCCATGGATCGCACCGGTCGCCCAGTACATGAAGAATGGCTTGTCCGGCGAGAGCGCCTTGTGGTTGCGCAGCCACCCGATGGCGTCGTCGGCGATGTCCTCGCTGAGGTGGTAGCCCTCTTCCGGTGTCTTGGGCGGCAGGACCGAGGTGGTGTTGCGCACCAGGTTGGGCTCGTACTGCGAGGCCTCCCCCGCGAGGAAGCCGTAGAAGTACTCGAATCCGTACCCCGTCGGCCACCGGTCATGGGGACCCGCGACGGTCGTCTCCTCGGCGGGGGTGTTGTGCCACTTGCCCCAGGCGCCGGTGGAGTAGCCGTAGTTGCGCAGCACCTCGGCGATCGTCGCGCTCGACTTCGGGATGTGACCGGAGTACCCGTCCCAGTCGTTCGCCAGCTCGGCGATCTGCCCCGAGCCGACGCGGTGGTGGTTGCGTCCGGTCAGCAGAGACGCGCGCGTCGGCGAGCACATCGCCGTGGTGTGGAACCTGTTGAACCCGACGCCCTCGTTGCGGATGCGCTCCAGGGTGGGTGTCGCGACGGCACCGCCGAGCGGAGCCGGCAGGGCAGGCCCCGCATCGTCGATGAGGATGACGAGGATGTTCGGGGCGTCGTCACCGAGGTGTTTCTGCGGCGGAAGCGGTGCATAGGTCGACTCGGCGAGCGTGCGGCCGGCGAAGCTGCCGGACGCCTTCGGCGCGAACGGGAGCGTCCTGGCAGGCGGCAGCGGTGCACCCGCGATCGTCTGAGCGTCCCTGGTCATGTCGTCTCCTGTTCTCGCTGCATCGCGGGCGTCGACTCCGCTGAGCGACTTCGCCCTGCCCCTGAGCCGAATAGTAGAGGGCGCGGGCTCGGCGCACCATGCCCGCGTTCCCGCGCGCGGGCGGCATCAGAGCGCGGCCACTAGGCTTTCGGCGTGACGAGCGCCCACGAGACCCCGGGAATCATCCGCCGGTCGGCCGCCGCCTCCGGTCGCGCGCTCGCCTCGCTCGGCGCTCCGCTCTGGATCGCGATCCTCGTCGCGACCGTCGCCGCCGCGGTCTTCGTCGGCGTGGGCGGGCTGCGCCCGGCATCCGCCTCGCCGACCGAATTCGACGCCGGCGAGGAAGTCCGCACGTCGCTGTACGCCGTCACGGTCCTGGATGCCGAGACCACCGACGTCGTGGAGGACCGATTCGAGGCCGACCCAGGCGAAACCCTCGTGGTGCTCACGGTGCGCGTGGAGAACCTCTCGGACCGTCCCATCGCGCTCGGCGGTTCGACGGACCGGATCGAGGCTCGACTCGTGAACGCCCCGGAACCGCTGCTCGCGCTCGTCGACGTGGAACCGACGGATTTCTCCCGGTCGTGGCGCACCGACGGTTCCGCCGGCGGGATCGTGCTGCAGCCCGACGTGCCGACCGTGGTGCAGATCGCCTGGCCTGTGCCCGAGGGTGCTTTCGCCGACGGCATCCTTCGGCTGGATGTCCACGAGCCCGACGTCACGACGGGAAAGGTGATCTTCTCGTCCGACTACATCACGTGGCAGCGCGGCGATCTCGTCGCCAGAATCCGCGTACCGGTGGAGGCGTCGTGAGGCGCGCTGCTCCGTGGGCCATCGGCGCCGCGCTCGTCGTGGCGGCCGGCGCCGCCGTGGCGCTCACTCCCCCGGACATCGCGTTGTCGCAGGCGATTTCGATCCGTGGTGCGGCAGGCGATGCGGTGACGGGCCGCACGCTCACCGCGCAGGTCCGCGATGCCGTCTTCGCTGACCGCATCGCCACGGGCGGCGGAGACTGGACCGCGGACGGCAACTGGCTCGTCGTGACCGTGGCGGCGTCGGCCCCGCAGACCGAGGTGGACGCAGCGATCGTCTTCGCGGCGCTTCAGATCGGCGACCGCACCTTCCACGCCAGCGAGCGGGCACGCGGCACCCTGCTGGGCACTTCGCTCCGCGTGGGTGTCGACACGGTCGGAATGCTCGCGTTCGAACTGCCGTCGGACGTGGATGCCGGGGAAGCCGACCTGCGCCTGATCACGTCGTATTCGACGCCGCAACTGGACGATGTGGTCGTGCTTCCCCTCTCGCTCGATGACCTGCCGTCCGAGGGTGAGATCGAGATCTCGCCGCCCGAGTGGGAGGGACTCTGATGCGCGGGTCAGGGCGCCGCGCCGCGCTGATCGCGCTGCTGGCGGCGGCCGTCGCCGTCATCGGGGTGCACGTGTGGTTCGACGTGGTTCCGACGATCGATTCGGACGATGTGACCGTCGTGAGCGCTGAAGGAACGGTCGATGTCGCCGGTCAGCAGCTCGCTCTTCGCTCGGTGCGCGCGGACGAGTTCGCAGCGCCGGAGGACGCGCACACCGTCAGCATCCGACTGCACTCCCGCGGCGGGGCAGAGGCCACCGGATGCCGGTCGCTCCTGCTCGCCGAGCAGAACGGGGAACGCGTGTGGACCCTCGCGAACTCCGAGCTCGACATCCCCTCCGACGCCGGCGAATCCCGGTGCCAGGCGGAATCACCGCCGTACGACCTCATCGCGGTGTTCGTCGTCCCCGACGACGCGTCAGGGCCGTTCTGGTTCGATGTCACCGATGAGGATGGCCGCATCGTCCGCTTCCCCGTCGAGCTCTGACAGGGTGTGCCCTCCGGGCTCCCGCGGCTCCAGCCCGGACTCGGGGCGCGCGATGACGCTGTCGTACGCCGTCGCGACGATCGCGACGCGCAGCGGCTCGGCCACGGCGGCGACGCCGACCAGGACGAGCGGCAGGAAGGCCTCCCAGAACTCGGGCTCGCGTCCGCCGATCGCCACGAGCACTCCGCGCGTGCCCAGCTGCTCGGCGAGGGCCCACAGGCAGTACGCCAGCGCGTAGCCGCCGAAGAGCGCGGGGCCGCTGCGCCAGATGACGGCCATCGCCGCCCAGAGATCCTCGAACCGTCTGGTCAGAGTGCGCGCGAGGATCGCCATCGAGCCGCGAGACTCCGTCGCCGTGCGCAGCATCCGCGGCACCGCGCTCTCGAATGCCGTGCCGTAGATGACCCCGGCGACGAGCAGCCAGGCTGCCGGCACGATGACGGCGGCGACCAGGATGCCGAACGCCCAGGTGCCCGCCTCCCACACGACCGCGATCACCGAGAGGTTCGTCGCGAACCAGTCGCCGACGCCGTCGAACCAGTGCGCGCCGGCCGTCGTGGCCGTCCAGTCGAGAACGTCGGCCCACCACTGCCCGACGAGCGTGAACAGCATGAAGGTCCAGAGGACTTCGGCGTAGGTCGCGATGATGAGCGTCCATGCCGGCAGACGCGCGCCGTAGCGGGAGAACGCGAAACGCGCGGCGAGCGCGACGACGAGCACTGCGACCGGGAGGGCCCCTGCCGTGATGAGACCGCCGCGGTCGCCCAGTTGCGTCGCGTCGAGCGCGGTCTGCTCGAGCGCGATGCGCGCAGCGATGTTCATGAACTCGATCTGGTCGGCCGTCAGCATCCCCCACGCGGCGTAGAAAGCGAAGAAGGGCAGGATCGCCGGCAGGATCGCCGCGCCGAACTCGCGCGATCCGCGGTGCGCCGGGGCGTCGATGTGCGGCAGCGACGGGCGCACTGAGAGGTACATGGCGACGTACGACGCCAGCCGCGCCGCCACCGCGAGCGGCAGCAGCAGCAGCAGGCCCCCGAGCGTCGTGTGGCCGCCGACGAATCCGGCCAGCTGCACGAGCAGTTCATGCAGGGCCTCGCCGCCGAGATACCAGGCCACGAGTGCGACCCAGTGCCGCGCCATGATGCGCCCGAACGTACGGATGACCTGCGACATGACTCCCACGGTAGCGGGCGGAGTCCTGCGATCAGGATGCCGTCGGAGCGCCGATCGATTCTCGCCAGACGATGCGCTGCAGGCCGGTCGCCGGCGGCGGCACCGGCTCACGCCGCACCGTGGCTATGAGGCGGCGCATCGAGTTCTCACCCAGCGACTCCCGATCCTGAATCACCGACGTCAGCGACGGGACCAGATACGCGCTCTGGTCGGTGTCGTCCCAGCCCGTCACGCTCATCCGCCCCGGAACCGACCAGCCGCGCATCGTCGCGGCGCGGATCGCGCCGGTCGCGACGAGGTCGTTCGAGGCGATCAGCGCGAAGGGTGCAGTGTCCTCCGGCAGCGCGGTGATCGCGTCGAATCCAGGCCCAGGAAGCCAACTCCCCGTGATCACCCCCATGGACTCGAGTCCGAGGCGCTCGATCGTCGCGAGGTAGGCGTCACGGCGCGCGATCGCCGACGGGTAGGAGAGCTCTCCTGTGATGTGCAGGAACCGGCGGTGACCCAGCTCGACCAGGCGCTCCATCATCTCGACGACGGGACGCGCGTCGGTGAACTCCCCGGTGACGTGCATCTGCTCGTCGAACTCGCTCAGCGACAGGACCACGGTCCGCGTCCGGTCGACCGGCGGCACCGGCGCGTGCAGAGGCGTGAACGAGAGGATCCCCTCGAACTCCTCGGAGGCGACGATCTCCGCCATCCGCTCCGCGCGCGCCTCCGGCTCTCCGGGGACGTAGACGACCTCGACCGCGTATCCGCTGTCGCGCGCGGCGTTCGTCACGCCGTGCAGGAGCGTGAGCGGGTTCAGCGCCGACACGGTCATCACGACGGCCAATCGCCCCGTCCGCTGCGTACGCATGGAACGCGCCGCGAGATTCGGCCGATAGTTGAGCTCGGCCGCCGCCTGCATGACGCGTTCCCTGGTCGGTTCGGAGATCCCGTCCCGTCCGGTGAAGACGAACGACACCGTCGATTGCGACACCCCGGCGAGTCGCGCGACATCGCGACTGGTAGCCCTCTTCTCCATGCGCGGCTCCCCTCTCGGCCGGCCGTTCCGAAAAAGCGGTTGACGCGGCATCCGTGCTTTGCCATAGTAGCCAATACGTCTTAGTACTACGTATTAATAGTACGTAGTAACGAGCGCCACTGTCATCAATGAGGATGGGGAGGAATATGAGCATCGCCGAACTGCGGAGCATGTCGCATGCTCGCGCCGGGAGGAAGCGGACGAAGGAGGAGAGACGCGCGGCCGCACCGGACAACAAGACCGCGCTCGTCTTCCTCGCGCCGTTCCTGCTGGGCGCGTGCATCCTGACACTCGGCCCGATCCTGATGTCGCTGTATCTGTCGTTCACGGATTTCAACCTGCTGCAGGATCCGAACTGGGTCGGCATCGATAACTACGTGCGCATGATCAGCGACACCCGGTTGCATCAGTCGCTGATGGTGACCTTCCTCTACGTGCTGATCGGCGTCCCCCTTCAGCTCGGCGTCGCGCTCGGGCTGGCGATCCTGCTCGACAAGGGCATGCGCGGGTTGTCGTTCTACCGCTCGGCGTTCTACCTGCCGAGCCTGCTCGGGGCATCCGTCGCCATCGCGATGCTGTGGCGGCTGATCTTCGGCGCAGACGGCCTGCTCAACGCCCTGCTCGGCGCGATCGGGATCGAGTCCAACCAGAGCTGGATCGGAAACCCGGACACATCGCTGTCGACCATCATCCTGCTGCATGTGTGGATGTTCGGCTCGCCCATGGTGATCTTCCTCGCCGGCCTCCGACAGATCCCCGCCGAGCTCTACGAAGCGGCGGCCACCGATGGAGCACCGGCATGGTGGCGCTTCCGCGCGATCACGCTACCGCTGCTCACGCCGATCATCTTCTTCAACCTCGTTCTCGCGGTGATCAACTCGTTCTCCGCCTTCACGCAGGCGTTCATCGTCTCCGGAGGTTCCGGCGGGCCTGCGGATTCGCTGCTCTTCTACACGCTGTACCTCTACCAGGAGGGCTTCAGCTCCTTCCGGATGGGCTACGCCTCGGCACTCGCGTGGCTGCTGCTCATCATCATCGGCGTCCTCACCGCCGTGAACTTCTGGCTCTCCAAGTTCTGGGTGCACTATGACGACTGAAGACATCTCGACGAGAACTCTCATCACGCCGGCACGCGGCCGCGGCGCGAAGCCCTACCGCCAGCAGAGCCGCTCCCTGTGGGGTCGGGCCCTGCGGCAGACGGTGATGATCATCATGGTCGTCATCTCCCTCTACCCGGTGCTGTGGATGGTGGTCAGCTCGCTGCGACCGGAGGGCGAGATCTTCGCCAACCCGTCCCTGATCCTCACCGACTTCGAGTGGGAGAACTACGTCTACGGCTGGAACGCGCTCGGCACCCCGTTCGGGCAGTACCTGCTCAACTCCGGCGTCATCGTTCTTGGCTCGATCGTCGGCAACCTGTTCAGCTGCTCGCTCGCGGCGTATGCGTTCGCGCGCCTGCGGTTCCGGTTCCAGAGACCGGCTTTCGCCTACATGCTCGTGACGCTGATGCTGCCGATCCACGTCGTGATCGTCCCGCAGTACATCCTGTGGGCCCAGTTGGGTCTGAACGACTCGTTCTGGCCGCTGATCGTTCCGAAGTTCCTCGCCACGGACGCCTTCTTCATCTTCCTCATGGTGCAGTTCATCCGCGGACTGCCGAAGGAGCTCGATGAGGCGGCACGCATCGACGGCGCAGGGCACGGACGAATCTTCTTCCAGATCCTGCTGCCGCTGATGACACCGGCGCTGGCGACCACGACGATCTTCACGTTCATCTGGGTCTGGAACGACTTCTTCTCGCAGCTCATCTTCCTCACCAGCCCAGGCAACTACACCGTCCCGATCGCGTTGCGATCGTTCATCGACGCGCAGTCCACGTCGTCGTTCGGCGCGATGTTCGCGATGAGCGTCGTCTCGATCATCCCGCTCGTGCTCATCTTCGCCTTCGGGCAGAAGTTCCTCATCAAGGGCATCGCCACCACCGGCCTCAAGTAGGCATCCGACCGACCGATCAGGTCTCGATCACCAGGAGAATCATGAAGCGCAACACCCTTCGCGCCGGAGCCGGCATCGTCGCCGGCATCCTCGCGCTCGGCCTCGCCGGCTGCGGCCTCGGAACCGCGGACGGCGGTGACGAACCCGCCGAACTCAGCGACGAACCCGTCACCCTGCGGATGTACTGGTGGGGCGGCGACGCTCGTCACCAGCGCACCCAGGAGGTCATCGACCTCTTCGAGGAGAAGTACCCGAACATCACGGTCGAACCGGAGTTCTCGGACTGGACCGGCTACTGGGAGAAGCTGGCCACCTCCACGGCGGGGAAGAACTCCCCCGACGTCATCCAGATGGATCAGCTCTACCTCGCCTCCTACGCCGACCGCGGGACCCTCGTCGATCTCACCGACTACGACATCGACACCTCGGGCATGGAGGACAGCGTGCTCGGCATGGGCGAGTCGGAAGGCGGACTGTACGCCATCCCGATCTCGACGTCCGCGATGTCGACGATCGTGAACACCGACCTGCTCGATGAGATCGGCGTCCCGCTCCCCGACAACACCGACACCTGGACGTGGGAGGAGTACATGGCCTGGTCGAAGTCGGTGACCGACGCCGCCCCCAGCGGGACCTACGGCGGCTCGCTCGCACAGAACGAGTTCATGCTGCAGCTGTTCGCGCGGCAGAACGGCGAGAACCTGTTCGAGGACGGCGACATCGCCATCTCGCCCGAGACACTGGCCGCGTTCTTCCAGAACGCCCTCGACTCGACCACGAACGGCGCCTCCGCTCCGGCATCCGCCTGGGTCGAATCGACGAGCCTCGCACTCGACCAGTTGCCGCTGTCGGTGGGCACTGTCGCCTCCAGCTTCATCACTGCGACGCAGGTCTCGGCGTACACGCAGGCCTCCGGGGCGAACCTGGAGCTGGTGCCGATCCCGATGACGGACGGCGGAGTCGAGGACTACGACTACTTCAAGGCCGGCATGTACTGGTCCGTGTCGTCGCAGTCCAAGCACCCGGCCGAGGCCGCGTTGCTGATCGACTTCTTCCTCAACGACCCCGATGCCGTCAAGATCATCGGCAGCGAGCGAGGCCTGCCCGCCATCTCGACGACGCTCGAGGTCATCGGCGACGATCTGACGCCCGAAGAGGTCAAGGCCGTGGACTTCTCCGAGTCGCGCCTGCCCTTCCTCGGCGAGGCGCCGGCCATCGTCCCGAACGGCGCGTCCGACATCGACGCCGTCCTCCTGCGCTACATGCAGGACGTCCTGTTCAGCAGCAAGACGCCGCAGGACGCCGCGACCGGATTCATCGCCGACGTGCAGAAATCGATCGACGCGGCCGGTTGACCGCGAGGGCGGCCTCTCTCCGGAGGCCGCCCTCCTCTGTCCCGCCCCGCACAACCTGAAGGAAGCAGAGCATGCTCAGAATCGGAATCATCGGCACCGGCGGAATCGCAGATGCCCACATCAACGGCTACCTCGCCTTCGGCGAGGAATGCGAGATCGTGGCGCTCGCGGACGTCGTCCCCGGCAAGGCCGCGCAGAAGGCCGCCGGGTTCGGGCTGGACGGCGCCGTGGCCTACGACGATCCACTCACGATGATCTCGGATGCCGGAATCGACCTCGTCAGTATCGCCACCCCTCCGTCGACGCACGCCGCGCTCGCGATCGCCGCGCTGGATGCCGGGGTCAACGTGCTCGTGGAGAAGCCGATGGCGCCGTCGCTCGAGGAGTGCGATGCGATGATCGCCGCACAGGAGCGGTCGGGGAAGGTGCTCTCGGTCGTCGCGCAGAACCGGTTCCGCGACGATCTCGCCACGCTCAAGGCCGTCGTCGACTCTGGACTGCTCGGCTCGATCTCGCACGTCCGCGTCGACTCGGCGTGGTGGCGCGGCCTGCCCTACTACGACCTGTGGTGGCGCGGCACGTGGGAGAAGGAGGGCGGCGGATCGACGCTCAACCACGCCATCCATCACATCGATCTGCTGCTGTGGCTGCTCGGGCGGCCCAGCGAGATCACGGCCATGCTGGCGAACGCCCAGCACGACAACGCCGAGGTCGAGGATCTCTCTGTCGCCGTCTTCCGCTACGGCCGGGGTCTCGCACAGCTCACGAGCTCGGTCGTGCATCACGGCGAGGAGCAGGAGATCGTGATCCAAGGCGAGCGGGCACGCGTGTCCCAGCCGTGGAAGGTCGTGGCCGAACGCGCGCGGCCGGACGGGTTCCCCGAACTCGAGCGCGACGCCGGACTGGTGGAGCGCATTGAGCAGGTGGCCGCGTCGCGGCCGCCGCTCGAGCACCTCGGGCATGCGGGGCAGATCGGCGATGTGCTGGACGCGATCCGCACGGGCCGCGCCCCGGTGGCCGACGCGCAGGACGGCCGCAGCGCGGTCGAGATCGTCACGGCGATCTACGAGTCGGGCTTCGAACGCCGGGTCGTCGCGCTTCCGCTGTCGCCGGCGAACCCCTACTACCGCGCCGGCCACCTGGTCGCCTCCGCACCGCACTTCTACGAGAAGCAGCGCTCGATCGCAGAAGCCGTGCGGGCATGATCACCACCTTCCCCGGTGGCACGTCACTCACCGGACTGGATGTGTACCGCGATGCCGCGCCGGACGGCATCTGCGGTGGCAGTCCGCACGTGCACCTGGCCTCGACGGAGGCGTACCTGGTCGTCTCCGGACGCGGCGCGCTGCACACGATCGATCGCGATGGCTACCGCGAGACCCCCCTCGAAGCCGGATCCGTCGTCTGGTTCACGCCAGGCACCGTGCACCGCGCGGTGAACGAAGGCGACCTCCGCGTGATCGTGCTGATGAGCAACGTCGGGCTCCCCGAGGCGGGAGATGCCGTGCTGACATTCCCCGCTGACATCGTCGCCGATGCGGAGGCGTACGCCGCGGCATCCGCGCTGGGAGATGCGGACGGGCGCGAGCTGCGCGCATCCGCGCGCCGAGACCTGGCGGTCGCCGGTTTCGAGACGCTCCGCGACGCGGTGGTCTCCGGAGACCGCACCCCGCTGGAGGCGTTCTACGCCGCGGCCGTCGAACGCGTGCGATCGCGCGCGCAGGACTGGCCGGCGCTGGTCGTCGACGGCCCGCTCGCTCAGGCAGAACGCGCCGTCGCCCTCGCCGAGGCGATCGCGGGCGGATCGGTCGAGCACCTCGGCGAGGCGCGCCTGTCGCGTGCCGAGGCCTCGGCCGGCGAGCCGGCCTACGGCATGTGCGGGCGCCTGCGCACCTACGACATCACCACCCCCACCGAGCTGCAGGAGAGTCCCCAGTGAACCATCCGTACGTCTTCGATCGCCTTCCAGAGCCCGTCGTCGCCCCTGGCGAGTTCGTGTTCGCCGCCGTCGGGCTGGCGCACGGCCACGTGCTCGGCATGACGCAAGGACTCCTGGATGCCGGCGCGACCCTGCGCTGGGTCTACGACGCCGACGAGGGGAAGGTCGCCGAGTTCGTGGCGCTGTTCCCCGGGGTGCGCGTCGCGGCCAGCGAGCAGGAGGTGCTGGACGATCCGGAGGTGCAGCTGGTCGCGAGCGCCGACATCGCCTCGGAACGCGCGCCGCTGGGCCTGCGCGTCCTCGAGGCAGGCAAGGACTTCTTCGTCGACAAGGCACCGTTGACGACGTTCGACCAGCTCGCCGCCGTGCGCGAGGCGACCGCCAGAACCGGTCGGAAGTACGCGGTGTACTACGGCGAGCGCGTGCACTCCGAGGCGGCGATCCTCGCCGGGCAGCTCGTCGATCAGGGCGCGATCGGCACGGTGCTGCAGGTCGCCGCGTTCGGGCCCCACCGTGTCGGCACCGGGCGTCCGGCCTGGTTCTATGATCCCGAGCAGTACGGCGGCGTGCTGTGCGACATCGGCAGCCACAACTTCGAGCAGATGCTCTATTACACCGGTGCCGTCGACGGCGAGATCGTCAGCGCGACGGTCGCCAACTACGCGCACCCCGAGACGCCGGGTCTGCAGGACTTCGGCGACGCGCACGTTGTGCTCGACAACGGGATGACCGGCTACGTCCGGGTCGACTGGTTCACTCCGGCCGGCATCGGCGTGTTCGGCGACGGCCGCACCATCCTGCTGGGAACGGACGGCTACATCGAGATGCGCAAGTACATCGACATCACGACCGACAACGGGGCGGGCCAGGTGCTGCTGGTGAACCAGCAGGGCCAGTTCCGGTTCGACGCGGCGGGGAAGACGGGGTTCCCGTTCTTCGGGCAGCTGATCCGCGACTGCCTCGACCGCACCGAGAACGCGATGACCCAGGCGCACGCGCTGAAGGCCGCCGAGCTGAGCCTGCAGGCGCAGTCCACGGCCCGCGTGCTGGCCGGCTGAGCTCGAGGCTGCCGGTGGGGCCCTCGCCGGCCGGCAGTCTCAGCTGAACAGCACGATGACGTAGGCGGCGAACATCACGAGGTGCGCCGCACCGTGCATGGCGGTCGCCTTCTTCGCCGCGAACGTCGCGACCGACAGCACCAGCGTGACGCCCAGCAGCATCAGATCCGCCGGACTCTCCATCAGGACGACGGTCTGGCCGGTGAACAGTCCGATCAGGAGCACGGCCGGGATCGTCAGTCCCACGGTGGAGACGAGGGCGCCGTGGCACAGATTGCTCACCCGCTGCGCTTCTCCGCCGAGCGCTGCGCGCACAGAGGTGATCGATTCGGGGAGGAACACGATCGCCGCGATGAGCACGCCGGCCAAGGCCGGCGGGGCACCGAGTCGTCCGAGACCGTCATCGAGCAGTGCCGCCATGTCGTGCGACAGCAGCACGATGGGCACGACGGTGACGATGAGCAGGACGAGCCGGGTGGCGATCTCGCGGCGGTGCTCGCGCAGGACGTCCGCGATCGGGGTGCGCGGCGCGGCCTCCTGTGCGGGAGAGGCGGATGCCGCGGCATCCGGCTCGGTGAAGTCGATCGCCCGCGGACCCATCTGCTGCGCGAGGAAGAACCCGTAGACGGCGAGCGTGAGCAGGATGATCGGGATCGCCTGGCCGGTCGTGAGCGCGCCATCCACTCCGATGACGGCGGGCAGCCCGAAGGCGAGCGCGCTGAGGACGATGAGCATCGCGAGGTACGTCGAGGTGCCGACGCGGTTGTGTCGCAGGCCGCCGTTGCGCAGCCCGCCGACGAGCAGGCAGAGCCCGATGACGAGGTTGAGGATGATCATCGAGACCGCCATCACCGAATCGCGTGCGACGGTCGTGTGATCGCCCGGCCCGAGCATGACCGCCGAGATGAGCACGACCTCGATCAGGACGATCGACAGAGTGAGCACCAGCGACCCGTACGGATCACCGAGGCGATGGGCGAGGGCTTCGGCCTGCGTGACCACGCCGAACGCGCAGACGAGGATGACGGCGACGATGCCGGTGAGCGCGACGATCAGGATGACCGGTGGCACGGGCGCCGCCAGGATCGGATGAATCAGGAGCAGGACGACGAATGCGCCCCATCCGAGTCCGATGCGGACGAGATCCGCCGAGCCGACGAACGGCAAGCGGGTGAGGCTGCGCATTGCTGTCTCCTTCGAGGCGGGGCCGTCCCCGAAAGAATGACACGATCCGGGTCGTCCCGGTCGGTGGTGCGGTGACTCCGATTCTACTCAGGGCGCCTGCTCAGGGCAGGCCGTGCGCAGTTGTGGTGTCGCCGGTCCCGGTCGGGCACGATGGGAGGCATGACCGACGGCTACGACTCCGCCTTCCTGGATGCCGCACTGCCGGTGCCCCTCCCGCAGCCGGCGGGCACGGTTCTCGATCTGCCGTATCCGCGCTTCACGGTGCTGCTCGATCCTGCGCGGCGCCTCGCAGCCGTGACCGCGGTCAACATCGACGGAGCGCGGCTTCTCGCGGTGTCGCGGACGGGCGACTGGCGTCTCGACGAGCGGGTCGAGGCCGATGAGCAGGCGGGGCCAGACGTGTACGCGCGCAACGACCTCGACCGCGGACACCTCGTGCGCCGGCGGGATCCGGGGTGGGGCGAGCCCGCCGACGCGCGGGCGGCGACGGAGGCGACGTTCTTCTACCCGAACGCCGCCCCGCAGGCCGCGGGTTTCAACCAGTCGAAGGAACTCTGGCTCGGCCTCGAAGACCACGTGCTCGCCTACGCGGAGGCGACGGATCAACGCGTGTCGGTGTTCACCGCGCCGGTGCTCGGGGAGAAGGACCCGCCGTACCGCGGCATCCGTGTGCCGTTGCGATTCTGGAAGGTTGCGGCGTGGAGCGGACCGGACGGCCTCGCCGCGGCGGGGTTCCTCCTCGACCAGTCCGAGCTCATCGACGTGCGGGAGGGCCTGCTCGCTCCCCCGCCGCTGGGTGCGTTCCGCACCTTCCAAGTGCCGATCGCCGACATCGCGGATGCCGCTGACGTGGACCTCGGTCCGCTGGTCCCAGCGGACGTGCTCCCCGAACGCACGGCGCGTCCGTCCGCGTGGCGGACGCTGCACCGGCTCGACGACGTCGTGCTCTGACGGGCTCCGGCTCTGCGGCTCAGTGCGGAGCGGCCGGCACCCAGCCGTCGCCGCACGCGCCGCCTTCTGCCGTCTCCGAGATCGTGACCTCCGTGCCGTCCAGGCGCAGCAGCGGGTTGTAGAACTTCGAGATCTCGGTGCTGTCGACGGGCACGTAGTGGAAGATCAGCGATCGCCGAAAGCGGTCGCTCGATCGGTTGGGTCCGGAGCCGTGAACCATGCTGCCGTGGAAGAAGAGCACATCTCCCGCGGCCAGCTCGGTCTGCTGGGTCGAGAAGCCGTCGGGGAGCGTGATCTCGGTGCTGGTGAACGATTCCGTCGGGTCGGCCTCGTCCGGGCAGACGATCTCGTAGCGATGCGATCCAGGCACGACCTTGAGTCCGCCGTTCTCGGCATCGCAGTCGTCGATCGCGACCCATGCGGCGATGCACGTCTCTGGATGCGCCTGCAGGAAGATGTTGTCCTGGTGCAGCGCCTGCCCGCGTGCGGTCGGCGGCTTGAAGTAGAACATCGACTGCGCGGCGTAGACGGGGCCGACCATATCGGTCACCGGTCCGACGATGCGCGGGTCGAGCATCCAGCGTCTGGCAAGGCGCCCGATCTCGAGGTCGGTGCGCCGATGCGGGTGCACGAACCGCGGATACCGGGCGAGGACGTCGTCATCGGGAATGCTGTCGTCGTGCGCGATGCTGCGGTCGAGATCGACCTGCTGCATGAACACGTCGCGGATCTCGGCGATCTCGGCGGGCGTCAGGAGGCCGTTGAGCTGCACGACGCCGTGCTGCTCGTAGTCGGCCGCGATGCGAGGAGCGGAAGTGGTGATGATGGACATGGCTGCAACTCTCGCCGCCATCGGCGTGACGCACCATGGGATGATCGGTCGATGACATGGAGGATTCTGCTGTGACAGCGTCGCCGCCTGACCCACGGGACACGCCCCATCCGCAGGTCGTGCGCGTCGTCGCCGGCGAGTTCACCGCCGGCCGCGACTACTCGACCTGGCGTGGGCACGGCACGACCGACTGGCTGATCATCCACACGATCGCGGGGTCCGGCCGGATCGGCGGCCAGGACGGCGACGTCGTCACGCACGCCGGCGACAGCATCCTGCTGCGTCCGCAGGTGCTCCACGACTACGCGACCGCGGAGGGCGCCGGTGCATGGTCGCTCGCCTTCGCGCACTTCCACCCCCGAGCCGAGTGGATGCCGCTGCTGGACTGGCCGCTGCACGAGGGCGCGGTGGGGCTCGTGCACGCGCCGGGCGGGATCCGCCCGCGCGTGCTCGAAGGCCTGCGCGGCTGCGCGCATGCCTCGGCCGGTTCGCTGCCGCAGTCCGAACTCTTCGCGATGAACGCGCTGGAATCGGCGCTGCTGTGGCTCGATACTCAGAATCCGCTGCGGGGACGCATGGACGAACGCCTCCTGCGGGTCGTCGAGCACATCGGGTCGGATCTCGCGGCCGACCTCAGTGCGCCGGCGCTGGCCCGCGTCGCGACCCTGTCGCCGTCACGCCTGACGCACCTGTTCACCGAGAGCCTCGGGATGCCGCCGCAGCAGTACGTGGAACGCGAACGCCTCACCCGCGCCGCCCGGCTGCTCGCCTCGACGGACCGAGCCGTGAACGAGATCGCCCGCGACGTCGGCTGGGATGACCCGCTGTACTTCTCCCGCCGGTTCTCGAAGCTGCATGGCGTGAGCCCGACGACGTATCGCGCCCGGTGGGCCGGACGCTGACGCACGACAGCGGGGACGGCGCGTGTCCGGCGGCCCGATCTCCTTCCCCCCCAATCCTCCGCTCCGTTACTCTCGGATCGCCCCCCCTCGAAAGGCACGCCGATGACGGACCTCGCCCCTCCCGGTCTCCTCCGCGTCGTGCGACGTCTGCCCGTCAGCATCCTCATCTTGCTCATCCTGCTCGGGGCAGGATTCGCGACCGGCGCCCTGTGGAGCCCGTTCCTGGACAATCCGTTGTGGAACGAGCTGGCCTACGGTCTGCCCGCGTTCCGCGGCGGCCGCTGGTGGACGCCCCTGACCGGTACGTTCCTCGCAGCGCAACCGCTGGGGTACCTGCTTCTGGTCGTCTGTCTGGCCGGCGTGGCATTTCTGGAGTGGCGTCGCGGCTGGCGCATCGCGCTGGCCTGGTTCGCCGGCGGCCAACTGTTCGCCATACTCACGACGGCCGTTCTGCTCTGGGGTCTCACGGTCATCACCCCGGCCTGGCCGTGGGTGCAGCATGAGGCAGCGGCGCTGGACGTCGGGCCCAGCGGCGGACTGCTGGCCTGCATCGCCGCGGCGGTCGGAACGCTGCCCTCGCCATGGCGGAACCGCGCCTGGCTGACACTGCTCGCTTATATCTTCGTCGCCCTGCTGTTCTGGGGCGACATCGCGGATCTCGAGCACGCCGCAGCGGTCGTACTGGTGCTGTGCGTCGATCGTTCGCTGAAGCTGCGCCGGGCGACGGTGCGCGAGCAGCGCCTGCTCGCCTTCTTGGCCCTGATCGTGCTCGTCGCGATCTCAACGATCGTCGACTATGTTCCGACCTCCGGCCCCTTCGGTGCCACTGAGCCATCGGAGACGCTGCGGTGGAGCGTTCTGATCGATGCGGCTATGACCCTGATCGTGCTCAACGGCCTGCGTCGCGGCCGACGCTGGGCCTGGCTCCTCTCGCTCCTCTACGCCGCGCTGAACGTGCTGGCCGGTGCGCTGATCGTCCTCGCCCTGCTGCTCTCGCTGGAGGCGGACATCGAGAATCTCGGCCTGAACGCCCGGATGGCGGTGGCCACCGGCATCCTGTGGGTGCTCTTCCTGGTCATGCTGGTCATTCTGCGCCGCGCGTTTCGCTGGCGGCGCCGGCCGCCACTCGGCGGCGGCGCGGCACCGACCCGCGACGACGTCGTCTCCGCGCTGCAGCAGCACGGCGGCGGCACTCTGTCCTGGATGACGACGTGGGAACCGAATGCGTACCTGCGCACGAACGGCGGGATCGTGGCCTACCAACGGCACAACGGGGTAGCGCTGGCGCTGGCCGACCCGATCGGCGCCCCCGCTGAACGATCGGCCGCTGTGGTCGAGTTCATCGATCGCGCCGAACGGGCGGGACTCACGCCCTGCTTCTTCAGCGCAGACGATCGGACTCTGGCGGCGCTGCCCACGGGCTGGCAGAGCCTGGTCGTCGCAGACGACACGATCGTCGATCTGCCTGGGCTCGCGTTCACCGGTAAACGCTGGAGCGCGATCCGCACGGCGACCAACCGCGCCGACCGCGAAGGCGTCACCTTCACGATGTCACGGCTGACGGACGAACGCTGGGGCGTCCGTGCGCAGCTACGCACGATCTCAGAGCTGTGGGTGGGAGACAAAGAGCTTCCGGAGATGCGGTTCACGCTCGGCACGCTTGCCGAGGCAGAGGACTCCCACGTGCGCGTGGCGATCGCGACGGCCGCCAACGGTGACGTCGACGGCTTCCTCTCCTGGCTGCCTGTCTACGGGCCGGGCGGTACCGTCCGCGGGTGGACGCTCGATCTGATGAGGCGCCGGCCAGACGGATTCCCGCCGGTGATGGAATACCTGATCGGGATGTCGGCTGCCGCCTTCCGTGACGAGGGCGCGGAGTTCCTGTCCCTCTCAGGCGCCCCGCTCACCCACGAGTACCCGCCCGAAGCGGGCACGATCGCGGCGCTCAGCACGCGGCTGTCCGACCTGCTCGAGCCGGTGTACGGATTCCGGTCGCTGCACCGGTTCAAGGAGAAGTTCCACCCTCGCTACGAGACTCTGCACCTGCTGTACCGGGAGACAGCCGACCTGCCGCGGATCGGCCTGGCGCTGACCCAGGCCTTCCTGCCGGACGCGACGCTCCGGCAGTATGCGGCGGCCGGACTCGACGTCGCGCGCCACGGCGCGGACTGACCCGACGCTGGCCCTGTAAAGCCGGACCCGCACGCCGTTCGTGTTCGCCGGCGCGGCTACCTGAGCAGCGCTGGCGCCTTGAACGCATCGGTGGCGCCGGACGAGGGCACCTGCCCGCGGATAAACAGGAGAAGCCGATCGGACGGAGCCTATCCCGCCGCGATCCAATCGCCGACGCGCTCGCGGAACCAGTCCGGCCGCTGGAGCGGAACCCCGTGCCCGCACCCCGCGACGATCAGAAGCTCGCTCCGGGAATTGCCGGCGGCGATCGACGCTGCGGATTCACGCATGAACGCATGCTCCCGCTCACCGACCATCACCAGGCTCCGGCCACGGAAGTCAGACCAGCCGTCGGGAATGCGGAATCGCATGTTCTCGCCGACGGACGCGAGGAGGGTCTCTCTCGTGATGGACGCGCTGGTCGCGATGTAGTTCTCCCTGAGCGCTGACGGGATGAACAGTTCCCTGGCCTGCAGTTTCGCGAACCAGCGCCGACGAGCCAGTGGCGCGGCCAACCCCAGCAATCCGAGAGCGATCCCACTGAAAGGTGCGCTCTTGGCTTGCGCGCTGACGGCGACGATGCCGTCGACGAGGTCGGGATGCCGTGAAGCGAGGAGGATCGCGAGTTGCGCGCCGAGAGAGAACCCGACGACTGTCGCCGGAGCATCCCGAGAGTCTCTGCGCAAGAGAGACGCGAGGCGGTCCACGGTCACTGTGTGGGACTCGTACCGGTCATCGTCCGACTGCCCATGACCGGGGAGGTCGACGACGATGATGCGATTCCCCGCGTTCTCGTCGATCAGCGATGGCTCCCACATCCATCCGGCGACGCCTCCGCCGTGGAGCAGGACGACGGTCCGTGCGTCGCTCGCATCGGAGCCGTAGGAGATCGAGTGCATGCTCCGGTGGTCAGGTTCCGTCGCGAAGGTCGGACAGCGTGGTTTCTGAGGAGCGGATGCTGTCGAAGCGGACATCGCAGCCTTCACCTGTCGGGCTCTGAGCCTCGAAGCCCACGCGAAACGGGGCATCCCTTTCGTCCAGCGCGAATGCGCGCACGAAGTCCCACGTGCTGCCGTCGACGCTGGAGTGGAAGGCGAACACGGGACCGATCTTCGATACGCGCAGGTGGACCGCGCCCTCGTGAACGACGTGGGAGTTCGCGTCGTCGGAGACCCCGCGCGTGACGACCGACACCACCATGGGCTGACCGGCGGGAGAGAGCTCGAAGCAGAGCTTGGCCCATCGACGCTCATCGACCCAGAGGAGAAGCACCCCCGCGTCGAAGGTCGCCGTGAAATCCACCTCGACGCGGGCCGACAGCTGCCAGTCCCCCGACGACGGCGAGGCGAGCAGACGCACCGCGTTCAGCATCGACTCGGCCGCCGTACCGGTCGCGCCGCTCGGATCGATGAAGAAATCGCTGTGCGCGCGGGCTCTGACGCTGAGCACCCCGTCGTCCACCCGCCATCCGGCCTCATCGATGTCTTCGAACTCGAGTGTGGACGCCGTCATCAGTCGCATGCCCTCAGTCTGGCGGAGATCCACCGTGCGTCGCGAGGAGTTTGCTCCGCGGTCAGCGGGGTCGCCGGAATCAAGCCCCTCGTCAAGCCCGCCGGATGCCGATAACTTCTGACAGCATCCCGATCGGAGCGTCCGTCGAGATTCGAGCGGAGGAGAAGTCTTTTGAACATCACGGTGTCCCGGATCTCGTCGGCCGACGCGGGCGAGGTGCTGACGATCCAACGTGCGGCGTTCGTCTCGGAAGCCCTGATCTACGGCACGGCCGACATGCCGCCGCTGACTCAGACGCTGGAGGAGCTGCGCGCAGAGCTGACCGACGCGGACGGCTGGGTCGCCCGGATCGGGCCGAGGCTCGTCGGCGCCATCCGCACGCGGGAGACCAGTGATCTTCTGCTGATCGGCCGCATCGCGATCGCGCCGGATCTGCAGGGCGAAGGCATCGGACGCACCCTGCTGGAGGCCGCGGAGAGCTCCTCGAGTGCTCCGCAGGCGGAGCTGTTCACCGGGAGCCTCAGCGAGGCGAACATCCGGCTGTACCAGGACTGCGGCTATCGGATCGTCGACACCGTCGACGAGGGCGACGGCACAGCCCAGATCTTCATGCGCAAGCGACTCACCCGGGATGCCGAGTGAATGCGGATCGGTGGCGCCGCGATCTGTGAACCGCCGCGAGATGTCGACGGCCAGCTCCGGCTCCCGAGTCGCGGCGATCGAACGCCGAACTTGACGAAACCCCCGCGATCCCAGTGTTTCCAAGGGATCGCGGGGGTTCTGGATGGCGGTGACGGTGGGATTTGAACCCACGGTAGGGGTGAACCTACACAACATTTCGAGTGTTGCACCTTCGGCCGCTCGGACACGTCACCGCGGACTAGTTTACGGGAGACACGGCATCCGCGCGAATCGAGCGCCGCACCGCACCGTTCACCAGGCCGCAGCGACCTCGACGTGCGTCTGCAGGATCCCCTCGGTCGACCCTGACGGCGCCCGCCCGATGCCGCACTCCGTTGCAACGCCGAACACGGGGGCGAATTCGGATGCCGCGGCGATCCGCCGTTCCGCACCCTCCGCGCCGTCTTCGCGGTGCACGAGTCCGAGATAGAGCTCGCCCACCGGATCCAGCGACGCGAGGGCCGCGAAGTACGCCTCGTCGTCGCGGTCGATCGGCACCGGCAGGTGCAGCCAGGTCAACCGCTGCGAGGCCGCCATCACGGCATTCGCGTACCGCACCAGGTTCCCGGCATCCGTCGGCTCCACGAAGTGCTGCTCCCCCGCGTCGCCGTAGCAGAGGTGCACGCCGACCTCGGCATCCGTCGGGACCGCATCGATCAGCGACGCGAGCCGGGCGACGAGACCGTCGAACGGATTCCCCGGCCACCACGCGTCCATGACCTTGCCGTAGCCGGCCGCCCGCTCGATGATCCCCATCTCGCTGGCGACGTCCCACTGCACCGAGAGGTCCTCGTGCGGGATCACCTCGGCGATGCGCGCCAGCTCGCGCAGCATCGCCGCCTGGTAGATCGGTTCGATCGCGGCGCGGTCGTCGCCCGAGAAGAACGATGAGACGACCGCGACCGGCGTCGGCAGCGACACCTGGAAGCGCATGCCGGCGGGCACGGCGCCCTCGGCACGCAGCCGCGCGAAGATCGCATAGGACTCGATCGCGGCATCCGCATAGCCGAGCGGAGGCAGCTCGATCTGCTCCGCATCCACGCCGTCGCCGATGCGCAGCGGCCGGGCATCCAGCCCGGCGGGGAACGGGATCGGCTGGGCGCCGACACGCTCGAGACCCGCCGCCTGCCCGAGCACGTCCGGCTGGAACATGATCCAGTGGAACCGCTTGCCGACCTCTCCGTCCGGAATCCGCTTCAGCCGGTCGCCGAGCATCTCAGCGGCCACGCGCATCGTCTTCTCTGCGTCATCGAAGTTCACACTGCCCACGAGAAGGGCGCCCTGCGGCATCGTCATGCATTCAGGCTATCCGCGCGCGGGACCGTCCTCGTGCGAGTGGACGCCTGAACGGCGTCCCCCGGTCCGCACCTCCCGCATCCCGCCCGTCAGGAAGTTAGGATGGCCTAAACGGATTCCGCTGAGCAGGAGGTGTGCACCATGGGCTTCGTCACCTCGCCCGCACTCGACGAGACCGGGTATGCGATCCTCGACCGGGACGAACGACGAATCGACCCGGCCGAGTGGGAGCAGCTCGAGTACATCGGATGGCGCTCCTCCGGCATCACGCGCTTCGCCCCGCTCACCAGTTACGCCGGCGAGGTCGACTGCAACGGCTTCTGGAACCACACCCCGCCGCGCACCGACAAGGACGGCGTCTGGATCGATTCGCAGGTCGAACGCGCGCCGACCATCGTCGCCCGTGCTCAGGAGCCCGGCGCGAACATCGGCCGCTGCCGCGTCATCGAGCTGCAGCCCAACACCTACGCCGACGCGATCTACAACCTGCATCAGGACGACAACAACCGCCTCAACGAGGACGGCACGGGTTGGGTGGTCCGCGGCATGCTGAACCTCACGGATGATGCCGACTCGCTCATGATCCTCCGCGAAGACCGCTTCGATCCGGCCACGGAGGTGCGGCTGCCGCTGCCAGCCGGGTCCCGCGTGATCATCGACACGCAGCGGTTCTGGCACGCGGTGTGGCATCGCGGCACTGCTCCCCGCTACTCGCTCATCACCTCGTGGACCTCGGGCCCGGAGCTGGACGCCTACATCGCCGGCGCGCACGGCGACCCGCACGCCCCGCGCGTCGAGCTCGATCAGCAGCTCGTCGACGACGCGCAGGTCGAGATGCACCGGCGCATCGAGGAGCGTCGCCGAGCCTTCGAGGCGGCCGGCATCACGATGGAGCCGCCGGTCTCGCTGTACGGCTGACGTCGACCGATCGGATGCCGCGGCATCCGCTCACTCGACCAGAGCGGCGAGGTTCTCCAGCGTGGAGCGGAACCCGGCCTGATGGTCCTCCGCCGAGATGCCCTCCGGCACGTTCTCGGCCCGGAATCGCACGAGGCTGCGCGCGCCCTCCGCGCTCACCTCCCACGTCATCCGCATGATGCCCGAATACGCGGCATCCTCGGAGGGGAACTCGACGTCCTGCACCACCCTGACACCGGGTACGACGGCGACGAACACGCCTTTGACGATGTCCTCCGCCGCCGACGCCTTGCCATGCGCACCCTGCGGATCGGCATAGGTCAGCACGATGCGACAGGTTCCACCGGGGCGGACGTCGAAGCTGTCGACGCGTGCTGTCATCCCTGTCGGCGGCAGCCAGCGCACCACCGCATCCGGGTCGGTCATCGCGTCGTACACGCGCACTGGTGGCGCATCGATCAGTCGCTCGGCCTCATCCGTCCTCGCCATCACTCCACCGTACGTCGGCGGCGCGCTGCGCGACAGGTCAGGCGGCTGTGACGGTCAGCGCATCGGCGAGACGCAGCCGCACGGTGCATTCCTCGGATCGCTGAGGCACGAGCACGCAGTCGGCGATGAGCGGACCGCCGGCCTCCGTCAGGACTCCCTGCATCAACCCCAGATGCACCGCGCACAGCACCGGTCGATGCTCCGGCCGCCCCGCCGCGTGCGGGCAGGGCGTGAGGTCGACGGTGAGGGCTTCGTCATCGACGAGCGGCTCGAAGCCGCTCTCCTCGAGGTGCTCGACGAGTGCGTCGAGCTGGTGAGTCGCATCGCGTGCGAGGTCGGACGTCGTGGACGGCAGCATCCGCCGCAGCAGATCGCCACGGCGCGCCGCCGCGGAGACCTTCTCGCGGGCCACGGGACTGGATGCGTCCGGAGCGCCGGTCGCCGCACTGTAGAGCGTGCGCGGGCGGCCGCGGGTGGTGCGTCGCTCGATCGAGGCGATCACGTACCCGCCCTCGATGAGGCGCTGCAGATGCTCGCGGATCGTGTTCGCGTGCAACCCCGTGGCTTCGTGCAGCTCGCTGATCGAGCGCTCGGGTCGCGCCTGCACCAGGTGCAGGATCTGCACCCGGGAGTAGCTCGATATCGGCCCGTATGCGGGTCTGGCGGTCGCCATGGATCCATTGTGTCCGAAGCGGCTGACAGCCCACCGGGCGGTGGGCCGTGAATAACTACTGTCGGATGCCGCGACTACCCTGAAACCATGGCAAAGACCCGTCCCGCTCCCCCGGCCTTCGTCTGCACCGAGTGCGGGTGGACGGCCTCGAAGTGGGTGGGCCGGTGCGGCGAGTGCCAGCAGTGGGGCACGGTGGTCGAGCAGGCGGCGTCGGTCGGCATCGCCCGCCCGCAGGTGACGGCCCTGGCGCCGTCGGCCGACCGGGTCGCGCGCCCGATCACGCAGATCACCACGACCGAGTCGCCTCGTCGCACGAGCGGTGTCGGCGAGTTCGATCGGGTAATCGGCGGCGGCATCGTCCCCGGCGCGGCGATCCTGCTGAGCGGCGAACCCGGTGTCGGCAAATCGACGCTGCTGCTCGAGGTCGCGGCGCAGTCAGCGCGCTCCGGACGCCGCGTGCTCTATGCGAGCGCCGAGGAGTCGCCTGCGCAGGTGCGCCTGCGCGCCGAGCGCACCGGCGCTCTGCACGATGAGCTGTACCTCGCCAGCGAGACCGACCTCGCCACGATCCTCGGCCACATCGACGAGGTGCGTCCAGAACTCGTGATCGTGGATTCTGTGCAGACCATCGCATCGTCGCTCATCGACGGCGCGGCTGGTCAGCCCAGCCAGGTGCGCGAGGTCGCCGCCACGCTCATCCGGGTGGCCAAGGAGCGCAGCCTGCCGATCATCATCGTGGGGCACGTCACCAAGGACGGCCAGATCGCCGGGCCGCGGCTGCTCGAGCACCTGGTCGACGTCGTGTGCCATTTCGAGGGTGATCGGCAGACGTCGTTGCGTTTCGTGCGCGCGTTGAAGAACCGGTTCGGTCCGACGGATGAGGTCGGATGCTTCGAGATGGCGGGCGATGGGATCCGCGAGGTGCCGGATCCGTCGGGTCTGTTCCTGTCGCAGGGCGCTGCAGAGCCGGGGACGTGCGTGGCGATCGCGCTGGAAGGGCGGCGGGCGATGCCCGTCGAGGTCCAGGCGCTGACCATCAAAGCGTCGGGGCCGAATCCGCGTCGCGTCGTGCACGGGCTGGACGGGTCGCGCGTGGCGATGGTGCTGGCCATTCTCGAACGGCGCGCGCAGATCCCGACCGGGCAACTGGACGTCTACGTCTCCACGGTCGGCGGGGTGCGATTCACCGAGCCGGCGGCCGATCTTGCGATCGCGCTGGCCGTCGCCGGGTCCATCGAGCAGATCTCGGTGCCTCGATCGATCGCCGCGGTCGGCGAGCTCAGCCTCGCCGGTGAGGTGCGCCCGGTCACGCAGGCGGCCCAACGGCGCAGCGAAGCGGCACGGCTGGGATATGCGCGGGTCGTCGATGAGAGATCTGAGACGCTGCGCGCGGCGATCGACGACGTCCGGGCACATGGGCGCCGCCCGCGTCCCGTCGACGACATCCCACCGTTCTGAGCTTCTCGGCGCCGCGCACGCTCACGCATCCGGTGACCTCGCGAGCAGCGATCTCGCCGCGGGTGCGGCGACGCTTCCAGCGATCGCGCCGCCTACTCGAGCGCCTTGAGCAGCTCGCGCGGGTCGGCCTGCATGGGATGCGGGCCGGCGATGTCGAGGAACACGGTCGTCACGGCATCCGCATGCTTCGTCAGAAACGCGCGCAGCCAGTCGGCCGAGTAGATCCCGACGCCGGGAGGAAGGTTGGCTGGCTTGTTCTTCGCGTCACTGAACAGCAGCAGCGCGACGTCGCCCGTACCGGGGTCTCGGTAGGTCCAGACCTCGCCGCTGTCGAGCGGGTTGTCCCGCGCGCCCGGCTTGATCAGCGGCACGACCGTGATGCCGTGGCGCAGCGCCAGCGCGACAGCAGCGACATCCTGCTTCTCGAGCGCTTGCGCGAGTGCCTCGGAGCGGAAGTCCTCGGGTGCCGGCTTCTTCTTCGCGCTCTTCTTACGGGCCATGGCTTAAGTGTATGGGGCCCTCTCGAGTCCTCCATTGGGGACTGGGGTACTCGAAAGGGCCCTCGGACTCTCGATCGGTGAGTGTCGAAGCGCTGGGGACGCTGAATTCGACGCCACTGGGGATGGCATGAATCACCGAATCAGTTTCCGAGAGTCACCTCTATGGTATCCCAAACATTCTGGGAAAACAGCTACTCACTGCAGGATGATCTGCCGCGTGCTCGCGCTGTCGAAACCGCCGATCGACACGGCGACGTGATAGGACGATCCCCCGGCGGGAGCGCGCTCGCGGTTCGGATCATCGCACGTCGTCGTGCTCGACCGCGTGCGATCCCACGGCAACGGCGTCGCGCTCGGCACAGTCTGTCCGGCCGTGAGCGTCACGATCATGCTGCTCGATTCGACCTGGCAGTCGGTCGAGCGCCACCACAGGTCGTCGCCGCTCGTCACCTGATAGCTCTGGGTCGCGGTTCCCACGTCGATCGTGCAGTCCGTCGCGCCCTTGTTGGTCAGCGAGATCGACAGCTGCGGCAGCTGCTCCGGCGCGTAGGACTCGGCATCCGTGACGGCGACGACCTCGATGTCCTGCGCCTCGCAGGCGACGATCCCCGGCGTCTCGGTGGCCGAGGGCGTCTGACTCTCCACAGTGGTCGGCGACGGGCTCTCGCTCTGAGGGGCCGTGGTCTGCTCGACCGTCGGCGTGGGGTCGGCCTGCACCTTCTGCTCCCACGGACGCGCGATCAGCGCCCAGACTCCGACCGCGACGACGGCGACGACGAGAATCAGCGCGAGAAGCACGGCCAGCCGTCGACGTCGGTACACCGCGGCGGTGCGTCTGGCCATCACAGGTCCTTCAGCATCCGGGTGTTGCCCAGGGTGTTGGGCTTGACGTGCGCGAGGTCGAGGAACTCCGCGACCCCCTCGTCGGGGCTGCGCAGCAGTTGCGAATAGACATCGGGGTCGACGACCTGTTCGCCGATCGGCGCGAAGCCGCGCCGCGTGAAGAAATCCACTTCGAAGGTCAGGCAGAACAACCGGCTGAGCCCGATCTCTCGTGCACGCTCTTCGAGCGCCTCGACGATCCGTCGTCCGACGCCGTGGTGCAGCCAGTCATCGCGGACGAGCAGCGTGCGGATCTCGCCGAGGTCCTCCCACATCACGTGCAGGGCGCCGCATCCGATCAACTCGCCGTCCTGTTCGGCGACGACGAACTCCTGCGTCGCGCCGTAGAGCACCGCGAGGTCCTTGCCGAGCAGGATGCGTCGGTCCACCATCGGCTCCAGCAGGCGATGGATGCCGAGAATGTCGGCGCTGCGTGCGGGGCGGACGGTGTAGCTCACGGCATCCAGCTTATGCGCGGTGCTCGCGACCACCCTGGCACTTCGCCGCGTGCCGAGTCCCAGCCGGTGCGGCGGCGGGGAGGTACGACGAAGGGCGGATGCCGAAGCATCCGCCCTCCGAATCAGATCACTCTCCGCTGGCGACGGCCAGGTCGGGCGTTCCGGGGATCGTGCCGCCGGTGTTGATTCCGACCGAGACCTTCTCGCCGCGGGCGCTGGTCTCGAACAGGAACTTGCCGTCGGCCGAGTCGACCTTGACGTGGTCGCCTGCGCTGAGCTCGCCGTGCAGGATCTTCTCGGACAGCTGGTCCTCGATCTCCCGCTGCATCGCGCGGCGCAGCGGCCGGGCGCCGAGCGCCGGGTCGAAGCCGACCTCGATCAGACGCTCCTTGGCGGCCTGCGTCAGCTCGACCGTCATGTCGCGGTCCAGCAGACGGTCGCTGAGACGCTTCACGAACAGATCGACGATCTGCACGAGCTCGTCCTTCGACAGCTGCGGGAAGACGATGACGTCGTCGACGCGGTTGAGGAATTCGGGCTTGAAGTGCCGCTTGAGCTCTTCGTCGACCTTGCCCTTCATCCTCTCGTAGCTGGTCTGCGCGTTGCCCTCGATCTGGAAGCCCACAGGGCCTCCGGCGATCGCGGACGATCCGAGGTTCGTGGTCATGATGATGACCGTGTTCTTGAAGTCCACGATCCGACCCTGACCGTCGGTCAGACGACCCTCTTCGAGGATCTGCAGCAACGAGTTGAAGATGTCGGGGTGGGCCTTCTCGATCTCATCGAAGAGCACCACGCTGAACGGCTTGCGGCGCACCTTCTCCGTGAGCTGACCGCCCTCTTCGAAGCCGACGAACCCTGGAGGGGCGCCGAACAGTCGCGAGACGGTGTGCTTCTCGCCGAACTCGCTCATGTCGAGCGAGATGAGCGCGCCTTCGTCGTCGAACAGGAACTCGGCGAGCGCCTTGGCCAGCTCGGTCTTTCCGACGCCGGTTGGGCCGGCGAAGATAAACGAACCGGACGGACGCTTCGGGTCCTTGAGCCCTGCGCGCTGGCGACGGATCGTGCGGGACAGGGCCGCGATGGCCTCCTCCTGCCCGATGACGCGCTGGTGCAGCGCCTTCTCCATGAAGACGAGTCGGCTGGACTCCTCTTCCGTCAGCTTGAACACCGGGATGCCGGTGGCCTGTGCGAGCACCTCGGCGATCAGGCCCTCGTCGACGACCGCCTGGGTCGCGACGTCACCGGAACGCCACTGCTTCTCGAGGCGGAGTCGCTCGGCGAGCAGGCTCTTCTCCTCGTCGCGCAGGGATGCGGCCTTCTCGAAGTCCTGCTCCTCGGAGGCGGCCTCCTTCTGCGTGCGGACAGCGGCGATCTTGTCGTCGAACTCCCGCAGCTCCGGCGGGGACGACAGGATGCTGAGCCGCAGACGCGCGCCGGCCTCATCGATCAGGTCGATGGCCTTGTCCGGCAGGAAGCGGTCGGAGACGTAGCGGTCGGCGAGGTTCGCCGCGGCCACGATGGCGCCGTCGGTGATCTGCACCTTGTGGTGCGCCTCGTAGCGGTCGCGGAGGCCCTTGAGGATGTTGATCGCGTGCGGGAGGCTCGGCTCGTTGACCTGCACCGGCTGGAAGCGGCGCTCGAGCGCGGCATCCTTCTCGAAGTGCTTGCGGTACTCGTCCAGCGTGGTCGCACCGATCGTCTGCAGCTCGCCGCGGGCGAGCAGCGGCTTCAGGATGCTGGCCGCATCGATCGCGCCCTCAGCGGCACCCGCACCCACGAGGGTGTGGATCTCGTCGATGAAGACGATGATGTCGCCGCGCGTGCGGATCTCCTTGGTGACCTTCTTCAGGCGCTCCTCGAAGTCGCCGCGGTAGCGGGATCCGGCGATGAGCGAGCCGAGGTCGAGCGAGTACAGCTGCTTGTCCTTCAGCGTCTCGGGCACGTCGCCCTTGACGATGGCCTGCGCGAGGCCCTCGACGACGGCGGTCTTTCCGACACCCGGCTCGCCGATCAGGACGGGGTTGTTCTTGGAACGGCGGGAGAGGATCTGCATGACCCGCTCCGCCTCCTTCTCGCGTCCGATCACCGGGTCGAGCTTGTTGTCGCGCGCGGCCTGGGTCAGGTTGCGACCGAACTGGTCGAGCACCTGCGAGCCGCCCTGGGCGCCCGACTGGGTCTCGTGCGTCTGCGCGCCGACGGCGGCGGGCTCGCGGCCCGGGGCGCCGGAGAGCAGCTGGATGACCTGCTGGCGGACCTTGTTCAGGTCGGCGCCGAGCTTGACGAGAACCTGGGCCGCGACACCCTCACCCTCGCGGATGAGGCCGAGCAGGATGTGCTCGGTGCCGATGTAGTTGTGACCGAGCTGCAGCGCTTCGCGCAGGCTCAGCTCGAGCACCTTCTTCGCGCGGGGGGTGAAGGGGATGTGGCCGGTCGGCTGCTGCTGACCCTGGCCGATGATGTCCTGCACCTGCTCGCGCACGGCGTCGAGGGAGATGCCGAGCGACTCCAGCGCCTTGGCTGCGACGCCCTCGCCCTCGTGGATGAGGCCGAGCAGGATGTGCTCGGTTCCGATGTAGTTGTGGTTGAGCATCTTCGCCTCTTCTTGGGCGAGGACGACCACTCGACGGGCTCGGTCCGTGAATCTCTCGAACATGTTCACTCCTTGGTTCGCACGTGGTTCGCGTGTCTCGCACGTGGCGAAGCTTGTACATCGAGAGTAACCACGCAGGCGAGGAGGTATGCCCGTGTTCGCCGTGGGCATAGCGCGTGGGTGGCGGGTGTCGTCGTGTGCGTGTGGACTGCGCGGCGAGTGCGCGTGTGCGGCCTGGCGCCTCGTCGCGTCAGGACAGGGTTGACACTCCTTATCGACTGTCGTTATGTTAACGAACATCGATAACATAACGACTATCGATAAGGGGTGGAGCATGAGTCGCAATTCAACGCCTTCCCGGCTCGAAGCGGTGACCATCGGGGTCGTCGCGACGGGCGCGGTGAGCATCGCGATCGCCGCGATCGTCGGGGCGACGAGTACCGCTGTCGAGATCTTCGGATCGCCGGTGCCCGTCTCGCTCCCCGTGCACGATGCGCCGATGGATGCCGTGTCGGATGCCGCGGGCGTGGCATCCGCGGAATACACGCAATCCCTGGTGTCGTTCGACGCACTGGGCGCCGGGACCCGCTGGCTGCTGTGGGGCGAGAGCGCGCTGCCGGCGCTGGCCACCGTCGTCGTGTGCATGTCGCTGTGGTGGCTCGGGCTGTCTCTGATCCGTCAGCGCGCGTTCCGCAGGTCGATGGCGCCGGTGCTCGGCACGGCCGCGATCGCGCTGGTGTTCGCGGGCATGTTCGCGCCCTTCCTGGGTGCCATCGCTCGCGCGCAGGTGGTCGAGCAGCTGCCCGCGTCCGATGCTGGCATGTTCTGGACGCTTCTCTATCAACTGGATCCTGCGCCGGTCGGCTGGGGCATCGCTTTGGCGCTGGTCGCGACCGCGTTCGAAGTGGGCCAGCGCCTGCAGAAGGAGACGGAGGGGTTGGTCTGATGAACGCGGAGAATGCAGAGAAGTCCGATCGCAGCGATCTGAGCTTCGCGGTCACGGTCGGGGCGCTCGTGGTCGCGTTCCTCGTGTACGACGGCATTCGGCAGCTGGTGGAGCTGTTCGAGACCTCCGGGGCCGTGACGGTTCGCACGCGGGTTCCTGAGCAGGAGATCACGGTCGCCATCGGAAGCGGCGCACCCGGCACGGTCGACCTCGCGACGCTCGTGGTGAGCGGTGTGAACAGCGTCAGCGTCGCCAGCCTCGTGGTGTCGATCGTGGCGAGCACGTCCGCCCTGGTCGCCGCCGCGGTTCTCGGAGTGCTCGTGTGCCGTCGCCTGTTCCGCGGGATCGTGTTCGATGCGACGAACACGCGCCTGACTTTCTGGATGTCGATGAGCCTGCTCGCTGCCGGCCTGCTCGGCGCATGGTTCGAGAACATGGGGCTGAATGGGGTCTTCGCGGCGCTCGGCGGCTCGTTCGACGACGGTCGCTGGTTGCTGTTCGGCGACGCGATCCCGCTGTATGTCGCGGCGATCGCCGTCGGCGTGCTCGTGATCGTGTTCCGCCGTGGCGCGGCGCTGCAGAAGGAAACGGAAGGGCTGGTCTGATGGAACCCACACGATCCGAGCGCGCTGATGCGTTCACCGTCCTCCTGTACGGCGTCGGCGCAGCAGTCGTCGTCGGCATCGGAACCTGGCTGCGCACAGCCGACGTCTTCCGTGACGAGGGCATCGCCTGGACGATTCCGATCGACGAGCAGCCCATCCAGGCGACGGCGGAGTCGGGCGCCCTCGCGGTCGACGGCATCGCCCAGGACGCGCTCATCATCGCGTCGGGTGTGGGCGGAGGCGCGGTCGCCGCGATCATCGGCGGCATCGTCTTGTGGTCGGTGACGGCGCTCGTCGTGATCGGAGCCGTCATGCTCGTGGCGTTGAACTTCCTGCGCGGTCGCGTCTTCGTGAGGGGGAACGCTCTGGCGTTCACGATCATGGGATGGATGCTGACGATCGCCCCGCTCGTGATCGTCGGCCTGGATGGCATCGCACGCAACGGCGTGCTCGTAGCGGCCGGATTCGGGGCGGGTGAGCCCACTCATCCGATCGAGTTCTGGGCCGCGATACCCGTGGTCGCTGGCGGCATCGCGGTCGGCCTCATCGCCGTCGCGTTCCGGCGCGGCATCCGCCTGCAGAAGGAAACGGAAGGGCTGGTCTGATGATCACGTTCGGTGGGGATCTGTGGGCTTCGCTCGGATGGATGGCGCTGGTGCTGGCCGTCATCGCTGCAATCATCGGCGTGGTCGTCTGGCGGGGACGGCGGCGTGGGAGCACGACGATCGCGCTGGATGCCGCACTCGCGATCTCCAGCTGGTGGGTGATGATGTCGGGCGTCGGAGTCATCATCATCGTCGTCAAGGCATTCACCGTGGACTGGGCGGAGCTGGATGGCGCGACGAACGTCTGGCTCCCCCGGCCGGATGGTCTGCCGTGCGCCGAGTTCGGCGCAGCAGGGATGCTGACATGCAGCGGACAAGAGCTATCCGAATTCACGGTCGGCGGGGCGTCACTCGGGCTCCGAATGCTGGCGGCTGCCGCGCAGCTGTGCGCGGCAGTGTTCATGACGATTCCGGCGGCCATGCTCGCGGCGATCTGCTTCCAGACGCTGCGGGGGCGTCCGTTCTCGCGGACCGTGACGCGGGTGCTGACGATCGGCGCGGCCGCAGTGCTCGGGATCGGGATCGCATCGGACCTCCTCGGAAGCATCGCCGCGACGACGGGCTTGCGAGAGGTGCTCGATGCCTCCTCCGAGTGGTACCCGACACGATTCCAGTTGACCGTCACCCCTCTGCCGTTCGTCGCCGCACTCGGGCTGCTCGCGTTGGCGGCCGTGTTCCGCGAGGGCATGCGACTTCAGACGCAGAAGGAAGCACTTGAGCGCGAGACGGAGGGGCTGGTATGACTCCAGCGGACTCCGACGACGAGCTCACCGGCATCCACTGCCGACTGGATGAGCTGCTCGTTTCGCGGGGAATGACTCTGACGGAGCTGAGCGCGCGAGTGGGCGTCTCGATCGTGAACCTCTCGGTACTGAAGAACGATCGGGCGCGCGCGATCCGGTATTCGACGCTGCGGGCGATCTGCGATGCGCTCGAATGCGAGGTGGGCGAGCTTCTCGTGCTGGCGTAGCGCGGCGGGGCTTTGTGCGTGGCACGTCGTGGTGCAGCGCCGCGGCCGTCGGGTAGCGCGGCGGATGCGGGGTCGGGCGCCGCGGCGTGGCGGGCTGCGCGACGCGGGCTGCGCGACGCGGGCTGCGCGGAGCGGTCTGGGCGCGGAGCGACGCGGTGTGGGCGCCGACGCGGCGTGGAGCGCATACTGCGGCGCGCCAGGGTCGCGGTCGACGGATGCCCCGACGGACAAGAGCCACCGCACCGTGGTCACCCCGTCGCTGCTCACGCCGCGGGGCGGAAGCGTTTCGGAGGCGGATCGACTCCGAGCGCACCCCAGCTGTAGAGCAGGACGGCTCGCGGTTTCAGGACGATCATCTCCCCACCCGGGTCGTACAGCACGAAGCCGCCCTTGCCTTCCCGCGTGATCCGCCACCCACCGTGATGCAGATTCATGTGGTGGAAGCGGCACAGCAGAATCCCGCGATCGATGTCGGTACGCCCGCCACCGGACCATTCATCGATGTGATGCGCCTCGCAATACGATGCAGGCCGATCACAACCGGGGAATCGGCATCCGCCATCCCTGACGGCCAGCGCAATGCGCTGCGCTGATGTGAACAGCCGACGATCTCGTCCGACATCCAGCGGGTTCCCGCACGAATCAACGGTCACCGTCACTGCCCCGGTGTCGCAGATGCGCTGATCGGCGACCGCAGCGGGGAAGGCGATGAGCCCGTCCTCCGTGAGCACCGCGTTCGACCGCGCGCCCGCTTGATCGACCGTCTGCACGAGCCGCACTCCGGCTTGCCGAGTGCCGAACACGTTCTCGGGCTCGGCGAGCACTCCGGCGCGCAGTGCGTCTACGATGAGGTCGAAGGCGAGCTGATCGTTCGTACGCGGATCATCGACGAGCTGCGATGCTTGCACCTTCTCGACCGAGTCGACGAATCTCGGCCCGCCGCGGCGCGGCCTCAGTGCGGATGCCAGCACGCTGTCGACGAATGCTCCGCTCTCTTCGTCGAACACGAAGTGTCCGTGCTTGCGACCGAACGTGTCTCGGTAGGTGCGGAACGATCGAGCCTCGAACTGAGCCCGATAGCGCTCGGCGGCGCCTTCCGGATCGAGGATGTCGCGCACCGAACGAGCGGCGACCCGCAGCTCTTCCACTGTGCGCTCACCTGCCTCAGCGATCAGCTGCTCAGCCGCGCACCGCCACTCATCGCGGGCGGCGTCGTCGCTCGCGTCATCACCGCGCGGCGGCTCGCCGAGGCCGCTGCGGATCACGTCGAACTGCGCCGACGTGATCCGAGCGGCCTGGAGCGCGGCATGCAGACACGTCTGCCATGGCAACGACCTGGTCGATCCCGACCGCACACCCGCGGAATCTGCCTGATCCGCGTCGTCTGCGCCTGGGTCGCCCGATGTCTCGTCGCCGTCGCGGCCCAATTCGGTGCCGCCCGATCCACCGAAGCCGTCGCCGAGAACGAACCTGTCATCGTCTCCGCCCGACGTCCCGCCCGCCCCGTCAATGCCGACCCCGCGAGCCCCAGCGCCCATCCCGAACTCTGCACCGATCGCCGCCTCAGCCCCCGCCTCGGCAGCAGCCCGCGCCTCCACCTCTTCGATCAACGTCTGTCCGACGCGCACCTCTCGTGCAGCTTCGCCCTTCGTCGAGCCCGTCACCTTCTGAACGAGATCGACGGTCGACCGCTGACCGCGGGACTGCGCCAACCCCGAATGTCCGCGCGAGCGTTTCGACCGCACCGCGATGACCCCGATGGAGAGCAGCCTGATCTGCTCGACCTGCTTCACCAGCTCGGCCGATTCTTCGAAGACCGTGAGGATCTCAGAATCCGAAAGGGCAGCCAACGTGGCCGGAAGGTCTTCAGCGCAGGCCGGCGCAGGACGCCCACACAGTGTGGGGATCAGGGCCGCAACCTCGCTGAAAACTGCCATAGTTCATGGTCGCACTGGCCTCCGACATCGGAAGCAGATATCTGGTTGCGTCAGGGTCCGGCAACGTGGGACGAGTTCGTGTCACTCGCCGAGTCGGATGCCGGCATCCGCGCGAACCTCATTCCTGATGCCCATATCGCGGCGGTCTGCATCGCGAACGGGGCCTGATTGGCGACGAGGGATCGCGGGTTCGGACGGTTCGCCGGATTGAGGTGGTTCGATCCGGGGGCGTGAGGCGGCAGGACAGGTGGTTGTGGTCACCTGAGTCGGACCGTCTCGACGACGTCCTCAGTCGTCACGGCCGACATGTTCGGAAGCAACGAGTCCGATCGGCGGCGCCGTTCCGCTTGACCCGTCCTCTTCTCTTGTGGCCCACGCCCTCTGAGCCCGAGATTGCGCGTCCATGATGCATGACGCACGGCCAGGCCTGAACGACGAGGACGGAACCCGCCGGATGGTGGAAGGCAAATGTCAGTCCGCTCGAGGCGAGGCCGACGTTTGTCTTCCAGCACGGCCGGAAGTCCGCTGCTGAGCATGGGCAGTTCTGCCCGCCGCTCGCACCTATCAATCAGCTGGGAACGCGCTACCGTTGTCCCCATGAACAGCGACCGGAAACTGCGTAACCGACTTCTCACCGCTGTGCCGATCGCGGCACTGGTGTTCTCCCTTGCGGCGTGCGGGGGCGCGGCCGTTGAACGTCCCTCGACCAGCGAGCTCAACGACGGCATTTCGAAGATCCTCGAGTCGACCGGACAGGAAGACGTCCTGACGGACGACCAGATCACGTGCGTGTCGGAGGCACTCCTCGACTCGGAGATCTCCGACGAGGATCTCTCCAACATCGCCAAGGGCGAGGACGTGCAGACGTCGCAGGAAGCCAAGGACCTCGTCACCACGACGATGACCGAGGCAGTCTCCACCTGCATCCTCGACAGCGCGGAGTGACCTCCTGCTGAAGCGCGCTTCGACAGGCTCAGCGAGCCGGGGGGTCAGCGTGCTTCGGCAGACTCATCTAGCCGACGAACCCACGAACGGTGACGGCGCTTCAGACGAAGCACCGTCACCGTTCGTCATCTCCATTCCTGGGAATACGCCGATAGGCATAGCGTTGACTCCCATCGGCGTGCGCCTCGGCACGCCCAGGACTTGGAGTCTCCATGAGCACCACCTCTCGCGCCCAGAAGGCGCCAGATACCCGTAGCCCCGCGCGCAAGCTGCTTACTTCGTTCGGCTTCCAGATCATCGCGGCCCTGGTCCTCGGCGTCGTCGCCGGACTCATCGGCCGCCAGCTCGGCGCCTCTGCCGAAAACCCGACGATCCTGTCGGACACGCTCGACAAGATCGGCAGCTCGTACGTCACGATCCTGCGCGCGGCCGTCGTCCCGCTGATCTTCACGGCGATCGTCGCGAGCATCTCGAACCTGCGCCGCGTCCAGAACGCCGCTCGCCTCGCCGGGCAGACCATTCTCTGGTTCTGCATCACCGCGTTCATCGCCGTGATCATCGGCATCGTGCTCGGCCTGGTCATCCAGCCCGGCTCCCGCGCCGGCGAGGGCCTCGAGCCCGGCGACCCGTACACGGTCGGCACCTGGTGGAACTTCCTTCTGGGCCTCATCCCGCAGAACTTCCTCGGCCTGACGGTCTCGACCGGCCCGGGCGCCGTCGACGGCACGTTCACCTCGAGCGTCGGCTTCAACATCCTCCAGGTCATCGTCGTCGCCGCCGTCGTGGGCATCGCAGCTCTCAAGGCCGGCAAGAAGGCCGAGCCGTTCCTCGTCTTCACCGAGTCGCTGCTGAAGGTCATCCAGCGCGTGCTGTGGTGGATCATCCGCATCGCCCCGATCGGCACCTTCGGCCTCATCGGATCCGCCGTCATCAAGTACGGCTGGGACAAGCTCGTCGGCCTCGGCTGGTTCGCCGCCGCCGTCTACATCGGTCTCGCCCTCGTGCTGTTCGTCGTCTACCCGGTGATCGTCCGCACCAACGGCCTCTCGATCAAGCAGTACTTCTCTGGCGTCTGGCCCGCGGTGCAGCTGGCCTTCGTGAGCCGCTCCTCGATCGGCACCCTGCCGCTCACCGAGCGAGTCACCGAGCGCAACCTCGGCGTACCCGCCTCGTACGCATCGTTCGCCGTGCCGCTCGGTGCGACCACCAAGATGGACGGCTGCGCGGCCATCTACCCCGCGATCGCCGCGATCTTCGTCGCGCAGTTCTTCGGCATCCAGCTGGACTTCTTCCAGTACCTGCTGATCGTCATCGTCTCGGTGCTCGGTTCTGCGGCGACGGCCGGCACGACCGGCGCGGTCGTCATGCTGACGCTCACGCTGTCGACCCTCGGCCTGCCCCTCGAGGGCGTCGGGCTGCTCCTCGCGATCGACCCGATCCTCGACATGGGCCGCACGGCCGTCAACGTCGCAGGGCAGGCGCTCGTCCCGACGATCGTCGCCAAGCGCGAAGGCATCCTCGACGAGGAGCTCTACAACGCACCGCGCGAGGGCCTTCCGTTCGCCGACGACTCCGCCGGCGACTCGGACGCTCCGGAGCAGGATGCCGAGGCACAGCCCGCCGGGGCCCGCTGACGCTCGCCCCTCCCGAGAGACCTCTCGCGCACTGCGAAACCCCGCCGTATCCACGTGAATACGGCGGGGTTTCGCCGATACCGAGGTCTCGACGCAAGTTCGCCGACACGGAGAGGTCTCGACGAACGAGACCGAGCACGGGCAGAGGGACCAGGCAAACGCGAGCTACGCGCGTGACTGCGGGCGCGCCGCACCCCTCGTGTCCAGGGCGAGCTCCTCGGCATCCATCGCCGTGATCAGCTCGCGCATGAGCTCCTCGTCGAGGTTTCCGGCATCCCGCTCCTCCAGCAGGATCTCGCGCCGCACATGCAGCCAGCCCTTCGACAGCGCGACGAGATCCTCGTAGGTCGGGCGGGCGACATCCTCGGCGTCGTGCGCCTGGTCGGTGTCCTTCTCCACCTTCGTCATCCGCTTCGCGAACCGGTCGAACACGGCGAGATCGGCGGTGCCGTACTTCTGCTCCCACGCCGCGCGCCGGTGCTCGATGAACTCCTTGCCCGCCTGCCTCGTCCGCGCTCGCACGGCGGCGAGCTCCGCGGCATCCTGCTCCTCATCGACGTCGCTCGCAACGCCCAACCACCGGATCAACGCGGGAAGCGTCAATCCCTGCAGCAGCAGCGTCCCGACCGTCACGGCGAACGCGACCACGACGATCGCGTGCGACGCCTCGGAGTCGAGCGCGGCGAGGTCGGCTGCGGCGAGCGCCGTCGCCAGCGTGACGACGCCGCGCATCCCGGCCCACGAGATGACCGCGTTGTCCTTCCAGCTGAGTTCCGGCTCGGTGAAACGCGCCTGCACCTCCTCGACGGTCGGATGCGGCCGCTGCCTGCCCGTCGCCGCACGCTCCGGATGCTTCGCCGCGAACCGCTCTCTCCGCTCCTGCTCGAGCCGCTCTCTGCGCTCCCACTCCCCCGAAGCGAGAGATCTCTCCCAGCGCCGCAGCCGGATCCGCTGCATCCACATCGCCCATGCGTGCGCGGGGTAGATGTACACCGGCCGCACCACGAGCACGACCAGCAGCACGACACCCGCGAGCACCAGGATCTCGCCCACCGACTCGCGCCCGAGATCGCTGATCACCCGCGGCAGCTGCAGACCGATGTAGGCGAACACGAAGCTCTCCAGCAGGAAGTCCGCCGACAGCCACAGCGGAGCCTCCTGCTGCCGCGTCGTATAGTCGGTGCGGGGTGCATTGAAGCCGACGTACAGTCCCATCGCCACCACCGCGAGCACCCCAGAGCCGCCCAGATGCTCGGCGATCGCATACGCCCCGAACGGCACGAGCAGTCCGAACGTGCCGATCACCACAGGGTCATCCAGCCGGATGCGCAGCTGGTGGAGCAGGATGCCGAACACCAGCCCGACCACGACCCCCACGACCACGGCGACGACGAATTCCCAGACACTCGCCCCGAGCTGGAACGCCCCGCCGGCGACGATCGCCGCGAACACCCGGTACATCGTCAGCGACGTGGCGTCGTTGATGAGGCTCTCTCCGGAGAGCACCGTCATCACTCGGCGCGGCAGACCGAGCTTGCGCCCGATCGCAGCGGCGGAGACGGCATCCGGCGGCGCGACGATCGCACCAAGCAGCAGCGCCCCGGGCAGCGTCAGCGACGGGAAGATCAGCCACGCCACGAGCCCGACGACGAGGGCGGTGATGAGAACCAGCCAGATCCCGAGCCGGCGGATCTGCGGCAGGCTGCGCTTGAAGCCGACGAACGAGACATCCAGCGCCGCCGAGTACAGCAGCGGCGGCAGGACGAGATTCAGCAGCAGATGGCCGTCGATCTCCAGCTCCGGCACGAACGGCAGGAAGGATGCCGCGAGGGCGACGACCGTGACCAGCAACGGGGCAGGCCATCCTCGCCAGCGGGCGAAGGCCGCCACCGAGATCGCACCGACGAGGACGTAGAACAGTCCGGCATCCATGCCGTCAGGCTATCGCCCGCGTCCTTCACCGCAGCGCGACCGGCGCGCGGTAGCCGGAGCGGGGGGCGCGACGTGGAGCGCGGCGTGCGGAGCGCGGCGTGCGGAGCGCGGCGTGCGGCCGATCTCGGACGTGCGGGGAATGCATCGGCGAGCATTCGGGTTGCATTCGGCGATGACTTCCGCCGCCCCCGCCCTCTCCGTCCTCGACCTCGTCCCGGTTCGCACCGGCCAGACCAGCACGGAGGCGATCGCGGCATCCCTCGCCCTCGCCGAGACGGCAGACCGACTCGGCTACCGCCGTTACTGGTTCGCCGAGCACCACAACATGCCGGCGGTCGCGTCCACGACGCCACCCGTGCTGATCGCTGCGGCCGCCACCCGCACCACAACGCTTCGCCTCGGCTCCGGCGGGGTGATGCTGCCCAACCACGCGCCGCTCATCGTCGCCGAGCAGTTCGCGGCGCTCGAGGCGATCGCGCCAGGTCGCATCGACCTCGGCCTCGGCCGCGCACCGGGCAGCGACCCCGTGATCACCCAGCTGCTGCGGGGCTCGGGAACCACGAGCGACGTCGAGCAGTTCCCCCGGCACGTGCAGGACATCACGCTGCTCCTCTCCGCCGAGGGCGCGCAGATCCAGTTCACCTCCGGCGGCGAGTACACGGTCCGCGCGACCCCGGCCGCGGCCGGGGTTCCCGAGGTGTGGCTGCTCGGCTCGAGCGACTACTCCGCGCAGCTCGCCGCGGCCCAGGGCCTGCCGTACGTGTTCGCCAACCATTTCGCCGGGACCGGCCTCGAGCGCGCGCTCGAGCTCTACCGCTCGGGTTACCAGCCGAGCGAGGCGCACCCTGCGCCGCGGACCTTCCTCACCATGAACGTGGTCGCCGCGCCGACTCAGGCGGAAGCGGAGGCCCGTGCCCTGCCGCAGCTGCGCATGATGTCGCGGCTCCGCCTGAACAAGCCGCTGACCGCACTCGAAACCGTCGAGGAGGCGCTGTCCGCGGCATCCGATCCCGCGACCGATCAGGTCGTCGAAGCCGCCCGCGCGCGCTGGTTCGTCGGAACCGGAGAGTCGGTCGCGGCCGAGCTCGCGGACTTCGCCGCGAAGCACGACGTCGACGAGATCATGCTCTCGCCGGTCGCCGGCGCCTACGAATCCGAGCCGAAGGAGGCCGCGGGCGGCCGCGCCCAGACGCTCGAACTCATCTCCGCCGCGCAGTAGCCCCGCCGCGTTCACCCGCTCGCGCGAGAAACCACTTCCGCCGCGAGAAACCACCTCCGCGCTGGTTTCTCACGCGGCGACTGGTTTCTCGTTGCCTCTGGCGCGGCTGCGCCGCGAGGCGTACGGTCAGGAGCATCGGAGAAGGGGAACGCCATGAGCACCACGAAGACACGTGCACTGTGGGTCGCCTACGGGACGAACGGCGTATGCGGAAGCATCCGGCACGAGGACGACGCCTACGTCGTCACGATGGCCGGAGCGGATGCTGCGACCGGCACGTACCCGAGTCTGGAATCCGCCAAGGGTGCGCTGCACTCGCACATGCCGCCAGGCAGCGAGTGGCCGCGTTTCCAGGAGCACTGAGCCCGACGGGGTTCAGCGCGGCGCCTACGCCTCGGGCTCGCCCGAGAGCAGTCCGCGCAGCCAGTCGCGCGCCTCGACGAAGATGTCGTCCGAGTAGCGGTCGGGGTACTGCACGATCTGCCGATCCGCACGCGGGTAGGACCCCAGGAACACGACGCGAGGGCTGAACCGGCGGATGCCGAGCAACGCGTCTGCCATCCGCTCATCCTGCACGTGCCCTTCGGCGTCGATGACGAACCGGTAGCGTCCCAGCTCGTCGCCGATCGGCCGCGACTCGATGAGCGACAGGTTGATTCCGCGCGTCGAGAACTGCTCGAGCATCTCGAGGAGCGACCCGGGGTGGTCGTGCGGCAGCTCGACGATGAGCGAGGTCTTGTCGGCGCCGGTCGGCGAGGGCGGCGTGGTCGTGCGCGTCACCAGCACGAACCGGGTGACCGCCTGCGTGTTGTCGCCGATCTCTGATGCCAGCACGTCGACGTCGTAGTGCTGGACGATGCCGGGGGCGGCGATCGCCGCCTGCGCCGGGCTCGTCCCGTCGAGCACGCCGATCGCGGACGCCACATTGCTCGACGCCGGCACGTGCGAATGGTTGGGGAGGTTCTCGCCGAGCCAGCCGTGGCACTGCGCGTACGCGACGGGATGCGCGGCGATCACCGACACATCCTCGAGCCGAACGCCTGGCGGGGCGACGAGCACGAAGTTCACCCTCACCAGGTACTCCCCGATGATGCGCAGGCCCGGCAGCGTCGCCAGCGCGTCCTGCGTCGTCGAGACGCCGCCCTCGATCGAGTTCTCGATCGCGATCATCGCGGCGTAGCTGCGGTCCTCGAGCACGTCGGCGAGCGCCTCGCCGACGTTGTGGACGGCCCGCCACTGCTGGCCTCTGGCCTCGGCGACCTGGTCGAGCGCCGCTTCCGTGAAGGTGCCGGCAGGGCCGAGATAGCTGTAGGTGCGCCGTTCAGTCACGCGTTTCACCTTAGCCCTGAAGATGTCGACCCGAATGTGCACGCGCGTGCAGTTTGGGGGCAGACTGTTCACATGACGAGCCGTGCCGGCCTCCCCGCGGAGGAAAGTGACCTCATCGATGTCGACGAACTGATCGCCGCGTACTACGACCGGCACCCGGATCCGTCCGACCCGGCGCAGCGCGTGGCCTTCGGCACGAGCGGCCACCGCGGCTCATCGCTGAGCGGCAGCTTCAACGAGAACCACATCCTGGCCACCACCCAGGCGATCGTCGACTACCGCACCGCGCAGGGCATCACCGGGCCGCTCTTCCTCGGCCGGGACACGCACGCCCTGTCGCTCCCCGCCGAGCGCAGCGCGATCGAGGTCCTCGTGGCCAACGGCGTCGACCTCCGCGTCGACTCCCGCGACTCCTGGGTGCCGACGCCGGCGCTCAGCCACGCGATCCTCGCCTTCAACAAGGACCTCGCCGCCGACGCGGCCGGACGCGCGGACGGCATCGTCGTCACCCCGTCGCACAACCCGCCCCGCGACGGCGGCTTCAAGTACAACCCGCCGCACGGCGGCCCCGCCGACACCGACGCCACCGGCTGGATCGCCGACCGCGCCAACGCCCTGCTGGAAGCAGGTCTCGAGGGTGTCAAGAGCGAGCGCTTCGCCGACATCGACTGGGACGCCCTGCCCAGCTACGACTTCCGCGACGCCTACGTGCGCGACCTCGCCACGATCATCGACATCGACGCGATCAAGCGCGCCGGCGTCCGCATCGGCGCCGATCCGCTCGGAGGCGCATCGGTGGACTACTGGGCGCACATCAAGCAGGTCTATGAGATCGACCTCACGGTCGTGAACCCGGAGGTCGACCCGACCTGGCGGTTCATGACGCTGGACTGGGACGAGAAGATCCGGATGGATCCGTCCTCCCCCTCGGCCATGGCCTCCCTGGTCGCCCGCCGCGACGACTTCGACGTGCTCACCGGCAACGATGCGGATGCCGACCGACACGGCATCGTGACTCCGGATGCCGGACTCATGAACCCGAACCACTACCTCGCCGTTGCGATCGACTACCTGTTCTCGCACCGCGCCGAGTGGCCTCGGGATGCCGCGATCGGCAAGACCCTCGTGTCGTCCATGATCATCGACCGCGTCGCCGAGTCGCTCGGTCGCCGGCTGCTGGAAGTGCCCGTCGGGTTCAAGTGGTTCGTCCCGGGTCTGCTGGACGGCTCGGTCGCGTTCGGCGGCGAGGAGTCCGCTGGCGCGTCGTTCCTCCGCAAGGACGGTTCGGTCTGGTCCACGGACAAGGACGGCATCCTGCTCTGCCTGCTCGCCGCCGAGATCATCGCGGTGACGGGCAAGACTCCGTCCGAGCGCTACCGCGAGCTCGAGGAGGCCTTCGGCGCCTCGGCCTATCAGCGCGTGGATGCGCCGGCGACGCCCGCGCAGAAGGCCGCGCTCGGCAAGCTGGCTCCGGATGCCGTGGCCGCCGGCTCGCTCGCCGGAGAGGCGATCACCGCGAAGCTGTCGCACGCGCCGGGCAACGGCGCCGCAATCGGCGGACTCAAGGTGCAGACCGAGCACGCATGGTTCGCCGCGCGCCCCTCCGGCACCGAGGACGTCTACAAGCTGTATGCCGAGAGCCTGCTCGGGGCCGAACACCTCGCCCAGGTGCAGGAGGAGGCGCGCGCCGTCGTCAGCGCAGCCCTCGGCGGCTGACCCGCGCGGACAGGCGACTTCGCCAGGACGCGAGACTCACGCTGCGCGGTGAGCTGTGCGCAGGCCGGCCAAGCCTCACCCCGCAGAGTACGTCTTGCGGACGGGCGGGACGGACGGTCAGAGCGCGCGCGCCAGCGCGGCGCCGGCGGCCCGCAGCCACTCGGCCGCGTCGGCCTGCGCCGCCTCGCCGGACCCCGCGAGGTCGGTCAGCGACGCGGATGCCGCGAACGCGCTCGTGTCGGCATCCGACGTGATGCGACCGGCGACGAGCATCACCGGAACTCCGGCATCCGCGGCGAGATCGGCGACGAACGACGGGACCTTGCCGTCTCCCGACTGACCGTCGAAAGACCCCTCGCCCGTGAGGACGACATCGGCGTCAGCGATCGCGCCCGCCAGATCGATCAGCTCGGCCACCGCCTCGGCGCCGGGCGTCAACCGGGCACCCCACGCGACCAGCGCCGCACCGGCACCGCCCGCAGCACCCGTCCCCGGGTGCTCAGGGTCCAGATGCAGCAGCTGCGCGAGGTGCGCCAAACCGGCATCCGCCGTCCTGATGTCGTCCGGGGCGGTCAGCCCCTTCTGCGGCCCGAACACGGCGGCCGCACCGCGCGGGCCGGTGAGCGGGTTCGTGACATCGGTGAGAACCCGCACGTCGGGGGCCGGCCACAGTCCTCCCCGGTCGACGGCGACCACGTCGCGGAGACCTGCCGCACCTGGCGCGACCTGCTCCCCGTCACGATCGAGGAAACGGGCGCCCAGCGCGGTGAGCAGTCCGATCCCGCCGTCGGTGGACGCGCTGGAGCCGATGCCGAGCACGAGGCGCGAGACTCCGGCATCCAATGCCGCAGCGATCGCCTGACCGAAGCCGGTCGTGTCGGCATCCCACGGGCGCAGCTCGTGCAGCAGCTCGATGCCGGAGGTCGAGGCGAGATCGACCACAGCGGTGCCGCTGGGCGACTCCGGCGTCGGCGGCAGCCACAGCCAGCTGCTCTCGATCGCCTCGCCCGTCGGTCCGTCGACGATCACCGGATGCCGCAGCGCACCATCGACGGCGGCCTCGAACGCCGCCACGGTGCCCTCGCCGCCGTCCGCCATCGGGCGCAGCAGGAACTCGGATCCGTGCTCGACGGACGCCCACCCTTCGGCGAGGGATGCCGTGGCATCCGCTGCTGAGATCGATCCCTTGAAGCTGTCCGGTGCGATGACGATGCGTCTGGTCACTGCTGGTCTCCCCATTTCAGAGTGTCGTTCGCCACGACGGCGACGGTGTCGGGGTCGAGAGCGGCCCCGTTCAGAATCTCCAGGAACTCGGAGGCGTACGCTGCCGTTCGGCTGTCGGCGAGGTACTCCGCCTCGTGCGCGGTCATGGCATCCAGCGACCAGTCGTGCGCGCCGCGGCCGGGCGGCACCGGTCACGGGGTGCTCTCACGCACAATCACCTCGAGGGCCAGCGGCGCCTGGGTCCAGTCCTCGTCGACCGTCGCACGGAACGCCTGGTAGCCGATCTCGGTCAACGGCACGCGCACGGTCGTCAGAGCAGGGCTCACGTCCAGGCTGACCGGCACGTCGTCGAACCCGCAGATGGCGATGTCCGAGCCGATCTCGCGCCCGGCATCCCGGATCGACGCCATCGCGCCGATCGCGACGACGTCGCTCATACCGAACACGAGCGTTCCCGGCTCGACGCCGTCCGCGAGCGCCGCGGCCATGGCCGTCGCACCCGATTCGCGTGCGAAGCCGGCCCGGTACACGCGAGTCGCGTCCCCGCCGCCGGCGGCGAATCCGGTCTGGAACCCCGCGATACGGTCGTCCGAGGTGCGGATGCCCTCGGCAGCGGCCAGCACGACCGCGGATCGGTATCCGCGGGCGGCCATCGCCTCGCCCAGCATCCGGGCACCGGCGACGTTGTCGATCTCGATGATGCGCTCATCCGCGACGCTGCCGCCGAAGGACACGACCCGGCCGCCGAGCCGCGAGAAGGCCTCGACCTCGGCGTGCATCGCAGTGTCCTCGGCGCCGCGCGACGCCGCGAGGATGAGGCCCTGCGGCCGCTGACCGCGCAGCGCGCGCACGAGGCGCAGCTCGCGTTCGGCGTCGCGTTCGGTGACGGCGATCGTGACGATGAGGCCCTGCTCGTCCGCGCCGCGCGCGACGCCGGAGGCGATGAGCCCGAAGTACGGGTCGGCGATGTCGGCGACCAGCAGTGCGATCACGGAGGAGGTCCCCCGGACCGTCGCCTGCGCGAGGATGTTCGTGGTGTAGCCGAGCTTCTCGGCCGCCTGCTGCACGCGTTCGCGGTTCTCGCCCTTGACGTTGCGCACCGAGCCGTTGAGCGCACGGGAAGCCGTGGCCAGGGAGACTCCGGCCTCGCGCGCGACATCGTGCAGCGTGGGGGTGGCACCGCGGCCGGGGCGTGAGGCGGGTCCGGCATCCGGAGCGTGTGTCATGACGCCGAGCCTACTGTCCGATAAGCGCCCACCCGGTGACGCGCCGTCGAGGAGGAGTCATCAACAGCAGCCTCAGGCGTCACGGTATGCCCTCAGCACGGAAGCCTCGCGAACGAGCACCGCGGGGTCGTCGTCCGGGACGAACTCGAGCAGGGCGTCCTGCGGCGGCTGCGGCGCTGCGGATGCCGTGGCGAAGAGCTCCCGCCACAGCGCGTCCCGGTCGGCCAGCGGCCGGCGCTCGGTGCGCGGCCACCAGGAGAACACGTGCACGGCGCTGACCCGGTCGGCGATCGCCGTGTACTCGTCGATCGCCTCGGTGTGGGTTGCCCCGACCGTCGGCTGCCAGTACGTGCGCAGCGCCGGATGATCGACCTCGTCCAGCACCCGCAGCGTCGTCGCCGGCGCGTTGGCGAGCGTGCCGCCGTGATACTCCAGCGCGAGCTCCAGCCCCCGGTCGGATGCCGCGGCCGCCGCGTTCCGCAGCCGCTCGATCGTGCCGGCGTGCTCGTGTTCCGTGGCGTCCGCCGCATCGACGGACCCCGCCCACACGCGGATCCGGCGCGCACCGAGTGCGGATGCGCTGTCCAGCACCGGGGTGATGTCCTCGTCCTCGCCGGCACGGAAATACGAGCCGTACGAGGCGACGGCGAGTCCGGCATCCGCTGTCAGCGCGGCGACCTGTCGAGCCGTGGCGACGTCGCCGGGCGGCACGTGCACGTCGCCGCCCCACTCGATCGACTCGAGGCCGCTCTGCGCGGCGAGCGCCACGACGCGCTCTGCGCTCAGCGCGCGGAACGTCACCGAGCACAGTCCGATTCGGATGGTCATGACTCTCCTTGGCGGTCGAATTCGCTCGGTCGGTCCCGACGGTGCCGGGAGGCGGGGACCGATCGAGCGATTCGAACAGGTTAGAGGTGCGGGGCCACCGTCGCGTCGAAGGCCGCGGCCGTTCGACGAACGACCTCGAGCGGGTCCGTCGCCCAGACGTCCTCGTTGAAGATCTCGACCTCGATGTCGCCGGTGTACCCGGCATCCACGACCGCGCGCGTGAGGCTGCCGAAGTCGATCACGCCGTCGCCCATGTAGTGCCGGCTCAGCAGCACGTCGGCGGCGAGCGGAGTCTTCCAGTCGCACACCTGATACGTGGCGATGCGCCCCTCGCGACCGGCGCGGGCGATCTGCTCCAGGACCTGAGGGTCCCAGAAGATGTGGAACGTGTCCACCGTCGCACCGACCACGGCCGGGTCGAAGTCCGCCGCGATGTCGAGCGCCTGCCCGAGAGTCGAGACCACGCACCGGTCGGTCGCGTACATCGGATGCAGCGGCTCGATCGCGAGGGTCACACCGGCGGCCGCGGCCTCAGGGACGAGCTCGCCGATCGCGTCGCGCACTCGCTCGCGGGCCCCGACGATGTCGCGCGATCCCTCGGGCAGGCCGCCGGCGACGAGCACGAGGATCGAGGTCGAGCCCTCGGCACCAGCGGCGGCGAGCGTCGCGGTCTCCTCGATCGCACGGCGGTTGTCGTCCAGCGCCTGCACCCGCGCGGGGCCGTCAGGCAGCGTGAAGAATCCGCCGCGGCAGTGCGTCGTGAACCGCAGCCCCGAATCGGTGAGCATCTCGGCAGCGGTCGCGAGGCCGACCTCGTTCACCGGCTCGCGCCACAGACCGATCGCCTCGACGCCACCCGCGACCGTCGCGCTGAGCGCATCGGCGAGGTTCGCGTACTTGATCGTGGCCTGGTTGATCGACAGCCTCGGATGGCTCACAGCTCGACTCCGTTCAGGCGCAGCATCCCGTGCCAGCGCTCGCGCGCCAGCTCAGGCTGCTCGAGCGCGAGCGAGGCGTTCGCGAGTTCGACGATCCGCGACAGGTGCGGAAGACTCCGCGCCGAGTGGAGCCCTGCGACCATCTGGAATGCCGGCTGGTGGCCGTTCAGCCAGGCGAGGAACGCGACGCCCGTCTTGTAATAGAACGTCGGCGCGGCGAACACCTGGCGGCTGAGCTCCTCGGTCGGCCCGAGGATGCGTTCGTACGCCGCGGCGTCTCCGGCATCCAGGGCCTGGATCGCCGCCGAGGCGACGGGCGTGATCGCGGCGAAGGCGCCGAGCAGTGCGTCCGAATACGGGCGCGGCCCTTCGCCGGAGTCGCCGATCAGGCCGACGTAGTTGAAGTCGTCACCGGTGAACATGCGGACGCCTTCCGGCAGGCGCGAGCGCACCGAGATCTCGCTCTCGGCGTTCAGCAGGCTCATCTTGACGCCGGCGACCTTGCCCGGGTTCTCGGCGATGATGTCGAGCAGAACCGACGACGCCGCCTGCCAGGCCGGAGCCCCGAAGTAGCCCTCGAGCTCGGGGTCGAACGCCGTGCCCAGCCAGTGCAGCACCACGGGAACCGTCGCCGACTCGAGCACCGACCGGTAGACGCGGCGGTAGTCATCGGCGGATGCCGCGACTCGTGCGAGATGACGCGACGCCATCAGCACGGGGCCAGCGCCCTGCTCCTCGGTGAAGTGCAGCTGCTCCTTGTAGGCGTCGATCACCTGGTCCAGCGAGATGTGCGACTCGAGCACGTGATCGGTGTTGACGCCGACCACGACGGAGCCGCCCTCCTCGCGGGCGACCTGGGCGCTGCGCGAGATGAGCTCGCGGGTGGCCGCGGCATCCAGTCCCATGTTGCGCTGGGCCGTGTCCATGGCGTCGGCGACTCCGAGACCCCACGAGTAGGCGTTGCGGCGGAACGCGAGCGTCGAGTCCCAGTCGATGTCGGCCGGCTGTCCTGGGGTGTTGTCTCCCCAGACGACAGGGACGACGTGCGCGGCCGCGTAGGCGACGCGGCTGCGCAGCGGCGACGTCGGGCGCGTGTAGACGCCGGAGTCGTTCAGCGCGGCATCCGAGAACTCGCCGGATGCCGAAAGCAGGCGAAGCGTCGACATCAGAGCGACAGCGGCTCGATGGCGATCTTGCGACCCTCGGCGCTGGACGCGAGGCCCGCCTCGGCGAACTGCACGCCGCGCGCACCGGCGAGGAGGTCGTACTCGTAGTCCGTGCCGAGCACGTAGGACTCCAGGTACTCCTCCCACTGCTGGCGGAAGCCGTTGAGGAACACGTCGTTCGTCGGCACGTTCTGCCAGTCGGCGTCGTAGTCGTGAGTGTCTTCGAGGTCGGGGTTCCAGACCGGCTTCGGCGTGGCGTTGCGCGGCTGGATCTTCGCACCGAACAGGCCGACGACGGCCGAACCATGCGTTCCATCGACCTGGAACTCGACGAGCTCGTCGCGGTTCACCCGGACGGTCCAGGACGAGTTGATCTCGGCGATGATGCCACCCTCGAGCTCGAAGATGCCGTATGCGGCGTCCTCGGCGGTGGCGGTGTAGTGCTCGCCCTTCTCGTCCCAGCGGTCGGCGATGTGCACCGCGGCCTGCGCGTACACGCTCTTGACGTCGCCGAAGAGGTTCTCCAGAACGTAGTTCCAGTGCGGGAACATGTCGGTGATGATGCCGCCGCCGTCCTCGGTGCGGTAGTTCCAGCTCGGGCGCTGAGCGGGCTGCCAGTCGCCCTCGAAGACCCAGTAGCCGAACTCGCCGCGCACCGAGAGGATGCGGCCGAAGAAGCCGGAATCGATGAGGCGCTTGAGCTTCTGCAGACCGGGCAGGTAGAGCTTGTCGTGCACGACGCCGGTCTTGACGCCGGCATCCTTCGCGAGGCGGGCGAGCTCGAGCGCCTCTTCCAGGGACTCGGCGGTCGGCTTCTCGGTGTAGATCGCCTTGCCTGCGGCGATCGCCTTGCGGATCGCGGTGGCGCGTGCCTTCGTGACGAGGAAGTCGGCGTAGATCTCCCACTTCGGGTCGGCGAGGGCGGCGTCGAGATCGGTCGTGTAGTCCTCGATGCCGTGCTGGGAGGCGAGCTCGGCGAGCTTCTGCTCGCTGCGGCCGACGAGGATCGGCTTCACAGTGACGCGCGTTCCGTCGGACAGCTCGATGCCGCCCTGGTCGCGGATCGCGAGGATCGAGCGCACCAGGTGCTGGCGGTAGCCCATGCGCCCGGAGACGCCGTTCATGATGATCCCGATCTCGCGGGTTGTCGACTGTGACATGGCATTCCGTTCGTGAGGTCGGCATCCGCTTCGGGATGCTGGGGTAAACGCTTTCCGCTAGTGTGCCACGGATGCTGGGGGCTGTGCAAGCACGCGTTCCGCCGACGTCGCGGGATCACCCCGACCGAGAACATGACGACCGCCCGAGATCAGGAGAATGCTGAGCATCCGTCCTGATCTCGGGCGGTCGTCCTGTTTCGAGGATCGCGTCTCCGACTCAGTGGTGGTGTCCGATGTCGGGGATCACGACGTCTCCCCCTGCGGGCGCGAGGTACCCCGATTCGACACTCGAGAGCGCCGGTGTCACGATGGCCGCGGCGATGACGGCGCCGATCACGATCTCGGCGACCCGAGCACGCCCTGAGCTCCGCCTGAGGGGCGACGGCGCTCGCAGAGCACGCAGCTCGAGCGCGCAGGCGACGCCGGTCACGAGGAGCATCGCGACCGCCGGCGCCACCGCGAGGATCCCCATCCGTGTCGGGTCCAGCGCGAACGCCGCCACGGCGATCGCGGCACTCGCCATCGCCCCGGCGATGCCGATGCGCGGTGCGATCGTGCGGCCGAGGATGAGCGTCGCGGCTCCCCATCCGATGGCGGCGGTTCCTGCCGCCAGGAGCGCACCCCCCATCGCACGGATCCCCGGTGCACCTTCGGGGGCCGTGAGCGCGCCCGCACCGAGGGCGAGCAGGATCAGCCCTCCGCTCCACGCTGCGATCGACGGCCATGCGGCGGCCGTCGATCGCTCGGCGCGGGCCCCTGCGGTCCGCTCCGGGAGGGCGGAGGACTCCGACGAAACGGTCATCGTCGAGCTGTCCATGACGCTCTCCGGCTCAGGCCGTGCGACCGAGCGTCACGCGGTCATCGGCGCGGTCCGCCGCGATCCCGATGCCCAGCAGGACGATCGCGCTCGCGAGGTGCAGGAAGTGGTCGAACGTGTTCAGCGCCAGGATGTTCAGGGCGGTTCCGACGAGGAAGAACCCGACGACGCCGAGCAGCAGATAGGCGGCTCCGACGACGATGTTCACGGTCTTGGCCGCGCGCGCCGACACGATTCCGGCGATCAGCAGAGCAGCGCCGATGAGCAGGTGCGCGACGTTGTGCAGCGGGTTGACCATGAAGATGCCCAGGAGCATTCCTCCCTCAGTGGCGAGGAAGCCCACGCCCCCGGTGACGGCGAAGCCGAGCAGCCCGACGAGGATGTAGACCGCGCCGAACACCGTGCCGACGAGACGATTCGGTGAAGAGCTCATGAGTGACCTCCTTGTTCCTGTGCGGCTCGGTGCCGCATCTACAGGAGTCTTCGGAGTGGTCAGCCGATCGGATTGCCCGGCCGGGTGTCCGGCCGGGCAATCCGCCTACTTCACCGTCACGGTGATCGCCTTCGAGCTCGTCGCCCCTGCGGCGTTGGAGAACTCGGCCACGTACTCGTACTTCCCCGGAGCCCTGCCGGTGATCTGCGTGGCCGCCCGCTGCGCGTTCGGGGATGCCGCGGCGAGCGCCTGCTCATCGATCACCACACCGTTCTCGAGCAGCCGGTACGCGGTCGCGTTGGTCCCCCACCAGAGGTTCGCGGTGACGGTGTAGTCGCCGTTCTTGTCCCAGTTGTCGTGCGAGAGCACCGGCACCGCAGGCGTGGCGTTGCGCACCTTCACCGTGACCGAGGTCGTGGCGGTGACGCCCGCCGCGTTGATCAGCTCTCCGGTGTAGACGTACGTGCCGTTCTCCTTGCCCGTCACATCGACGGTCGCCACCTGCGCGTCCGGCGAATGCGCGTCGAGCAGCTTCGTCGAGATCGGCTCGCCGTTCTCGTACAGCCGGAACACTCCGCCGTTGACGCCGTACCAGAGGTTCATCGTCACCGTGTACGTGCCGTCGCTGAGCCCGTCGCGCTGACCGCTGTCGCTGGAGAGCACGCCGCGGGCCGGAGCCTTCTTCGCCCCCTCGTCGTCGAACACGAGCAGCTGCGCCGACGTCGACGTCACGAGTCCGTCGTGGTTGACCGCGTTCACGCTGAGCGTGTGCGGGCCGACCAGCTCGGCGAGGTCGATGACCTCGCCTGGCGCGACAGGGCGGCCGTCGAACGCGATGTCGAGCGTGCGGACGCCGGACTCGGCATCCGCTGCCGTGACGGCGACGGTGAACGACGACGTGCTCGCGAGCAGCGTTCCGTCGGCCGGCATCCCCGAGACCACAGGAGCCGTCGTGTCGGCGGCTCCCGTCGGGTCGCCGGTCACCCGGATCTGCGGCGCGGCAGGCTGCTCCATCCCGTCACCCAGGAAGAAGCTCGTCTGCGTCGGCTGGTTGTAGGAGGTGTTCTGCCAGGCGACCGACAGTCGGTAGACCGGGTCGTGCATCAGCGTGCGCAGGCGCAGCTCGGTCTCGTCCGTGGTCGAGTAGATGCGCAGTTCACTCGAGTCGGCGGATCGCCAGGCGATCTCCTCGCGCCAGTCGCCGAACAGGTCGGCCTGGATGCTCGGGTTGCCCTTCGTGCCGTTGTTGGTGCGCGCACCCTCGTCGGCCAGGATCACGTCGGCCTGCTCGGTCTCGGTGTTCCACTTCGCGATCGTCGGGTAACCCCAGTACTCCTCCTGATTGAACGTGTGATCGACGATCTCGCGCAGCGGGTCGCCGTCGAACCAGGCGAGGAAGTTCGCCGCAGGGATCTTCTCGGAGATGACTTCGCCGTCCGCCGAGACGAGCTGCCCCACCTCGGAGTTCCACGACGAGTCGCCGCCGATCGCCCAGCCCTCAGCGCCCTCGTAGCGCGGATCGATGTCGCCGGCCGCAGCGCGACCGGTGTCGCGAACCGCGGGGATCGACCACAGGATCTCTCCAGTGCGCGCGTCGCGCATGGTCGCGCCCATGCCGTTCTCGGCCGGAACGTGCTCGTGTGCGGCGAACACCTCCAGACCCGGTCGGGACGGGATCAGGTCGGACACGTGCAGCGCATCACCGTGGTCCAGCCCGGTCGAGTACAGCAGCGTGCCGTTGTCGTCGATCGTCGCCGATCCGAAGACGATCTCGTCCTTCGCATCGCCGTCGACATCCGCCACCGCCAGGTTGTGGTTGCCCTGTCCGTACAGGCCCTCGCTGCCGGCGTCGTTCGAGTCGAGCACCCAGCGCCGCGTCAGGTTCGTCCCGTCGAAGTCGTAGGCCGCCACGACCGCCCTGGTGTAGTACCCGCGGCTGAAGACAGCGCTCGGGTGCTCGCCATCCAGGTACGCGGTGCCGGCGAGGAAGCGGTCGACGCGGTTGCCGTAGGTGTCGCCCCACGCACCCACGTCGCCGCGGGCCGGCGTGTAGTCGACGGTGTCGATCGCCGCACCGGTCGCCCCGTTGAAGACCGTGAGGTACTCCGGGCCGGTGAGCACGTAGCCCGAGCTGTTGCGGTAGTCGGCGCCGGCGGTGCCGATCGGCTGACCAGCCCCGTCGATCGTGCCGTCCGCGGTCTTCATGATGACCTCGGCCCTGCCGTTGCCGTCGTAGTCGAAGACCTGGAACTGCGTGTAGTGCGCTCCGGCGCGGATGTTCACACCGAGGTCGATGCGCCACAGCCGCGTGCCGTCCATCTCGTAGGCGTCGAGGTACACGTTCCCGGTGTACCCGCCCTGCGAGTTGTCCTTCGCGTTGGACGGGTCCCACTTCACGATCAGCTCGTACTGTCCGTCGCCGTCCACATCGCCGACGCTCGTGTCGTTGGCGTTGTAGGTGTACGGCTGCCCGTCCTTCGTGTACGCGTCAGCCGGCTTGTCCAGCGGCACGGAACGGTATGCGCCGTCCTGCACGCCGAACTCGTCGGTCTCCGTGGTCTCGACCCCGGCCAGTACCTTCGTCACGAAGTAGACGGATGCCGCGGTGCCCGCCTCGTCGACGTAGTTCGTCGAGTCGGCGATGGCCTCGTCGGTGATGCGCGTGCCGTCTCGGTAGACGTGGAACGCCACGTCGTCCTGGTCGGTGCCGAGCATCCGCCAGGACACCAGGTTCCCGCCATCCGTGGCCACGGCCACCGGTGCGCGATCCAGGTACTCGGCCTGGCGCTGCAGCACAGTGACGGCCTCGGTCGTGAGCTGCTCCGAAGCCTCGCCAGCGCCACCCGCGTTGACCGCGGCGGTCGTGTAGAAGTACGGGATCGTCGTGAGCACGTCGCTGTCGGTGTAGCGGTTCGTGTCGGCGATGCCGATCAACTCGCCCTGCTCGCCCTCCACTTCCGAGCGGAAGACGAGGTAGTACAGCGCTCCCAGCGGCTGCGCCCAGGAGAACTCGACCGAGCTCTTGGCGATCGTCTCGACAGCGAGGTCGGTCGGAGCCGACGGCACCGCGACATCCGCGTCGACGAGGGATGCCGTGACGCTCGCCGACGGCACCGACTCGAGGCCGGTCTGATCCACGGCGGTGACGTAGTAGTCGTAGTCCAGTCCGACCCGCGCCGTCGTGTCGACGTATGCGGGCTCATCGGTCGTGCCGAGCCCGACCGGCTTGGCGTCGAACGGCGAGGTGCGGAAGACGTTCCAGGTGAGGCCGTCTTCGGCATCCCAGGCCAGCGAGATCGCCGGCGCCGTGGGGTCGGCGATGACGTCCGCGACCTCGAGCCCGGTCGGTCCGAGGAGGATCGGGGTGATCTCGAGACCGTTCAGGCGGGTGCCCGCGGCCGCGCCGTACGCCTCGATGTTCAGCTGACCGTCGGTGACGAGGTAGGGCCCGCGCAGCGTGGAGTTGACGCTGCCCTTGCCCGCGTTGCCCGAACCGGCCTCGCGGCCCTCGATGCGGAAGCTCGTCTTCGTCGAGCCGATCCAGTCGCCCGAGTACGTCTTCACCGAATAGGTGCCGTTCGGGACGTCGAGCGCGAAGGTCGCGCTGTCTCCGGGGAGTGCGAAGTCGCGGATCAGATCGTTCGACCCCTCGGCCGCACCGCGGTCGCGGCCGGCGGCGGCGCCCGGTGCCGTGACGAATCCGAAGCCGCGTTCCTCGGTGTACGCCATATCCGGCGTGACCTCGGTGTAGCCGGCCATGAGCGGGTTGCCCGCGAGCTGGAAGTCGTACTTGTACTGCGCCTGCTTGGTCGTGAAAGTGACGGCAGCACTCGGCTCGGACTCGCCGCGCCCGTTGACGGCGACGACGCGGTAGCGGTACGCGGTGCCCTCGGCGAGCCCCTGCACGATCGACGAGGTCTGGGTGACCATGCCGACCAGGGTCCAGGTGCCCTCCGGGTCGGCCACGGCCTGGCGGTGGATCTTGTAGATGTCGGCGGTGGGCGACGCGTCCCACTGCAGGGTGGCTCCGCCGTTGCTGATGGCGCCGGCGACGACGTTCTGCGGCGCGGCGGGCACGGCGGCCGGCGGCTCGACGTCGGCGACCTTCGCTGCCAGCGGGTCGTCGAGCTGTGCGACGTCCTGCGCGATCAGGCGGGCCATCTGGATGGCGCCGTACTCCTGGAAATGCGTGTCGTCCACGGTGCCGGCCGGTCGGTTCGGGAACACGCCGGGGTCGACATGCAGGAAGACGGCCTTCGCGGCATCCGGACCGATCTCGGTCAGGTAGGCCCTGCTGGATGCCGAGAGATCCACGAGCAGGACGTTCTCCTCCTGCGCGAGCTCGGTCATCTTCGCCACGTACTCGGGGAAGCTCACGTTGGCCTCGCCGGTATCGGCATTGAACGACCGTCGGGACACCGGCGTCACCAGGATCGGGGTCGCGCCGCGCTGGCGCGCGCCCTCGACATAGGTGCGCAGGTACTCCTTGTAGTCCTCCGGGCTCGCGTAGCGGTCATCGACGCCCTGGGTGGCGTCGTTGTGCCCGAACTGGACCATGAGGTAGTCACCGGGGCGAATGCCGCGGAGCACCTCGTCCAGCCGACCCTGCGTGATGAAGTTCTTGGACGAACGGCCTCCGATCGCGTGGTTGGAGAACGCGATGTCGTCGGCGAAGAACCGGTCGATCATCTGGCCCCAGCCGGCCTGCGGAGCGTAGGCGATGGGGTCGTACGTCTGCACGGTCGAGTCGCCCGTGATGTAGGCGGTGCTGATGGCCCCGGCGGTGCGGGCCGGCAGACGGGTGATGGTGAGCGCGTTCAGCGCCGCGGCATCCCCCGCGATCTGCAGCGTCAGCCGCCCGTCGACGAGAGCGATCGGGAACGCCATCTCGAGGTGGGCGCCTGCGGCCTGCGGGTTGGCCTGCACCTTGGCGATGCTCTCGGCCGTGATCGTCGTGGTGCTCGCGGCCTCGGCGTCTCCGGCGACGACCTGCACGGAGTAGTCACCGGCCCCGAGGTCGACCTCGAAGGTCGCGCCCGCGGCGGCGACGAAGTCCCCGCGGAGCGCATCGTCTCCGCCACGATCGACGTCTGCGGGTGCGGCGGTCGGGGCTGCGGAGAATCCGTAGCCCCAGTCGGCGCTGTACGCCGTCGCCGAGGTGACGCCCAGGGCGCCGTCCGCGACGGCACCGGAGCCGAAGTCGAACGTCACGACGTCACCCGCTGGCATCGGCGCCGGCGCGGAGTAGACCGTGGAGACCACGGTCCCGGATGCCGGAGAGGACCCGGCCTCGTTGCGCGCGGTCACGCGGTACGACCATGTCTGCGCGGTGTCGATCGTGTCGGTGTATCCCGGGGTCTCGAGGGTCGCGACCTCGGACCAGGCGCCGTCCGCTCCAGCCCGCTCGAGCAGGTAGGCCGCTCCGTTCGGCACGGCAGACCAGGTGAGCACGACGGCCTCGTCGGTGACCTGGGCGACCGCGAGGTCCGCCGGGGAGACGGGCGCGACGAGCTCGGGGATGACGCCGGTGCGGATCTCCGCTGAGTGCTCGGATGCCCGGTCATAGGAGCTCACCGCGACGATCGCATACGCGTACTCGGCGCCGGGGGCGACCGCGGCATCGGTGTACGCGGGCTCGGTCGTCTCGGCGACCTGGGCGAACTCGCCCGTGGCGCCATCAGCGACCTCGGCGCGCAGCACGCGGTAGCCCGCTGCGCCCTCGGATGCCGCCCACGTGAGGTCGACGCCGTTCCACGCGACGCGCGCGGCGGCGAGGTCGGCCGGGGCATCCGGCGTCAGCGGCGCGACGACGAGGCCGTTGATGTAGGCGCCGAGTCCCGAGCCGGCGAAGCCGATCGTGAGCTGTCCGTCGGTGACGGTGACGGGATACGTCGCCGTGGCGTTCGCACCTCCGCCGGAGGAGAGTCGCGTCTGCGCGACGCCCTCGAGCGTCAGGGTCGCGTTCGTCCCTGACGCCGTGCTCAGCCCGTCGCCGATCGTGACGGTGACCTCGTACTCGCCCTCCGGGACGCCGTCGAGCGCGAAGCCCCAGTTCGTGCCGGCGACGAAGTCGTCCTCCATGGCGCCGGCGGGCGAGCCATCCGTGCTGCGGTCGCGGTCGAAGAGCGTCGTGCCTGCGGGGAGCGTGATGCCCCAGCCGGACTCCGGCGTGTAGAGCGACGTCTTCAGCACCTGCTGGTGCGCTTCGGCGACGGGGCCCGTCGCCGTGCCGAAGTCGAAGCGCCAGCTCCCGTCGTCCGCGGCTGCGAGGGTCGCGGCGGCGGGCATCGCGGTGAAGACGGATCCGACGACGACGGCCGAGACGACGGCTGCGCCGACGCGGCGCCAGCTTCTCTCTCGTGCGGAATCGGCGAGGGGCGCGGCGGCGCGGGCGGGCACGTGTGGCACGAGGATCTCCTGTTGACGTCTGCGGCAAAGGAAAGAACGGAAAGCGCATTCCGAGCGTTCGTCCGGAAGTCTCGCACGCGGCGGTCGGCCAAGGCAAGGATTGTGCGAAACGTTTTTTGATCGAGTTCGTCCGTTCGGTCGAATCCCTGCGGAAAGCGCCTACCATGGCCGGAGGGCCAATCGCCGAGGAGGGCGAGCCGAACGCCGAGGAGGGCGATGTGAAGCGGGTGGGCATCCGGGATGTCGCCGACCTCGCGGGGGTGTCGATCAGCACGGTCTCGAACGCGCTGAATCGTCCGGGCCGCGTGAGCGATGAACTGGTCGAGCGCGTGCGCACGGCCAGTGATCGTCTCGGCTACGTGCCGCTTCAGGCGGCGCAGCAGCTGCGGGTCGGACGCAGCGGCCTGCTCGGCATGACCGTGATCAACATCGCCAACCCGTTCTTCGCCGACATGGTCGCCGGAGCGGAGGATGCCGCAGCCGCGGCCGGTCTGCGCATCCTGGTGGGCAATGCCAGCGACGACGCCGCGAAGGAGCTCGACCACCTCGAGCTCTTCGAACGCGTGCAGGTCGAAGGGGCGCTCGTGAGCCCGTTCGGGCCGGTGGATGCCTGGCAGGAGCGGCTGCGCAACCAGGGCGTGCCCGTCGTGCTCGTCGATGCGGTCGACGACACCGGGGCGCTGCCGTCGGTATCGCTCGACGATGTCGCGGGCGGCCGACTGGCCGCCGAGCATCTGATTTCGACGGGTCGACGGCGCCTCGCTTTCGTCGGTGCACGCTCGGAGGTCAGGCAGGTGCGCGAGCGCCTCGAGGGCGCGCAGGCCGCCGTCGCGGCGCACGAGGGCGCGACGCTGGAACCGATCTGGGCGAGCACGGCGACGACGCATCGGGGCCTCGCCTTCGGTGACGAGCTCGCGGACCGTCGGCCGGAGGACCGTCCTGATGGCATCGTCACCTCGAACGACCACCTCGCGATGGGCCTGCTGCACGGGCTGATCGCCCGCGGCATCCGTGTACCCGAGGACATCGCGGTCGTCGGCTACGACGACATCGAGTTCGCGGCGATCGCTCAGGTGCCGCTGACTTCGGTCCGACAGCCCGCGCGGGAGATGGGCCGCGCCGCGGCCGAGATCCTGATCGCCCGCATCAGCGGCACCGAGTCCCCCGACCTCACGAGCGTCGTCTACCAGCCCGAACTCGTGATCCGCGCCTCCACCTCCGCCGTCGGTTAGCCCCGCGCCGGCGTCGCGTGCGTCAGAGATATCCCGTCCGTCGGACCGGTTCGCCGGCATCCGTCCGACGCCGCGCACTTCTCCGACCGAACAGATGTCGAAGGGACGCTGAGTGCCACCGCGAGACGCGAACTCAGCCGAACGCGGCCCGCAGGCGATCCCACTCACCCGGGCGCAGCGGAACGACGACGCCGTGCTTCGTGTTCGCGGGCAGGAAGAACTCCTCGCGCGGCACCGGCTGCCAGTCTCCCGACGACAGCTCTTCCGTGCGCAACGCGATGTAGCCCTGCGGCCAGTCCGAGTACTGATCGACCCAGAGGTACCAGCATCCGGCCACGGCATCGAAGAAGATCAGCGGCGCCTCGACGTGCTCGTAGAGGTCATCCGCGATGCGCGAAGCGACCATCACGAAGTCCGATGCCGTCGGCGACGAACCGGACTCGTGGAACAGCCGGCGCTCGTCGGTCGACTTCAGGAATCGGTGCGTCCGCCCCTCGTGCTCGACCATCGTCAAGTCGATGACGCCGTGCCCCAGCCCGAAGTCCGCGAGCACGAACGGTGCGGTGAAGGTGCGGAAATCCGTCGTCCGCGCCGCCACGATCCGCGGGTAGGAGTCGCCGGTGTGCTCGGCATCCGCTGCGTCGTACAGGGCGCTCGACCAGTACACCAGGTACTCACCGGTCGCCGCGTCGTACAGCGCCTCCGGGGCCCACGCCATGCCGGCCGTCGGCGGTGCGACCTCGACCAGCCACGGGTCCGACCAGGTCACGAGATCGCTCGATCGCCAGACGACGAGCGAGCGGCTGCCGTGTCGGGTCCAGCCGTCCCAGTCGTGCTCGGCGCCCGTCCACACCCGCAGGTCGGTCGCGATGATGAACGCCTCCTCCGGCCCCCGCACGAGGTACGGATCGCGCACGCCGGTCGTGCCGAACGTCGACTCCAGCACCGCCGCACCGCCGTTCACGCGCGTCCAGCGCAGCGGATCGTCGCGGTCGCTGAGCGAGAAGTAGATCTTCTCGCCGTGCCCCTCATGGTCCTCCACGAAGTGGACCAGCAGATATCCCTCAGACATGGGCGAGCCTTTCAGACGGGTGCGCGGCGAGCAGTCGATCGCGCTCCGCAGCGGTGATCGGCAGGACCGTGCCGTGCCGCGGTCGCGTCGGCAGCTCGGCCGGCACGGCTTCGAGCGTCCCGGCATCCAGATCCGTGATGCGGAAGGCGAGGTAGCCCGCGCCGCCGTGGTACGCCGGCTGGTCGATGAACAGGTACCAGCTGCCGTCGCGGTCCGAGCGGAACGCGGTCGGCCCCTCGCCCTCCGTGAACGTCCCGCCCCACGGGTTGGGCTGCCCGTGTCCGATCCGCTCGGCGATGCGCTCCCACGCGAGGGCGTGCAGGTCGGGGCTCTTCTCCAGCACGGGGAGCATGGTCGCCTCGTCCTTCGTGAAGCGGTAGTGCACGCCGCCGTCCTGGACGATCGTGGTGTCGATGAAACCGCGACCGGGGCCACGACGCTCGTCGATCCACAGCTGCGGTTCGGTCACGGTCACGAAGTCCGTCGTCGTCGCGAAGAACATGCGCTGGTAGGAGTCCTCGATGCGGCGATCGACCGGCGCGACCTCTGGCGGATACAGCGCGGATGCCCAGAAGAGGAAGAACTCCTCCCGATCGGCATCCCACACCGCCTCCGGAGCCCAGGCGTTCCCCGCATCCGGCGGCGCGATCGTGAGGCGACGCTGCGCCGACCAGGTGACGAGGTCCGCCGACTCCCAGACCATGATGTCGCGCGAGCCGGTCTGCTGCGCGACCGCGAACCCGCCAGGGCGGCCCTGGATGCGCAGGTCGGTCGCGATGAGGAAGTACCGTCCGTCGGTGGGCCGCCTGACCAGGTGCGGGTCCCGCAGCCCGCGCTCACCGAGCACCGATGAGAGCACCGGTCGCCCGCCGTCGAGCTCGACCCAGCCGGAGAGCGGGTCGTCGCCCGCCGTGACGGCGAAGCGGATCGCCTCGTCATCGGCATACGACTCGCCGGTGAAGTACACGAACAGGTACGCGCTCATCGGATCACCGCCACGGTGAACGACCACGCGGGCAGGGTCAGTTCGAGGATGCCGTCGCGCACCGGAACACGCCAGACGGCGGGAGCCGGATGCGGGATCCCTGGTCCTCCGTCGTCCGGCCCGTCCCCGGTGAGCACTTCCACGCGCGCCTCGACCGCCGCCTCGGACGACAGCTGGACCCGCACGGTGCGCTCCTCCGGCGTCGCGTTGACCAGGCGCGCGACGGTCTCATCGCCGCGCGCGGCCGCCCCGGCGACGATGCGCTGCTCCGGGCGCAGATCGCGCTCGTAATCGTGACGCAGCACGCCGTCGACCCAGACTCGGACCCGCGGCGACGAGAGACTGATCCGCACCGCCACGGGCCGCGCCGTGCGCAGACCCTGCCAGTGCAGCGGCTCGGCATCGTCGTCCGAGATGCCATCGGCATGCCGGATGAGCCCGGTCGAGACGCCCTGCCAGCCGCCCAGTTGCAGCACCAGCGCGTCCCCCGGCTCGTCCTCGCCGATGCGCACCTCGAACCCGCCATCGTCTGACGTGCGGGTGAGGAGGAACGACACCTCGACGGCGCGCGGATCGACGGCGCCGGCGGCCGCATCCTGGGAGCTGCCGATTGCGAGATCCGGATGCCGGATGCCGTCGATCACGATGTCTGCGAGCTCGACGGCCCCGCCGGTCGCCGCGAACCGCACGGTCCCCGCCGAAGGCTCGACGACAGGAACCACCGGCAGGTCGGCGTCGACCGAGAGCACCGTCTCCCCGCGGTGCACGGAGAACATCCGCTGCACGTGGTACGACGAGCTGGGCAGCACCTCCTCGGCATCGAAGTGGATGAGGTCGGGGGTCCACGCGGTACGGCCGACGCTCGCGAGCAACGGTGCGTAGGACGCGAGGCGGACGACATCCGCGTTGCGCTCCACACCGATGAGGAACGCGGCTTCGGCGAGCGCCGATCGCAGCCGGTTGCTGCGCGCGGCGTACTCGCCGAGATACACACCTGGCCCGCCGCGGTCGTACGACGCGTAGCGGTCGACGTTCTGGTGGAACCACCGCGGCGCACGATAGAAGTGCTCGTCGACGATGTCGACTCCGCGCTCGCGAGCGAAGTCCCACCCTGCGTCGAAGTCCGCACCGTCGGCGAACGGCCCGGCCGTCCCGATCACGGTCAGCTCGGGATGCCGGGCGCGCACAGCATCCTCGATCCGGGCGTAGCGGTCACGGAACCGGGGAGTGATGGCGTCCTCATTGCCCAGCCCCAGGTATCGCAGGCCGAACGGCTCTGGATGGCCGAGTTCCGCGCGCACGGCACCCCAGCGGGTGTCCGCCGCACCGTCCGCGAACTCGACGAGGTCGAGCACGTCCTGGATGTACGCGGCCATCTCGGTCTCGGGAACAGCACGCTGTCCGCCGAGCGCGTTCTGGCAGCAGACGCCGGCGGCGACCACGGGCAGCGGGGTCGCACCGAGCTGCTCGCACAGCAGGAAGTACTCGAAGTAGCCGATCGCCATGCTCTGGTGATAGCCCCACAGGTTCGGCATCGGCCGCCGGGTCTCACGAGGGCCGATCGTGTTCTTCCACGCGTAGATGCTGTCCACCGAGGTGCCGTGCACGAGGCATCCGCCGGGAAAGCGCACGAACGACGGCTCGAGAGCGCGCAGTGCGTCGACGATGTCGGACCGGAAGATCTGCGGCTCGCCGTCCGCGCCGATCGGGCGCAGACTCACCAGGTCGATGTCGACCACGACGCCGTCGGGCACCGCGATCTCGAGCTCTCCGCTGCCATCGGCGCGTCCGTCGAGCTCGACGCCGTACTCGGTCCACTCCGCGGAGGACACGGCGACGATGGCGGCATCCGTGAGGGCGTTCTCGCCTCGTCGAACGGCGACGGCGAGCTCGGCCGCCCCGTCGACCTGCCGCGCCCACAATCGCAGGCTCTGCCGAGCGCTCGCGCGCACGGGGATGCCGTTCCAGCCCTCGTTCGCGAGAACCGCTGGCCCGGTGACCCGCAGATGCGTGGCGTTGTTCGGATGGACGGGGTCCTCCTCACGCGCCCACGCGACGCGGGTGACGGCATCCGAGCGGACCTGCCAGCAGGTGAGCGGCCCCCACTCCGCGCGATCCGCACGGGAGTACTGGAAGTCGCCGTTCTGCACCAGCTCGGCGTTCAGGCCGCCGTCCAGCGCATCGTTGAGATCCTCGAGGAACAGCCCCCAGAGGTCGGCGGGGATCGACGCGCCCGTGGGCGCGCCGATCCGGATGTCGAAGGTCACGCAAGCTCCAGCGAGACGGTCACGTACGAGTGCGCAGGCAGGTCGACCTCGAGCCCGCGCTCGTGGCGACGGATGCCGTCGTGGGATGCCGGTGCCACGGCATCCGGATTCTGCGGCGTGTTGTGCTCGCTCGTCGAGTCGGCCGTCAGCACACGGGCGCTGAAGCCGGTGACGTCCGCGCCGCGCAGGTCGAGCACGACGGTGCGCGCCTGTCCGGCGTCGAGGTTCGACAGCGACACGAGGGCCGCGCCGTCCTTGGTGGATGCGGAGGCGGACAGCAGCGGGAGCTCCCTGCCGCCCTCGGTGCGCGTCTCGCCGTCGACGACGTGCGCGGCGAGCGCCTGCGCGTCGTGGTGCGGAGTGTTCATCTCGAACACGTGGAACGTGGGGGTCTTCACGAGCGCTCCGGTGTCCGGATCGGTGAGCAGCATCGCCTGCAGCACATTGACGGTCTGTGCGATGTTGGCCATCACGAGGCGGTCGGAGTGGCGGTGGAACGAGTCGAAGTGCACGCTCGCGACCAGTGCATCGCGCAGGGTGTTCTGCTGGTACAGGAATCCGGGGTTCGTCCCCGGCTCGACATCCCACCACGTGCCCCACTCGTCGAGGACGAGGCCGACGCGCTTGCGGGGGTCGTGCCGGTCCATGACCGTGCTGTGCCGCGTCAGCAGCTCCTCGATGCGGTACGCGCGCGACAGCGTGAGGTACCACTCGTCCTCGTCGAACTCGGTCGCCGAGCCCTTCGCCTCCCACGATCCGCTCATCGTGTAGTAGTGCAGCGACAGCGCCTGGTACGGCGAGGAGCCCTGGCCGTCGCAGCCGAGGCATCCGAGCGCCTTCATGAGCTCGTCGGTCCACGCATAGTCGTCGACGTTCGCGCCGGCGGCGATCCGGTAGACGGTGTTGTCGCCGTGATTGCGGACGTACGTCGCGTACTGGCGTGCGAGATCGGCGTAGGCCTCCGCACGCATGTTGCCGCCGCAGCCCCACGCCTCGTTGCCGATGCCGAAGAACGGCACCTTCCACGGCTCGTCCCTGCCGTTCTCGCGACGCAGCGACGCCATCGGAGAGTCGTCGGCGCGGGTGAGGTACTCGATCCACTCGCTCATCTCGCGCACCGTGCCCGAGCCCACGTTGCCGTTCACGTACGCGTCGGCGCCGAGCATCTCGCACAGTTGCATGAACTCATGCGTGCCGAAGGAGTTGTCCTCCACGACGTCACCCCAGTGCGAGTTGACCATGCGCGGCCGCTCGTCGCGCGGGCCGATGCCGTCGCGCCAGTGGTAGTCGTCGGCGAAGCATCCGCCCGGCCAGCGGAGGTTCGGGATGTTCAGCTCGCGCAGCGCCTCGACGACGTCGAGGCGGATGCCGCCCTCGTTCGGAATGTCGGAGTCCTCGCCGACGAAGAAGCCGCCGTATATGCACCGGCCGAGGTGCTCGGCGAAGTGTCCGTAGAGGTGGCGGCTGATCGTCGCGCCGGGAAGATCGAGGTCGATGACGACACGGGTGCTGGGCATGATGTCTCTCCGAGGGATGGTCGGTGGCGGGATCGTCGGTGGTCCCGTCCGGAATTGTAGCGATACAATTCTGAGGAGGGCAACCGGAGCGGAAGGATGGGTGGATGACGACGATCCAGGACGTGGCCAAAGCCGCCGGTGTCTCGCCGATGACGGTCTCGAACGTCCTCAACGGCCACCCGCACGTGCGCGAGTCCACACGGCAGAAGGTCCTGACCGCGGTCGCTGAGCTGGATTACCGCGTTAACGCCGCGGCCAGGAACCTGCGCACCGGGCGCACGGGAACCATCGGCCTCGCCGTGCCGAACATCGGCGATCACTACTTCGCGCGCCTGGCCGCCCTCGTCGCCACGATCGCCGGCGAAGCGGGCTACCGAGTCGAGATCGAGCACACGGATGCCGTGCGCGAACGCGAGCTCGAGGCGATGACCCTGTCGCAGAATCGCATGCACGACGGGCTGCTGCTCTCCACCGTCGGCCTCGGCCCTGCGGACAAGCACCTGCTGCGGGTGGACTATCCGGTCGTGCTGCTCGGCGAGGGCATCTTCGACGGGCCGCTGGATCACATCGCGATGCCGAACGTCGAGGGCTCGCTCGCGGCGACCGCGCACCTGATCGCCCAGGGGTCGCGTCGCATCGCGATCTTCGACACCCGCGTCGCCGTCTCCGACACGGTGCGGGATCTGAGGCTCGAGGGCTACGAGCGGGCGCTGCGGGATGCCGGGATCGAACCCGATCCTCGACTCTTCTTCGACATCGCCGACTTCACGATGGCCGAGGGGCACCGTGCCGCCCAGCGGGTGGTCGAATCCGGCGTAGAGGTGGACGGCGTGTTCTGCCCGACCGACGGCGTCGCGATCGGTGCGCTGCGCGGCTTCGCGGATGCCGGCATCCGCGTTCCGGAGGACATCCGCGTGATCGGGTTCGACGACCTGCCCGAGAGCGATTACATCTCCCCCCGACTGAGCTCGGTCTCCCCCGCGCACGAGGTCACCGCCCGGACGGCCGTGACGTTCCTGCTGGAACGGATCCGCGGAACGGCACCCGATGCGGCGCGCGAGTTCGTGACGCCGTTCGAACTGCGCGCCCGCGCCTCGACGGCCTGACAGCCGCCCGGATCGGACGATTCACGACTCCGATGACGTTTCACGGTCCGATGGGCCGAATCCGTTCGTCATTCGTCATCGTGTTCGTGATTCGTCACCGCCGTCCGACGTTTACAACGTTGCACACCGTTATACGATCGAGGCTTGCGAAACGTTTTTATCTGAGCTACGTTTGCGGTAAGCGCTTTCCTGCACCAAGGAGCGCAAGCAAGACCCACCCCCGACGCTGAGGTTCCGTGGTCCGAACAGAGGCGTTCACAGAGAGGACAAAGATGTTCAACAAGAAGCGTGTGCTCGCGGCCGGCGCGTTCGCCGCCACCGCGGCCATCGTCCTGGCAGGCTGCTCGAGCAGCAGCGAGCCCGAGGCCGGAGCGACGTACGACCCCGATGAGAAGGTCACCCTCGACCTCGCCTTCTGGGGCAACGACGTGCGAGCCGAGCTGTACAACGAGGCGATCGCCGCGTTCAACGAGGAATACCCGAACATCAAGGTGAACGCCTCGTTCCTGGACTTCCCGGCGTTCTGGGAGAAGCGCCAGACCGAGGCCGCAGGCAAGAACCTGCCCGACGTCATGCAGTTCGACTACTCCTACCTGCGCCAGTACTCGCAGAACGGCCTGCTGCTCGACCTCGACCCGTACCTGGGCAGCATCATCCAGACCGACCCGCTGCCGCAGAACATCCTCGACATCGGCGTGGTCAACGACACCACCTACGGCATCGCGACGTCGACCAACGCCTGGGGCCTGTTCACCAACCCCGTCCTGCTCGAGACCGCGGGTGTCGAGAACTTCGGCGGCGGTTCGTGGGAGGACTACACCGACTGGATGGGCGAGGTCACCGACGCCAGCGGCGGCGCCTTCTGGGGCGGCGGCGACTACACCGGTCGCATCCAGAACTTCGAGCTGCAGCTGCGCTCCGAGGGCGAGGTCCTGTTCACCGAGGACGGCGAAGCCGGATTCGACGAGGACCGCCTCGCCGAGTTCTGGGAGTCCGGCCAGTCGATCCGCGACGGCATCGGAATCCCCCAGCAGCGCGTCGAGGAGGTCCTCCCGAAGGGCGGCTTCGACAGCGCGCTGACCGCGAGCGAGCTCACGTGGGACAACTTCGGCTCCGGCTACCTGGCCGGCCTCGGCGAGGGCTACACCGAGCTGAACCTCATCGCTCCCCCGGTCACGGAGGAGGGCACGAAGGACCTGTACCTCAAGCCGTCCATGCTGCACACGATCGCTGCGAACACCGAGCACCCCGAGGCCGCGGCGACGCTCGTCGACTTCCTCGTGAACTCGCCGCAGTCCGGTGAGATCTTCGGCACCAACCGCGGCCTGCCGGCATCCGAGACCGCACTCGAGGCGGCTGAGCTCGACCCGATCAGCCAGCAGGTGAAGGACTACGAGGAGTCGATCGCCGACCGCCTCGGCGACGCCCCGCCCGTGCCGATCGTCGGCTACGGCACGCTCGAGGAGAAGTTCCGCCAGCTCGGCACCGAGCTGAACTTCGGCACGATCACGGTGGACGAGGCTGTTTCGCAGTTCTTCGCCGAGATGGACGTCGTTCTCAACCAGTGATGAGTCTTCCGGGGCGGGTGTCGCGCCCGCCCCGGAATCCCATCGCCCCCTGCACTCTCGTTCCCGTATCGGAGTATCCCGTGAGCACCACAGCCACCCGTGTCATCGTGACCGGTGAGAAGCCGTCGAGTCGGTCTCTGTTCCGCCGCAACCGCCCTGAGCTCGATGATCGTCCTGGTCTTCGCCGACGCGCGATGCGCGAGACGGTCGCCGGATACGGGTTCCTGGTGCCGTGGCTGGTCGGGTTCTTCGGCTTGACGCTGATCCCGATGGCTTACTCGCTGTACCTGTCGTTCACGAGCTACAACATCTTCTCCCCGCCGAAGTGGATCGGGTTCGACAACTACGTCCGCATGTTCACTACGGATCCGGCGTTCATGCAGTCGGCGCAGATCACCCTGATCTACGTGCTGGTGGGCACACCGATCACGCTGGCCGCCGCCCTCGCGGTCGCGATGCTGCTGAACTACCGCGACAAGGGTGCGGGGTTCTTCCGCTCCGCGTTCTACGCCCCGTCGCTGATCGGCGGTTCGGTGTCTGTGGCGATCGTGTGGCGGGCGATGTTCGCCAACGACGGCCCCGTCGACAACTCGCTGTCCCTGTTCGGCATCGATCTGGGCGGCTGGATCGGAAACCCCGACCTGGTGCTTCCCGCGATGATCCTCCTCGCGGTGTGGCAGTTCGGCGCCACGATGGTCATCTTCCTCGCCGGCCTGAAGCAGATTCCGAAGGAACTGTATGAGGCGGCCGAGATGGATGGTGCGGGCCCCTGGCACCGGTTCCGGGCGGTGACGATGCCGATGCTGTCGCCGGTGATCTTCTTCAACCTGCTGCTGGGTCTGATCGGCGCGTTCCAGGTCTTCAGCTCGGCGTACATCATCTCCAACGGCTCCGGCGGTCCCGCCGGGATGACGAACTTCATCACCCTGTACCTGTACAAGCGCGGCTTCTCGGATGGCCAGATGGGCTACGCCGCCGCAATCGCATGGGTGCTGCTGGTGGTCGTCGCGATCATCGCCTTCATCCTCTTCCGCACCCAGCGATCCTGGGTCCACTACGCCGGAGACAACCGATGAGCATCTCGAACACGACCCCGACTTCGCCGTCCGCGTCGACCACGGTCTTCGCGCAGCAGCAGACCACCCCCAAGGCCCCCTCGCGACGGCCGATCAAGCGCAAGACCTGGCAGACGATCATCTGGTTCGTCGTCCTGATCGCCGTCACCGCTATCGTGCTCTACCCGCTGGTGTGGCTGCTGTTCTCGACCTTCAAGCCGAACAGCGAGTTCGGCTCCAACATGGGCCTGCTCCCCAACAGCCCCACCGTCGACAACTACGCCAAGGTCATGGAGGGCATCGCCGGGGTGCCGATGTGGCGGTTCTTCCTGAACTCGTTCATCCTCGCCGCCGGCGCCGTGATCGGCACCGTGCTCTCCAGCGCCCTCGCCGCCTACGCTTTCGCACGCATCCAGTTCAAGGGTCTCGGCATCCTGTTCGCCGCGATGATCGGCACGCTGCTGCTGCCGTTCCACGTCGTGATCATCCCGCAGTACATCATCTTCAACGAACTCGACCTCGTCGACACGTTCTGGCCGCTGCTGCTGCCGAAGTTCCTCGCCACCGAAGCGTTCTTCGTGTTCCTGCTCGTGCAGTTCATGCGTCAGATGCCGCGTGACATGGACGAAGCAGCCCGCATCGACGGCGCCGGCCACATCCGCATCTTCTGGGCCATCATCCTTCCGCTCATCAAGCCGGCACTCATCACCTGCTCGATCTTCGCGTTCATCTGGGCGTGGAACGACTTCCTCGGCCCGCTGCTCTACCTGACCAGCCCCGAGAACTACCCGCTGCCGATCGCACTGCGCCTCTACAACGACCAGACCTCCTCCAGCGACTACGGCGCCACCGTCACGGCATCCTTCATCGCCCTGCTTCCGGTCCTCGCCTTCTTCCTCGTGTTCCAGCGCTTCCTCGTCGACGGCGTCGCCACCCAGGGCCTGAAGGGCTGACCCATGGACCGCAGACAGCACCGCGCCGCCCGACGCGCCGAGGCCTCCGGCAGCGGCCCCACCCTCGACGGCCACGCCCCTGCGCGGTTCCCCGGGGCGAAGGGTGCGTTCGCGCTGTTCGGCGAGGTGCTGTGGACCGGTCTGCTGATCACGATCGCCGGGCTCCCGATCATCACTCTTCCGGCCGCGATCGCCGCCGGCATCCGGCACCTGCGCCGCTACATCGACGCCGAAGAATCCCACGCGAGCGCGTTCTGGGCCGACTGGCGGCGCGCACTGCTGCCCGGCGGCCTCGCCGTCGGCACCGCGACGGCACTCCTCGCGGCAGTGCTCATCATCGACGTCCAGGTCGCCGGCTCAGGCGCCCTGCCCGGTGGAACCGCCATCGCCGTCGTCGGATGGGCCGGCCTCGTCGTCACCGCGACGGCAGTGCTGCTCACCGCGAGCGCCTGGACCCCGGAGACCGGATGGCGCACCGCGATCAGCACCGCCTTCCGTACCGCGGCATCCGATCCGATCGGCACCCTCTATCTCGCCGTCGCGGCCGTCCTCGTCGGCGTCGTGACCTGGATGCTCATCCCCCTGGTCCTCGCCGGACTCGGCTGCGCCGCCTTCGCCGCCGTCACCGTCCCCGTGCGCCCCCGCCGCCGCGCCTGACCACCCACCCCTACGCAAGAACGACACGCAAGAACGAGGAGCGCTCGCTGTGCTGTACGGAGCCGACTACAACCCCGACCAGTGGCCTGAGGAGGTGTGGGACGAAGACGTCCGCCTCATGCAGGAGGCCGGCGTCAACATCGTCAGCCTCGGCATCTTCGCGTGGTCGCGCATCCAGCCCGCTGAGGGCGTCTGGGACTTCGGGTGGCTCGACACCGTGATCGACAAGCTGCACGCCGGCGGCATCCAGGTGAACCTGGCGACGGCCACGGCATCCCCTCCCCCGTGGGTGAGCGCGACGTACCCCGAGACGCTTCCCGTCGACGAGAACGGTGCATCCTACTGGCCCGGCAGCCGTCAGCACTTCGCCCCGTCGTCGCCGACGTACCGCCGGCTCGCCGGCGAGCTCGTGCGCCGTCTGGCCGAGCGCTACGCGCAGCACCCGGCCGTGGTGATGTGGCACGTCGGCAACGAGTTCGGCTGCCATCTCTGGATGGACTTCTCGGATGCCGCACGCGACGCGTATCGCGACTGGCTGACCCAGCGGTACGGAACGATCGACGCGCTCAACGCCGCCTGGGGGACGAGCTTCTGGTCGCAGACGTACGGCGCGTTCCACGAGATCTTCCCGCCCCGACTGGCGCCCTACAGCCACAACCCGTCGTCCATGCTGGACTGGCACCGCTTCACCAGCGACATGCTGCTGGAGTGCTACCTCGCCGAACGGCGGATCCTGCTCGACGCGGGCGCGACACAGCCGATCACGACGAACTTCATGGGTCCGTTCAAGCCGGCCGACTACCGCCGTTGGGCCCCGCACATGGACGTCATCGCGGACGACTGCTACCCCGACCCGGCCAATCCGCACCGCATCAGGGATGCCGCTTTCCAGCGCGACCTCATCCGCTCGCTCAAGCCCGGCGTGCCGTGGCTGCTCTGGGAGCAGGCGACGGATGCCGTGAACTGGCGCCCTGGGAACCCGGGCAAGCGTCCGGGCGCCCTCATGGCCGAGACCGCGCAGTCGATCGCCCGCGGTGCGGACGGGATCATGTTCTTCCAGTGGCGGCAGTCCCGCGCCGGCAGCGAGAAGTTCCACTCCGCGATGCTGCCGCACGCCGGCACCGAGACGCGCACCTGGGGCGCCGTCACCGAGCTGGGCGCTCGTCTCGCGGCTCTCGGCGATCTGCCCGCACCCGGGCGCGACGCCCAGGTCGCACTGGTGTTCGACTGGGAGAACTGGTGGGCCGTCGAGGAGCGGGATCACCCGACCGAGATCGACTACCTCGCGCTCACCCTGGAGTGGTACGGCGCGTTCCACGACCGCGGCATCCAGGTCGACATCATCGCACCGGAGGATGCCGGAACCGGCTACGACCTCGTGGTCGCGCCGGTCCTGTACCTGCTGCGGGACGAGGGCGCCGCGACGATCGCGCGCTTCGTCGAGGACGGCGGGACGCTGATCACCGGCCCCTTCACCGACATCGTCGACGAGCACGATCAGTTCCGCACCGGCGGATTCCTGACGCTGCTCGGGGACGTGGTGGGGCTCCGCTACGAGGACTTCGGCGCGCTCGCTGGCGAATCCACCGGCGGCAGCGGCGTGGGTGCGCTGAGCGCCGATGCCGCCCAGGCCGCTCGGTCGGCCGCGGCACGCGGCACGGCGTCGTTCTCGTTCGAGGGCACCTCGCACACGGGTCGACTCGTCGCCGAAAGCGTGCATGCGGCCGGAGCGACGGTGCTCGGCGCCTTCACGACGGGACTGCAGGCCGGGTCGCCGGCGGTCACCCGCAATCGCTTCGGCGCCGGCGAGGCCTGGTACGTGGCGACCCAGCCCGATCACGACGCCATCGCGGCCATCGTGGAGGCGGTCGTCGCAGCATCCGGAGTCCGTCCTGTCGTGGGCGACCTGCCCGACGGTGTGGAGGCTGCCAGGCGCGGCGAGCTCGTGACCCTGATCAACCACGGGGACGACCCCGTGGTTGTCGCCGTCAGCGGAACCGATGCCGAGAGCGGAGCTGCCGTCGCGCAGGTGCTGCTCGAGTCCCAGGGCGTCGCCTTCGTCCTCTCACCCATCGAGGCGCTCCCCGCCGGTGCCGGCACGCTCGCCGGCACCGCCCATCGCTGAATCCAGGAGAACACCATGCCCACACCCCGTCGTCTTCTCGCCGCCGTCGCGCTGGCGTCCGGCGCAGCGCTCGTGCTCGCCGGCTGCGGCAGCGCGGACGCCGACTCGTCCGACGCGTACGACCCCGATGAGAAGGTCACGATCAACTACGCCTTCTGGGGCAACGACGATCGAGCGACCCGGTACAACGACCTCATCGAGGCGTTCAACGAGGCGTACCCGAACATCACGGTGAACGTGTCGTTCTCCGACTTCCCCAGCTTCTGGGAGAAGCGTCAGACCGAAGCCGCCGGCGGCGGTCTGCCCGACGTGTTCCAGTTCTCCGACAGCTACCTGCGTCAGTACGGCGAGTCCGGCAACCTGCTGGATCTCGCGGAGGTCTCGGACTACATCGACATGTCGACGTTCGACGATTCACTGCTCGGCACCGGCGCGCTGGGCGACGTGCAGTACTCCCTGCCCACCGGCTACAGCCTGTGGGCGAACTTCGTCAACGACGATCTGCTGGCCACGGCCGGGGTCGAGGCTCCGGAATCCGGCACCTCGTTCGAGGCGTTCGACGAGTGGATGGCGTCGGTCACGGATGCCACCGGCGGCGCCGTGTACGGCGGCACCGACTACACGCAGCGCATCCAGCTGTTCGAGCTGCAGCTGCGCGCCGAGGGCGGCAACCTCTACACCGAGGACGGCGAGCTCGGCTTCACCGAGGACGAACTGCGCGCGTTCTGGGAGTCCGGCGAGGCGATCCGCGACGGCGTCACGGTGCCGCAGCAGAGGCTCGAGGAGCTCTCGCCGAAGTCCGGCTTCGGCGCCGGGATCACGGCGAGCGAGATGAGCTGGAGCAACTTCCTCGGCGGCTACCTCGCCGATTCCGGATCCTCGTCGATCTCGATCGTCGCGCCGCCGACCGCGAAGGAGGGCTCGAAGGATCTGTACCGCCAGGCGGGCCTCCAGGTCGCGATCGCGGAGAACACCGAGCACCCCGAGGCCGCGGCGATCTTCCTCGACTTCGTCGTGAACAGCGAGGCGGCCGGTGAGATCTTCGGCACGACGCTCGGCTTCCCGGCCTCGTCGTCGAAGCTCGAGGGCACGACGCTGGAAGGCGCGGACAAGCAGGTCGCGGACTACATCGAGGCTTCGGCTGACCGCATCGGCGACGCTCCGCCGGTTCCCGTCGTCGGCTACGGCTCGCTCGAGCAGACCTTCTGGGATCTCGGCAAGTCGATCGGCCTCGGAGCCGTCTCGATCGATGACGCGGTGACGCAGTTCTTCGCCGAAGCGGACGTGATCCTGGGCAATTGAGGCCCCACAGCCCGCCCGCGAGAGGGCAGTTCGGCACAGTGCGACGGCGCGCGACCGCGTCGAACTGCTCTTTCCTCTCCGTTCTCCCTGGAGGTACCCCGTGCTCGACCCCCTGCACCTCGACGCGACCGGCCACGGCCGCGACGAACGCCGCCCGCGCATGGCGAACGACGTCGACCACCGGCCGGGCCTGAACCTCACGAACCGTGCGCTGGTGCGCGAGGGGATGCCGTGGCTGCCGGTCTCCGGAGAGATGCACTACAGCCGCGTTCCGCGCGAGCGCTGGACCGAGCGGCTGCGGCTCATGCGCGCGGGAGGCGTCACGGTCGTGGCGACATACGTGCTCTGGCTGCACCACGAGCCGGTCCGCGGGCAGGCCTCCTTCGCCGGGGATCTCGACGTCGCCGCCTTCATCGACGCGGCCCATGCCGAGGGGCTGGAGGTCGTGCTGCGCATCGGGCCGTGGGCGCACGGCGAAGCGCGCAACGGCGGCTTCCCCGATTGGGTGCAGGATGCCGATGTGCGGCACCGCACCGACGACCCCGGCTACCTCGCGCTCGTCCGCGAATGGTTCCGGACGCTCGGCGACGCGCTCGACGGCCGCGCGCGGCCCGACCGGCTGCTCGGCATCCAGCTCGACAACGAACTGTACGACCAGCCGGGGCACCTGCTGACCCTGAAGCGCCTGGCCCGTGAGGCCGGGCTGTCCGCACCGCTGTGGGCCGCGACCGCGTGGGGCGGCGCGCAGCTGCCGGACGAAGAGGTCCTCCCGCTGTGGGGCGGGTACGGCGACGGGTTCTGGGTGGACCCCGACCAGCCGTGGGATCCCACTTTCCGAGCGCACTACTTCTTCTCGGATGAGTGGGACGACCCCGGGATCGGCGTCGACGTCCGCGGGGCAGAGGCGTCGCATCGATCGACGCTCTCGGAGTGGTTCCCCGCGGCGACGTGCGAGCTCGCCGGCGGCATGGCCACCGCGTATCACCGCCGCCCTCGCCCCGCGGCTCTCGACGTCGCCGCGATCGCGCACGCGAAGCTCGGCAGCGGCTCGGCCTGGCAGGGGTACTACATGTATACCGGAGGGACGAACCCGCGTCCCGGCCTCGAGGAGACGCAGTCGACCGGCTATCCGAACGACATGACGCGGATGAGCTACGACTTCCACGCGCCGATCGGCGAAGCGGGCCGGGCAGCCGCCAGCCACGCCGCGCTGCGGGTGCAGCATGCGTTCGCCGCCGCGTTCGGCGACCGGGTCGCGCCCGCCACGGCGCACTTCCCTCGGGTGCGGCCGACCGGAGTCGAGGATGCCGAGACGCTGCGCTGGACGGTCCGCGGCGGTTTCGCCTTCATCGGCTGGCATCAGCCGCATGTGCCGCTGCCCACGTACTTCCGTGCTCGGTTCGAGGTGGTCATGGATGCCGAGACCCTCGTCTTCCCGAGCATGCCGATCGATATCCCCGCCGGGACGCTCGCCCGCTGGCCGCTCGCGCTCGACATCGAGGGGACCGAGATCACGTGGGCGACGGCATCCGCTCTGACCGTGCTGCCCGGCGACCTGCCGACGCTCGTGCTTCTCGAGGATGCCGGGATCCCCGTGGAGATCGCGCACGACGGCGTCGTCCGGCAGATCGAGCCGGGTGGCGCCGCCGCCCGGGTCGGCGGCATCGATGTGCTCGTCCTCCCCGCTGAGGACGCCGCCCGCGTCTGGGTCGTCGAGACCGGAGGGCGCCGGCTGCTCGTCTCGGAGGACGAGCTCACCTGGGATGCCGAGGGGACCGTGTCCGTGCGGAGCTCGGGCGCTCGCCCTGATGTCCGCGAATACGCCGACGCGGCCTGGCGCGAGCTGCCGCTGCAGCACGTCTCCGGGTCGACGATCGAGGCCTCGGTGCCGGTGCGGGAGGTGCGCGCCGCGTCCACCCCGTCGGGAGACTACGGCTCGCGCGCCGGTCGGCAGGCCGCGCCGTCGGATGCCGAGTTCGTTGCGCATGCCGCGGTGTTCGCGCTGGATGCACCCTCGGGGACAACGGATGATGCCGTGCTGATCGTGCGCTGGGCCGGCGACGTCGCGCAGCTGCGCGTGGACGGCAGGTCAGCGACCGATCGCTTCTGGGACGGGTCGGACCTCGTCGTGAATCTTCAGGACGTGGGCGCGGATGCCGGGTCAGTGGTCGAGCTGCACGTGCTTCCCCTGCGCCGTGACAGCGGCGTGCATCTGCCGGTGGATGCCGCGGATCGGTTGGCCTCGGCATCCGAGGTCCTGTGCGCTGTCGATTCCGTGGAGCTGTCGCAGCGGGCGCTGTGGAGCGAGATCCGTACCTGACGCGCGGCGTCAGCGCGCTGCGTGGCTCTTCCGCTCGATGAGCGTCGTGCCGATCACGCCGCCGGTGGTTTCGCCGCCCTCGATCTCCGCCACCAGCGCGGCCACGGCTCGGTGCGCGAGGGCGGCGAAGTCCTGCCGGATCGTGGTGAGCGGAGGGCGGTAGTTCGCGGCATCCGGAACATCGTCGAAGCCGATCACCCCCACGTCCTCGGGCACCCGGCGCCCGGCATCCGCGAGCGCCCGCAGCAATCCGAGCGCCATCTGGTCGTTCGCACAGAACACGGCGGATGCCGCGGCGAGCGCGTCTGCGGCGGAGTACCCGGAGTCCGCGGACCAGTCGCCCCGGACGATCGCGGGCGGCTCGACACCGACCGCAGTCAGCGTCTCGCGCCAGCCGCGTTCGCGCTCGGCGGCGGCGAACGAGTCAGCGGGACCCGCGAGATGGTGGACCTGCGCGTGTCCGAGAGCGAGCAGTCGAGTGGTGGCACGTGCTGCTCCGCCGGCGTGATCGCTGCGCACGGTCCGGAGACCGGCGTCGTCCGCGGCATCCACGACGACGAGGCGGAGCCTATCCGGCCGATCGGATGCCGAGACCTGCGCGGATGCCTCGTTCAGCACGATCGCCCCGTCGACGCCCTGGTCGGCGAGACGGTGGAACGCGCGGCTCACGCCGTCGGCGCCTGCCGCCGTGACGACCATGAGCGCGTAGCCGCGTTCGTCCGCCGCCTCAGCGGTGGCCTGCAGCATCCGCGAGTTCCCGACCGTGGCGAGGGTCGTGACGACCAGGCCGATCGTCTGCGAACGGCCGGTGCGCAGCGCGCGAGCGGCGGGATGCGGGCGGTAGCCGAGCTCGGCCATCGCCTGCTCGACGCGCGACCGGGTCGCCGGGTCCACGCGCGGGCTGTCGTTCACCACGCGCGACACGGTCTGGCTGGACACCCCGGCGAGCGCGGCGACCTGCGCCATCGAGATGCGTCCGGACGGAGTACGTCCGGAAGGCGTGCGTCGCCCCGCGGGCGTGGTGTGCTCGTCCGTCATGGTCGTCCTCCGTTCATCACTCGTCCGTGTTGACGTTACCATCGGCCAGGAGGTACCGTGTTTACGTGAACATGCACGAATCCGCGGAGTCGCGAACGACCGAACTCGCCGCCGGCATCGTCAAGCGGGCGACGGCCCTCGCCGATGGCCGGGAGCTCATCTACTTCGATGACCCCGGTACGGCCCTCGGCGCCGAACGCTCTGTCGACGCCCGGGCACTCGACCCGCGCCCCGAGACCGCGTCCATGCGCCTCGACGTCCTCACCGGCGACTGGATCACGGTCGCCGCGAACCGGCAGAACCGCGTGATGATGCCGTCCGCCGACGCCGACCCGCTCGCACCGCAGACGCCGACGAATCCGTCCGAGATCCCCTCGCGCTACGACGTCGCGGTGTTCGAGAACAGGTCGCCCGCATTCGGCCCCGCACTGCCCGAGGGGTTCGGCGGGGTGCCGGTCGCGGCTAATCCTCCGCGGGGGCTCGACGATCTCGCCGCCCTCGGCCTCGAGCGCACCCGCACCTCGGTCGGCCGCTGCGAGGTCGTCTGCTTCAGCCCTGAGCACTCCGGTTCCTTCGGCACGCAGACCGTCACGCGTGCACGCACGGTCATCGAGGCGTGGGCGGATCGCACCGCCGCTCTGTCGCAGATTCCTGGCATCGAGCAGGTCTTCCCGTTCGAGAACCGTGGTGAGGCGATCGGCGTGACGCTTCCGCATCCGCACGGCCAGATCTACGCCTACCCGTACGTCACCCCGCGGACGACCAGGGTGCTCGACAGCATCGACCGCACCGCCCCTGATCTGTTCCAGCGGATCCTCGAGAGCGAGCAGAAGTCCGATCGGGTGGTCCTGCAGGGCGAGCACTGGACGGCGTTCGTGCCGTTCGCCGCCCGCTGGCCGCTCGAGGTGCACCTCATGCCGCACCGGCACGTCGCCGACTTCGCCGAGACGACGGATACCGAGCGCGACGAACTCGCCCCGCTGTACCTCCGGCTGCTGCGCGGCGTCGACGCGCTCTACGACACCCCGACGCCGTACATCGCCGCCTGGCACCAGGCGCCTGTGCGCGTCGGGCGGGACAGCGTGCGGCTGCACCTGCAGCTGACCAGCCCGCGCCGCGCCGCCGACAAGCTGAAGTTCCTGGCCGGCAGCGAGTCGGCCATGTGGGCGTGGACGGCCGAGATCCCGCCGGAGAAGTCCGCCGAACGGCTGCGCGAGGCCATCGCGTCGGTCCCGACGCCCGCACCCTGACCCGCACCGTCGGAGAAATCCCCACGGTCGGATGCTTTCCGGCATCCATGTCCGACATCGCGTACTTCTCCGACGCAAAGACACGCACGCGCAACCGCGACACACGCAACACACGCAACGACGCACCACCCGGAGCACACACATGACCACTGAATCCACCGCCCGCGAGCTCTTCACCTCCCTGACCGGTCACGAGCCGGACGGCATCTGGTCGGCACCCGGCCGCGTCAACCTCATCGGCGAGCACACCGACTACAACGAGGGCTTCGTCCTGCCGTTCGCGATCCCCCATCGCACGGTCGCCGCTGTCGGCGCGCGCGAGGACGGTCGCGGCCGCGTGCGCGTCGCCTCGACCTTCGCCGCCGAGCCCGTCGAGGTCGCCCTCGACGAGCTGCGGACGCTGTTCCCCACGCCCAGCGGCGCCGAACCCGCGGTCCCCGAATGGGCGGCGTATCCGCTCGGAGTCGCGTGGGCGATGCAGGATGCCGGCATCACCGGCACCGGAGTCGACATCGCGATCGCATCGAACGTGCCGGTCGGAGCCGGTCTGTCGTCATCAGCCGCGATCGAGGGTGCCGCGGCATCCGCCCTGAACGACCTGTGGTCCGCCGGTCTCGACAAGACCGCGCTCGCCCGGATCGGGCGCCGCGCCGAGAACGAGGCCGTGGGCGCTCCGACCGGGATCATGGATCAGATGGCGAGCATGATCGGCGGCGTCGACACCGCGATCTTCCTGGACTGCCGCTCGCTCGAGGCGCAGCAGATCCCGCTCGCGGTCGCGGACTCCGGGCTCGCGATCCTCGTGATCGACACGCGCGTCGAGCACGCGCACTCCACCGGCGGATACCGCGACCGCCGCGAGGCGTGCGAGCGGGGCGCCGCGATCATGGGCGTCCCGTCGCTGCGCGATGTCACGATCGACGATCTGCCGCGTGCCGCGGAGCTCATGGACGACGTGACCTTCCGTCGCGTGCGCCACATCGTCACGGAGAACCAGCGCGTGCTCGACACCGTCGCCGCCCTTCGGGCTGACGGCCCGCGCGCGATCGGCGACCTGCTCGTCGCGTCGCACGCGTCGATGCGCGACGACTTCGAGATCTCAGTTCCCGAGCTCGACACGGCCGTCGAGGCCTCGCTCGAGGCCGGAGCCATCGGCGCGCGCATGACCGGCGGCGGTTTCGGCGGCGCGGCGATCGCGCTGATCGAAGCGGATGCCACCGACACCGTCTCCGCGGCCGTGACCGCCGCATTCGCCGCCTCAGGGTTCGGTGAGCCGACCCTGTTCACCGTCACACCGTCGGCCGGCGCACGCCGCGACGCCTGAGCCCGGCTCGCGAATCGCACGTCCCCTGACAGAATGTACGAGGCGCGCTCGCGCCGCGGAAGGAGCACCATGAGTTGGATCGTCACCGGCGGCGCCGGCTATATCGGATCGCACGTCGTCCGCGCCCTCGCGGATGCCGGACTCCGGCCGGTCATCCTCGACGACCTCTCCAGCGGTGTCGCCTCCTTCGTCCCGGAGGGCGTTCCGTTCGTCCAGGGCTCGATCCTCGACCGCGATCTCGTCGAGAAGGCGCTGCGCGACCACGACGCCGAGGGCGTCATCCACGTCGCCGGCTTCAAGTACGCCGGCGTCTCGGTCCAGCGCCCGCTGCACACCTATGCGCAGAACGTCGAGGGCACGCGCATCGTCCTCGAGGCGATGGCCGCCGCCGGCGTGGCGAATATCGTGTTCTCCTCGTCCGCCGCGGTCTACGGCACCCCCGATGTGGCGCTCGTCACCGAGGACACCGCGAAGGCCCCCGCCAGCCCCTACGGCGAGTCCAAGCTCATCGGCGAATGGCTGCTGCGCGACGAGGCGACGGCGACCGCAGCATCCGAGACACCACTGCGGCACACGTCGCTGCGCTACTTCAACGTCGTCGGATCCGCCGACCCGAGCGTGTACGACGTCAGCCCGCACAACCTGTTCCCGATCGTGTTCGAAGCGCTGCTGGCCAGCAAGACGCCGCGGATCAACGGCGACGACTACGCCACCGAGGACGGAACCAACGTCCGCGACTACGTGCACGTCGGCGACATCGCCGCGGCGCACGTGGCAGCAGCGCAGCGTCTGGCCGGTGGAGAGTCGATCGAGCCCGCCTACAACCTCGGCTCCGGCGACGGGCTGAGCGTCAAGCAGATCATGGATGCCGTGGCCCGCGTCACGGGCATCGACTTCACCCCCGAGATCGGACCGCGCCGCGCCGGAGACCCCGACCGCATCGTCGCCGCCGGTGACCTCGCGGCCCGCGATCTGGACTGGAAGATGCGCTACACCGTCGACGAGATGGTGCGCACCGGCTGGGAAGCCCGCCGAAACGCCGGCTGAGCTCCCCGCCTCGCGCGAGACGTACGCTGCGGGGTGAGGCTCAGCCACTCCGGCCACACCTCACCGCGCAACCCACGCCTCACCGCACGAACCACGCGCTCACCGCACGGGCAGCGCCGCGGCGGGGGTCAGATCCTGCGTACGGATCGGGTAGAGCCAGAAGCACACCCACGCCAGAGCTGTGAACACCATCGGCACGACGGCGAGCATGATCCGGATGCCGCCGTCCACGCTCTCCGGCTGCGCATCGCCGAGCGACGCGTCGAATCCGCTGGCGTTGAGCACCCAGGCAGCGACGATCGCCTGCAGCACGACCGAGCCGCGGACGACGAAGCCGTTCACGCCGAAGTACACGCCTTCTCGGCGCTGTCCGGTGCGCTCGGCATCCGCATCGATGATCTGCGACAGCACCACTTCGAGCAGCTGCAGCAGCCCGCCCACCCCGACCCCGACGGCGATTCCGACGACAGCGGCGCCGAGCACCGTCGCGGGCAGCAGATACGCCATCACCCCCAGCCCGAAGACGGCCACCGCCCACAGCAGCGCCATCCGCGGCGTGGTGCGCCGGACGACCGCGCTCCACAGCACGATCGCGGGAATCGCGGTGACGAAGATCGCCCCGAGCAGGATGCTGCCCTCCCCCTCAGCCGCGTGCAGCGAGTAGCGGACGTAGAACGGGATCGCGGCGAGGATCACGGCGATCGCGGTCTGCACGAACAGCGATCCCAGCACGTAGGGCACGAACGCCCGGTTGGCGAACGTGTACCGCAGCTGGTCGGCCCACGCCATCGCGGCCTCGGCATCCGGAGCCTCGCCGCGCCGCTCGATCATGCCGCCGGCGAACGACCAGATCAGCATGACCAGGCACACCGCCCCCAGGGCGAGCGCCATCCCCGGCCAGCCGATCGCGTCGTACAGCAGGGGCGCAGCAGCCGTGCCGAGCACCATGCCGACGATCGCGAAGATCTGCCGCGGAACGTTGCCCCGCGCACGTTCGTCCGTCGTGCGGAAGATCTCCGGGAACAGCGCGGAGATGTTCAGCACCACCACGACGAACGCGATGTCGTACGCCGCTGCCACGATGAGGAACCACACGATCAGACCGCCGGCGGGCAGCGAAGGAGGCATCCAGACCAGTGCGAACGCCACGACCAACGGCACGATCCCCAGACCGATCCACGGGACCCTGCGCCCCCACGGGGTGCGCAGGCGGTCCGAGACGGCGCCGACCAGCGGGTTCAGCAGGGCGTTGAGGATGCCGTGGGCGATCATCGCCCCGGCCACCCACTCCGCCGGCACTCCGAGGTGCGCGACATAGAAGTAGACGACGAAGGCCGAGAAGGTCTGCGCCATGAGCTGCGTCGGGAATCCGGACGCGCCGAAGGCGATCGTCTGCGCCCGATCGGGAGCGCCGGCGAGTCGCCGGTCGCGGATGCGGGTGATCAGGCTCACGGCGTGCTCCCTCGATCGGATGCTCGGACGGACGAGACACCCCCAGCGATCGAAGGCGACGCCGCTGCCGGCGCGCTCCGTGGCACGGCGACCGTTCTCAGCTCCGTCGGCCCCGCTGCAGGTCTCTCAGCGCGCGCCAGCCGACGCGCACGAGTCGTTCTTCCGCGATCGTAGCGGCCACGAGCGGATCCGTGAGCAGTCTCTGCTCGAATCCGCGCTTGGCCGCGCTGAAGTCGACGGCCGCGCGCAGTTCGTCGCCGTCGACCATCGGGTGCAGGAAGATCTCGGTGACGCCGGCCGGCACGGTGCGCAGCAGCTCGATGAAGCCGTCGCGGACCTGCTCGTACGTCTCCTCCTCGTCCGTCCCCTCGTACGCGAGCGGGAACGGATGCGTCCATGCGCGATCGGGGATCACCACGCCCAACGCGTCGGCGCCTGCCGCAGCGCGCGTCGCGGACTCCTGGAACGACGCATCCACCTCGGTCCCGTCGATGAATCGAGGCAGACGGAACGGCAGGCCGTGCTCGGCTGCCAGCCCCAGCGCCTCGGCGAGGAAGTCGCGCCCCGTGGCGAGCCCGTAGACGGATCCCATGTGGTTGTCGAGGTGGGTGACATCGACTCCGGCATCCACAGCGGCCCGCAGCTGAGCGGCGAGCTCGGCGGCGACGTCGCCGGCATCCGCCTGCTCCTCGACCGAGCGCACGAGCGCCGGGAAGAACCCCGACTCGTCGACGAGCGACGACGCGGTGCCCGTGAGCGGACGCCAGCGGTAGTCGGTCCATTCGCTGGTGAGCACGAGGTGCACGCCGACGTCGAGGTCGGTGCGCGCGGCCGCGAACGCGAGCGCCTCCGGCGCCCACGCGCACGGCACCATGACGGTGGTCGAGTCGAGATGCCCCGACTCGAGCAGCGCGCTGATCGCGGTGTTCGCCGCGTGGCACATCCCGAAGTCATCGGCGTTGAGAATGATCGCCCTGGCGCCGGGCGCGAGCCCGAGGCGCGTGGCGAGGTCCGACGGAGACGGCGTCATCGCTGGGTCCTGTCTGCCCGGGTGAGGATGCCGGAGAAGATCTTCTCCTGCAGGACGGATGTGGCTTCGCCGACGGCGCCGACCAGCGTCGCCTCCCGCCCGAACGACGACACCACGAAGATCATCGGCAGCAGGTACGCCATCTCGTCGGCCGCCTGGCGGACAGCGCCGACGAAGGCCGGATGCGCCGCATCCCCGGCGAGCACGAACACCGAGGGATCGAGGACGAGGGTGATGCTCCCCGCGACGAGGATGAGCCGTCCGGCGAGCTCCGCCATCATCTCGACCGCTGCCGCGTCCCCGGCGAGAGCCGCTTCGAGGTGCGCCTGCAGCGGCTCGGCGGGGTCCCGCCCGTTGGTGAGGGCGAGATCCGCGACCACCACCTCATTGAGGACGGGTGCGCCGACCGGGAGCGTCGGCTGCGGCAGATACATGACCTCGCCGGCGATGCCGCTGGCTCCGCGCCGCAGCTTCCCGTCGATCACGATGCCGGCTCCGAGGCCATCGTCGATCGACAGCAGCGCGAAGCTGTCGTGCCCGGACGCCGCCGTGCCGGAGAGCTCGGCGAGCGCCGCGAGGTTGACGTCGTTCTCGATGCGCACGTCGCATCCCAGTCGGGCCTCGAGCGCAGAGCGGAACGCTCCGCCGTCCGGGCCGACGTCGTCGCGGATCGAGCCGTCCCGGCTGACGATGCCCGGCACTCCGACGACGGCGACGCGCAGCGCGCCCGCCTCGGGGGTCAGCACGCCGGTCAACAGTGCGGTGAGTGCATCGACCCGCTCGGAGAGATCGCCGACGGTCGAGAAGGGGCCGCTCCCCTCAGCGAGGACGCGCCCTGTCGGGTCCAGGAGCGCGACGCTCGCCGAGTGATGATCGATGTGCACGGCCGCCGCGCACCCGAGGGACGGGTGCAGGGAGACCCGGGCCGCCGCAGGTCCCCGTGTCGCATGGTCCACCCCAGCGGATGCCACAGCCTCCCCGGCCTCCAGCATCCGCAGGACCTGCGTCACGGCGGTTCGCGACAGCCCGGTCTCGCCCATCAACTCCGCACGGGTCAGGGGGCCGCGTCGTGCCAGCGCCTCCAGAATCGCTCTCGCGTTCAGGCTTCGCAGCAGGGTCTGCGGCCCGGCTGGAGGTCGTGTCACTGCGCTTCCCCGTGCTTCGTTCAGATCGAGTATGACATGAAGTGTCGTACTTCTCGACACATTGTGTCATACCCGTCCGAAGAAGTCGGTGATCGACTACCCCTGGTTGCCCAGAGCGATGAGCTGGTCGACCTGCGCGCGATCGATGCCCATGCCGGGGAACCCGGCGAGCCGGCCGATCGGGAACGATGCCATCATCTTCGCCATCGCCGCGTCGCTCATGATCCCGGCATCCATCGCACCGTCAGCGGCCTCCTGACCGCCGGACAGCTGTTCGCGGACGATCGGGCCGACGACCGGGTGCTCGAGCAGTTCGCCGATCGACGAGTTGGCCGTCAACGGGATGCGCACCTCGTCGCCGGCGACCTGCACCGACACCGCACCGCGCAGGTCACGGCTCGATGCGCCGGCCTCGACGCGGTAGGCGCCGCTCTCGACCACGAAGCGGTCGACGCGGATGTCCCAGTATGCAAGGTCCTCGCGCCGGACGACGACCGAGACCTCCTGCGTCTCGCCCGCGGCGAGCGCGACAGAGGCGAACGCCTTGAGCTCGCGCGGCGCGCGCTCGACGGCCGAGGCCTCCGGTGCGACGTACACCTGCACGACCTCGCGGCCGTCGACGGCGCCGGTGTTCGTCACCGCGACTGCGACACGGATGTCGCCGCCGTCCACCACCGTCGCGGTCGGCGAACCGTACGAGAACGTCGTGTACGACAGCCCGTGGCCGAACGGGAAGGCCACGTCCATCCGACGCGCGTCGTACCAGCGGTAGCCGACGAAGACGCCCTCGCCGTAGCGCACGTGGCCGAACGCGCCGGGGAAGCTCCCGAACGCCGGGGTGTCCTCGAGGCGGTGCGGGATGGTCTCGGCGAGTCGCGCCGACGGGTTAACCGCGCCGGTGAGCACGTCGACCGTCGCCGATCCTCCGGCCTGGCCGAGCAGCCAGGCCTCCACGATCGCGGGGACGCGCTCGGCGAAGGGCAGCGCCACCACGGCGCCGTTGGACAGCACGACCGCGACGTTCGGGTTCACGGCGAGCACGGCATCCACCAGCTCGAGCTGGGCGGCGGGCAGATCGAGGTGCGTCCGGTCGAAGCCCTCCGACTCGTCGGCGTCCGGCAGACCGAGGAAGAGCACGGCCACGTCGTTCGCCGCAGCGAGAGCCACCGCCTCGGCGCGCAGTGCCTCGGCATCGCCCGAGCCGTCGAACGTGAATCCGGGAGCGAACGACGCCCGATCCCCGAACGCGTCGAGCGCGGTGTCGAGGCGGGTCGGGTTGATGTGCGACGACCCACCGCCCTGAAAGCGCGGCGTGCGCGCGAACTCGCCGATCACGGCAACGGAGGCGGACTCGGCGAGGGGCAGCACCGGCGTGCCGTCGACGGGAGCGTTCTGCAGCAGCACGATCGAGCGGCCGGCGACCTCGCGCGCGAGGGCGTGGTGGGCCTCGGCATCCAGAGGCCCCGCAACAGCAGGACGCGCCTGCGACTTCGCCACGAGCGACAGCACCCGACCGGCTGCAGTGTCCACGACGGACTCGTCGAGAGAGCCGTCCTTCACGGCGGCGACGATCTGAGCATCCGTGAACCCGCCGCTCGAGGGCATCTCGAGGTCGAGGCCGGCGGCGAGGCCCTTGACCCGCTCGTTCACCGCACCCCAGTCGGAGACGACCAGTCCTTCGAAGCCCCAGTCGTCGCGCAGCACGTCGCCGAGCAGCCACGGGTCCTCGGACGCGTACACGCCGTTGATGCGGTTGTACGAGCACATGACGGTCCACGGCTGAGCTTCTTTGACGACGTGCTCGAAGCCGCGGAGGTAGATCTCGTGCAGCGGACGGGGGTCGATGTCGCTCGAGGAGCGCATCCGGTCGTCCTCCTGGTTGTTCGCCGCGAAGTGCTTGAGCGACGAGCCGACGCCCTGCGACTGGATGCCGCGGACGAGCCCGGCGCCGATGCGACCGGCGACGATCGGGTCCTCGGAGACGTACTCGAAGTTGCGACCGCACAGCGGCGAGCGCTTGATGTTGATGCCGGGGCCGAGGATCACCGCGACATCCTCGATCGCGGACTCCACGCCCAGCGCGACGCCCACGCGCTCGGCGAGCTCTGGATCGAAGGTCGAGCCGAGCGCGACGGCCGGCGGGAAGCACGTGGCCGGGACGCTGTCGTTGAGCCCGAGGTGGTCGCTCGCGGCCGCCTGCTTGCGCAGGCCGTGCGGACCGTCGGTGAGCATGATCGACGGGACTCCGACCCGGTTGATCCCCTTGGTCGTCCAGAAGTCGGCACCGCTGGTGAGCGAGGCCTTCTCCTCGAGAGTGAGGTCTTCGAGAGTCAGGTGCTGTGGGTCGGTCATCCGAGTTCGCCTTTCGCCGCTTCCGCCATGGATCGCCCGGCCAGGATACGTCCGTTCCGCATCAAAAAGCAAGCAGTGTTCGGTTTTCACTTCCGCGGATGCCGTGGCGCCGATACGCTGGCATCATGACGCGACGCGGGGCCTACGCCAAGGGGATCGCCAAGCGCGAGGAGATCCTGACGACCGCACTCGACGTGGTCGCCGCACAGGGATACCGGCGCGCGTCGGTGCGCGAGCTCGCGGATGCCGTCGGGCTCAGCGCCGCGGGGTTGCTGCACTACTTCGACAGCAAGGAAGAGCTCTTCACGGCGATCCTCCGCAAGCGCGACGAGCACGACCAGACGGTGTACGGCGCCGACGGTGCCGGCATCGACATGCTCCTCACCGTCATCCGGCACAACGCGACCGTGCCCGGGCTCGTCCAGCTGTACGCCCAGCTGGCGGTCGAGGCCGTCGATCCGGAGCATCCGGCGCACGCGTTCTTCCGCGAGCGGACGCTGCTGCTGCAGGAGCAGTTCCGCGCCGCCACCGTCCGCGCACAGCAGCACGGGGACATCCGCGCTGATCTGGACCCGACCTGGGTCGCGACGAGCGTGCAGGCGCTGTCCGACGGGCTCCAGTCGATGTGGCTGCTGGATGCCGGCATCGACATGGCCGCGCACATCGAACGGTTCCTGGACGTCCTGCGTCCGGCTCCGCACCCCGAGGGAGGAGCATCGTGACCGACGCACCCGTCGCGCAGACGGCATCCGGACCGGTCCGCGGGTTCTGGCGGGATGCCGGGACGCCGAACGCCTCGGCGGCCTACCTCGGCATCCCCTTCGCCGCCGCCCCGGTCGGAGAGCTGCGTTTCGCCGCCCCTGTGCCGCCCGAACCATGGACCGACGTGCGCGACGCGACCGCCTACGGCGCGACGGCGCTGCGGCGCGACCCCGGCGGGACGCTGATCCCTGAGCCTCCGATCCCAGGGCCTTCGGTCCTCAACGTCAACGTGTTCACGCCGATGCCGGCCAACCCGCTGCCCGTCCTGGTCTGGATCCACGGCGGGGGCTACACCGAAGGGTCACCCGCGAGCCCCTGGTACGACGGCAGCCGCTTCAATCGCGACGGCGTCGTGACGGTGTCGCTGTCGTACCGGCTGGGCTTCGACGGATTCGGCTGGATCGACGGCGCGCCCCACAACCGCGGCGTGCTCGACTGGATCGCCGGACTCGAATGGGTGCAGCAGAACATCGCCGCGTTCGGCGGCGACCCCGATCGCGTCACGATCGGCGGGCAGTCGGCTGGCGGAGGGGCGGTGCTGACGCTGTTGAGCATGCCCTCGGCGCAGCATCTCTTCCACAGCGCGCTCGCCCTCTCCTCGGCGCTCGCCGACGTCCCGCTCGACAAGGCGCAGGAGCGCGGCGAGCGTCTCGCCGGGATCCTCGGCATCGAGCCGACGGCCGAGGGCTTCCGCTCGGTGCCCGAGTCCCGCATCCTCAAGACCCAGCCGCAGGCGGTCGGCGGCCGAAAAGGACTCGGCCTGCTGTCCGGCCTCGTCGAGGACGGACTCCCCTGGGGCCCGATCGTCGACGGCGAAGTCGTCACCCGCCCTGCCGTGGATGCCCTGGCAGCCGGCATCGGCGCCGACAAGCCGCTCGTGCTCGGCGCCGCCGACGACGAGTTCACGATGATCGCCGACCGGGCGCCGCGCGCGCTGCGCGTCGTGCCGTCGGCCGCCCTCCTGCTCCCTGTGCTGCGCGACCGCGGCGTCCGACGCGCCTATCTGCGGGCGAATCGTCCGCAACGCGCGAAGGGATCGACCGCGATGGTCGGCCGCTTCGTCACCGACCACGTCTTCCGCAGCCTGGTCGTGCGCGTCGCCGAAGCGCGCACTGCGGCGGATGCCGAGACCTGGGTCTACGCGTTCCGCTGGGTGTCGCCGACGAAGGGGTGGTCATGTCACTGCCTCGACGTCCCGTTCTGGTTCGACGGCCTCGACCGCGAGCGCGTCGCCGACCTGGCCGGCCCTCACCCGCCGCAGTCCCTCGCGGACGACATGCACGGCGCCGCGGTGTCATTCGTCACCTCCGGCGCCCCCGGCTGGCCCGCGTGGCGGACCGAGCCGGGGACGGCGAGGGAGTTCGGCGGCGAGGGGCTGCCGGTCACGACCACGGCCTACGACGACACCCTCGCCCTCCTCTGACCCCCGCTCACCGAGCGGGGGCATCGCTGTCAGCCGACGACGACGATCTCGTTCGGCACGTGCGGCAGCTCGCCGGACGCGATCTCCTCGCCGGTGTGCGGGTCGAGGGCGACGAGGGTGCTGTTCGCCGAATCGGTCACGTACACGACGTCGCCGCTCGTGGCGATCGCGGGGTGCGGCTGCTGCCACTCGGTCGGGCTCTCCCACGCCTCGATCGCGTCGTGCGATGCCGTGATCTCGCCGGTCGTCGGGTCGATGACGTGCAGGCGCCCGTCGGAGCCGATCATGACCGCGTCGCCGTCCTCGGTGCGGGTGACGCCGCGCCAGGTGTAGCTGATGCCGTCCGGCAGGGCGACCTTCTCGAGGGTCTTCGCTGCGGTGTCGACGAGTGCGAGGTTCGTCAGCAGGTAACCCTCGGCATCCGGGTCGTCCTTGTAGTCCATGACGACCAGCGGGCTGGCCTCGGACGCGTACGCATTGCCGATGCGGCCGAACTCGTCGGGGGACGCGATCTTGGTGATCGCGCCGTCGGCGAAGACGAGCACACCGTTCTCGCAGCCGAAGACGAGGGCCTCATCCGCGGCAGCGCCCTCGCCGTGGACGTTGGGGCACTGATCGTTCACGGCGATCTCGACGCCGTCGGCATCCACGGCCTTGACACCGGTCCGACCGCTCGCGTCTCCGACCGTCGTGACGAACGTGCCGTCTTCCAGCACGACCGAGACGCCGTGGTGGGCATCGACGCCCTCGATGACCTCGGCATCCGGCAGCGCGCCGTCGACCTCGGCGAGCGCGGCCGTCTCGAAGATGGTCGTGTCGCTGGTCGCGTCGTCGTACAGCACGGTCTTTCCGCCGTGACGGACCACGTGGCCGGCGGCAGCCGCGCCGACGACGAGGTCGGTGAGCTCCGGCTCGCGGACATCCAGCAGCTGGAAGCCCTGCGACGTCGTGACGAAGGCGTGCCGGTCATCACCGGCGGGGTTGAGCCGGACGAATTCCTCCGAGGCCAGGTCGTCGATCACCTCGAGCGTCTCGCCGTCGACGATGAGGACGCCGCCCTCGTAGGCGACCGCGATGCGCGGGCCCGTTTCTACGGCATCCGTGCTGGTCGGCTGCTCGGCCGGGGTATCGCCCGAGCTGTCGGATGCCGGTTGACCTGCGCATCCGGCCAGCAGGAGCGCTGCGCCGGCAACGCCGGCGACCAGGCGCGCCGTTCGTGTGAGCTGTGTCATCTTCTCTTCCTTTCGTCGCCCTGTCGGGCGGGGTGGGTGCCCTTTGCGGGCGAGGTGCCCTGTCGGGCGTGGATTCAGGGGGTCAGGCCCTCGGCGATCCGCGCAGTGTTGACGCGCATCATGTCGAGGTAGGTGTCGCCCGGTTCGCCGGGCGCGGCGAGCGATTCGGTGATGAGCTCGACGACGGCGACGTCTCGATCGGCCTCGTCGGCCAGCACCTGCACGAGGCGGTCGGGCGAGGACGACTCCGCGAAGATCGTGCGGACGCCCGCCTGATCGATCGCGTCGACGAGGCTCTGCAGATCGGCGGGGCTGGGAGCGGCGAGGGTCGTTCCGCCGGGGATCGCAGCCCCGAGCAGCGTGACCTCGTAGCGACGGGCGAGGTAGCCGAAGACGTGATGGTTCGTGACGAGCGCCCGGCGCTCTGCCGGCACGGCCCCGAGCGCGGTCTCCATCTCGTCGTCCAACTCGGCGAGCTTCGCACGGTAGCCTTCCGCCGCGGCCTGCACGTGGGGCGCGGCATCGCCCGCGAGTTCGGCCAGCACGGGAGCGAGCGCATCTACCACGCGCAGCATCTGCGACGGGTCGGTCCAGAAATGCGGGTCGGGGCCCGCACCGTCGGCGTACTCCACCGTCTCGACGTGGTCGCCCGCGAAGAGCACCTCGACGCCCTCGTCGGCCGCCGCGGTGACGTGGTGGGACAGACCTTCTTCGAGCCCGAGCCCGTTCGCGACGACGAGGTCGGCCGACCGCATGCCGGCGGCCTGCTGGGCGGCGAGCTCGAAGGAGTGCGGGTCGGCGCCCGGCGCCATCAATGTGACGACGTCGAGGTGCTCCCCCGCGATCTCGGACACGACATCGCCGAGGATGTTGGTGGTGACGTAGACGCTCGGCCGGTCCGGTTCGGCGGCGGCGCATCCGCCGAGGCCGGCGACCGCCACGATCGCCGCGACGACCGCCGCGGTCCGCCGCGCGAGCATCATCGGCCCGTCCCCGCGAGATGCAGCGGCGTGTACGCCGTCGCGAACGTCCTGGCGATGCGCGCGTCGTCGGCGGCGTCGATCTCCCACAGCGTCTGCTCGGCCGGTCCGTTCAGATAGGCGCGGTTCTGATCGACGACGAAGCGCACGCGATCGGCGGTCTCGGCATCCGCGAGGGATGCCGCCACCAGCGGCTCCGTCCGCGCGACGACCTCTCCGCCGGCGAGGACGAGCACGGCGCCCCCGGCCGTCAGCACCAGCACGCGGCCGTCCTCGTCGTCGATCGCGGCGACCTGCACGATCGGCTCGCCGGCATCATGCAGGGTCCAGGTCCGCTGCCGGGTGTCGAGGATCCAGACACCGGTCTCGCCGGCGATCGCCGCCACGCGGGGACGCGCCTCGCGCGCGGCGAAGTCGACAGCCGCGGCGGCGGCGTCGGCCGGGTACGGGATGCGCTCGACCGCGTCCGGGTCGCCGCCCGTGAACATCACGGCGCCATCCGCGCAGCCGATCACGACGCCGACCACCGTGGTGATCGTTCCGCTCGCGCGTTCGCACGGGATGCTCCCGCCCACCGTGCCGTCGGCGGCGACCACGCTCAGCGATCCGGCGCTGGCGCCAGCGGCACCCGTCATCACGGCGCCGGAGTCCAACGGGACGACGAGTCCCTGGCCGTCGGCGGCCGGGATCCGGAAGAGCTCCTCGAGTTCGCCGTCGGGCAGAGCGGGGGCGTCGATCAGGACAGCCTCGTCGTCGAAGCGCACCCCGACGCCGACCTCGCCCATGACCACCGTCGGCGCCCCGTGGCCGACGATCTCGCCGATGACGCGCGCCGGCGCTTCGTAGTAGTGGAAGTGGTCGATGTGGCTCCAGGTCCACACGCCGCCGTCGATCACGGTGACCGACCCGTCTCGGATGCCGAAGAGGTATCGCCCATCGGTCACGACGTCTTCGACCGGTTCGATCTCGGCCAGCTCGGTCGTCTCCTCGTCGAGGAGGTCGAGGTGGTGCACGGTCCCTGCGGGATCGATCGAGGTGAGGTGGAGGGCCGGCTCCGCCAGCTCACGAGCCCCCTCGATCTGGCCGTGCCCGTCTTCCTCCGCTGCGCTCGTCGACGACGGCGGAACGGCGGGCTCAGCGGGTGCGGCGCACCCGGCGAGCGCCAGGAGGAGGATGCCGGATGCGGCGGCGAAGCGGAATCTCATGGGGTCCTTTCTGCGAGGTCACGTCGATGACCAGCGCTGACGAATCGGTGGGCGATGGCGGAGACGGCGGCGGCGAGGATCGCGGCGAACGCGATCGTCGCGCCCGCCGCGGTGCCGGCGAACCAGGAGATGAGCAGCCCGGCGGCGACGGCGAGGCAGCCGATCGCAGCGGCGAGCGCCATGGTGGTGGGGATGCGCGAGGTCCACCGCCCCGCGGCGACCGCCGGGCCGAGCAGCATGCCGACCACGAGCAGCGAGCCCACCGCCTGGTATGCGGCGACGACAGCGAGAGTGATGAGTCCGACCAGGAGCACGTGCGCGAGCCGCGGCCGCAGCCCGAGCAGCTGCGCCTGACGCGGGTCGACCGTGAGCGCGACGAAGGCGCGGTGTCCAAGCATGGCGACCGCGAGCGTGATGACGGCGACGAGCGCGAGCATCGCGATGTCCTCGATCGAGACGGCGAGGATGTCGCCGAACAGGATCGCGGTGGCGTCCGTGGCGAAGCTGCGCGAGGCCGAGATGATGATGACGCCGAGCGCGAGACTCGCGACGAACAGCAGCCCGATGCTCGTGTCGGCGGACAATCGGCCGCGGCGCTGCAGCACGCCGATCCCGACGGACATTCCCGCGGCGCTGACGGCGGCACCGAGGATGCCGGGGAGCCCGAGGAGCGTCGCGACGGCGATGCCGGGGAGCATGCCGTGCGCCATGGCCTCGCCGAGGAAGGCCATTCCGCGCAGCACCACCCACGTGCCGACGACGCCGCAGATCACGGCGACCAGGCAGCCGCTGAGCAGAGCGCGCTGCACGAACGCGATGGCGAAGGGGTCGAGGAGAGTCACAGGGAGCGACTGTAGCAGTTATTGAGAACGATTATCATCTGCAATAATGACGACATGCAGTCGTCGACACCGCTCTTGCCCACGACCCGCGTGCTGTCGATGCGCGGCGTCGCTGTGGACCACGATGGGCACCCCGCGCTGCGCGGTATCGACGTGGACGCGTTCGCGGGAAGGCTGCTCGTCGTCTCCGGGCCGAACGGATCGGGCAAGTCGACGCTGCTGAGCGTCGCCGCAGGACTCCTCGCTCCGCACAGCGGATCGGTCGAGGTCCGGCCGGGCATCCGCACGGCGCTCGTGCCGCAGTCGACGCCGCTTCCCGCGCACCTTCCGCTGACCGTGACCGACCTCGTCTCGATGGGCACCTGGGCGCGGCTGGGATCCTGGCGCCCGGCCAGGCGTGCCGACCGCGCCGCCGTGGCGGATGCCCTGGAAGCCGTCGGCCTCACCGATCTGTCACGGCGACGGATCGGTGCCCTCTCCGGTGGCCAGCGTCAGCGGGCGCTGCTCGCGCAGGCACTCGTTCAGCGCGCCGATCTCGTCCTGCTCGACGAGCCGATGGCGGCGCTGGATGCGCACTCGCGGACGATCGTCGCGGATGCCGTCGACCAGCTGGCGTCGACCGGCGCTTCTGTGGTGGCGGTCACGCACGACCCCGGCGAGTTCCACCGCATCGACGATCGGCTCCTGCTCGAGGACGGGCTGGTCGCGGCTCTCGTCGGCTGAGCGAGCACCAGCCGCCCTCGCTCAGGGGACGAAGGGCGTGACAGCGGCGTGCGGCATCCGCCGCTGCATCACCTGGATCGCCTCCGGATTGTCGTCGACGAGCACGGCGTCGCGGCCGAAGGCCGACGCGACGGCGCCGGTGGTCCCGCTGCCGGCGAAGAGGTCGAGCACGCGGTCGCCCGGTCGACTCGACGCCTGCACGATGCGCCGCAGGATGCCCTCCGGCTTCTGCGTCGGATACCCGGTCTTCTCCCGCCCCGTGGTCGGCACGATCGTGTGCCACCAGACATCGGTGGGCAGCTTTCCGCGGGCGGCCTTCTCGGGTGTGACCAGACCCGGCGCCATGTAGGGCTCGCGATCCACGGCATCCGAGTCGAAGTAGTGCGCGCCGGGGGTCTTGGCGTAGACGAGGATCGTGTCGTGCTTGGTCGGCCACCGGCGGCGGGACTTCGCGCCGTAGTCGTACGCCCAGATCAGCTCGTTGAGGAACGCATCGCGGCCGAAGACGGCATCCATCATGACCTTGGCGTAGTGCGCCTCGCGATAGTCGAGGTGCAGGTAGAGCGTGCCGTCTGCCGTCAGCAGCCGCCAGGCCTCTTCGAGCCGCGGCATGAGGAACGCGCCGTAGTCGTCGAAGCGGTCGTCGTACGCGCGCAGCATGCCGCGGACGCGTTCGTACGCGTGCCCGTGGAAACCGTGCCGGATCTCCCGCTCGGCCGGTTCCTCCGCGACGGGGATCTCGATGTCGAGTTCCGGCTGCTCGGCGAACCGGCGGGCCGTGACGACCTGCCGCTCCTGAGTGCGACCGGTGTTGAACGGCGGGTCGAGGTAGACGAGTGCGAAGGATGCCGAGGGCAGTGTCTTCGCGACTTCAAGGCTGTCTCCGTGCACGATCGAGACGGAGCCGACGGCATCGGGGCGCGGCGGGGCGGGATCCGCGGAGGGGGGCGTGGGGGTCACGGAACCCGGTGCAGCCAGGCGTCGGTCGAGAACTTCGACTCCACGAGCGCCTCGGCGGCGGAGTACTCCTCGGCGGTGATCGCTCCGGTCTCGGCCTTCGTCAGGGACCGGAAGGTGTCCGTGAAGCGCTCGATGATCTCGGCGCGGGAGAGCCCGGTTTGACTGCGCAGCGGATCCACGCGCTTGGCCGCCGACGTCGTGCCCTTGTCGCTGAGCTTCTCGCGGCCGATGCGCAGCACCTCGGTCATCATCTGCCCGTCGATGTCGTACGACAGCGTGGCGTGATGGAGCACGCCGCCGTTGGCCAGACGCTTCTGCGCCGCGCCGCCGATCTTGCCGGTCGGGGAGGCGATGTCGTTGAGCGGTTGATACGTCGCGTCGATGCCGAGCGACCGCAGCGCCTGCAGCACCCAGTCGTCGAGGAAGGCGTACGAATCGGCGAACGTGAGGCCCTGCACGAGGGATGCCGGGACGTACAGCGAGTACGTGATGATCTGGCCGGCGGCCATGAGCATCGCCCCTCCGCCGGAGATGCGACGAACGACGTCGAAGCCGTGACGCGCGGCACCCTCGGGGTCGACCTCGTTGCGGTACGACTGGAACGAGCCGATCACGACGGCGGATTCGTCCCACTCCCAGATGCGCAGGGTCGGGCGGCGACGTCCCTCGCCCACCCGCGCGGTGAGCACCTCGTCGAGCGCGAGGTTCATGCGCGGGGACACGGCCTTCTCGTGCACGATCTCCCAGTCGAAGTCCTGCCAGCCGGGTGCGGTGACCAGGGCGCGCCGGACGGCGGTGCCGACCGCTTCCGGTGTGAAGCCGAGGAGCTGGGCCCCGTCGGGAAGCGCGCTGCGGACCGCGGCGGCGATCGCCGTGACATCCGACTCCGCCATCAGGCCGTTGACGGCCTCGTCGATGTCGTCGAGCGCCGTGTCCGGCTCGAGGAAGAAGTCGCCGGCCAGCCGGAATCCGTCGATGCGTCCGTCCTTGACCTCGAGGTCGACGACGACGAGCTTGCCACCAGGGACTTTGTACTCACCATGCACGTTCCCAGCCTACGCCGGGGCGGGGCGGGGCGAGCCGCTACCCGCGAGCGGGGATGTGCTTGTCGAGCCAGGCGAGCAGATCCGCGCGCACGGAGCCCTGCTGCAGCTCGTTGAAGATCTCGTGGCGCGCGTCGGGGTAGACGAGCGTCGTGACATCGGTGAGCCCGGAGCGCTCGCGGTACTCATCGGCCAGGCGGTGCACGCTCCGCGGGCCGCCGACGGCGTCGTCGCGTCCGACCATGAGCAGCATCGGGATGTCGCGGCCCAGGTGCTTCTTCGGCCGGCCGTACAGCTTGAGCGCCTCGACGGGGCCGAACAGCTTCAACAGCGGCTGGTTCGTGGTGAGCGGGTCGGCGTCGAACTCCTCCCACACCGCGGCGTCGCGGCTGAGCCATTCGTAGCCGGTGGCGTTCTCGCCCTCCCACCGGGCGTTGAGCGGCGCCGCGTTGAGCATCAACGGGGTCCGCAGCGCCGACCCGGACAGCACGACGGCATCCCACGCCTCGGGGTGCTCGTTCACCAGCATCTGCGCGAGGAACGACCCCCACGAGTGGCCGAACAGCACGAGCGGCAGGTCCGGATTCTCGTCGCGGATGATGCCGGTGAGCTGCCAGATCGCGTCCTTCGCGGCGTGCAGTCCGCCCTTGCCGAGGCGGCCGAGCTTCGCGGCGTCGCCGTGCTGACGCATGCCGGTGCGTCCGTGTCCGCGATGATCGTCGGCATAGACGATGAAGCCGGCGCGGTTCAGCGCCGCGATCAGCTCTCCGTAGCGTCCGGCGTGCTCGCCGACGCCGTGCAGCAGCTGCACGGCACCGCGCAGCTCGCCCTCGGCCGGATGAACGTCGTAGACGATCGTGACGCCGTGAACATCCGTGTACTCGGCAGTGCGGGACGCGGCGTTTCGGGGGTCGGCCATGGCAGAGAGTCTACGGACGCGACCGCCCGCTGTCCCACCCTCGCGACTCGCGTCAGAGCCCGAGCGCCGCTCGGACAGCGAACGCGGCCGCTCGGTCGGTGACCTCATGGCCGCCGACGCCGTCCGCGGCCGACCCCATCCGGACGCCGCCGGAAGCGCTGACGGTGCGCTTGGCGGAGAAGTGCACCGCATCGACGCCGGTCGCCGCGATCTCGACGACGGATGCCGCGTCCACGCCGCTCCCCGCCATGATCTCGATCCCGCCCGCCGCCTCCTCGACCAGGCGCCGGAGGACGTCGATGCCGTCGATCGCCGCCGACGCACCACCGGAGGTGAGCACACGGGCGAGCCCCAGCTCGCGAGCTGTGCGCATCGCGGCCACCGGGTCCGCTGTCACGTCGATCGCACGGTGCAGGGTCACGGACGCGTCGCCCGCGGCATCCACCAGCCGGGCCATCGCGTCCCGATCGATCCGGCCGGACGCGTCAAGGCAGCCGATCACGACGCCGGCCGCGCCGGCGGAGACGGCGAAGCGCACATCGTGCTCGATCACCGCCAGTTCATCGGCGTCGTAGTGAAAGCCCCCGGCTCGCGGACGCACGAGCACGTGCACCTCCGGTCCGCCGTCTGCCGCTTCGGCAAGCGCGAGCTCGAGCGTCGCCGGCGACGGCGTCAGCCCGCCGAGCGCCAGGCCCTGCGTGAGTTCGACGCGTGCGGCGCCCACCTCTCCGGCGATGCGCGCACCGGCGACGTCCTGGACGGCGAGTTCGAGAGCTGGGGTCACGGCATCCATTCTCCCGTGCCGTCAGGGACCGGCCGACGGTGCGGCACGCCGCGGGCCTCGCCGTCTCCGCTCTAACGTTGTAGGTCATCGCTTCAATCACGGTCGCAACGAACGGTTGTTGCCGAACGCGTCCCGTGCTAGTCTCGGGAAACCGGTTACCGAAGAAGCGTTTTCTCTCTTGGCGACCGCCACCCGAACTCGATGATGAGCGCAGGAAGAGGCCTCGAATGCGGACCGAACTCGCGATGATGCGGATGCAGGCATGACCGTGCTGGATGCTCCCCAGACCGCGCAGCCGAATGTCCCGGACACGACGGATGCACCGCCTCCCGTCTACCCGGCCCGCCCGTGGTGGCAGCAGGTCTGGCGCCACAAGGCTCTGTACCTCATGGCTCTGCCGGGCATCGTGTACTTCATCGTCTTCAAGTACGTGCCCATGGGCGGTCTGGTGATCGCGTTCCAGGACTACTCGCCGTTCCGCGGCATCGGCGGCAGCCCCTGGGTCGGGTTCGAGCACTTCATCCGGTTCTTCACCGAAGACACCTTCATGATGCTGCTCACCAACACGGTGATCATCTCCCTCCTGCTGCTGGTGTTCGCGTTCCCCGTGCCGATCATCCTCGCGCTGCTGCTGAACGAGGTGCGCACGCGGGTGTTCCAGCGCAGCATCCAGACCGTCATCTACCTCCCGCACTTCATGTCGTGGGTGATCGTGGTCTCGCTGTTCTACGTGCTGCTGACCACCGACGGCGGCGGCATCAACAACCTGCTCGAGTCCTGGGGCCTGGAGCAGGTTCCCTTCCTGACGGACCCGAACTGGCTGCGACCGCTGTACACGGTGCAGGAGATCTGGAAGAGCGCCGGCTGGGGGACGATCATCTACCTCGCCGCCATGACCGCGGTCGACCTCCAGCTGTACGAGGCGGCCGAGATCGACGGCGCTGGGCGCTGGCTGCAGACCTGGCACATCACGCTCCCCGCGATCCGCCCCACCATCATCGTGATGTTCATCCTGTCGATCGGCGACTTCCTCGAGCTCGGCTTCGAGCACATGTTCCTCATGCTGAATTCGCTCAACCGCGAAGTCGGCGAGATCTTCGACACGTACGTCTACACGGCGGGTATCCAGAACGGCCAGCTCAGCTATGCCACCGCCGTCGGCCTCTTCAAGGGTCTGGTCGGTCTCGTCCTCGTGATCATGGCCAACCGGCTCGCGAAGAAGTTCGGCGAGGAAGGCGTGTTCTGATGTTCTCGTTCGAGGGCTTCATGCGCATCAACCTGTTCCTGCGCGGCGTCTACCGGATCGCGTACCTGAACCTGCTGTGGATCGCCGCGACCGCGCTGGGCCTGGTCGTGTTCGGCATCGGCCCTGCCTCGTACGCCGTCGCGGCCTACATCGACCGCTGGTTCCGTTTCGGCGAGACGCCGCCGGTCACCCGCGCCTTCATCGGCCACCTGCGCGCGCACTACTGGCACTCGGCGGCGATGGGCTGGATCCTCACGGCCGCGGCGGCCATCGTCATCACGAACATCTTCGCCGCGTCGACCTGGCTGCTGCAGTTCGGCAACGTCGCCGCTCTCGTCGTGATCTGCGTGATCGCCGGCTACGTCTTCCCCGTGATGGCCGCGACCGACGTCCGCGGCATCCCCCGCCAGCTCGCCGCGGCTCTCATGATCGGCGTCGGCTCGCTGCACTGGACGATCCTCGCGGCCACCGCGGTCGGCGTCACGGTGTGGCTGCTGACCTCGTTCGCGCTCCCGCTGCTCGTCCTGTTCGGCATCGGGATCCCGGCGTCCGCCGTCGGCTTCGTGACGCGCATCGTCTTCCGGCAGCTCGCCGCGGATGCCGCTGACACCGCCACTCAGACCTCACCCCCCAGGGCCGGCGCGACCGTGCAGGCCCGTCTCCACCTTGCGAGAGGAACATCAGAATGAGGAATCACTCCAGGCTCGGAATCGCCGTCGCTTCCGTCGCCGTCGCATCGCTCGCGCTCACCGCGTGCGGAGCGTCCGACGCCCCCGCGAACAGCAACGAAGGCAGCAGCGGCGACGTCACCACCCCGGAGAGCATCACCTGGATGGCGATGCTGCACACCCCCACCACTCCGGAAGCGGATGGCCCGATCGCGACGGCACTCGCCGAGTACACCGGCACCGAGGTCGACTTCCAGTGGGTACCGGATGCCTCCAAGGACGAGAAGATCAACGCCGCGCTCGCGTCGGACACGCTCGCCGACATCACGTCGCTGACGAACTCCACCAACACCTCGGTGCGACAGGCCCTGAAGTCCGGTCAGTTCTGGGATGTCGAGCCGTACCTCGAGGACTACGAGAACCTCTCCCAGATCGACGAGAAGACGCTCGCCTCCGCCCGCGTCGACGGACACCTGTACGGTGTCCCGTTCCAGAAGCCGGTGGCGCGCTACGGCGTCCTGGTCCGTCAGGACTGGCTCGACAATCTCGGCCTGGAAGCGCCGCACACGATCGAGGAGCTCAGCGAGGTCGCCGTGGCCTTCACCCAGGACGACCCGGATGGCAACGGCAAGGACGACACGACCGGCTTCATCGACCGCCTGGAGAGCTTCAAGCTCGGCTTCAAGACGCTGGCCGGCTTCTTCGGGGCGGGGAACAACTTCGTCGTCGAGGACGACGAGGTCATCCCGACGTTCCAGACCGACGAGTTCAAAGAGGCCATGGAGTGGTACCGCGGGCTGTACGAGCAGGGCGCGGTCAACGGCGAGTTCGTCACGATGCAGAAGCAGAACCAGCAGGATGCGATCGCGCAGGGCAAGGGCGGCATCGTGGTGACGGGTCTGTTCGAGGCGAAGAACTATATGAACCTCGCCACCAGCGCCGACCCGAACACGCCGATGGCATGGGCGCTGATCAACGACATGACCTTCGAGGACGTGCCGCGCCGCATCCTCTCCGACACGGGCGGCGGATTCGGCGGCTGGCTGGCCATGTCGACCAGCCAGGTGAAGGACGAGGCAGAACTCAAGGGCATCCTCGCCTTCATCGACAAGCTGCTCGATGAAGACGCCTTCGCGCTGATGACCAACGGCATCGAGGACGAGCACTACACGGTCGACGCCGACGGCATCGTGACGATCGCCGACCAGCCGAAGTGGGAGCAGGAGGTGCAGCCGTACAACTCGTCGCGCCCGTCCGACAACGTGACGACGTTCAAGAGTTCCACGCCGTACGTGGACGAGGGCAACGAGAAGATCGCTGAGAACGCCGAGTTCGCGGTGATCGACCCGACCCAGCCGCTGTCCTCGGACGCGTTCGACCAGAGCTGGTCCACGATCCAGCAGGCCGCCAACGACGCGTACAACAAGTACATGGTCGGCCAGCTCGATATGGCCGGCTACGAGGCGGCCATCGCCGACCTCGATGGCAAGGGGCTGAACACCATCATCGAAGAGCTCAGCGCCTCCTACGCGGAGAACAACTGACATGCGCGCTCGTTCCCGACTGACGCTCGTCACTGCGTCCGCTGCCGTCGCCGCACTCGCCCTCGTCGGATGCGGCGCATCCGGCGACGCATCCTCCGAGGGCGGCGGATCCGCCGAGATCCCCGAGGAGATCTCCTGGATGGCGATCCTGCACACGCCGACGACTCCGGATGCGGACGGTCCCATCCAGACCGCCCTGGAGGAGACCACAGGGGCCGAGCTCGACTTCCAGTGGGTGCCTGCTGCCTCCGCCGATGAGAAGATCAACGCCGCGCTCGCGTCGGACTCGCTCGCCGACATCACCTCGCTGACCAACATCACGAACACGTCGGTGCGCCAGGCGCTGAAGTCCGGTCAGTTCTGGGACGTCGAGCCGTACCTCGAGGACTACCCGAACCTGTCCAAGATCGATGACCAGACGATCGCGTCCGCCCGCGTGGACGGCCACCTGTACGGCGTGCCGTTCCAGAAGCCGATCGCCCGGTACGGCGTGATCGTCCGGCAGGACTGGTTGGACAACCTCGGACTCGAGGTCCCGCACACGATCGAAGAGCTCGGCGAGGTCGCCGTGGCCTTCGCGACGCAGGACCCTGATGGCAACGGGAAGGACGACACTACGGGCTTCCTCGATCGCCTGGAGAGCTTCAAGCTCGGCTTCAAGAGCCTCGCCGGCTACTTCGGCGCGGGGAACAACTTCGTCGTCGAGGACGACGAGGTCATCCCGACCTTCCAGACCGATGAGTTCAAGCAGGCCATGGAGTGGTACCGCGGACTCTACGAGCAGGGCGCCATCAACGGCGAGTTCGTCACCATGCAGAAGCAGAACCAGATCGACGCGATCGCCCAGGGCAAGGGCGGCATCGTCGTGACCGGTCTGTTCGAGCCGAAGGGGTACATGAACCTCGCGGTCAGCTCCAACCCGAACACGCCGATGTCGTGGGCGCTGATCAACGACATGACGTTCGAGGACGTGCCGCGCCGCATCCTCTCCGACACCAACGGCGGCTTCGGCGGCTGGCTGGCGATGTCGAAGAGCCAGGTCGAGACCGAGGATGACCTCCGAGGCATGCTCGCGTTCATCGACAAGCTGCTCGACGAAGAGGCGTTCACGCTCATGACGAACGGCATCGAGGACGAGCACTACACGGTCGACGCGGACGGCGTCGTCACGATCGCCGACCAGCCGAAGTGGGAGCAAGAGGTGCAGCCGTACTCGTCCTCGCGCCCCAGCGACAACGTCGTGACGTTCAAGAGCTCGACGCCGTACGTCGACGAGGGCAACGAGAAGATCGCTGAGAACACCGAGTTCGCGGTGGTCGACCCGACTCTGCCGCTGTCGTCCGACGCGTTCGATCAGAGCTGGTCGACGATCCAGCAGGCCGCGAACGACGCGTACAACAAGTACATGGTCGGCCAGCTCGACATGGCCGGCTACGAGGCGGCGATCGAGAAGCTCGACGGCCAGGGGCTGAACACCATCATCGAAGAGCTCAGCGCCTCCTACGCGGAGACGAACTGACATGAGCGGGACGCAGGTGCAGAGCGAGACCGTTCGAATCGGCACGAGCAGCGTGCAGCGGACCACCCGTGCGCTGCAGGCCGAGATCGACCGGGCAGCCGACTCCGGCGGCGGACGCGTGACGATCGCACCCGGCGTGCACGAGACCGGCGCTCTGCGCCTGCGCTCCCGCGTGGAACTCCACCTCGAGGCAGGGGCGGTGCTGCGCTTCGTCCCCGACCCCGCCCTCTACCCGCCCGTGGCCGCCCGGTGGGAGGGCGCTGCCACCACCATCCACTCGCCGTGCATCTACGCACGCGATGCCGTCGATGTGGCCATCACCGGCCGCGGTGAGATCGACGGCAGCGGTCAGCGCTGGTGGGACGCCCATCGCAGCGGCTCGCTCGCCTACCCCCGCCCCACCCTCATCGGCATCCACCGGAGCGAGCGCGTGGAGATCTCCGGGGTGACCCTGCGCAACGCACCGGCCTGGACGGTGCACCCACTGCTCTGCGAGGACGTGCGGATCTCCGGCATCCGCATCCTCAACCCCGCCGACTCGCCCAACACCGACGGCATCGATCCCGAATCGTGCCGGAACGTGCGCATCAGCGACTGCCACATCGATGTCGGCGACGACTGCATCGCGATCAAGGCCGGAAGCGAGAAGTCTCTCGACCGCGTGCCGTGCGAGAACATCACCATCACGAACTGCACCATGGTGCACGGCCACGGCGGCGTCGTGATCGGCAGCGAGATGTCCGGCGGCGTCAGGGGCGTCGTGATCTCCAACTGCGTGTTCCAGGGCACCGACCGCGGCATCCGCATCAAGTCACGACGGGGCCGTGGCGGCACCGTCGCCGACGTGCGCGTCTCCAACATCGTGATGGATTCCGTGATGTGCCCGCTCGTCATCAACCCCTTCTACTTCTGCGGACCCGAGGGCAAGGAGCCGATCGTGTCCGACCGCACGGCTCAGCCGGTGGATGCCGGGACACCGCGCTTCCGCGGCATCCATCTGGCCCACATCACCGCGACGAATGTCACGTCCTGCGCCGCCTGGGTGTCCGGCCTGCCCGAGGCCCCCGTCGACGACCTCACCCTCGACGACTTCGTCGTCTCGTTCGCACCGGATGCCGTGCCGGCCGTCCCCGCGATGGCCGACGGCGTCCCTGCGATGGCCTCGGCCGGTGTGCATGCGCAGTTCGCGACCGGCCTGCGCATCACCGGCCTGCGCGTCGAGGGCGTTGTCGGACCCGTCCTGGTGACGGACGGCACGGCGAGCCTGGAAACGCGCGGAGGTGCGCTGGTATGACTGTCATGACCGAGACGCCGAAGCCCCAGGACAACGCCGCCGCTCCCTTCCGCCGCCGCATCGAGCTGATCATCGCCGCGGTCGGATTCGCCGCCGCGGCCGTGCTGCAGGGCGGCTTCGCGCTCGTGATCACCCGGGCGGATTCCGACACCCTCGAGGAGACGGTTCTCCCCGCACTCGGCGCCGCAGGGCTGGACGTACCGGCGGCCGACGCGCACACCGTGCTGAACACGCTCGCGGCCTGGTTCGGGTTCTCGCTCGTCCTCATCGCCCTGCTGTGCGCTGTCGGCTGGTTCTTCGCCACGTATCGCCCGCGCCGCCGCTCGACGGGCTGGTGGTTCGCCGGTGCAGGGCTGGCCTGCCTCCTCGGAACGCAGCTCGTGCTGTACCCCGTCGCCTTCTTGTTCTTCCTCTCCGCAGCGCTGTTCGCGGTGCGCACGCCCACCCCCGGGAGCTCGAAATGACCAACACGGTACCCGTCACCAGCGCGACGATTCCGATTCAGGTGCGCCGCGCGGCCCGCAACAAGCGCCGCGTCACACCGGGTCGCCGCGTCTTCGCGATCGTCAACGCGATCGTCCTGATCGCCTTCGCGCTGATCTGCGTGCTGCCGTTCGTCAACGTGCTGGCGAGCTCGCTCGCGACCCCAGGCGAACTGGCCACGCGCCCGTTCATCCTGTGGCCCGAGACGTTCAGCCTCGACGCCTACCGCTACATCCTGTCCACGCCGACGATCTTCCGCGCGCTCGGCGTCTCGGCCATCGTCACGATCGGCGGCACGTTCATCTCGCTCGTGCTGACCGCGTTCATGGCGTATGCGCTGTCGAAGAAGCACCTGAAGGGCCGCAGGGTCATCAACTTCATGGTGCTGTTCACGATGCTGTTCGCCGGTGGCATGATCCCGACATTCATCGTCGTCAAGAGCCTGGGCATGATCGACTCGCTCTGGTCGCTGATCATCCCGGTGGCGATCAACGCCTTCAACTTCGTCATCATGCGCAGCTTCTTCCAGGGCATCCCGGAGAGCCTGGAGGAGGCGGCCCGCATCGACGGCTGCTCGGAGTTCGGCGTCTTCTGGCGCATCGTCCTTCCGCTGTCGCTGGCCTCGATCGCCACCATCGGCCTGTTCTACGCGGTCTACTACTGGAACACGTATCAGAGCGCGATCCTGTACATCAACAGCTCGGAGCTGTGGCCCATGCAGGTGCTGCTGCGTCAGATCGTGATCGTGGCCAGCGGGCTGAACGCCAGCGAGTCGGCGGTCGACATCGTGCCGCCGGCGCAGTCGATCCGCATGGCCGTGATCTTCGTCGCCACGCTGCCGATGCTCCTCATCTACCCGTTCGTGCAGCGCTTCTTCGTCAAGGGCGCCCTGGTCGGTTCGGTCAAGGGCTGAGCATCCGCCCGGATCGTCCCCGTCGACCATGAGCGTCGGCGGGGCGCCCGGTTGCTCGATCATCGCGAGCACGCCACGGCATGGCACACTGGGCCGATGACGGAAGATCCTCGCCAGGCGCGACGTGCGCCGGAGACGCTCGACGAGTTCCAGCAGACCGAGGGGCATCCGCACTTCCGCGTGGATGTCGAGCGCATCCGGTTCTCGCCGTACTACTCCCGCCTCTCCGCCGTCACGCAGGTGATCTCGCAGACGGGCGCCGGGCTCGCGGTGCACAATCGACTCACGCACTCGATCAAGGTCGCGGCCGTCGCGAGGGCGATCGCGACGCATCTGTCCGCCCGTGACGACGAGACCGGGCGGATCGCCTCCGAACTCGGCGGAGCGCACCCGGTCGTCGTGCAGGCGGCGGCAGCCGCGCACGATCTCGGGCATCCGCCGTTCGGGCATCTGGGTGAGCAGACCCTGGATCGCCTGGCGCGCAGCCGCTTCGGACTGGCGGAGGGATTCGAGGGGAACGCGCAGACCTTCCGCATCATCACCCGCCTCGACGAGCACGACCGCCCCGGTGTCGGTCTCAACCTCACCTCCGCCGTACGGGCCGCGGTCCTGAAGTACCCGTGGCTGCGCGGAGAGGGCGGAGAGCGCCGCGGCGGCAGGAGCAAGTTCAACTTCTACGCGGTCGACGAGCAGGACGCCAGGCTCGCGCTCGCGGCCTACCCGCTGATCGAACGAGGGCAGCAGACCGTCGAGTGCTCGATCATGGACATCTCGGACGACATCGCCTATTCGCTGCACGATCTCGACGACTTCTACCGCGCCGGCCTGCTGAACGCGGTGACGCTGTCCGCTGAGTTCCGCGCCTGGCATCGCGACCTCGCCCGGCTGCGCACGGTCGACACCGCCGTACTGCGCACTGAGGCCCGCACGCCGGGGCACTCGCTGGAGCTGCTCTGGCGGCGCCTGGAGGAGAAGGACGCCTGGATCGCCGATCCAGACGCGTTCAACGAGGCCGTCGCCAGGGTCAAGGCCGAGGTCATCGACGGGCTGCTCTCCGAGCCGTTCGACGGATCGCTCGCGACCGAACGCGCCCTCGCCCGCTTCACCACGGAGTGGATCTCCCGGCTGCAGACCTCGGTCGAGGTGCACCGGCATCCGCACCTCCGCTCCGGACATGTCGGCCTCGACCAGCGCGCGTGGCACGAGGTCGCGGTGCTGAAGTTCCTGCACGAGCGGTTCATCCTGGAGCGCCCCGACCTGGCGGTCTACCAGCGCGGCCAGGCCAGCGTGCTCGAACGGCTCGTAGACGGGTTCTCCGCCTGGCTCGACGACCCGGCCGACGCCCGGCGTGCGCCGCGCCGCCTGATCGACCTGGTGGAGCTCGCGAGGGATGACCACCGGCGCCTCGGCGGCCCGGACACCGGTGCGGACCATGATCGTCTGGCCCGCGGCCGCGGCATCATCGATTACGTCGCCTCGCTCACCGACGCCCAGGCCGGCTCGCTCGACGCACTGCTCGCCGGGCAGACCGAACGGCTGTGGGATGCCGGACAGGGCCTGTAGCACCGGGTCGCGCACCCGCGTCAGGACGGCCGGCGCCGATCAGATCCGGTAGCTCCCGCGCCAGGTCCAGGACGGGCCGATCGCCGGCCCGTGGCCCTGCGCCAGCACGGTCAGGATGCCGTCGTCCGCGACGACCAGTCGCAGGCGGACGGTCGCGATGTCGTCGCCGACCGCGCTCGCGTGCACGTCGAGGACACCGGCCGCGCTCCATCCGGCCGTGACGACCGCTTCGCCGAGCACGGAGCGCACGGCCGTCGGCTGCAGGGTGGAGAAGGAAACGTCGTGCTCGGCATCCCACCGCACGCGTCCGCCGGCACCGTCGAGTTCGATCGTGAGCTCGACCGGCGCCTCCTCTCCGGTGAGCAGTACGGCCGTGGATTGCACAGGGCGAGTGTTCTCCTCGACGTGCACGGGAGCGGGTGCGACGAGCTCGGCGGTGGTCACGGCATCCGGATCCAATCCGGCGAGGGCGCGCAGGAGCATGTCCGCGAGCCGCTGGTCGCCGCCGACCAGCGGAGTGGAGTCGGCCGTGACGACGGCGACGATCGCACGGTCGGGATCGCCGTAGACGATCTGCCCGCCGAGACCGAACATCATCCATGCGCGCCCGCCCGGCAGCCAGACCTGTCGTCCGTAACCGGCCCGCAGAGCCGCGCCCCACGTCTGGGTGGCCGGATCGCTGCGGCGCTCGATCAACCGGGCGACGACCCGCTCCGGCAGGATGCGCCTGCCGCCGAAGAGCCCGCCGCCGTTGATCGTCTCGGCGATCGGCGTCAGATCCGCCGGCGCCATGATGAGGCCGGAGCCGCCGTGGCTGATGCCCTCGGGGCCGGTCAGGAAGCGCGCGTTCTCGCCGATGCCGAGTGGCGCGAACAGTCTCGGGCGCAGGTACTCGAGCAGGGTCGAACCCGAGAGCCGCTCGACGAGGGCGGCGAGCACGTAGGACGCACTGGTGTCGTACGTGAACAGAGCCCCCGGCCGATGCGTCGGCGGCACCTGGAAGTACGACGGCAGCCAGGAGTCGGATGCCTCGACGTACGTGGTCCTGCTGTGCGGGCCCACCATCGCGAGCATGTCGTCGATGCGCGTCTGCGCGAGCCACGGCTGGACTGGCGCATGCTCCGGGAAGTGCGTCGCGATGGGATCGGAGAGCTGCAGCCGGCCCTCCTCGGCCAGCAGCAGCACGGCGAGACCGGTGAACGTCTTCGAGACCGAGTACAGCCGGTGCGGCACGTCGGGGCCGAAGGGCGCGATGCCGGATCGGATCACCGTGCGCCCGGAGATCGAGACCTCGAGCGAATGCAACGTGATCCCGGCGGCCGCGGCTTCGGCGAGCACTGTCCGCAGCGGGTCGCTCACACCGGGTCCCGCATGCCCGCGAGCAGTGTCTCGGCGATGGCAGCAGGATCCGCCGGTGCCCGATCGGAGACCGACACAGCCAGGTCGAGACGCAGCGTGTCGCCCTGCTCGATCCGGCACCGTCCGTCCACGGCCATCGCCGGGCCGAATCCCACGTAGCCCTCAGCGCGCACGAACCAGGGCATGCCGTTGGTGCTGACGGCGACCAGGGCCGCGTCGTCGGCCTCGAGTGCGATCCAGGGCGAGCGCGATCCGTGCGCGAGCTCGACTCCTGCCCCATCGGCGGTCCGGACACGAGCCGACGGGAAGGGCGCGCGCCAGAACAGCCCCCCGTAGAACGCGCCATCGCGGCCGTTCGTCTGCGGGCTGCCGAACGTGACGATGCGGTCGCGTGCGAGCAGCTCCGAGGTCCAGGTGATCGACCACGCGTCGTCCAGTGCGCGCGCCGAGATCGTGCGCTGCTCCTCGAGCAGGACGTCTCCGTCCGGATTCAGCCAGACCAGCAGCTCTTCGACGGTGCCGTCCTGGACGGTGCGCGACTGTGGCTGCTGCGTGCCGTGGTTCGCGAGCAGGGTGGGGCCGCGGTCGCGCACGTAGGTGCGGCCGCCCCAGAAGGTCGTGCCGTCGACATCGGGGAACGCAGCGCTGAGCCCGAGGTGGTGCAGATGATCCTCCGGCTCCAACTCGGTGACCGGCGTGCCGGAGGGCGTCGTGGCCAGAAGATACGGCCGGGGCGACAGCAGCGGGGCGACTCCGGCGCCGTCGTGGTACTCCACCACGGCCGGTCCACGGCGCAGCAGCTCGATGCTCATGCCCGCTCCCTCGTGCTTCCGCGCGGCGCCAGCTCGGGCGAGAACATGATCGGTTCGCGCTCCGGATCCGCCGTCATCTCCGCGCGCAGTACGGCCCAGATCTGCTCGCCGATCTCGCCGAGCCGAGAGGTCATGGTCGTGAGCGACGGCGACGAGTAGCGCGCGAACGGGATGTCGTCGAATCCGGCGACGGACATCTCTGCGGGGACGGCGACGCCCTCCTCCGACAGCCGACCCAACAGGCCGAGCGCCACGACGTCGTTGTAGGCGATCACCGCGGTGGCGCCCGTGGCGCGCAGTGCCGGCCACGCGTCGTAGCCGTCCTCGAAGGAGTGTCCGCACGGCACGTCGATGATCTCGACATCCGGCTCGTTCTCGCGGATCTCCGCAAGACCGCGCTCGCGCTCCCAGTTCGCGCGCGCGTACGCTGGGCCGGCGAGGAAGGCGATCCGGCGATGCCCGAGGCCGATGAGGTGCTTCGCGAGCACGATCACGCCCTCGTGGTAGTCGATGAGCACGGATCCGGCGTTCTTGCCCGTGGTGCGGTTGAACACCGCGACCGGTCCGATCCGGGGCAGCAGCTCGAGCAGATCGGGCCTGGTCATGCGGGGGGAGAACAGCGCGACCGCGTCTGTGCGGTCTCGCAGGTCCCTGGCGAGATCCGGCTCGCCGTCGGCATCCTCGAACGAATCGGTGACGACCACGTGATAGCCGTCTGCGGCGGCCGCCCTGTTGAAGCCGTGCAGCACCTGGTGGAACATGGGGTTTCCGAGGTCGGGGACCAGCACGCCGACCGTCCGGCTGACGCCGAGCGAGAGCGATCGGGCGGTCTGGCTCGGCGTGTAGCCGAGCTCGTCGATCACCTGCCGGACGCGCTGCGCGATCTCGGCGTTGACCGTCGGGATGCCGTTGAGCACCCGCGAGACCGTCGCCTTCGACACCCCAGCCGTCTGAGCGATGTCGTTGATCGTCGTCGTCCTGGTCGGCGCCGTCCGCACTCGTCGAGTCGCCATCGTCACGCATCCCCCATCGTGATGTCGAAGCCGCGGAATCGGCCCACAGCCCCACCGCTACCGTAGCGGCCGGCCGCGAACAGCGAGACCCCGGCGCCGACCCACTGCCCCTCGGTCGCCTGGAACTGCGGGTCGACGTCGAAGCGTGCGCCATCGGCGGTCAGGCTGATGCGCACGCGCGCTTCCTCGTCGGTCTGCAGCACGACGACGGCGCGAGGGCCTGCGAGCGGCGCGTGCAGCAGGATGCGCTCCTGCTGGTCGTCGCGCTCTCGGACCGCGACGACGGCTTCCGGACCCTGCCCGCCGATCCGGACACCAGCCCAGACGTACGTGTATCCGAGCACGGCGATGCCGGCGCGGTCGCCCGGCAGCGTGGACGCCAGCTCGACGTCGACGCGCGCCGTGGACGGCTGGCCGGGCAGCGCCTGGGACAGCACGCGCGGAAGGGTGCGCACGTTGCCGCCATCGACGCTGCCCCGCAGCGTGAGCGCGTCGTCGCTCCAGGCGTCGTGCCCGCGCCCGACCACGGCATTCGGATCCGGGTCGGATTCCCACTGCCAGTGCGTGCTCGGGATGCCGCCGGCGAAGTCGTCCGGTCGAGCGAGCGTCCGGATGCCCTGCGGGGCACCGCGCAGGGACGGATGCTGAAGCACCGGCTCCGCCGGGCCACCCGCGACCGCCTGACCCATGACCGGCCAGCCGTCGTCCTGCCACGCCATGGGCTGCAGGTGCAGCACCCGGCCGTACACGCCGCGGTCCTGGAAGTGCAGGAACCAGTGGCCGCCCTCGCCGTCGTCCACCCATGCGCCCTGATGCGGACCGTTGACCGGAGTGTCCCCCTGCGCCAGCACGATGCGGTGCTCGTAGGGTCCGTAGGGGTTGTCGGCGCGGAACACCGCCTGGAAGCCGGTGGCCACGCCACCCGCCGGAGCGAAGATCCAGTACTCGCCGTTGCGCTGATAGAACTTGGGTCCTTCCAGCGTGCGGAAATCGTCCAGGCGATCACCGTCGATGACGTCCGCCGCTGTGCCCCTGGTCTCGGTGAGCTGCTCGTCGACCTCGACGACCGTGAGCACGTTCTTGCGCCCCGATCGCGATCGCGCCCACCCGTGCACGAGGTACGTGCGGCCGTCCTCGGCCCACAGCGGGCACGGGTCGATCAATCCGAGGCCGGCAAGCAGCAGGCGCGGCGGCGTCCAGGGCCCCGCCGGGTCCTGGGCGGTGACGACGAAGATCCCCTGGTCGGGATCCGGGTACACGACGAAGAACGTCCCGTCGTGGTGCCGGATGGAAGGCGCCCACACTCCCCCGCCATGCCGCGGCAGGGCGAACCATGCCGCCGGCTCGTTGCGTTCGAGGGCGTAGCCGATGCGCGTCCAGGTGACGAGATCCTCGGATTCGAAGATCGGCAGTCCCGGAGCGCGATGGAAGCTCGACGCCACGAGATAGAAGCGGTCTCCGACGCGGATGGCGTCCGGATCCGGCACATCGGCATCGATGATCGGGTTGCGATACTGGCTCGCGTCTTCGACGAGTGTCATCTCCCTCACGGTAGTCGAGAAACCGGTTCCTGTCCAAGTGGAGCACCCGCGGCATCCGAAATTTAGTTAGACTACCTAAGCAATGACTGCCTCGGACGAATCCTTACACGACACCGCCACCGATCTGCGCCTCGCCACCTTCCGGCTGGCGCGCCGCCTCCGCCGCGAACGCGCGGACGACCACGTCAGCGATGCCCACTTCGCTGTGCTCGCCTGCCTGAAGATGAACGGCCCGCTCTCGGTCGGCGCTCTCGCCCAGCGCGAACGGGTCACCGCACCGACCATGTCGGCGACCGTCGCCGCCCTCGTCGAGGACGGCTACGTGACCCGCGTACAGGACGAAGAGGATCGCCGTCGGGTCCAGGTGGAGATCACGACGACCGGGACGGACGTCGTCACGGCGACCGTGCGCAAGCGCGATGCCGCGCTCTCCGGCGCACTCGCCGAGCTCGATTTCACCGAGGCCGAGCTGCAGACGCTGCGCGAAGCCAGCGCTCTGATGCGGAAGGTGGCCGAGCGATGAGCACCCCCGCACGCCGCACCCCGGCGATGTTCCGCTCGTTCTCGACGTTCAACTACCGCATCTGGTTCCTCGGCGCGCTCGTCTCCAACGTCGGCGGATGGATGCAGGCGACCGCGCAGGACTGGGTAGTGCTCACCGAGCTCACGGACAACGACGCCACAGCGATGGGCGTGACCATGGCGCTGCAGTTCGGCCCGCCGCTTGTGCTGGTGAGCCTGACCGGCTGGGTCGCCGACCGCTTCGACCGGCGCCGGATCCTGCTCGTGACCCAGATCACGCTGATGCTGCTCGCGCTCGGCGTCGCCGCCCTTCTTCTCACCGGCGTCATGACCCTGCCGCTGATGTTCTGCTTCGCCCTCGGATTCGGCGTCACGAACGCGTTCGACGCACCGGCGCGCCAGGCCTTCGTCTCCGACATGGTCTCGATCGACGACGCGTCGAACGCGGTCGCACTGAACTCGGCCTCGTTCAACATGGCGCGGCTGCTCGGGCCGGCGATCGGCGGCATCCTGATCGTCGCGGTCGGCACCGGCTGGGTGTTCGTCGCGAACGCTGTGACCTTCCTCGCCATGCTCGTCGCTCTGCTGCTCATGCGCTCCGGCGAGCTCATCCCCCGGGCGAACAGCCGCAAGGGCGGCGGCATCGCCGAGGGGTTCCGCTACGCCTGGCGGCGCAGCGATCTGGCGGTGACGTTCGTGATGGTGTTCCTCATCGGCGCGTTCGGCATGAACTTCCCGATCTTCGCCTCGACCATGGCGCTGGAGTTCGGGCGCGAGGCCGACGGCTACGGATTGCTCAGCTCGGTGCTCGCGATCGGCTCGCTCGCGGGGGCGCTGCTCGCGGCGAGGCGCGACAGGGCGCGCATCCGCGTGTTCGTGATCGCTGCCGGCGGCTTCGGCGTGATCTCGCTCATCTCGGCGGCGATGCCGTCGTACTGGACCTACGCCGCGTCGCTCGTATTCGTCGGCTTCACGATCGTCACGATGATGACGACCGCGAACGGCTACGTCCAGACGACGACGGACCCCGCTCTGCGCGGTCGAGTGCTGGCGCTCTACATGGCGGTCATCATGGGCTCGACACCGGTCGGTGCTCCGATCGCGGGGTGGATCACCGACGCGTTCGGCCCTCGTGCGGCGATCGCGGTCGGCGGGTTCGCCGGCCTCCTCGCCATGGCGATCGGCATCGGGTGGATGCTCGTCTCCGGCCGCCTCCACCGGCGCGAGGACGCGCGCTTCCTCCTGACGCTCGACGAGACGCGACCGCTGTCAGTGATCCGCGTCGAGCCCAGCGAGTTCAGCGACGAGGTCGCCGCGACGACGCCGATCCGTCAGGAGCGGCGCGAGCACGACTGACGCCGCGGCGTCGGCTCAGCCCGGCAGGCACCGATCCAGCCGGGCCGCAAAGTCGGCCATCGCGGCATCCCTCCAGGGGCTGAGCGTGCCGGAGCCCGGCATCCCGCGCTCGACGAATTCCGCGGACTGATCGTCGCACCACCAGTGCGCGTACGACGATGACGCCCGTCGCCAGCGATCCTCGGGAGGCAGGGCGCTCAGGAACGACCCGGTCAGCCCGTCGAGGGCCGGGTGCGTACTGCGGACGACGTACCCCATCGCCCGCGCGTCGCGCGGGGCGAACCGGAAGCGCAGCTTCCCTCCGACGTCGATGGCGGGGGCGAACGGCCCCTGGGTCCTGCCGTCGACCATGAGATCGGTGACGTGGTCGTCCGGCAGGTCGACCGGGGCATCCACGAGGAGCTCGACCACACCGTACGCCTCGACCACGTCGTGCGACGACGAGGCCGGGTGATGCACGACGGCCCTCCGCCCATCCCAGAGCCGCACGAAGCGTCCGCCCCAGCTGTCGGCCTCAGGGCTGCGCGCGCCGCCCAGCAGCCAGGTCACGGTCGGGGTGTCCCCCATCTTCGCCTGCGGAAGCTGCCGAGCGAAGAAGGCGCCGAGCGCACCGCGCCCCGCGGCGTGCTCGGCGACGAAACGCTCCGGTGCGAGAGACCCGCTCCCCCCGAGGAAGAAGCCCCGGTAGGTCGTGTTCGATTCGATGAATCGGATGCCGCGGTGGTGCTGCTCGATGTAGTGATAGGCATCCACCCCCATGGTCTTGTTCGGCCCGCCGATCCAGTGCACCCGGATGCGGTCGGCGATGTCGGGCGCGTCGTGCAGCGCCTGCGCGATGTCCTCGAGGCCGCCCCAGGCCAGGACGTCCAGCGGTCGATCGTCTTCCGCACGAGCGCGACGGACGATCAGCTCCGAGCCCTCCGTCGGTGCGTCCACGCCGGAGTCCGACGGCAGTGCGAGCGCTCCCTGGGCGATGACGGCCCGCAGCGCGTCGGCGCCTGGATAGGCGGCATGGCGGCGCAGGCGGGGGAGGTCGCTCTCGTACGCGTCCACCACGGCGTGGATGTCGGCGGCTCGCCCCCTGCCGTAGGGCGATGAGATCAGCCCTTCGATGTCGAACACGTCGGCGTACAGCAGCAGATGCACCATCGATTGGAAGTCATCAGGGTCAGTGCCGCCGATGTCGGTCGTCACCACCACTCGGGCACGCTCGGTCGGACGGGGGAGGTCGGTCGACAGCATCGTCTTCCGGTCCTTTCACTCGGAAACCGGTTACCGCGAGCGTACCGGACGGTGACGACGAGACGCCGGTGCGTCACGATCGCCTGCCGGAGTTCTTACGATTCCGCGACCGGCACCCGCGGGACGCCGCAGTGCTCGTAGCCTGAGGACTGTGACCGATTCTGCGCCGCACCCCCGACTGCTGGCCGCGTTCGCCGGCATCGCCGCGGCCGCCGCCGGAGTCGGTGCCGGCGAACTCCTGGCGGCGTTCGTCGCGGCCTCATCGAGCCCGTTCGCCGTTGTGGGCGGCGCCTTGATCGACGCCGCACCCGCGTGGGCGAAGGACACCGCGATCGCCTGGTTCGGCACAGCGGACAAGGACGCGCTGCGGGTGGGCATCGGCATCGTGCTGATCGCCGCCGCCGCGGTCGCCGGCCTCTGTGAAGCGCGCTGGCGACGCAGCGGAGTGATCGCCGTCGTCCTGATCGGTGCGGTTGTCGCGGGTCTCGCTCTCACCCGCCCTGAGGCCGGGATGCTCGCGTGGCTGCCCTCCCTGTCGGCTGGCATCGCGGCCGCGTGGGCGCTGCACCTGCTCATCGGCATCCTTCCCGGCCGTCCGACTCCGGATGCCGCGGTGCACGCCGAGCTCCCCACCCGGCGCCGCTTCCTCGCCTGGGCCGGAGGCACGGCCGTGCTCGGGGTCGCTCTCGCCGTGGCCGGATCGATCGCTCGCGCCGGATCCACGGTCGTCACGAGCGTGCGGGACTCCCTCCGCCTGCCACGCCCGGCGATCCCGGCGCCCAGCCCGCCGGCCGGCGCCGCGCTCGAGGTCCCCGGACTGTCGCCGCTCATCACGCCGAACAGCGACTTCTACCGCATCGACACCGCGCTCGTCGTGCCGACGGTCGACCCGGCATCCTGGCGGCTGCGCATCCACGGGATGGTGGCGGAGGAGATCGAGCTCACCTGGGACGAGCTGCTCGCGCTGCCGCTGATCGAGACGACCGTCACGCTGTCGTGCGTGTCGAACGAGGTCGGCGGCGACCTGATCGGCAATGCGGTGTGGCTGGGGTATCCGATCCGCGAGCTGCTGGCGAGGGCGAAGCCCTCGGCGGACGCCGACATGGTGCTGTCGACCTCGGCGGACGGCTTCACGGCAGGCACGCCGCTGGAGGCGCTCACGGACGGTCGCGATGCGCTGCTCGCGATCGGCATGAACGGCGAACCGCTCCCCCTCGCACACGGCTTCCCCGTGCGCATGGTCGTGCCGGGACTGTACGGCTACGTCTCGGCGACGAAGTGGGTCACGGATCTCGAGGTCACTCGTTTCGACAGCGCGCGGGCGTACTGGACCGATCGCGGATGGTCGGAGCGCGGGCCGATCAAACTGCAGTCGCGCATCGACGTGCCCCGCTCGGGCCGGGACGTCGAGTCCGGCGACTCCGTGATCGCCGGCGTCGCCTGGCAGCCGCGCACCGGCATCTCCGGCGTCGAGGTGCAGGTCGACGACGGCGACTGGCAGCGCGCCGAGCTCGCCCCGGCGATCTCGGACGACACCTGGGTGCAGTGGCGGATGCCGTGGAGCGCCGAACCCGGCGACCACCGCATCCGGTGCCGGGCGATCGGCGGCGACGATACGACCCAGACCGAGGCGTCCGCACCGCCGGCACCCGACGGCGCGACAGGCTGGCACACCATCACCGTCAAAGTTTCGTGAGGATCGCCTCGTGCTGATGCGCCGCCGCGAGCTGCACCCGGCCGGGTGAGGGCATAACGAGCCAGCACCGCGACGCGGCTGAGGATGTCGGAGTTCTTCCGCTTCCTGTCGCGGCGGATGCCGCAGCTCATCGACGAGTGGGAGACCGAACGCGCCGAGCGCCTCTTGAGGTGACGTGAGGGCTCACTCCTTCACGCTGCCCGCCGACAGCCCCGTCTGCCAGTAGCGCTGCAGGAAGAGGAACGCCACGACCAGCGGCAGGATCGAGACGAACGATCCTGTGATGACCGTCGAGAAAACCGCCTGCGAACCGCCGCCCGCGGATGCCGCCGCCTGGATCTGCGCGAGTCCGACCGTGATCGGATACAGCTCCGACGTGTTGAGCATGATCAGCGGCAGGAAGTAGTTGTTCCACGTGCCCACCAGCGAGAACAGGAACACTGTGACCAGCCCCGGCCCGAGCAGCCGCAGCCCGATCTGCCAGAAGGTACGGAACTCTCCGGCCCCGTCGACGCGCGCGGCCTCGACGATGCTGTCGGGGATCGCGTCCGCGGCGTACACCCGCATGAGGTAGACGCCGAAGGGGCTGACCAGCCCCCGCGGAACTCGTACTTCGCGAACGCGTAGCCCGCCATCGCCGAGAGGAGCGTCGCGCCGACGGCCGCGACAACGGCGTAGAGGACGGTGTTCAGAATCCACCTCAGAAAGATGCCGCCTCGCATCTCGAAGAGTTGGACCAGGTTGTCCCACAGTGAGATGTCGGCGCCACGGAACCGCACCAGGGCGTTCCACACGGCGCTCGCGCGTCACGGCCTGGAGGCGGCAGCCGTAGTGCTAGGCGACTGGTCGGCGCGATCCGGATATACCGCCGTCATCGACGGCGCACTGGTCAGCAGTGCCACGGCCGTGGTGGCCGCCAACGACCAGACCGCTCTCGGCGCGATGCTCGCGCTGAAGGAAGCCGGCAAGCGCGTCCCAGAGGACGTCAGTGTCGTCGGCATCGACGACATCCCTGAGGCGCAGTTCTACGACCCGCCCCTCACCACTGTTCACAACCCCTTCGAGCTGCAGGGCCGAGCGGCCCTGCATCGACTCCTCGCCCTCATCGACCCTGAGCACGCCACCGATCTCGACGTGCCCCTACCCCAACTCATCGTGCGCCGCTCCTCCGGTCCCGCCCCAGCCTGAGTTCCTCCCCCACGCGGTGCGCGATCTCGCTAACTTGGAAGAATGAGCGGACCGGAGAACGCGCAGAACACGGATGCCTCGGTATCCGCCTCATCGACTGACGGCAGCACGCCGGAGCACCGGCGATCACTGCCGCCGCTGCAGAAGTGGGTGTTCTGGCCCGCCGCGGCGATCATCCTCGCCTTCGTCTCGTTCACGCTGATCGCCCCGCATCTCGCCGAGGAGATGTTCGGGGCCATCCAGAACACGATCGTCAATGCGTTCAACTGGTACTACGTGCTGATCGCGGCCCTGTTCGTCGCGTTCAGCCTGTTCCTGGGGTTCAGCCGCTTCGGCGACATCAAGCTCGGTCGCGACGATGACGAGCCTGAGTTCTCGCTGATGAGCTGGTTCTCATTGCTGTTCGCGGCCGGCATGGGCATCGGCCTGGTGTTCTACGGCGTCTCCGAGCCGCTGAGCCACTTCACGAACCCCCGCCCCGGCGTGACGGGAACCCCGGAGCAGCTCGCCCAGGCCGCGCTCGGTCAGACCTATCTGCACTGGGGCGTGCACGCCTGGTCGATCTATGTCGTGATCGGCCTCGCGCTGGCCTACGCGATCCACCGCCGGCGCCGGCCGATCTCGATCCGATGGACGCTCGAGCCGCTGCTCGGCAAGCGCGTCGAGGGCGGCTGGGGCCACGCGATCGACATCGTCGCACTGGTCGGAACGCTCTTCGGCGTCGCCACATCGCTCGGACTCGGGGTAATCCAGATCAGTGCCGGTCTCGCGTCCGCTGGCCTCGGCAAGCCGGACGAGCCGACCCAGGTCGTCATCATCCTCATCATCTCGGTCTTCGTGCTCGCCTCGGTGCTCTCGGGCGTCACGAAGGGCATGAAGTGGCTGTCCAACATCAACCTCGTCATGGCCGGTCTCCTCGTGCTGTACCTGCTCGTCATGGGCCAGACCGAATTCCTGCTGCGCGAGTTCGTGCAGTCGATCGGCTACTACATCCAGAACTTCGTCGGCCTGTCGTTCAACGTCAGTGCGTTCCAGGGCGAGGCGGGCGAGCAGTGGCAGGCGCAGTGGACCTCGTTCTACTGGGGGTGGTGGATCTCGTGGGCGCCGTTCGTCGGCATCTTCATCGCGAGGATCTCGAAGGGACGCACGGTGCGGGAGTTCGTCGCCGGCGTCATCCTCGTGCCCACGCTGCTCGGCATCCTGTGGTTCGCCGTGATGGGCGGATCCGCCCTGGCGATCGAGCTGCAGTCTCCGGGGACGCTCACGAACGAGGACGGCACGGTCGACCTGCAGGGCGCGCTGTTCGCGCTGCTGCAGCATGTGCCCGGCACGACAGTCGTCACGATCGGCGCCATCCTGCTGATCGCGATCTTCTTCGTGACATCGGCGGACTCCGGTGCGCTCGTGATGGGCATGATCGCCACCGGCGGTCAGCAGAATCCCAAGCGCTGGATCCGCGCGTTCTTCGTCGCCGTCACCGCGATCCTCGCCATCGCCCTGCTGCTGGCCGGCGGTCTGACGGCGCTGCAGACCGCCGCGATCACGATCGCCCTGCCGTTCAGCGTGGTGATGATCCTGATCTGCTGGGCCACCGCCATCGCCTTCATCCGAGAACGCCGCGCCTACGCCAGAGCGGAGCGCGCGCAGCTCATCGACAAGATCGGCGACTACTACGGTCTCGAAGTCGAATCCCGCGCCGAACAGGGCATTCTCGGGGCTCAGCCGCGTTGGCTGCGCCAGCTGCAGCGCCGCCTCGGGATGCCGGTCGCACCCACGACGCCGATCCGCATCCCGCCGGAGCTGCTGGATGCCCAGAGCCGTGCGGATGCCGGACCCAACGTCCTCGACGTCGACGAGCTCGTCTCGGAGGACGAGCTGTCGTCGCACGATGACCAGGACATCCCCGAGCACGGTGAAGACGGCGCGTCGCCCGTGCGCTGAGCGGCGCGGTTGTCAATGCCCTTCGCCGCGGCGGCAACCGCGCATACTCTCGCCCGATGGACCAGCACACCGGACGAACACCGCACCCTGAGGAGCCCGCCGAGGGACCGGACGTCGACGAAGGCGACGCGCCCCTCGGCGGCGATGAGACGACCGAGGAACAGCTCACGGCCGACAATGCGGCCGAGGAGGACACGCTGCGCAGCCTCGACCCCGACGACAGCCCGGCGTGATCGCGAGCGGCGCGCTCAGCCTTCCAGAACGAGCCGGAGCTGTTCGAGCGCCCAATCGATCTCGGTCGCGCGGATCACGAGGGGCGGCGCGATGCGGATCGTCTGCCCGTGCGTGTCCTTGACGAGCACGCCGCGGTCCAGCAGTTTCTCGGCGATCTCGCGACCGGTTCCCTTCGCCGGATCGATGTCGACCCCGGCCCACAGGCCGGCGGCGCGCACGGCGGTGACGCCGTGGCCCATGAGCTTGTCGAGTCCAGCGGCCAGGTGAGCGCCGAGTGCGCGTGAGCGCTCCTGCACTTCGCCGGTCTCCAGCATCTCGACGACGCGCAGCCCGACGGCGGCGGCCAGCGGATTCCCGCCGAACGTCGAGCCGTGCTCGCCGGGGCGGATGACCCCGAGCACGTCGCTGTCTCCGACGACGGCCGACACCGGGAGGATGCCGCCGCCCAGCGCTTTGCCCAGCAGATAGAGGTCGGGCACGACGCCCTCGCGGTCGCACGCGAAGGTCTCGCCGACCCGGCCGAGGCCCGCCTGGATCTCGTCGGCGATGAACAGCACATTGCGCTCGGTGCAGATCTCACGGATGCGGCGGAGGTAGCCCTCCGGCGGGATGATGACCCCGGCCTCGCCCTGGATCGGCTCGATGAGCACCGCGGCGGTGTCCGCCGTGATCGCGGCGGACACGGCATCCGCATCCCCGAACGGGACGACGTCGAACCCCGTGGTGAACGGGCCGAAGCCGCTGCGCGCGGACTCGTCGTCGCTGAAGCTGACGATCGTCGTGGTGCGGCCGTGGAAGTTGCCTGCGGCGACGACGATGCGCGCGGCATCCGCGGGGATGCCCTTGACGCGGTATCCCCACGCCCGCGCGACCTTGATGCCCGTCTCGACGGCCTCGGCGCCGGTGTTCATCGGCAGCACGAGGTTCTTGCCGCACAGCCGAGCGAGGGCCTCGGCGAACGGCTCGAGCCGGTCGCTCATGAACGCGCGGCTCGTGAGCGTCACGCGTCCGAGCTGCTCGGTCACGGCCGCGACGAGCGCCGGATGCCGGTGACCGAAGTTCACCGCGGAGTACGCGGCGAGAAGGTCGAGGTAGCGCTTGCCCTCGACATCCGTCACCCAGGCGCCCTCGCCGCGCGCGATCGTGACGGGCAGCGGGTGGTAGTTGTGGGCGACGTGCGCCTCCGCGACTTCGGACAGGGTCATGCCGATGCTCCTCGCAGCTCGAGCGTGCAGCACTTGATGCCGCCGCCGCCGAGCAGCAGCTCGGACAGGTCGAGCATGATCGGGTTGTAGCCGCGCTCGCGCAGCTGCTTCTCGAAGCCGGTCGCGCGCGGCGAGATGACGACGTTGTATCCGTCGCTCGCGGAGTTCAGCCCGAACACCGCACCGTCGGCATCCGACACCAGGATCGCATCGGGGAAGCGCTCCTCGAGGATCGCGCGGCTGGCATCGTCGAACGCGCCGGGCAGGTAGGCGATGTTGGCGCGCTCCGGGCCGCCGTTGTCCACGCCCTGCACGGGGTCGAGCACCGCGATGGCGGTGTCCAGGTGGTAGAAGCGCGGGTCGACGAGATTCAGCGAGACGACCTCGCGGCCGAACACCTCGCCGACCTCGCGGTGGCTGTCGCCGGTGGAGCGGAAGCCGGTGCCGGCGAGGATCACATCGCCGACGAGCAGGAAGTCGCCCTCGCCCTCGTTGACCTCCTCGGGCAGCACGGTGTCGAAGCCGTTCGCGCGGAACCAGTCGGCGAAGGCCGGGGCCTCGCCCTGACGCTCGGCGAAGCGGAACTCCGGAACGTACGCGCGACCGCCGATGACGAAGCCGCCGTTGGCCGTGTAGACCATGTCGGGGTAGCCGGCGAGCGGCTCGATGAGCTCGACCTCGTGGCCGAGTTCGAGATAGAGGTCGTGCAGCTTCTGCCACTGCGCGATCGCCTTGGCCGTGTCGGTGGGCTTGGCAGGCTCCATCCACGGGTTGATCGTGTAGCTGACCGTGAAGTGCTCTGGACGGCACATCAGGTAGCGGCGGTGGTGCGCGGTGCGGACAGGGACCTCAGCGGGTCCCTTGGCCTGGCGCAGGGCGGTCTCGGGCGTCGACATGGTGCTCCTCAGCAAGAGATGCGGCGGACGCTGTCCAGGGGCCCGGCGGGCCTTCGACCCGGAGCTCGGCGGAGACGGGGAAGATGCGACACGGGCACGCCAGATGCCATTGTGTCATCCGGCGCTGTGAACGCGCCAGATTTCGCCGTGCCGGTCGCGCCGAGGCGCTCAGGCGCCGTGCACCACGACCTTGCCCGTCGTGTGCCCCGCTTCGAGATGCACCAGGGCGTCGGATGCCTCGGCGAACGCGTACTCGCGCTCGACGACCGGCACGAGCAGGCCGTCGTCCACGAGCTCGAGCAGCTTGCCCAGGATCTCGGGGTGCGCGGCTGCCGCCAGCGAGCGGATGCGGCGGCGCGAGCCGATCGAGCGGACGGCAGCCCCCAGCATCCGCGGGATCGGGCCGAGCACGCCGCCGCCTTCCCCTCCGACGAGCACGGCGTGCCCGCCGGACGCGAGGAGGCGCTGGAGCTGCCGCAGCGGCATCCCACCGGCGATGTCGAGCACGGCGTGGAAGCCGCCATCAGGAAGCGAAGACGGCGACGGCTGCCGGAGATCGAACGTGCGCGCTGCACCGAGTCGGCGGACGAGGGCGGCGCTGCGCTCCCCGCACGACGCCCAGACCTCCGCACCCCTGAGCGCCGCGAGCTGCACGGCGAACGTTCCGACGCCACCGGATGCACCGAGGATCAGCACGCGCGGCTGCGCATCGCCGTCGATGCCGATGCCCGCGAGGTCGAGCGCCTGCCAGGCGGTCCCAGCCGCGATCGGCAGGGTGGCCGCGAAGGCCGGAGTCACCCCCGGCGGGCGCGGGGCCAGACGCGATGCGGGGGCGACGGCGAACGCCGCCAGGCCGCCACCACCCGGGAGCTCGACCACGACGTCCTCGCCGATCTCGGCGCTGACGACGCCGGGTCCGACGGCCGTCACGGTGCCGGCGACATCCATGCCGCGCACCGGCTGCTTCGGCCGTCGCAGTCCGAACACCGGCCGCACGAGCAGCGGCTCACCGTGCAGGATGTGCCGATCGCCCGCGTTGAGCGCCGTGGCATGAACACGGATCACCACCTCGCCGCGCCCCGGCGTCGGAACGGGGAGCTCGGCCGGGGCGGTGCCCGCGGCCGCCCCGTACGTCTCGCGCTGCCACGCCGTCATCGTCTCGGTCACGGTCGCGTCTCCTGCTCCGGGTACTGGAAGATCTCGTCGAGTCCCGCGCCGAAGGCACGGGCGATCTGGAACGCGAGCTCGAGCGTCGGCGAATACTTGCCCTGCTCGATCGCGATCAGGGTCTGGCGTGTGACGCCGACCCTCGTGGCGAGCTCGGCCTGGGTCATTCCGGCCTGCTCGCGCCTGGCGCGGATCGTGTTCGTGACGCGGGTGGGCTTGACCATCAGACCAGTCCCCGCCGGTAGGCGATGACCCGCGCGATGCCGCCGATGATCGTCGCCACGGCGAAGCCCGCGAACATCGTGTTGGCGATCCAGAACACGTCGGCGCCGACCCCGCACAGCGCGATGACGCCGAGCCCGGCGATCACGATGAAAGCCTGTTCGACCCGCGTGCCCATGCGGTTGATGTCGCGGTCGCGCTCATCGCTGCGGCCGACTCCGTCCGGGTCCTTCGTCCGGGCGAACAGACCCCACAGGATGCTGAGGACGATGGTCACCGCGATGCTGATGCCGATCGTCCACAGCATGATCGGGAACCAGTCGACATCCGTCAGCGGACCGCCGTCCGCGGCCTGCAGGATGACGATCACGTAGCCCGTCATGACGATGATGCTCACGACCAGGCTGGTCCAGACGTTGCGCTCTTCGTACACCATGACCGCCACCCCCATGTAAAAGATTATTGACATGGCCAGTGTGCGCCTCCGCGCCATCGATGTCAAGAATCTTTTACACTTCGGATGCTCGGATCGTGGGCGTCAGATCACGGCGGCGCTCCAGGCGTCCGGCTGCCCGAACCGGTGGGCGGTGATCGAGATCGACTGCTCGTGCAGGAACGTCAGCAGCTCGATGCGGCCCGCCGAGGTCACCTCACCGGCGAAGACGGCGACATCCGGATCGCCGTCGACGGCGTCGGCGAACAGCCGGTGCACGTCCGCGACCGCATCGCGCGACCCCACCAGGCGCACCCGCGACGGCGGTGGCGCGGTGTCCAGCAGATCAGCCGGATGCGACATCCGCTGCACCCACTCCTCGTCCGATTCGACCGCGACGTTCGCGCCGAGCTCGGTCAGCGACCGGCGGACCTCCGCTGGCAGCCCGACCGGCGTGGAGACGAAGAAATCCGCTCCGCTGCGGATCGCCGCGACGATGACGCGCAGCAGTTCGTGCCATCCGGCATCCGCTGTCGCTCTGATCGACACCCCCACAGGACGGTAGCGGAACAGGTTCCGCTCCACACCGAGGCGCGAGACGTCGTGGACCTGGCCGAACTCGCGATCCCACGCGATCGCATCGGACAGCGCCGCCCGGCGCAGCCATTCGAACCGCTCGAAGTCCAGCGACGGCTGCGCGGCCTCGATGAGGTCGGTGATCCGGGCGTCCAGTCCGCGCAGATGCAGCGTGCTCGACATCGGAGCAGCGCTCCCCGCGCGCCAGGTTCCGAGTCCGATCAGGTGGTTCGGACCGCCCGCCTTGGCGCCGGGCCCCACCGAAGAGCGCTTCCAGCCGCCGAACGGTTGCCGCTGGACGATCGCGCCCGTGATTCCGCGGTTGACGTAGAGGTTTCCCGCCTCGACCTGATCCAGCCAGAGGGCGAGCTCGTCGGGGTCCCGCGTGTGCAGCCCGGCGGTGAGCCCGTACGCCACCGCGTTCTGCAACTCGATCGCCCGCTCCAGTGTGGGCGCGTGCATGATGCCGAGCACCGGCCCGAAGAACTCCTCGGCGTGGAATCTCGATCCGGGCAGCACGCCCGCACGGATGCCGGGACTCCACAGCCGTCCGGTCGCATCGCCGGGCACCGGAGCGGGACGCACGATCCAGCGTTCGTCCTCGTCGAGTTCGCTCAGCGCCCAGGCGAGCTTGCCCGAGGGCGGCTCGATCAGCGGCCCGACGTCGACGCGGGCCTCGCTCGGCCACCCTACGCGCAGCGAGCGCGTCGCATCAGCGAGCTGTCTGGCGAAGCGCTGCGAGCGCCCGACCGGACCGACCAGGATCGCGAGGGATGCCGCGGAGCACTTCTGCCCCGCGTGCGAGAAGGCGCTGCGCACAAGATCCGCGACCGCGAGATCGATGTCGGCCGATGGGGTCACGACGATCGCGTTCTTGCCGCTCGTCTCGGCGTGCAGCGGCAGATCCGGCCGCCAGGATCGGAAGAGCTCAGCGGTGTCCCATGCCCCGGTGAGAATCACTCTGTCGACATCCGGGTGCGCGATGAGCGCCTGCCCGAGCGGCCCCTCCGCGACGTCCGCGAGCACGAGCACATCACGCGGGATGCCGGACTCCCACAGCGCCTCGGCGATCACGGCCGCGCATCGCCGGGCCTGCGGAGCGGGCTTCAGCACGACGCCGGAGCCCGCGGCGAGCGCAGCCAGCACTCCCCCCGCCGGAATCGCGAGCGGGAAGTTCCAGGGCGGCGCGACGACGGTGACGCGTGACGGCACAAAGGTCGCCCCGGGCACGGCATCCAGTTCCCGCGCCTTGGCGCTGTAGTACCGGGCGAAGTCGACGGCCTCGCTGACCTCGATGTCGCCCTCGGAGAGCACCTTGCCTGTTTCGCTCGCTGCGACCTCGATGAGCGCGGCCCGACGGGATTCGAGAGCGACGGCGGCACGCAGCAGCGCCTCGGCGCGCTCGGCCGCCGGCCGCGCTCCCCACGCGGCCCCTCCGCTGCGCACCCGTGAGAGGACCGCCTCGACCGCGGCCTCATCGGCGACGTGCGCCGCGCGCACCAGGTCGACGCCCAGGGCGGATCCGCTGACGCGGGAGCGGATGCCGTGCGCCCACTCCCGATTCGCCGCGAGAGCGAGGTCGGTGTCCGCCGTGTTGACGAAGCCCGGTGCACCACCGGCATCCGGAACCGTCTCGAGCTGCGAGTAGACCGCCGTCTCCAGGAACGGGTCGTCCTCGGAGCCGCGCGAGATCCCGAGCACGATGTTCGTCAGGTCGGTCTCCTGCACCGGAGCGGGCGGCACGCTGCGCGCCGACTCGTGCACGGGCGCCCGGCGGTCCTGGGTCCTGGTCGGAGCAGCGCGCAGGGTGCGATGCTCCGAGCGTTCGAGGGCGGCGAGGAATCGGTCCTGTTCGCGGGCGAACAGCGACGCGTCCTCGGCGAGATGGAACGCGGCCGAGAGGAAGTTGGCGGGCGACGCGCTCTCCTCCAAGCGACGCGCGAGGTACCCGATGGCGACGTCGAACTCGCGCGGATGCACCGCGGGGACGTACAGCCGCACAGGTCCGACGTCCTTCGACACCGCGTGACGGTGCCCCTCGGCCATGCCGAGCAGCATCTCGACCTCGATGTCAGGGCTGTCGGCGGACTCGGCGGGCGTCGAGAGCCCCCGATCGCTCGCCAGCAGACGGGCGTACGCGATGTCGAACAGGTTGTGGCCGGCGACGCCGATGCGGACCGCCGCCGCATTCGCCGGCTGCAGCGCCTCATCGAGCATGCGCAGGTGGTTCGCGTCGGTGTCGAGCTTGGTGTCGTATGCGGCCTGCGGCCAGCCGTGCAGCACGGCATCCACCCGCTCCATCGGCAGGTTCGCACCCTTCACGAGGCGCACCTTGATGCGCGCACCGCCGTGCTCTACGCGGTCGCGCGCCCAGACGGTGAGCTCGCGCAGGGCGGACAGGGCGTCCGGAAGGTAGGCCTGCAGGACGATGCCGGCCTCCAGATGGGCGAGCTTGGGCTCCTCGAGGATGCGGGTGAACACCGCGATCGTCAGATCGAGGTCGCGGTACTCCTCCATGTCGAGGTTGATGAAGACGCCGTGCTCGAGAGCGGTGAGGTACAGCGGCAGAAGACGGTCCACCGCGGCATCGACCACCTCGTCGAACGACCAGGCATCCGGCCTGCTGAGAATCGACGAGACCTTGACCGAGACGTATTCGACATCGGGGCGCCGGATCAGATCATGGATGCCGTCTCGGCGGCGCTGCGCTTCGGCCTCCCCGAGCACCGCCTCGCCGAGCAGATTGATGTTGAGTGCGGCTCCGCTTTCGCGGATGCGGCCGATCTCGGCCCCCAGCTTCGCCGGTCGCGCGTCGACGATCAGATGCCCGACCATCTCGCGCAGCGCCCGGCGCGCAATCGGCACGGTCGGCGCGGGAAGCGCCGGGGCGATGCCGCCGCCGACGCGCACCGCTCCGCGCAGGTACCACGGGAGGAAGTCAGGGACGTCGGGGGCGATGCGTCGCAGCTGCGCCGCCGCGGCGCTCAGGCTCTCCGGCCGGAGCACGCCATCCACGAAGCCGAGCGTGAAGGCGAGGCCGCGGTCGTCGCGGAGCACGTCGGCGAGGCGCTGCGCCGCCGGATCCGGTTCGACGATCGCCGCCTCCGCGACCCAGCGCCGCACCAGCGCGACCGCGCGCTCGGCCAGCGGATCGGACGACACGGGTGAGACGACCATGGCCACAGCCTAGGAGCGCACACGGCGTCTTCCGCTGAGGCACAGCGAGCCGCGCCGTGTCGCCGCTCAGCTCTGGTCGACGATCCCCTGGACCGAGTTGTGAACGCTCGCGGCGGTGGCATCGGAATTCTCGACCGCGATCGGGATGAGCACGGCGATGATCAGTGTCATCACGAGCGCGATCAGGAAGGCGATGCCGGAGAGGACGAGCCCGGTGATCGACAGCGGACGCCCCTGGCGACGACGGACGCCGACGATGCCCACGACGATGCCGGCGATGGCGACGATCAGGCCGAGGAAGGGGACCCATGCGGCCAGGAACGCCGCGATGCCGAGGATCAGTGCGGTGATCGCGAGGCCGCCGGGTCCTGGTGCGGCCGCGGACGGCGGGCCGGCGTACGCGGACGGCCCGCGGTATCCGATCGCGTACGGTCCGGCGCTGCCGATCTGCTGGTCGCCTGGCGCACCGGTCGGCGGGTAGACCACAGGAACGGTCGGGTCGGGGTAGGCGCCGCCGCCGGGCGACGTGCCCGGATAGCCAGCGCCGGGGCTCGGCAGGTGCGGTGCGGGCGGCGGCACATCATCACGACGCGGATCCGGGGTGCGGTCGGTGTTGTCGGTCATGGGATCTCCTCCGGGTTGCCGTCGAGAATAGCCCCTACGGGGGCGCCCCCGCTCACGATCTCACCGGAACCGCGCGACCGCCCGCGCACACCGACTTCTCCGGACCAGGCGCGGAACTCTAGGCTGTTGCCGTGGCAGAGTCCGGGGGTGCGCGCAGCGCGATCGACAGCGCGGTGTCCGCCGCGTCGTCGAACTCCCCGACGACCACCGCCGCCGAGCCGAAGAAGTGGGTGTCCGCGGTCACGTCGCGGGTCTCGACGAAGTGGATCGGCGGCGTCGCGACCGTGCTCATCCTCGGCGCCACCGCCGCGTTCGGCGGCCTCGGGGGCGTCCCCGAACCGCCGCTGCCCGAGCTCGCGGCCGGCGACACGTTCACCGGAGCAGGGTGGGAGATGACCCCGCAGCGCGCCGTGCTCATCGATGAGCTGAACGATACGGGCGTCCGACCGGAGAGCGGCGAGCGTCTGCTCGTGATCATCATGGACGTCACGAACGTCGACGACGCGGCACGGGCCTCGACAGCGACAGGGGCGGCATCCCTCGCCGAGATCCGCGTGGAGGACGTCTCCGACGTCCCGCCTGGTGTCGCCCGCTACGACGATGCGACTCTCGACCCCTGGCTGCAGCCGGGAGTGCCGGCGCAGCTGGTGCTGACCTGGGCGGTGCCCGCCTCCGATTTCACCGACGGCGACGACATCCGCCTGGCCCTGCTCACGGCAACCGAGTACACCGGCGAATTCTTCGTCTACGGCGAGTACTGGGACGACGAGGCGGTCGGTGCGTACGCGACACTCGCGGTCGAGGACGTCGGTGCGGGGGTGTCGGAGTGAAGCGCGCGACCCCCTGGCTGATCACCGCTGCGCTCCTGGTCGGGGCGTGGCTGGTCGCGCTCGTCGCCCCGGACGACAGCGCCTCCGTCGAGCCGTTCATCGTCCCTGCGGCCATCGGCGAGGAGGCCGTCGGCCGCGATTTCGCGGTGACGGTGCAGGACGTGACGCTCGCCGACAAGGTGTCAGGGGCGAACGGCTGGAGCGCCGAGGGCACCTGGCTGGTGGTCGAACTGGATGCCGAGGCGAACCTCGACCAGTTCGGGATGAGCTTCAACGGCGCGGCGCTGATCATCGACGGTCAGTCGTTCCGTCCCACTGAGCGCGTGCCGTCGTTCCTGTCGACGCCGCTGGTGACCGGCGTCTCGCAGAGCGGCGCGCTCGCCTTCGAGCTCCCCGAGGATGCCCGCTCCGGCACCGCCATCCTGCGGCTGTCCGCGAAGGCGGACACTCGCGCCGACTCGGTCGCCGAGCTCGAGATCGACCTCGGCGCGCTCGCACCGGTCGCGGATGCCGAGGTGCCCGAAACCGATTGGACGCACCCATGACCGGCTGGTGGCGGCGCAATCGCATCGCGCTCATCGCGCTCGCGGTCCTCATCCCGGTGACGACGGCGACGCTCGTCGGCGTCGCCTGGTCGCGGTACTACCTGTACGAGCCGACGATCCCGCTGGCGGCCGGCGAGGACGAGAGTCTCGAGCTCGCCGACACGACATGGGGTCCGGTGCGAGCGGTGGACGTCACGGACGTGGAAGAGCTCACGGCCCCCTCGGATGCCCGGGTGATCGCCGTGGCCCTGCCGGTCGACCCGCACGGCGAATCGCCGTCGTGCTTCTCACCCGTTCTGGTGGAGCAGGACACCGGGCGGCGCTGGCAGCAGATGAACAACGCCCTCAGCATCCCGTACTCCCCGGACGAGCACATCACGTGCATCACTCCGGAGGAGGACGAGAACGGCGAGCCCGGTCCCGTCGTCCCGTACGAGATCATCGTGGGCTACATCGTGCCGGAGGATGCCGCCGGACTGTTCTGGGTCGAAGTGGGCGAGCTCGATTCGTACCCCTCGTTCCTCAGGTTCTCGGTCGAGCCCTGACCGCCGGTCGGCGCGGTCGCCGCCTCCGCCATCCGGTGCCGACGCAGCGCACCGAGTGAGGTGTCGTACGCCCCCGCGACGACGCCGATGCGGATCGGCTCGATGATGAGCGCGACGAGGAGTACCAGCGCGTCGCTGACCACCACCCAGAAATCGACGCGGCTCTGCGGCCCGATGATCCGGGTGATCACATACTCGAGCGTCGTGTCACCGGCCAGCACGATCGTGTACAGCAGGACGTACGTGCCGATCAGAACCGGCCCTGCGCGCCACATCAGCACGATTGCATCGATGATCGGGGTGAAACGCGATGTGAATTCGGCGCCGAGCTGCCCCAGCATCCGACGCAGCAGCGTGGGGACCTTGTCCACGTGCGTTCGTGCCCTCTTGTACAGCGCGATGTCGAGCTTCGGCTTCTCGGCCGCGATCGCCTGGCCGTAGATCACGCCGGCGATCGCGAGCCAGGCGAGCGGCTCGACCACGAGACCGGCGAGCTGTCCGATGAACCATTCGATGCCGTCCCACACCCACGCGACGGGGACCAGCTGCGCACTGACCCACTCTCGGAGATCGAGTGCCCATTGGATGCCGACCCGGCTGTCCACCCAGGAGTTCAGCGCCTCGAGGGCGTCCTTGATGACCATGATCGAGAGCAGCACCCAGACGGCCTCGAGGTACACAGCGACCACCGAGAACGGCGCCGGGAGCTTCTTAGGCCATTTCTTCCATGCCCATCGCCCGGCGAACGCCACGATGATGAGCACGCCGGTGACGGCATCCAGGGTCAGATTGCTGCCGACAGCGCCGGTCGGCGCTTCGGTCTGATTCGCGATGGCCTGCCAGCTGATGTCGGTGCGCACCTGGAGCGCACGGAAGTCGTACGCGATCACGTCGTCCTGCAGCATCCCCCACGCGGCGTACACCGCGAAGAAGGGCAGGATGCTGGCGAGCAGCGTGTTCAGGAACGTCTCGCGCCGCTCGGCCGCCGCCTGGGGCACGGGGGCGATCGCCTGCAGTTCGCGGAGCCCGTCGCGGACCACGAGGAACATGGCGACGAAGGCGATCAGGCGCGCGAGGATGGCCAGCGGAAGCAGCAGGATGCCGCCGGTGGTCGTGTACGCGCCGACGAAGCCCGCGAGCTGGATGAGCCCGAAGTGCAGCAGGTATCCCGCCAGGTACCACGCGACGAGCGCGGGCCAGTGCCCGGCGAGCACGCGCCAGGTCGAGGCGAGGAGGGTCAGCACGAAGCTACGTTAGCGCGCCGCATCACGACCAGACGCTGGGGGCCTCAGCGCGCGTCGGCGGCAATGCGGAGGCCGCCGCCCACTCGTGCACCCACGGCTCGACATCCGGGATGCCCTCCGGGCGGCCGACCGCAGCGAAGAGTTCCTGATGCGAGAGCGTGCCGCCGCTGCGCTTGAGCATCCTGGCCCGGACGATCACCCGCGCATAGATCTCGCCGCCGACGACCGCGCGGTGCTCCATGTAGATCGCCTTGTCGTCGTGACCGAGCAGGCGCGACTCGACGTCGAAGCGCTGCCACAACTCGAGCGACTTGCGGAACGTCACCGTCTCGGCCGACACCACCGCGTACCAGCCGTTGCGCTTCATGACGTCGCTCATGCCGGTGCGCACGAGCAGATCCCAGCGGCCGAGGTCGAACAGCGACAGGTAGCGGCCGTTGTTCATGTGCCGAAGAACGTCGATGTCGGTCGGCAGCGTTGTGAGCCTGATGCGTCCGATCTCGGTGGGGGAGAGTCGCCCCTCGCGCCGGGCGCGACGCCGCGCGCTCCACATCACGAGCAGGGTCCGCCAGATCACGTTCACAAGGCGCGAGAGTAGCGAGTACCTGCACGAAGAGGGAACTTCATTGTCGGTCGCGCACAAGTCCGGCGCTCCGTCGTGGGAGGCCCCGGCTTCTACACGCGGTAGATTTCCGGTTCCCCCTGCCCGCGCGTAGAGTCGCGGCATGAGCGCCGAAGCCCAGCCAGAAGTCATCGTCCGTCCGGTCCGTGATGTGGATGCGGAGGCTCTGGGTCGTGTGCACGCACAGTGCTGGCACGAGACCTACGACCACCTGATCAGCAAGGCAGCACTCGAGAAGGTCTCGCCTCGGCGGCTCGCCGAGCTGTGGACGCACTGGGCCGTTCAGGGCCCCGAGTTCAAGATGAGCGCAGCGCTCGTCGACGGAGAGATCGTCGGATTCGTCGGCTCCGGCCCTGCGCGCGACAAGGATGCTCCCGCGAACCGCGAGCTCTACTTCATCTATCTCCTGGATGCCTGGCACTCCACCGGTCTCGGGCAGAAGCTGTTCGATGCGGCCGTCGAGAAGGAGGAGCCGCTGTACCTGTGGGTCGCCGGTGACAACCCGCGCGCGCACCGCTTCTACACGCGCAACGGCTTCCACCTGGACGGCGCCACGCACACCGAGCCGTTCCTCGGCGAGACGCTGACCGAGGTCCGCTTCGTCCGCTGACCCGGCATCCTCATCTCCCGCGAGGCTTGCTCTGCGGGCTGAGACGCATACCGTCGGAGTACGTCTCACGCCGCAGAGCAGGTCTCGCGGTCTTCGTGGGGAGCGGATATCGCGTCAGAGGCGTTCGAGGATCGTGACGTTCGCGACGCCGCCGCCCTCGCACATGGTCTGCAGCCCGTAGCGGCCACCGGTGCGCTCGAGTTCGTTGAGCAGCGTCGCCATGATCCGTGTACCCGTCGCGCCGATGGGATGCCCGAGAGCGATCGCCCCGCCGTTGACGTTCACCTTCTCGTGGGGTGCGCCGATGTCGTGCATCCAGGCCAGGACGACCGAGGCGAACGCCTCGTTGACCTCGAACAGATCGATGTCGTCGATCGTCAGACCCGTGCCGTTCAGTGCGTGCGTCGTGGCGGCGATCGGTGCGGTGAGCATCAGGACCGGGTCGTCGCCGCGCACCGAGAGGTGATCGATGCGGGCGCGAGGCGTGAGCCCGTGGTCCTTCACGGCCTGCTCGCCGGCGATCAGCACAGCGCTGGAGGCATCGCTGATCTGCGAGGCCACCGCCGCGGTGATCCGCCCGCCCGGCCGCAGCGCCTGCAGCCCGGCCATGCGCTCGAGGGTGGTGTCGCGGCGGACGCCCTCATCCGCGGTGAGACCGTTCAGCGGCACGATCTCGCGGTCGAAGCGCCCGTCGTCCTGCGCGGCGGCGGCGCGGCGGTGGCTCTCGATCGCGAACTGCTCCATCGCCTCGCGCGTGATGCCCCATCGTTCGGCGATCAGCTCAGCGCCGGCGAACTGCGAGATCTCCTGGTCTCCGTACCGCGCGGTCCATCCCGGCGATTCGGCGTACGGGGTCGTGAACCCGTACTGCTCCCCCACGACCACGGATGACGTCAGCGGCACCTGCGACATGTTCTGCAGCCCGCCGGCGATGACGAGATCGGCCGTGCCGCTCATGACCGCCTGCGCGGCGAAGTGCACGGCCTGCTGGCTGGAGCCGCACTGCCGGTCGATCGTCACACCGGGGACGTGCTCGGGGAACCCGGCCACGAGCGCGGCCGTTCGCGCAACGTTGCCGGCCTGTCCGCCGATCGCATCGATCGCGCCGATGATGACGTCGTCGATCGCCGCAGGGTCGACATCGGTGCGATCGATCAGCGCACGCAGGCCGTGCGCGCCGAGATCGGCCGGGTGGATGCCGGAGAGCGCGCCGCCTCGTCTGCCGACCGGCGAACGAACCGCGTCGACGATGTATGCCTCTGCCATGCTCTTCCTCCTCCGAGGTCTCCGGGTCGAGTCCCGGTCGAATCAACGCCCTGAGACGTTGCCGAAGCCCTTCGCGATCGGGGCGACGATCAGTGGCCGGGCTGCGAACCAGCCGATGGCGATCACGACGAGCGACGCGACGAACACCCAGAACCCCGTCCAGCTGACGAGATCCTGCGAGGCGTACATGTGGTTGAGGTTGCGCAGCGCACCGGTCGCCATCACGAGGATGACGTGCACGACGATGAACGCGATGAAGTAGATCATCACCGGGAAGTGCACGGCACGCGCCCACTCGACCGGATACGCCCTGTTGAGCTTCTCGGCCTTCTTCGGCCAGATGCCCGACATCCGCACGCCCGTGATCGCGGCGAGCGGGGCGGCGATGAAGATCGTCGTGAAGTAGGCCAGCTGCTGCAGGCTGTTGTAGTTCGCCCACCCGTTCTCGGTCGGCCAGTCCAGCGACACGTACTGCAGGCCGGCCGAAAGCGCGTTCGGGAAGACCTCCCAGCTGGTCGGGACGACGCGCACCCAGTGCCCCGTCGCGAACAGCAGCACGACGAAGATCACGCCGTTGACGAGCCAGAGCACGTCCAGCGCCTGGTGCAGCCACAGGGTCAGACTGATCTTGTGCTTCGGGTTGCGGCGCGAGGTCCAGAACACGGTGGGGCGCTTCTCGGAGCGCACCGTGAGGCCCGTCCGGATGATCAGCACCATCAGGAACATGTTGAAGAAGTGCTGCCAGCCCACCCACCCGGGGATGCCGACGGCGGCGCCCTCCGGCAGGTGATACTCGCCAGGGAACGCCGCGAGGAAGTCCATCATCACCGGCGTACTGAGGATCGTCCGGACGAAGGCGATGGCGGCGATGCCCAGGATGCCGAGCCCCGCAAGACCCAGGAGACCGGCGATGGCCTGCGTCCACGTCGGGCGCCCGGATTCGGATGCCGCGGCCGGCAAGCGCTTCGGTGCGACGCCCTGCCACACCGTGCGCGGAACAGCCAGTGGGACCGCGACGCGCGCGAGCGCGGTGTCTGCCTGGTTCACCTGGGGGGACGACACACCCGGTGTCGGACGTTCTGTGCCGATCGGTCCGACATCTGGCGTGCTGACCCCAGGGCCGGCGGAGGCGACGGGGCCGGCAGGAGTCGGCGCCATGACGGACGCAGCGACAGACAGCGCGGTGACCGCGGTTCCGGCAGGGGGCCATGGTTCGCCCCCGGGGGCGCGCGGAAGGCCGCGACGCAGCGTGGCGTCGGCCGTGTTCACCGGTTCCGGAGCACCTGCCACTCCAGGGGTTCCGGGTGTCGTCCCCGCCAGAGTCTCCGCGGTTGCGGCGGCAGTCGCCGCGGCGTCACCGGACGCTGCGGGCGCGTTCGCCGAGACGCCGGGCGCCGAGACCGCAGCCGGTGTCGTGCCGAGTCCGGCCGCCGTCGCCGCCGGGGCGCCGAGCGCCGCACCCGAGGTCGCCGAGCCATCCGTGACCGAACCGGCAGGGGGCCAGGGATCGCCCCCGGTCGTGCGCGGCAGTCCGCGGCGCAGTGCGCGGGGGGCTGCCGGCACTCCCCGGGCGGCATCGGCATCCACACGGGGGGCCGACACGGCGATCCCGACTCCCCCGGCTCTCGCAGCCGGCGCGACCGCCTCGGAGTCGACCTCGGCCCCGAGCGGGGCGGCGACCGAGGGCTCGTCGATCAGCACGTCACCCGGAGGCCACGGCTCTCCGCCCGGCACACGGGGCAGTCCGCGGCGCAGCACTACTTCTCCCGCGCTTCGAGGGCCTCGATCACCTGCGGCACGACCGCGAACACGTCGCCGACGATGCCGAAGTCGGCGACGTCGAAGATGGGCGCCTCGCCGTCCTTGTTGATCGCCACGATCGTCTTCGCGGTCTGCATGCCCGCCCTGTGCTGGATCGCGCCAGAGATCCCGAGCGCGATGTACAGCTGCGGCGACACGGAGACACCGGTCTGTCCGACCTGGTGGGCGTACGGGATGTACCCGGCATCCACCGCTGCGCGGGACGCGCCGACGGCAGCGCCGAGTGCGTCGGCCAGCTGTTCGACGAGCGCGAACTTCTCCTTCGACCCGAGACCACGGCCACCCGAGACGACACGGGCGGCACCGCGCAGGTCAGGGCGGGAGGAAGCCTGCTCGACCGCTTCGATCGCGCCGGCTGCGGCCGCGGGGGCTCCGGATGCCGTCACGGCGAGCTCCTCGACCGTCGGCGTCGCGACGGCGTCAGCCCGAGCGTCGACGGCCCCCTGCCGCACCGTGATGATCGGGGCGCCGTAGGTCGGAGCCGAGTCGACGAGGTAGGCGCCGCCGTACACGGAGTGATGCGCCACGACGCCGTCCTCGTCACGGGAGACGCCGATCGCGTCGACCGAGACGGCGTTGCGGGTGCGCACCGCGAGCCGGCCGGCGACGTCGCGTCCGGTGATCGAGTTCGACACGAGCACGGCATCCGGCGAGACCTGCTGGAATGCGGCGTGCAGCGCATCGACGAGCGGCACCACCAGCGCGGTGTCGTCCACAGGCGCGGTCAGCACGACGGCTGCACCCGCAGCGGCCGCGGCATCCACCGCGCTCTGCGAGCCGCCGGGGACGAGCGCGACCGGAGTGCCGACCGTCGACGCCGCGCCGATGAGCGCCGCAGTGCTGGCCGCGGCCTCTCCGGACGGCGTGACGTCGACGAGGACGAGGACGGGGTTGTCGGGGTAGCTCATGGTCACACCAGCCTGTTCTGCACGAGGAAGTCGACCAGCTGCGCTGCGGCATCCCCCTCGTCCGTGATCTTGACGCCGGCGGCACGCGGCGGCTTCTCGGCGACGGAGGTCATGATCGTCCGCGGCGCCGCGCCGGGGTCGGCGGAGACGCCGAGATCGTCGAGCGAGAGCACCTCGAGCGGCTTCTTCTTGGCCGCCATGATGCCCTTGAAGTTCGGGAAGCGGGCATCCGGCAAGGCCTCGGTGATCGAGATCACCGCCGGGAGGGATGCCGAGATCGGCTGCGCCCCGGCATCCGCTGCCCTGGTGCCCGAGATGCCCTCGGGGGTGATCTCCACCGCGCTCAGCGCGGTCGCCTGCGCGAAGCCGAGATGCTCGGCCAGCATGCCGGGGATGAGACCGGCCGAGCCGTCGGTCGAGAGGTTGCCGGCGATGACGAGGTCTGGCTCGCCGCGCCGGATCGCCGCCGCGAGCACTTCGGCCGTCAGCCCGAGATCGGCGCCGACGAGCTGCTCGTCAGCGATGTGCACGGCGGAGCCGGCTCCGATCGCGAGCGCTCGGCGCACAGATGCCGTGGACGATGCGGGGGCCATCGACAGGGCGACCACCTCGGTCCCGGCGTTCGCGTCCGCGTAGCGCAGCGCGACCTCGAGAGCGCGCTCGGTGATCTCATCCAGCACCACGTCGCCCGCCGCACGATCGGCGAGTCCGGTCTCCAGATTCAGCTGGCGATCACCGTAGGTGTCCGGCACTTCCTTGACCAGGACGAAGATCTTCATCGATTGCTCCTCACGACACTCCGAGTCTAGTCCGGTGAAACTCAGTCCCACGGCCGCCGACCACCGGGCGCCCCACGCCTCCGAGCGTAGCGCGCCGCACGGACTCGGCGGCAGGTCCGGGTAGCGTGGAAACGTGGCCCAGCACCGACCCCTGCCGATCGATCCGCTCGCCGAGGCGAAGCGGCAATGGCTCGCGCACGGCTGGACGGATGCCGCAGAGGGCATGACGGTCGTGATCTCAGTGATGCGCGCGCAGCAGTTGCTCCTCGCCAGAGTCGACGCGGCGCTCAAGCCCTTCGAGCTGTCGTTCGCGCGCTACGAGGTGCTGCGCCTGCTCGCCTTCAGCCGCCGCGAGCGCCTGCCGCTGTCGAGCGTGGTGTCCCGCCTGCAGGTGCACGCCACCACGGTCACGAGCACGTCCGACCGGCTCGTGCGCGACGGGCTGATCGTCCGCGAACCGCACCCGCACGACGGCAGGGCCGCGATGCTCGCCCTCACGGACGCCGGCCGCGACCTCGTCGAGCGCGCGACGGCCGCCCTGAACGCCGAGGTCTTCACCGAACCGGGCATCAGTTCCGAGGACGCCTCCGACCTCGTCGGCATCGTGGCGCGCCTCCGCAAGGATGCCGGGGACTTCACGGATCCGCGGCCGCAGCCCGATCCGCTCTGATGGCGTCCTTCGTCGTCGAGCGGGTGATCCGTGCCGCGCCCGATCGGGTGTACGCGGCATCCCTCGACCCGCAGCTGCATGTGCGGACGATGGCCCGCTACGGCGAGACCATGGTCGCCGGACCAGACGGCGGAGTCTTCACCGAGGGCTCGACCGTGACCTGGCGCGCACGGCACTTCGGCATCCCGTTCCACCTGACATCCGTCGTCTTCGACCTCGATCCACCGCACCGCTTCTGCGATCAGCAGATCAGCGGTCCCTTCGCGCAGTTCCATCACGAGCACGAGTTCGACGAGCATCCTGAGGGGACGCTGATGCGCGACACCGTGACGCTGCGCTCCCCCTTCGGGCCGATCGGCTCACTCGTCGACCGACTGTTCCAGCGCGCGTACATGCGGCGGCTGATCGACGAGCGCGGCGCCATCCTGGCCACGGAGGTCGAGCGCGCGTAATCTGTCCGGCATGACCGAACTGCGCCTGCACACCGTCCTCGAGCCGCACGGCCCTGCGGCCGCGATCGTGCTCACCGACGAGCAGGTCGCATCCTTCGGTGCGGGCAAGGCCTTCCCGGTGGTCGTCGATTTCGGCGATCGCCGCATCCGCCTCCGGATCGCCCGGATGGGCGGGCTGAACATGATCGGCTTCAGCAAGGCCGCGCGCGCGGAGGTGGGGCTGGAGATGGGCCAGGAGGTCGACGTCGCGATCACCGTCGATGCCGCCGAGCGCGAAGTCGTCCTGCCACTGGCACTGACCTCCGAGCTCGACGCGGACCCCGCGCTGCGTGCCGCGTTCGACGCGCTCTCGTACTCGAAGCGCAAGGAGCACGCCCGCCAGGTCGCCGAGGCGAAGACGGACGAGACGCGCGCCCGCCGCGTGGAGAAGGTGCTCACGGCGCTGCGCGCCTGACACCCGCTCAGCGAGAAACCACTCTCGTCGCGAGAAACCATGTGTGCAGGCGTTTCTCGCGCGCGCAGTGGTTTCTCGACGCACCCTCAACTGTTCGTGAACCGCGGTGCCCGCTTCTCGCGGAACGCAGCCATGCCCTCTTTCTGGTCGTCAGTGTCGAAGAGCCCGGCGAAGGCCTGCGTCTCGTGCGCGAGACCGTCGGCGAGGGTCGTCTCCATCGCGGCATCCAGTGCGGCCTTGGCCGCGTACAGGCTCGGCAGCGACTTCGCCGCGATCGTCTCGGCCAGCGTCGACGCCTCCGCGAGCAGCTCGGATGCCGGCACCACGCGCGAGACGAGCCCCGCGCGCTCCGCCTCCTCCGCACCCATCAGCCTCCCGGACAGCACCAGCTCAGCGGCCTTGTAGTACCCGATCGCGCGGATGAGCCGCTGCGTGCCGCCCATCCCGGGGATGACGCCGAGGTTGATCTCCGGCTGCCCGAAGGTCGCTGTGTCGGCGGCGAGGATGATGTCGCACATCATCGCGAGCTCGCACCCGCCGCCCAGCGCGAAGCCGCTGACGGCGGCGATGACCGGAGTGCGGACGGCGGCGAAATCGCGCCAGATCCCGAAATGGTCGGTGGCGAGCATCTCGGATGCCGTCATCGACTCCATCTCCTTGATGTCGGCACCAGCGGCGAAGGCCTTCTCACTGCCGGTGACGACGATCGCACCGATGCCGTCGTCGGCGTCGAAGGCGACCGCGGCGGCCGTGACCTCGGTCGCGACCTGCCCGTTGAGGGCGTTCAGCGCCTGTGGTCGGTTCAGCGTGATCCACCCGACGCGGCCGCGCTGTTCGACCAGGATCGTCTCGTACTCGCTCATGGAGCCTCCTCACTCACCGGCTTCGAATCGCCCGAGACGATCCTCACACGGTCCCGTCGCGAATGTCGGCGATGATGCCGGAGAAGTCGCGGCCACCGCCTTCGCCCGCGGCGTAGGCCGCATAGATCTCCTGCGCCAGCCGGCCGAGCCGAGCATCCGTCCCCGTCTGCTCGATCGCCTCGAGCGCGAGCCCCAGATCCTTCGCCATCAGCGCGCCCGCGAAACCCGGCTGATAATCGCGGTTGGCGGGGCTCGTGGGCACCGGCCCCGGCACCGGGCAGTTCGTCGACAGCGCCCAGCACTGACCCGAGGCGTTCGAGGCGACCTCGTACAGCGCCTCATGGCTGAGACCGAGGCGCTCGGCGAGCACGAAGGCCTCGCCGACCACGATCTGCGAGACCCCGAGGATCATGTTGTTGCAGACCTTCGCGGCCTGACCGAGCCCCGGCCCGCCGCAGTGCACGATGCGCTTGCCCATGGTCTCGAGAATCGGCTGCGCGGCGGCGAAGTCGTCGTCCGAGCCGCCCACCATGAAGGCCAGCGTCGCGTTCTCGGCGCCCACCACGCCGCCCGAGACGGGTGCGTCGACCTGGCGGTGACCTGCGGCGACGGCGAGCGCGTGCGCCTCCTGCGCATCGGCGACCGCGATCGTCGATGACTCGATGAAGAGCGCGCCCGCGGGAGCCGCATCCAGCAGGCCGTCCCGGTAGGCCGAGAGCACGTGCGCGCCGGCTGGGAACATCGTGATGACGACCTCGGCGGATGCCGCGGCATCCGCTCCCGAGTCGGCGAGGGGAATCCCGGCGGATGCCGCGGCATCCCGAGCCGACGCCATCACGTCGAAGCCGATGACCTCGTGGCCGGCCGCGATGAGATTGCGGGCCATCGGCAGCCCCATGTGGCCGAGGCCGAGGAATGCGATCCTCATGATGCGGCCTTCAGCGTCTCTCGTCCGACGATCAGCTGCATGATCTCGTTCGTCCCTTCCAGGATCTGGTGCACGCGCAGGTCGCGCACCACCTTCTCGATGCCGTAGTCCTGCAGGTAGCCGTAGCCGCCGTGCAGCTGAAGCGCCCGGTTCGCGACGTCGAACCCGGCATCCGTCGCGAAGCGCTTGGCCATCGCGCAGCGCACCGAGGCATCCGCAGCGGCCGTGTCGACCGCGGCGGCCGCGTCGTGCACCATGAGCCGTGCGGCATGCAGCTGCGCGCGCATGTCGGCGATCGCGAACACGATGCTCTGCTTCTCGGCGAGCGGGTCGCCGAACGTGAAGCGCTCGTGCACGTAGCGGATCGCCTGCTCCAGCGCCCACTGGGCTCCGCCGAGCGAGCACGCCGCGATGTTGAGGCGTCCGCCGTCGAGGGCCGACATCGCGATCTTGAAGCCGCCGCCCTCCTCGCCCAGCCGATCGGCGGCCGGAACGCGCACCTCGTCCAGGATCACCTGGCGGGTGGGCTGCGCGTGCCAGCCCATCTTCTTCTCGGGAGCCCCGAACGCGAGACCTGGTGCATCACCGGGGACGAGGAACGCTGTGATCCCCCGCGCGCCGGGTTCACCGGTGCGCGCCATCACGACATACACCGCCGCTTCGCCCGCACCCGAGATGAACTGCTTCACCCCGGTGAGCACGTAGTCGTCGCCGTCTCTGATCGCGCTCGTGGCAATGGCCGCGGCATCCGATCCGGCGCCCGGCTCGGTGAGGCAGTACCCGCCGAAGCCGCTCATCGCGGTCAGCTCCGGCAGCCAGCGCGACCGCTGGGCGTCGTCGCCGTACCGGTCGATCATCCCGACGACCATGTTGTGGATCGAGATGTACGACGCGACAGCCGGGTCGCCCTTGGCGAGCTCCTCGAAGATCGCGACCGTGTCCATGCGCGACAGGCCAGTGCCGCCGAACTCCTCGCTCGCGTAGATGCCGCCGAGTCCGAGTTCGCCGCCGCGCTGCAGACTCTCTCGGGGGAACACGTGGTTCTCGTCGCGTTCCAGCGCGTACGGGGCCAGCTCGGTCTCTGTGAACTCGCGGACCGCCTGCAGGATCGCCTGCCGCTCCTCTGTCGTCGTCATGAGGGTCATGGATACTCCTTGTGGGATGTGTCGTGTGGCGCCGGATCAGCGCGTGGTGGGCATGACGAAGCTGGCGCCCGCTTCGACGGGCTCAGCCGCCGAGCGCAGGCCGGTGGCCGACCATCGGCTCGTCACGGTCTTGGTCTTCGTGTAGAAGCGGAACGCGTCAGGACCGTGCTGGTTCAGGTCGCCGAAGCCGCTGCGCTTCCACCCGCCGAAGGTGTAGTACCCGAGCGGAACGGGGATCGGCACGTTCACGCCGACCATGCCGACGTTCACCCGCGCGGCGAAGTCGCGGGCCGCGTCCCCGTCGCGGGTGAAGATTCCGACCCCGTTGCCGAACTCGTGATCGGATGCCATCGCCAACGCCTCCTCGTAGTCCCGCGCTCGCGCGATCACGAGGACGGGCCCGAAGATCTCCTCCCGGTAGATCGACATGTCCGTGGTGACGTGATCGAACAGGGTCGGCCCGAGGAAGAACCCGCTCTCATGCCCGGGGACGACGAGACCTCGACCGTCGGCGAGCAGGGTCGCCCCGGCATCCACGCCCTGCTGGATGCATCCCTCGACGCGCTCGACCGCTGCGCGCGTGACGAGCGGGCCGTAGTCGACGTCGTCCGCGAGCGACGGGCCGACGCGCAGCTGCGCGACCCGTTCGGTCAGTCGGGCGGCCAAAGCATCGGCGGTGTCGTCCCCGACCGGCACGGCGACCGAGATGGCCATGCAGCGCTCCCCGGCCGATCCGTACCCGGAACCGATGAGCGCATCGACGACCTGGTCGAGGTCGGCATCCGGCAGGACGATGAGATGGTTCTTCGCGCCGCCGAAGCACTGCGCGCGCTTGCCGTGCGCGGCGGCGGTGGCGTAGATGTACTCGGCGATCGGCGTGGACCCGACGAAGCCGATCGCCTGGACGCGCTCGTCCTCGAGCAGCACGTCGACGGCCTCTTTGTCGCCGTGCACCACGTTGAGGATGCCGGCCGGGAGCCCGGCTTCCAGGAACAGCTCCGCGAGCCGCACGGGAACGGACGGGTCTCGTTCGCTGGGCTTGAGGATGAAGGCGTTGCCGGCGGCGATCGCGGGCCCGGCCTTCCAGAGCGGGATCATCGCGGGGAAGTTGAACGGTGTGATGCCGGCGACGACGCCGAGCGGCTGACGCATCGAGTAGACGTCGATGCCGGTACCGGCGTCCGTCGAGTACTCGCCCTTGAGCAGGTGCGGGGCTCCGGCGGCGAATTCGATGACGTCGAGGCCCCGTTGGATGTCGCCCTTGGCGTCGTCGAACGTCTTGCCGTGCTCGCTGGAGAGCAGCCGGGCGAGGTCGTCCATGTCGCGGTGCACGAGATCGAGGAACCGCATCAGCACCCGCGCGCGCTTCTGCGGGTTGGTCGCCGCCCACCCCGGCTGCGCCGCCTCGGCGTCGGCGATGGCCAGCCGGACCTCGTCGGCACTCGCGAGCGGGACACGGGCCTGAACGGCACCGGTGCTGGGGTCGAAGACGTCAGCGATGCGGCCCCCGTCGGGAGCCACGTGCGATCCGCCTATGAAATGGGGGATGATCCGAGTCATTGTGCGCAGTCCCTTCGCGCCCTCGTTGGCGCAAGGAAAGTTTACTTTGCCCCTCTCTGATTTACTAGGGTGTCCTAGTATCTAGAGGTAGTCGTCCGCGTGGAGCTGACGGATTCCCCGGTTGTACAGCAGGAACTGTGCGCGCAGCGGCACGCCGAGCACGGTGGCGGCAGCGGCCATCGCACGTGCCCATGCTCGATTCTCATCGTCCAGCGTGCTGGGGCCCACCCGCTCCCACACCAGTACGACGCTCGCGTTGCCTGTGGCCTCGAGCAGCATGCCGCTGCGGTGCATGAGCAGGTGCGCCTGGTCGACGCGGCCGAGGTCATCGACCTCCACCTCTTCGTGCGGGTCGTCCGGGTAGTCGTCCATCGGCATGAGCGGATCGCCGAGGCGGCCGTGCTCATCGATGAACAGCAGCCACATCTGGTGGAGGTTCGCCTGCCGCAGCAGGACGTGCAGCAGGTCACGGAGGTCGTCATCGCGGTCGAGGACCAGGTCCTTGAGGGTCGTGTTCGCATCAGTCATGAGGCGATGATCGCCGAGGCGCCGCGCACCCGGTCACGGAATTCTGCGGGTTGTGGACAACATCCCGCCTCCGCGCCGTCGGTGCAGAGCGAGTGGTGTGCCGGCTGTTTCCCGTTCGTTCACCCGGTCGCCATCCACGGCCGATAGTCAGGTCTCGGCTGTTCTTACGGCCATGAGCGTCGTCGCGCGCCCATCCCGCCCGCTCCCGAACCCCGAGGAAATGATGCCCTCTCGCCCCTCACGGCGCGCCGTCTGGACGACGTCCGCCGCCACCCTGACGTGTGCCCTCGCGCTCACACCGCTCATCGCGGTCTCCGCCGCCCAGGCGGCGATCGTGCCTTCGCCGATCGTCCACTCCGCCGAGGACGCAGCCCTCGCGCTGTCGCCCGTCGGCACCTTCGAATCCGGCGTCTTCGACGAGTCGGCCGCCGAGATCGTGCACGCGCACGGCGACCGCCTGTTCGTCGTGAACGCGCAGGCCGGCTCGGTCGACGTGCTGGACTACGCCGATCCGACCGCCATCGCCGAGCTGTTCTCGATCGAGTCCGACGGTGTCGCGAACTCTGTCGCCATCCGCGAGGACGGCCTCGGCGTGATCGCCTTCGAGGCGCCGGTGAAGACGGACGAGGGCCATCTGGTCTTCTTCGACGCGAACGCGGCGGATGCCGAGTCGGCGATCCTCGGCCAGGTGACCGTCGGCGCTCTGCCCGACATGGTGACCTTCTCGGCCGACGGCGCGTACGCCGTCGTCGCGAACGAGGGCGAGCCAGCAGACGACTTCTCGAGCGACCCTGAGGGCTCGGTCGCGATCGTCTCGCTTCCCGACACGATCGCCGCTCCGGCACAGGACGCTGTCCGCATCGCCGACTTCCACGCGTTCGAAGAGGGCGGCGCTCAGACGCTGCCCGCCGACGTGCGCGTGTTCGGCCCGGCACCCGAGGCCGACTTCCCGGTCAGCCGCAACCTCGAGCCCGAGTACATCGCCGTCGACGGCGGCACCGCGTACGCCGCTCTGCAGGAGGCGAACGCGATCGCGACCGTCGATCTGGCTTCGGCGACGGTGACCGACATCTTCTCGCTGGGCTTCACGGACCACTCGCTCGAGGGCAATGGTCTGGATGCCAGCGACAAGGACGATGTCATCGACATCCGCACGTTCGAGGGCCTCAAGGGCATCTACATGCCCGACGGCCTCAACTCGTACACCGCCGGGGGCACGACCTATCTCGTCACGGCGAACGAGGGCGACGCCCGCGAATGGGGAGACTACGTCGAGCCGAGCCGCGTGAAGGATCTGGCGGAGGACGGCTACGGCCCGGTCTGCGAGAACCTCGCCGCTCTCACCGGAGACGCCGACCTCGGCCGCCTCAACGTCACCATCGAGAACGGCTTCAACGAGGCCGAGGGCTGCTACGACGAGCTGTACTCGTTCGGTGGACGCTCCTTCTCGATCTGGACCACGGACGGAGAGCAGATCTTCGACTCCGGCGACGCGTTCGAGCAGATCACGGCCGCGGCCGTTCCGGAGTTCTTCAACTCCAACCACAGCGAGTCCAACCTCGAGGGCCGCAGCGACGACAAGGGCCCTGAGCCCGAGAACCTCACCATCGGCGAGGTCGACGGGCGCACCTACGCGTTCATCGGCTTCGAGCGCGTCGGCGGCGTCGCCGTGTTCGACATCACCGACCCGGCTGCCTCGTCGTTCGTGACCTACGTCAACAACCGCGACTTCTCGGTCTCGGTCGAGGATGCCGACGACCCGACCGCCGTGCTGTCCCAGGCCGGCGACCTCGGCGCGGAGGGCATCGCGTTCATCCCGGCCGCCGAGTCCGCCACCGGCGAGCCGCTGCTCGCCGTCGCGAACGAGGTCTCCGGAACGGTCACCCTGTTCGCGATCGGCGCCGAGGACACCGGCACGACGACGGACATCCAGGTCCTGACGATCAACGACTTCCACGGCCGGATCGAGGAGAACCTCGGAAACGGCGAGGCGGGGGCCGCTGTCGTGGCCGGCGCCGTCGACTCTTTCGAGGCGGAGAACCCGAACACGCTGTTCGTGTCGGCCGGTGACAACATCGGCGCGTCCACGTTCACCTCGTTCATCGACGACGACAACCCGACCATTGACGCCCTGGCTGCGGCGGGTCTGGATGTCAGCGCAGCGGGCAACCACGAGTTCGACCAGGGCTTCGTCGACCTCACCGACCGCGTCCTGCCCCGCTTCGGCGGCGGACAGTACGGCCTGGCCGCGAACGTGTACCTGAAGGGCACCGACACTCCGGCGCTCGACGAGTACTACGTCGAGGACGTCGACGGCGTGCGCGTGGCCTTCATCGGCACCGTCACGGCCGACACGGCAGCCATGGTGACCCCGACCGGCATCGCCGACATCGAGTTCGGCGACCAGCTCGAGGCCGCGAACCGTGTCGCGGCGGAGATCACCGAAGCGGATGCCGCTGACGTGATCGTACTGCTCTCGCACACGGGTGCTGCGCAGTCCTCCTGCGAGGCCGTCGAAGCGGACACGACCGACTTCGGCGCGCTGGTGCACGACGCCTCGGCCGAGATCGACGCGATCGTGTCCGCCCACACCCACCAGAGCTACTCCTGCGTCATCGAGGGTCCGACGGGCGTGGAGCGTCCGGTGATCCAGGCGCACCAGTACGGCACGACGCTGGGCAAGCTGGACATCTCGGTGGACACCGCGTCGAAGGATCTCGTCTCGATCGAGGGCGCGCTGGTCCCGCTCGTGGTCGACGGCGCAGCCGCCTTCCCCGCTGACCCCGAGGTCGCCGAGATCGTCACCGCCGCCCAGGCCACCGCCGACGAGGAGGGCTCGGTCGAGGTCGGTTCGATCACGGCCGACATCCTGCGCGGTGGGGAGCCGGCCGGTGCGGACCGCGGCGTCGAGTCGACGCTGGGCAACACGGTCGCCGACCTGTACCTGTGGGCCACGTCCAACGAGGACTACGCAGGAACGCCGGCGCAGATCGGAATCATGAACCCGGGTGGACTGCGCGCCGACCTGCTCTATGGCACGGACGGGACGCTCACCTACCGTGACGTCGCCAACGTCCAGCCCTTCGCGAACACGCTGGTCACGGTGACGCTGACCGGTGCGCAGCTGAAGGACATCCTCGAGGAGCAGTGGCAGCCGGACGGCTCGGAGCGGCCCAAGCTGCACCTCGGCGTCTCGGCGGGCTTCAGCTACGAGTACGACCCCGAGGCCGCTCGCGGCGAGCGCATCGTGTCGATGTCGTTCCAGGGTGCGGAGGTCGACCCGACCGCCGAGTACACCGTCGCGACGAACTCGTTCCTCGCGGCCGGTGGCGACAACTTCACCACCTTCGCCGAGGGCACCGACCGCACCGACACCGGCCAGGTCGACCTGACCGCCACCGTGGCGTACTTCGCCACGAACAGCCCGGTCTCCCCGGCCGAGCTCGGCCGCGCGGTCGTCGCCGACGGTTCGACCGAGCCGACGCCGGAGCCGACGCCCGGTCCGAGCGAGCCCGCTGAGGATGCCTGGGCGACCGTCTCCCTTTCGTCCGACCAGGTCGAGCAGGGCGACACGCTCACCGTCTCGGTCACAGGCCTGGACGCGGGACAGCAGATCACGGCGACGCTGCACAGCGACCCGATCGTGGTCCAGGGCATCCCGGCGGCCGACGCCTCCGGCACTGTCGAGTTCACGGTCGCGATTCCGGCGGACTTCGCACCGGGTGCGCACACGCTCGTGATCGCCTCGGGCGATCTCGAGCCGATCGAGACGCCGCTGACCGTACTCGCCACCGGCGGCCTGGCGACGACCGGTGCCGCCGCGCCGTGGGGCATCGCGCTCGGAGCAGCCGCGCTGCTCACCGCGGGCGCCGCGCTGTTCGTCACGCGTCGTCGCGGAGTGCTCGCGGACTGATCACGCCCGACAGCGCCCCGTCCCTCGGCATCATGCGAGGGGCGGGGCGCTGTCGTTTCGGCGGGTCAGCGGACGAGCACCGGCAGCGGAAGCAGCGTGCGCGACGGCTCGTACGGCTCGGCACCGTCGAACTGCAGACCGAGCAGGTGCAGGCCGCGACTGATCTTCGGGATGGTCACCACGACCTTCCCCGCGGCATCCGCTGTCAGCTCCACCGTTGCGACCACCTTCCTGCCGTCGGTCAGCGTCACCGTGCCGACCGGGGCCGTCTTGTCCGCCGCCGTGACGGTCGCCTCGAGTGTGTAGGTCGACCCGGCCTTGGCCGTGATCTTCGCCGACGTCAGACGAATCTTCGTGTCCACGGGCTCCGGCTGCTCATCGACCAGGACCGCGACCGAGCGCGCCGGCACCGTGACGGTTCCGGTCGCGGCATCCCAGGTCGTGGTCTTGACGACGGCATCCGCGCCGTTCGCGAGCGCCGGCGTCAGGGCGAAGTCCCGCCCTGCCAGCGACGAGACCGACTGCGTCACCGCCTCCGGCGAGGCGTTGAACACGACCAGGGCACCGTCCAGAGCAGGGTCGACGTCATCGCCCACGAGATCATCGATGAACATCACGATCACGCCGGGGGCGGCATCCGTCCCGCTGTTCGGGAATGTCAGCTTCTCACCGATCAGCTCCGCCGATCCCAGCTGCAGCAGGTCGACCTCGTCGCGGACGCGGAGCAGATCCAGAGCGGATGCCTCGGCCGACGCGATGTCCGCGGCAGCCGGCTTCAACGCCGGGTCAGCCAGCAGCGGCGCCAGGAGGGACCACTTGTCCTCGTTGTCCGCCGCGGGCGGCAGCCCGGAGCCGAAGGTCGATTCCTGGCCCGTCCAGTCGATCCGGTTGAACCAGTCGCCGGAGTCGTAGCTGTTGCGATCCAGCGACTTCGACCGCAGCAGCTCGGTGCCGGCGTGCCAGAACGAGGGCGACTGCGACAGAGTCACGGTGGCGAGCGACAGCGTGTTCATGCGCACGCGATCCGCCATCGAGGTGCCGGTCGGCAGCTTCAGCACCGACAGGTCGTACAGCGTCTCGTTGTCGTGCGCGTCGACGTAGTTGATGACCTCGCCCGGTTCGTCGGCGTAGCCGGCCGGTGCGCCGCGGTAGTCGATGCCCGACCCCGCGGTCACGAGTCCGTCGCTCGTCGTGAACGCGTAGTCGCGCAGGTTGCCGGCCAGGCCCAGCTTCACGAGATCCGTCTCGTGACCGAGATCGGCGATCGCCTGCTCGGTCGTTCCGTTGATCGGGTCTCCGTTCGGGTCGGTTCCGAGGCCGGTGCCGAAGCCCTGGCGGAAGGTGGAGGAGCCGTCGACGGGGCTGCCGCCGTGCACGGCATCCCGCAGCCGGTCGTTGAACGTGCCGATGCCCGTCCCTCCGAGCTGGCCCTGGGTGGCCTGCTCGAACAGGGCGTTGTCCGCGACCTCGCCGAAGTTCCAGCCCTCGCCGTACAGGTAGACGGCGGCACCGTCCACGCCGTCTTCCTCCAGCGTCAGCTCGTCCAGCGCGTCGCGGACGGCGAGCATGTTGTCCTTCGAGTGGTGCCCCATCAGGTCGAAGCGGAACCCGTCGACGCGGTAGTCCGCCGCCCACGTCACGATCGAGTCGACCATGAGCTTCTGCGCTGCGAGATGCTCGGTCGCCACGTTCTGGCAGCAGGTGCTCGTCTCCACGGAGCCGGCCGCGTTCAGGCGGTGGTAGTAGCCGGGCACGACCTGATCGAGGACGGAGGTGTCCGCCTGGCCGGATGCCGCGGTGTGGTTGAACACCTCGTCCAGCACGACCTGGAGCCCCATGTCGTGGAGCGAACCGACCATGGTGCGGAACTCGCCGACCCGGGCACCGCCGTCCGGGTTCACCGCGTAGGAGCCCTCCGGAGCGGAGTAGTGGAACGGGTCGTAGCCCCAGTTGAATCCGTCCGCCCCGGCGACAGCACCGACGCACGCCTGCTGCTCGGCGGAGTCGGGAGCGAACGATGCGAGATCGCACGCCGGTGCGGCCTGCGCTGAACGGTCCTCCTCGATCGTCGCGATGTCGAAGGACGGCAGGAGGTGAACCGTGTTGATCCCGGCATCCGCCAGCTCGCGCAGCTGATCCGTCCCCGCACTGTCCTCGGCGAACGCGAGGTAGGTGCCGCGCTTCTCGGCGGGGACCGTCTCGTCGCCGATCGAGAAGTCGCGGATGTGCAGCTCGTAGATCGCGCGATCCACGTCGCGTTCGACCTCGGGCGCCTTCGCCTTCTTCCAGACCTTCGGCTGCCAGTCCTTGTCGTCGAGATCGACGGCGACGGAGCGCTCGGAGTTCAGCGTCAGCGCCGTCGAGTACGGGTCGGTCACGAGGTTCGTCTCGATCGCCCCCGTGCTCGGGGCGTAGACGACGACCTCCCACAGGAACTCGACGTTCTTCAGCTTCTTGTCGCCGCTCACCCGCCAGACGCCGGATGCTGCGTCCCAGGTCGCCTCGTGACGGACGGGATCTCCCGCCGCGTCAGTCGAAGGGTCCCAGGTCAGCAGCGTCACCTGCTGCGCCGTCGGCGCCCACAGTCGGAACGTCGGCTTCTTGCCCTGGAAAGTCGTGCCGAGGTCGATCTCGTCGAGTGCGGGCGCGTACAGGTCGTCCAGCACCCCGGGCAGCTGCACCCCCGTGTACGCGGTGACGGCTCCATCGACGCCTGCCTGAGAGACCGCCAGCTGCGTGCGGACGAGAGCTGCGGCATCCGCGTCGGACACCTTCAGTGCGAGGTATCCGGCGAGCGCGGGGAAGCGCGCGGTCTGGTCCTCGGTCAGCGTGCCGTCGACCGTCAGCGCGATCGCCTCGCCGCCGGTGACCTGACCGTCCGCCAGTGCGAGGGACGCGTCGGATGCCGAGTGCAGTGCATATCCGGCATTGTCGGTGGAGCCGAGATCCGCAGGCCATGCGATCGTGGTCTCGTCGATCCAGTGCGCGCGCAGCTCCCCCGCCCCCGGCAGCGGCGGATCATCGCTGAGCACCTCGAGCATGTGGGTCTCGAGCGTGTATCGGAAGGTCGTGACCTTGCCCTCGCTCGCGCTGAACGAGATGTTCGCCCCGTCGCGCACGCCGTCGGCGCCGTAGTTCTCGGCCCAGCTCAGGCCGTGCGCGACCTTCACCTCATACGCACCGGTGGGAAGCTCCGCGGACGAGAACTCGTAGATGCCGTCGCGGTCGCCGTCGGCCATGAGCGTGCCGAGGCAGTCCGGCGCCCAGTCCGCCGCGCACCCGAGTTCGTCCTGCAGGGATCCGGCCAGGGTGACCGTGGGACCTTCGGCGCTGGACTGCACGATGTTCGTCCGCGGGTCGAAGTAGAACGTGATCGCGCCGCCGGTGTGCGTGATCGCGATGTTGGAGCCGTCGGGAACTCCGTTCTGACCGAAGTTGATACTCCAGCTGCCGTTGATCGCGGCCTTGTACTCGTAGTCGCCGGCGGGCAGGTCGAAGGTCGCCGCCCAGACGCCGTCGGCACGCAGGGCCAGCTTCGCCTTCTCGCAGCCGGGCTCCCAGTCGGCCGCGCAGCCCATCTCGGAGTTCAGATTCCCGGCGATCGTCACCGAATCGAACGCCGGCTGCGGCTCCTCCTCTTCCATGAGGGTCACGGCATTGCCGACGGATGCGTAGGTGGATGCCGCGGCGTGATGCCCTGCGGCATCCGTCGTCACCGCACGGTACTCGACCAGCGTGCCGTTCTTCAGGTCGCCGAGATCGTGGAAGACGCGGGGGTCGGTGTCCTCCGCCGTGCCGAGCGCGTGCCATTCGTCCGCGCCGGCGACGCGCCAGGAGAAGCTCGTCTGGGCCCACTGGTCGGCGATGTCCGCCGTCACGGCCGCCTGACCGTCGATCGCAGCACCCGCCGCGGGGACTGTGAGGGTGATCGGCGCCGCCTCTGCCGGCGCCGTGACCGGGGCATCCGCCTTCCAGACGACCGCCGACAGCGGCGGCACCGTGATGCTCGTCGCGGCGCTCTGATCCGTAGTGAGGGCTGCGGCCTCGCCGTGGATCGGGGTGAAGCCGGCATCCGCCGTCAGCGTCGTGATGTCGACGGTCTGCACGGAGGTCGCGTTGTTGACCGCGACGAGGTGCTCGACCTTCTCCTCGGCATCCACCCGGGAGAAGGCGTACACGCCGGGGCCGGATGCCGCGTAGCGCTCGACCTGCGCCCCGGTCGACAGGGCGGGGTGCGATGAGCGCAGCGTCGAGAGCTCCGCGATGTGCGCGTACAGCGGAGCGTCGATGGCGTACCGGTCGACGGATCCGGCCTGCTCGCCCGTGATGAGATTCTGGTCCGCGTACTCGTCGACCTGCGTCGCGAACAGCGTCTGGCGGGCGTCCTTGTCGCCGCCGGGACCGGTGAAGCCCTGCTCGTCGCCGTAGTAGACGACCGGCTGGCCACGGGTCAGGAACATCAGCTCGTGCGCGAGCTCATCGCGCTCCAGCGGTGCGTCCAGGTTGTCGAGGAACGACCCGACCCGGCCCATGTCGTGATTGCCGAGGAACGTCGGCAGCGCCGTCGACGAGGAGTCGGCGGTCGTGTAGTAGTCGTCGCCGGCGAACAGCGACTGCAGCCCCTTGGCTGAGTTGCCCGCCGCGAAGCTCACCGCGGACGACTGGAAAGTGAAGTCCAGCACCGAGTTCATGTCGGTCTTGCGCACGTACGGCGACAGCTTCACCGGGTCGGCGTCGTACACCTCGCCGAACATGAAGAAGTCGTCGTCGCCCTGGGCGTGCGCGTAATCGAGGACCTCCTGGGACCACTGCTCCCAGAACCCGAAGTCGACGTGCTTGACCGTGTCGATGCGGAATCCGTCGATGCCGAGGTCGATCCAGTCCTGGTAGACCTCGACGAAGCCGTTCACCACCGTGGGGTGCTCGGTCATCAGGTCGTCGAGACCGTCGAAGTCGCCGTACGTGACGGACTCCCCCGCCCAGGTCGAGTTGCCGCGGTTGTGGTACAGTGTCGGGTCGTTGAGCCATGCGGGAACCTTGGCTTCGGCATCGGTGACCACGGGGGTGTACGGGAAGCTCGTGGCGGGGTCGAGCTCCGGGAAATCAGCGCTCCCTGCGACATCGGCGGGATCGAAGGCGGTGCCCGCGGCATCCGTGTACGGGCTGGTCGCCATGTCGACGTAGTCGTAGGTCTTCTCGGCGTAGTCGATGACGTCGGCCGTGTGGTTGGTGATGATGTCGAAGTACACCTTGATGCCGCGGTCGTGGGCATCGGCGATGAGAGCCTCGAGCTCGGCGTTGGTACCGAGGTGCGGATCGATGCGGGTGAAGTCGGTGATCCAGTAGCCGTGGTAGCCGGCGCTGGCGTTCGCGCCTTCGCCCTGGACCGGCTTGTTGGCGAAGCTCGGGGTGAGCCAGATCGCGGTGGTGCCGAGGCCTTCGATGTAGTCGAGGTTCTCGTGGAGCCCCGCGATGTCACCGCCCTGATAGAAGCCCTTGTTCGTGGGATCGAAGCCGGTCGTGAGCGAATCGCCCTCGAGCCCGCCGGTGTCGTTCGACGGGTCGCCGTTCGCGAAGCGGTCGGTCATCACGAAGTAGAACTGCTCGCCATCGCCCGGCTGGCGCACGGGGGCGGCGATGAGCGCGTCGTCGTCGGTCGTGTATTCGGCGCGGAGGTCGACGACCTCGAGTCCTACCCGCTTGAGCGCGTCGTCGAACGTGAAGCGCAGCGTCGATGGGCCGTCGATCGTGAGCGGGATGTTGTCTCCGCTGCCGTCCAGACCGTACGCCTCATCCCAGGCGTCGTCGAGGGCGACCTTGTACTCGTAGGTTCCCGCGGGCACCTCGAACTCGGCGCTGTAGATCCCGTCGGCGCCGGTGGGCGCGAGCTCGGTTTCGGAGCAGTCGGGGGCCCAGTCGGCGGCGCAGCCGAGTTCGGACTGCAGGTCTCCCACCAGGGCGACGGTCCGGTCGGCAGCGGATGCCGGGGCGACTGCGCCGGCGGCGCCGATGCCGGTGGCGGCGAGGGCAACGGCGGTGAGCAGAGCGGTGCGGCGGTGAACGGTCTTCTTCGACACGGAGATCTCCTGAGGAGGGAGGGCACGACGACGTGCTCGGGTGCTTGCTGTGCCCCGAAGCTAGCACTCGGGCAGGAAAGTCTGCAAGCGCTTCCAGGCAGTATCCCTTGCGATTAGTCGAGTTCCCTCCCGCTCGAAGGTCGATATCGCAAGCGCTTCCAGAGCGCCGAGGCGAAGTTCGATCGGCGTTCACCTGCCGGACACTTCGGACGATTACAACTGCTCTTGCGCGGAAGAATCAGACCGGAACGGGTAGTCACGAAACTTTCCGCGCCACGGTGAGCTCTGCTCCCTCTCGCGGTTTCCATACCGCGCGAGACCCCCGCCGAATCGGGTCGGCGGGGGTCTCCTTTCTTCCTCCTGCGCGACGCGTATCGGCGCCGCGCGACGTGAACCGATCGGTCAGTGCCCGCTCACGGCCCAGAGCCGCGCGTACTCGCCGCCGGCATCGCGGAGTTCAGCGGGAGCGCCCGCCTCGACGATCCGCCCCGCATCCATCACGATCACGCGGTCGGCACGATCGGCCTGCTCGAGCCGGTGCGCGATCGTGATCGTCGTGCGCCCCTCGGCGAGACGAAGAGCTGCGCGATCGAGCACGTCGCCGTCGGCGCTGCCCGCTTCGGAGGCCGCTTCGTCCAGCACCAGCACCTGCGGGTCGCGCAATTGCACGCGAGCCAGCGCCAGCTGCTGCCGCTGCACGTCGGTGAGGATCACGCCTCCGGCGCCGATCACGGTGCCGAGACCGTCCGGCAGGCGAGACACCCAGGCGCTCGCCCCCACCACTGCGAGCGCGGCCTCGAGATCCTCGTCGCCCGCGACCGGGGCGGCGAGCCGGAGATCATCGGCGAGCGGACCGGCGAACACGTGATTCTCCTGAGCCACCAGCGCGATCCTCGGCTGTGCGTCGCCCGTGAAGCGCACTGTTCCGGCTTGCGCATCCAATCGGCCGCACACGATCGCCGCGAGGGTCGACTTCCCTGCGCCGGTGGCACCGACGATCGCGACATGCTCTCGGGGACGGATGCGCAGATCCACACCAACGAGAACCGGTGCGCCGACGTAGGCATGCCGGATGCCCTCGATGACGACCCCGACATCGGAGCGAAGCACGCCGCCGGCGTCGACCTCATCGGCTCGTGGTGTCTCGACGGGCTCGTCGAGCACCCCGACCAGCCGCGCCAGACTCGCCGATGCCCGCTGCAGGTCGTCGAATCCCGCCAGCACGGTTCCGATCGGACCGAAGAGGTTCAGGAACATCAGCGCCCCCGCCGTCGCCGCGCCCAGGGTGATGGCCCCCTCCCCGACCAGGAAGAATCCGGCGATGAGCAGCGCGGCGAGCCCGACGAGTTCGGCGAGGTTGAGCCTGCCCCAGAAGCGCACCCCCAGACGGGCGGCGCGAACCGTCAGATCCGCGGCCTCCCTGGCGGATTCGTCGACGCGCTCCTCGACCTGCTGGGTGAGTCCGAACGCGGAGACGGTCGCCTGCGCGTCGATGCCCTCCAGCATGCGCTGCGACCGCTCGCCGGCCGCCGCTCTGGACGCCCGGTAGACCGGCATGGAGCGTCGGAGATGATGACGCAGCGCGACCCATTGGATCGGCACGGCGAGGCAGGCGGCGAGGGTCAGCCTCGGATCGATCGCCCCGAGCCCGATCGCCGACGCCACGATCGAGAAGCCCGCGGATGCGGCGTTCGGCACCACCGACGAGACGGTCTCGCCGACCACGGCCACGTCGCCGGAGACGCGAGAGACCACCTCGCCGCGTCCGGCGGCCTCGACTCGGCGCTCCGGGAGGCGCAGCACGTGGAAGACCAGACGATCGCGCAGATCCGCCAGCATCCGCTCGCCGACGCGGGCGACCGCGATCCGCGACCAGAGCGCCATGCCCGCCTGGATGACGACGATCGTCAGCAGACCGAGGAGCACGATCCGCAGGGCGTCGACATCCGCGACGGCGACCGCGTCGATGGCGGCGCCGAGCAGGAGCGGACTGGCGACGCCAGCCCCCGCCGCGAGGGCGAGGGCCAGCACGGCGAGGAAGAACCCCCGCGCGTGCGCGCGGATCAATCCGCCGAGGACGCGCCGGGTGCGGCGGCCTTCGGCCACGGGAAGCGGCAGGCTCACGCGCGCACTCCTCGACGATCGGCGATCGTGAGGGAACGATCGCAGGCGGCGAGCAGCGTCGGGCTGTGCGTGATCAGGATCGTGGTGCGCCCCTTCCGATAGGAGCGGATGCCGGAGGCGATGCGCGCCTCCGTGACGGCATCCACTGCAGTCGTGGGCTCTCGGAGCACGAGCACCCGCGCGTCCGAGGCCAGGGCGCGGGCGAGCGCCACCCGCTGACGCTGGCCGCCCGAGAGCAGCGTGCCGCGTTCCCCCACCCGGCGATCCCATCCTCCGACTGCCAGGACGTCGCCGAGTGCGGCGGCATCGGCGAGCGCGTCGTCGTCGCGCGTGCCGATGTTGTCCGCAACGGTTCCGGTGAGCAGCGTCGCTTCGTGCGGCGCGGACACCACTCTGGCCGCCCCCGGCTCCGGCGGGCGTCGAAGCGCGTCCCCGTCGATGAGGACGTCGCCGTGCTCGAGCGCCGCCTCTCCGGCGAAGAGCGCGCTCAGTGCGATCGCATCCGGTTCATCTGCGCGGATGCCGACGAGCTCGCCCGGCTCGATCGCGACGGGCCCGTCGCCGTCATCGAGCCAGAAGCCGCCCACCTCGACTCGACCGCGCGGAGCCGGTACGGCGGGGTTCGGCACCGCATGTGCTCCCGAGACCGCGGCGAGCTCATGGATGCGACGGCGCGATGCGCGGACCTTCGCGACGTCCGCGCCGACGAAGGCGAGCGAAGCCATCGGCCACTGCAGGAACTGCGCCAGGCCCACCACCGTCACCATCTGCCCCACACTGATCACGCCGTCCAGCACCGCCTGCGAGGACATCCATGCCAGTGCCACGAGGAAGATCCCGGAAAGCAGCGCCGTCGCACCGGCGAACGCACCCTCGGCGGTCGCCGTGCGCAGTGCGGCGCTCAGAGTGGCAGCGTTGGCCTTTCGGAATCGCCTGGTCGCCTCCGCCTCGGCGCCGAGCCCCTTCACCGTGCGCAGTCCGGCCAGCAGATCCGACGCGATCGCTGTGGAGTCCGCGAGCGCGGCCTGCTCGGCCCCGGTGCGTCGCTCGAGCGGCCCCGTGACGAGGTGAACGACCACCACCAGCACCGGCGTGACGACCAGCACCGCGATTCCCAACGGAATCGAGACCCACAGGAGCCCGGCCGCTGCCACCCCGATCGCCACGGCGAACGCGATGCCTCGACCGAGGATCCAGGCGATGGAGGCCGTCTCCGCGACGTCGCTCGTGAGCGTCGACAGCGACTCGCCGCCGCGTCTGCGCGCATGTCCGATGGGGTCGAGCACACGCGCGAGGAGATCGCGCCGCACCGAATAGTCCATCTCGGCATACAGGGTGATGGCCGCGAGCTCCCCCGTGCGCCAGGACAGCAGAAGCAGCAGGAACACGCCGAACAGCGCTCCGATGCCGAGGAGGAGTCCGATCGGATCCGACTCGGCGATCGCGATGTCGATGATGACGCCGACCATGATCGGGACCGCAGCCTCGCACGTCTGGTGGAGCGAGAAGCCGACTGAAGCCCTGATCAGACGTCCGCGACGTCCGCGGATCCAGGGCGAGGCAAGAAGGGGCACGTCGTGGTAGCTTAGGGTCGCCTTACCCATGACCGCAAGACGATAGGCGGACGAGTGATGTCGCAGAGCGGACAGACCGAGGAGGCGGCGGAACGCTGGCGGATCGGGACGAACGGCTTCGAGCTCCACGACTCGGCCGAGTGGGAGTCCCACGTCCATCCGGATCAGCATGAGCTGCTGTGGGGAACCCAGGGCGCGCTGACCGCAGAGACCGACGACGGATACTTCGCGATCCCCGGCACGCTCGGCCTGTGGATCCCGGCCGGCACCGCCCACCGGGTCGCCGCTGCCGCCGGCACCCGGTTCCGCTGCACATACGTCGATGCCGATGCACCGTCCATCTCCGCGTCGACGACGGCGGTCGCGATGCCGGAGGTCGTCCGGGCCCTCCTCGACCGCCTGGAGTCGCCGCCCTACCTCGCGTCCGGTCCGCGCGCGCATGCGGAGGAGCTCATCCTCGGCCTGCTTGAGCCGGTCGAGATCAGCACGATCGACCTGCCCCTCCCTCTGGATGCGCGGACGCGCGTCGTCGCGGAATCGCTGCTGTCGAATCCCGCGGACAACCGATCCATCGAGGACTGGGGGCGTCGCGTCGGTGCGAGCCCCCGGAATCTGTCCCGCCTCTTCGCGGCGGAGACCGGCATGAGCTTCTCGACCTGGCGCACCCGCGCGCGTATGCGCAGAGCGATCGAATGGCTCGCCGCCGACCACACGGTGGCAGCCGTCAGCCGGCGCTCCGGGTACGCGACCCCGAGCGCGTTCGTGCAGGCGTTCCGCCGCGAACTCGGACGCACACCGGGTGAATTCGCGTCCGCGCGCAGCGAAGCCGCCCGGAAGTCGGCCTGAGGACGACACGCCCTGTCCGATGCGCGACACAGGGGCGTTGCACAATTGGTTAGCCAACCCTTACTTGAGTTGCGGCTTCCCGATTCCTCCCGAAAGACACCCATGCGCTCCAAGCACCTCCCCTTCGTCGCGCTCGTCGCGACCGGCCTCCTGCTGACCGCCTGCGCCGGCTCCACCGCCGCCGGCTCCGGCACCGACGAGACCATCGCCTTGACCACACCCGCCGGAGCGGAGATCGAGATGCCTCTCGAGCCGACGGCCGCACTCGGCTTCTACACGACGGACGTCGATCTGCTCATCACGCTCGGGTACGATCTCGCCGGGTCGCAGCCGATCCGCGACGACTTCACCGCGTTCCCCGACTTCTTCCCGCAGGAGGAGCTCGCCGGGCTCGACACGTTCGGCAATTTCCCCGAGTTCAACCTCGAAGCGGTCCTCGAAGCAGGACCCGACTTCATCCTCAACGGACTCGGCTACGAGAAGGACCTCGACGCTCAGCTGCAGAAGATCGCACCGACCTACACCTACAACGCCTTCGACGGAGGCGATTGGCGCGACGTCGCCGGACAGATGGCGGTCGACCTCGGCCGCGAGGACCAGTGGCAGGCCTGGGTCGACCAGTACGAGGCCCGCGTCGCCGACATCCGCGATCGCCTGGAGGCGGCGGACGTGCACCCGGTCGTCGCCGACATCGGCTACTACGAGGGCCAGGTGACCACGTCGTGCTACGGCGTGCCGTGCCTGGTCTTCGCCGATCTGGGGCTCGAGATGTCGCCGCTCATGAACGCGACGGAGGAGGGGCTGCCCGCCAGCGATGAGTACGCGCAGCTCAGCCCTGAGCAGGTCGGGCAGCTCGACGGGATCGACGTCGTGTTCTCCGGCGCCGACGAGGACGGCGTGCTGTGGGTCGAGGACGACGAAGCGCTGCAGCAGAACGAGCTGTGGCAGAACCTGTCGTTCATCCAGAGCGGCGAGTACTACCCGTACAACTACGAGATGCTGTATGGCTCGCCCAGCGGCCAGGATGCGTTCCTGACCATCGTCGAGGAGGCGCTGCTCGGATGACCGTCAACCTCGTGCATCGCATCATCGCCCGCCGCGTCGAGCGCCTGAGCCCCGGCATGGTCCGCGTCGTCTTCGGCGGCGAGGGGCTCGACGGCTTCGTCACCACCGGTGTCGGGGACGAGTACTTCCGAGTCTTCTTCCCGCAGGACGGGCAGTCCGAGCCGAATCTCCCGTTCCCGACGGATGACGGCTACTGGGACTTCCCGGAAGGCGTCGACCCCGCGCCGATGCGCACCTACACGGTGCGCGCGTGGGACGAGGCCGCGCAGGAGCTCACGATCGACTTCGTCGTGCACGACGGCGGCATCGCCGCAGCCTGGGCGCTCCGCGCCCAACCGGGTGACGTGATCGGCGTGAACACTCCGAAGGGGCTGTATGCCCCGGAGGAGGGGATCGAGTGGCAGCTGCTGATCGCGGATGCCACGGGCCTCCCCGCTGCCGCGCGGCTGGCCGAGACCGCACCGGTGGGCATCCGCACCCGCGTGGTGGTGGAGGTCGCATCCGAGGACGACGAGCTGGACATCGTCGTCGCCCCCGGAGTCGAGCTGCACTGGGTGCACGGCGGCAACGGCCACGGCCCCACCCGCATCGAGGAGATCCTGCGCGCCTCCGAGCTGCCGACCGGGCCCGGCTACGTCTGGGTGGCCGGAGAGACCAAGGCGACCCGTGGCGTGCGCAGGTACCTGCGCCACGAGCTGAAGCTCCCCTCGACCGCGTACAAGGTGATCGGCTACTGGACCGCGAACGCCGAGGAATGGCGGGAGAAGTACAACAGTCTCGATGACGCGGTCCTGAGTCGCCTGACGGCGATGTGGAACGACGAGAGCCGCTCCGAGGAGGAGATCGAGGACGAGTACGAAGCCGAGTTGGAGAAGCTCGGCCTGTGATCGCCCTCTCATGACCAGCGTCCTCACCGAGGAGCACACCTCCCAGGTCTCGGCCGCACGCCGAGGCCTGGTGGTGCTCATCCTCGCCTGCGCCCTCGTGCTCGCGTGCATCGCCAGCCTCGCGTTCGGCTCCCAGCGGCTGTCACTGCCCGAGGTGTGGGCCGGGCTCATCTCCGGCGTCGGCGACCCCGGCACGATCGTGCGCGGCATGCGCATCCCGCGCACGGTCATCGGGATCGCCGTCGGCGCAGCGCTCGGGATCGCCGGCGCGCTCATCCAGGGCTTCACCCGCAACCCGCTGGCCGACCCCGGCATCCTCGGCGTCAACGCCGGCGCCGGGCTCGGCGTCGCGATCGGGGTCGCGTTCTTCGGCCTGCAGGCGGCGAGCGGCTACATCTGGTTCTCTTTCGCCGGCGCCATCACGGCGACCGTGCTGGTCTACCTGATCGGCACCGCGGGCCGCAGCGCCCCCGACCCGATGCGGATGACCCTGTCCGGCGTCGCCCTCGGCGCCGTGATGGGCGGGGTCGTCGCTGCGATCGGACTGCTCAATCCGAAGGCCTTCGATTCGATGCGGACCTGGAATGCCGGCTCACTCGGGTCCCTGACACCCGATGTGTACAGCGTGCTGCCCTTCATCGCCCTCGGGCTCGTCCTCGCCTTCGCCCTCGCCTCAGCGTTGAATGCGCTCGCCCTCGGCGACGACCTCGCAACGGCGCTCGGTTCGCGGGTCGTCCTGACGCGGGTGCTGTCGATCGTCGCGGTGACGCTGCTCTGCGGTGCGGCGACGGCCGCCGCCGGGCCCATCGCGTTCGTCGGGCTCATGGTGCCGCACGCCGTGCGCTGGTTCGTCGGGCCGCACCAGGGCTGGATCCTCCTCGGCACTCTCTTCGCCGCCCCGCTGCTGCTGCTCAGCGCGGACATCGTCGGCCGCCTGGTGCTTCCGACCGGCGAGCTGCCGGTCTCGATCGTCACCGCCGTGATCGGGGCGCCGGTGCTGATCGCGCTCGTGCGACGCCGCGGGGTGAGCGGGCTATGACGGCATCCCTCACCGGCCCCGTGGACACATCGGCCGATGTTCCGCCTGTGGCGGCAGGGCGCCGCATCGTCTCACCGCGGACCGCTCTCTTCTCGCGGCGCATCGGCGTGCGGGCGTCGATCGTCTCGGTCGGCGTGCTCGTCGCCGCGATCGCGGTCGGGATCGTCGCCCTCGGGGTGGGCGATTCACCCTTCTCGGTCTCCGAGGTGATCGCGACGCTGTTCGGGTTCGGCGATCCCCGCGCGGAGCTCGTGATCCTGGAATGGCGGATGCCTCGGATCGCGGCCGGGATCCTGTTCGGGATCGCACTCGGGGTGGGCGGAGCGATCTTCCAATCGCTGACCCGGAATCCTCTGGGCAGCCCGGATGTGATCGGCTTCGATGCCGGCGCCTACACCGGTGCCCTGCTCGTGATCACCACGATCGGCGTCAGCACCGCGACCACCGCGCTCGCCGCGATCACCGGCGGGATCGCGACCGCACTCGTCGTCTATCTGCTCGCCTTCCGACGCGGGTTCCACGGCTTCCGGCTCATCATCGTCGGCATCGGCGTCGCGTCGATGCTGGCATCGCTGAACTCCTGGATCATCCTCAATGCGGATCTCAACATCGCGCTCCTCGCCAGCGCGTGGGGGGCGGGCTCCCTGAACCTCATCACCGCAGAGCAGGTCGGCGTCGCCGCCTGTTTCATCGTGCCGCTCGCCGTCGCGGCAGCGGCGCTCGCGGACCGCATGCACATGCTCGAGCTCGGCGACGACGCCTCGGCTGCGCTCGGCATCCGCACCGGCCCGTTGCGCATCGCCCTCATCGTCGTCGGCGTCGGCCTGACCGCCGTCGTCACAGCGATGGCGGGTCCGATCGCCTTCATCGCGCTGGCTGCTCCGCAGATCGCCCGCCGACTCACCGGGTCGGCGAGCGTGACGCTGACGGGGTCGGCCGCCGTCGGCGCCCTGCTGCTCGTCTCGAGCGATCTGCTCGCCCAGCGGCTGTTCGCCCCGACCCAGCTTCCCGTCGGGATCGTCACGGTGTGCCTCGGCGGGATCTATCTGACCTGGCTGCTCATCCACGAAGCGAGAAGACGTTGACCACCCCGACCATCGCCACCGCCCCGCGCCTGCACGCGCACGACGCCACCATCGGCTACGACGGTCGCATCGTCTCCGAGCACCTCGACGTCGAGATCCCTGCCGGATCCTTCACCGTGATCGTCGGTCCCAATGCCTGCGGCAAGTCCACCCTGCTGCGTGCACTCGCCCGGCTGATCCGCCCGAGCGCGGGCGAGGTCCTGCTCGACGGCATCGCGATCGCGAAGCTGCCGACCAAGCAGATCGCCCGGACGCTGGGCATGCTGCCGCAGTCATCGATCGCCCCTGACGGCATCCGCGTCTCCGACCTCGTCGCCCGCGGACGGCATCCGCATCAGACGATCCTGCGGCAGTGGTCGCGCGACGACCAGGCAGCGGTGGCCGCCGCCCTGGCTGCGACGGGGACGACCGAAGTCGCCGGCCGCCTCGTGGACGAGCTGTCCGGCGGGCAGCGGCAGCGCGTCTGGGTCGCGATGCTGCTCGCTCAGGACGCGCCGACCATGCTGCTGGACGAACCCACCACGTTCCTCGACATCGCGCACCAGTACGATCTGCTCCGACTCTTCCACCGCCTCCACGCGGAGGGACGCACGGTGGTCGCCGTCCTTCACGACCTGAACCAGGCCGCACGTTTCGCGGACAACATCATCATGATGCGCGACGGCGCGGTCGTCGCGCACGGGACCCCCGATGACGTGGTCACGGCCGAGCGCGTCGAGGAGGTCTTCGGCCTGGCGTGCTCGGTGATACCCGATCCGCACACCGGTACGCCGCTCGTCGTGCCGCGCTGACCCCGCAGCACAGGCCACGAGCCGCCTGGGCGCCACCTCGGCATACACTCGTATGCGCCACAAGCACCCGAGACTCCCGAGGACCCACCATGTCCAGCGAACCCATCACCGTTTCCATCCGCCGCGAGGTCGACCCCGCCCACATCTCTGAGGCGACCGCCTGGGTGCAGACCGGGGTGAATCTCGCCAACCAGCATCCGGGCTTCCTCGGATCCGGGTGGATCCGCGCCGGTGAGAGCTCGCACGTCTGGTACATGCTGTACCGCTTCGCGACCACCGAGACGCTGGAGGCGTGGGAGAACTCCGCAGAGCGCGCCCGGTGGCACGCGACTGGTCAGGGGCTCGTGCTCAGCGAACGCTCCAAGCGGCGCACCGGCATCGAGGGCTGGTTCGACGAACCGGCGACCGGAGCCGTGCCGATTCCTGCCGATGCGCAGCCCGACGTTCAGGCTCCCGCGCGCTGGAAGCAGGCCGTCACGATCTGGCTCGGCTTCTTCCCGGTGAACCTGCTCTTCACGTACCTCATGACGCCGGTGCCCGGGTTCGGGGAGCTCCCGATCTGGCTGCGGGTGCTCGTGACGACGCTCGTCCTGACTCCGGTCATGACGTACTGGGTGCTGCCCTGGGTGACGCGGATGCTGCGCGGCTGGCTCTCCCGCTGAATCAGCGCGATTCGGCGACCGCCTGCCGCAGGGCGTCCTCGACGATCCGGGATGCCTCGGCCGGCGCACCAGGACGCCGGACGAGGAACAGCGTGTTGATGGGAGGGTCATCGGTGTCCACCAGCATCCGGAGCCTGCCGTCGGCCAGTTCGGAACGGATGAGATAGGTCGGCAGCACGGTCACGCCGGCACCGGCCACGGCGGCGGCGGCGAGGGCGCGCAGGTCAGGGGCGACGAGCGCGGGCTCGCGTTCCAGGCGCAGGCCGAAGACGTGGCGCCAGTACCGGCGCAGGATCGGCACGTCGTGCGCGTACGCGAGCAGCGGCGAGCGCGACAGCGCCGCGGGTCCGTTCTCCGCCACCTCGGCCGGGTCGATGCCGAGATGCGGCGACGCCACGAGGACGAACTCCTCGTCGATGAGTCCGGCAGCGGCGAGCGAGCGTCCGCGCGGACGGACAGAGGAGACGACGAGATCCACACGTCCCGTTCTGGCGTCATCGAGCAGGTCGTCCGCGAGCCCGGTGGTGACGTGGACCTGAAGCCCTGCCGCGATCGCCGACGCCAGCGCCGGCATCACGACAGCGGCGGCGAACTCTGCGGCCGCTCCGATCCGGATGCTGTGCGCCACCGCGCCACGGCCTGCACCGCCCAGGGCATCGGCGAGACGCGCGAAGGGCTCGGACAGCCGCACCGCCCACTGGTCGCCGCTGCTGGTCGGGAGCATTCCCCTGGCGGTTCGGGTGAACAGCACCTCGCCCGCCGTGTGCTCGAGCGCCTGCAGATGCGCGGTGATCGTCGACTGGGCGACGCCGAGGGTCCTCGCCGCCGCCGACACCGATCCGGACCGGTGCACGGCGAGAAAGCTGCGCCACAGGCTCAGGTCGGCCAGTCCATCGGAATTCCGATCGCTCATATCGAAAATGTATCGGAATCAGACGGCCGGAGCCGTGGTTGGTCCGAGTATCGCCCGCCCGCGGCATCCGCTCTCGGAATGCCGCTCGAACCTAGGAGAACGCATGTCGAACATCCTCTTCGTCGTCACCGGCGCCCGCACCTGGACGCTCACGGACGGCACCGAGCACCCGACCGGCTACTGGGCCGAGGAACTGCTCACCCCGTACCGCCTGCTCACCGAGGCTGGCCATCAGGTCGCGTTCGCGACACCCGGCGGCGTCGCTCCGGCCGTCGACGCCGGCAGCCTGCAGGACGGGGATGCCGAGGCCATCGCCGCGGTGCCCGGACTGCACGCGCCCCTCGTCCTCGCCGACGTCGATGCCGCGGAGTTCGACGCGGTGTACTACCCCGGAGGACATGGCCCGATGCAGGATCTCGCGAGCGATTCGGCCTCGGGTGCCCTGATCGCCGCCACCGTCGAGGCAGGTCGCCCGCTGGCCGCGGTCTGCCACGGACTCGCCGCTCTGCTGCCGGCGCGCACCGCCGACGGAACGCCGCTCGTGGCTGGGCGCAGCATCACCGCGTTCACCGATGAAGAGGAGCGCCTGGGCGGTCTCGCCGATCACGCGCCGTTCCTGCTGGAGTCCGCGCTGCGCGCGCAGGGGGCGAACGTGGCCACGGCAGCGCCGTGGAGCGATCATGTCGTCGTCGACGGCGGGATCATCACCGGCCAGAACCCGCAGTCGTCGGCGTCGGCCGCCCGCGCGCTGATGGACGCGCTGGCCTGAGGCCTTCGGACCGAGCAGGGGGGTGGATGCCGCGGCATCCCCCCTCGTCATGCCGTGGTCACTCCCAGGTGACCGCCGGAGTCTCGGCAGCGAAATCGACCTTCGGCGAGTTCAGGTATCCGCCGAACAGGACCTCGAAGTCCAGGCGCGAGCCGCCCTGGTCGCCTTGTAGGGTCATGTCGATGTCGACCGAGTCGTACGAGGTGACGATCGAACCGGAGGAGACCTCGGCGGTCATGCTGTCGAGCGTCGCCTGTCCCTCGGCGGTGATGGTGCGCGTCACCGTGCCGTCGACCGCAGTGGCTCCGTCGAGATCGATGCCGGTGAGATCCAGACCGCACGGCGTGGTCAGGGTGTTCATCGCGACGCATTCCTCGACCGATGCGCGCACGAGCGACCGGAACTGAGCGACGCCGTCCTCGGTGAGCGTCGGCCGCAGGTCCCACAGCGCTTCCGCATCCGCATCCGAGGCGACGACGAAGGTCGTCGTGTCGCCCTCGATCGCGAACTGCTCAACGCCGACTGCGAGCTCGTACGTGCCGGGGAAGACCGCGGCGTTCTCGGGCGCCTCGGCACCGTTCACGGTGAGCCCGAGACCTTCGAATCCGTAGAAGCCGGAGACCGAGATCAGCCCGTCGGCGATGTGCCAGTCGTCGTCGTCCCCGAGGTAGCTGTAGACGAGGAAGTCGCGCGAGACCTCCTCACCGCCGATCGTGAACGTGACGGGGACACTGGTCTCGAACTCGTTGCCGTCTGACACCTCTTCGACCACGATGTCGTCGATCGCCCCGAGCTGGAGCGACGCCGCGAGGACCTCGTCCGTCAGCAGAGCGTCATCACCATAGGTCTCGACGTACTCGAGGGCCGCCTCGGCATCGCCCTCTGAGAGGGCGGTCAGGTAGTCCTCGACGACATCGGATGCCGTGATCGCCGGCCCGCGCAGTATCGCGGGGACGATGAGGGCCGCAGCGATGATGAGCACGACGGCCGCCGCGCCGCCGATGATGCCGAACAGCGCACCCTTCGACAGCGGCTTCCTCGGCGCAGGAGCCGCGGCGGGGTAGCCGCCGTAGGGCGGGACGCCTCCCGGGGCGTTCGGATCGTATGCGGGCGCATTCGGGTCGTAGCCGGCCGGGTACGCGGCCGCGGCGTACGGCTGGCCTGGCGCCCCCGGATACGGCTGCGCCGGAACCGTGCCGGGAGCCGCCGCGTACGCATCACCGGTGTACGGCTGCGCCGGGTACGCCTGGTCCGGATACGGCTGAGCGGAGTACGGCTGCGCCGGGACCTCGGGCGACGCCGGCGACGGCTGCACGCCCGGAGCGACGAACTCGGGCTGCGCGGCGCGCGGCTGGGCGGCATCCGACGGGGCAGCGCCCGGCTGGGCAGCGTTCGCCTGACCCGCGTCCGGCTGGCTCGCGTCCGACGCCGCGGATGCCGGGGCGATGGCATCCGGCACCGGAGCGGCCTGAGCGGCGGCCAGCGCGGAGGCCGGAGCATCCGACGCGCCCGGCTCCACCGGTGCGTCCGAGCCCGACGACATGACTGCCTCGAACGCGTGATCACCGGCGCCCGGCTGATCCGGCGCGGAGGGCGGGGTGGGCTGCGGATTCTCCGGCGTCTCGTTCACGAGTTCATCGTAGGACCAAGCAGGCGTCCCACGCAGGTTCGGTTGACGACGTCCGGCAGCGCGTCATCTGCCCTCCTCGAACGGCTGCGGTTTCCGTCACGCGCTCAGCGTCCGGAAGCCTCACCGGACGTCTTGGCCCGGTAGGTCTCGCGCAGGAACTCCCCCGCAGGCTTGCCGTACGGGCAGTAGTCGTCGTTCGCCGCGGCATCCGCCTCGGAGTACAGCGCCGGAGGCCAGTCCCACAGCATGAAGCCGCCCACCCACGGCCGAGCATCGCAGGCAGCGAACATCGCGCGGTAGTAGCGCAGCTGTTCCGCGCCGGATGGCGACCCTGACAGGCTCCAGTCGTTGGGCCTGTCGGACGAGCCGGTGCGCGAAGGGCATCCGGCCTCCATGAAGAAGAACGGCTTGCCGGATGCCGCGACGAGCTCCTCGATGCGGTCGAGCTCGGCATCCCAGCGGTCGATCGGGTAGTAGCCGCTCGAGGTGATCACGTCGACGGCATCCCACCAGGACACGTGATCCTCCTGGTACTTGTCGCAGTTGTACGTGACGATGCCGCTGTAGACCTCGCGGACGGCCGCGATGAGTGCACGCCACTCTTCTGCGCGCGCATCCGCGCGGACCATCTCGCAGCCGATGCAGAGCATCTCGCACCCCTCCGCCTCGGCGATGCGTGCCGCATGCAGGATGAACTCCGTATACGAGGCGAACCATTGCGTCCAGCTCGGCTCCCCGGGGACGTCCCAGTCGAAGAACCCGATGTACGCGCGCCACGTGCCATCCGACACGTTCACGACCGGCTTCAGACAGACTTTGAGCCCGAGCGCCTTGGCCTGTCGGATCGCGCCGATGATCTCGGTCTCGGTGACCGTCGGCGCCTGATCCCACGGCATCTCGGTCGACTGCGCGGTGGCCTGCTCGACAGCGTAGGCGAGGGCGGTCCAGGTGACCCCGTGATCGACCATCGCCGCCATCGAATCGGATGCCGCATCCGCCGCCCAGGTGCCGCGAACGCCCGTCCAGCCCCACGTCATTCCTGCGATGTATCCGAGGGAGGGGGCGCCCTTCGACATGCTCAGGGAGTTGGGGGACGAGGTCACCGGCCGACCAGCTCGTTGGCGGTGCGCAGGACACGCGGCGACGCGAGCGCTGCCGCGTCGATCGGGACGACGTGCTGCACGAGCAGCGTCGCGGTCTCGCCCGGCAGCAGCGTCATGAGGCCGTCCTCGGTGAACGCGTCCGGATGCACCTTGTCCGCCAGCAGCGCCAGATCGCGCACCAGGGTGTTCGCCGTCACGCGCACCTCGGTGCCCCCATCGACCGCGACCGTCTCGACCGAGACGTCCGCGGCCGGCAGCTGCGAGTCCCGCGGCTCGGTGAAGTACCAGTACCCGCGCACATCTCCGATGCTCGCCACGATCAGCTCGCCCGCGGCATCCTGCGCGGTCGCAACGTCGGAGGCGATCGCGGCGGTCGCCGTCCCTCGAACGGATGCCGTGACCGGCACCGTCTGCTCGGCGAGCGCGGTCCCATCGAATCGCACACGGCGCACGACGAGGTCACCGCTCCACGCGGCGTCCGTGTCGTTTCCGACCACGACACTCAGGCCGGCATCCGTCCCTGAGCCTGTCGAAGGGCGCGGCTGGATCGTGACGACCCGCGGCGCGAACGCGTTCTTCAGGGCGTGCCACAACGGCTTCAGCCGCTCGTCGCCGTCGATCGCGGCCCACGAGGTCACCGGCCAGCAGTCGTTGAGCTGCCACACCACGGCTCCCGAGTTGTGCGGAGCGAGCGAGCGGAAGTGCTCGAGCGCGAACCGCACAGCGTGCGCCTGGTTCAGCTGCATCGCCCAGTGCCAGGTGTCGGTGTCGGTCGGCATGCGGAAGTGCGGCAGCAGACCGCGGGTGAGCTTGACGTTGCCCTCCATCGCCTTCTGGTGCACGAGCATGCCCGGCGATTCCGGTGTCAGCGGCTCATCCGAGATCGAACGCGTCATGGTCGACCACGCCGGCGGGCCCTGCCAGCCGAACTCGGCGACGAAACGCGGCGCGTGATCGCGGTAGGTCAGATAGTCCTGCCGGTTCCACTGCTCCCACAGGTGCATGGTGCCGTGCGGCTCGGCATTCGGATGCTCGCCGTTCGGGCTGAACGGGCTGCCAGGGCTGTACGGCACGTGCGCGGCGAGCTCGTCGACGAGCTTCGGGAACAGATCGTAGTAGTAGTACGCGCCCCAGGTCTTCCCGTCGAGCTCCTGCTTCCACCCCCAGTCCTCGTAGCCCCAGATGTTCTCGTTGTTGCCGGTGAGCAGCACGAGCGAGGGGTGCGTCGAGAGCCGGACGATCTGCTCACGTGCCTCCGCCTCGACCTCGCTGCGGATGGGCTCCTCCTCCGGGTACGCGGCGCAGGCGAACAGGAAGTCCTGCCAGGTCAGCAGCCCCAGCTCGTCGCACAGTTCGTAGAAGTCCTCGGACTCGTAGATACCCCCGCCCCAGACCCGCACGAGGTTCAGGTTCGCGGCCGCCGCCTGGCGGAGGCGACGCTCGTAGCGCGCGCGGTCGACGCGGGGGAACAGCGCGTCGTCCGGGATCCAGTTCACGCCCTTGACGTACACCTCCTGGTCGTTCACGACCAGGGTGAACGGCGTGCCATCGGCATCCGTCTCGGTGTTCCAGCGGATCGAGCGGAACCCGACCCTGCGCTCGGTCTCGTCGCGCACGCCGTCGGCATCCGACAGCGTGAAGGATGCCGTGTGCAGCGCCTGCGCGCCGTAGCCGATCGGCCACCACAGGTCGGCTTCCGGAGCGTCGAGGGCGATATCGGCGGTGACGCCTGCGACATCCACAGTCGTCGTGCTGCCGGCGACCGCCACGTCGAGCGTCAGGGGTGCGGTGTCTGCGGCATCCGCGCGTTCGATCAGCACCCGAGCGGTGAGCCGCCCGCCCTGCTCGGCCCGGTCGGCGGCCACGCGCACCTCGGCGATCCGGGCGACGGACCACGATTCCAGTCGCACGGGCCGCCAGATGCCGCTCGTCGCGGTCGCGATGCCCCAGTCCCAGCCGAAGCTGCAGGCCGACTTGCGGATGGCCTCGAACGGCGTCGGGTAGGCACGCGGCCTGGGCGCGAGCTCCTGGCTCAGCGCGTTCGCGTGCCGCACCGGCGAGCGGAAGGCGACCTCGAGCCGGTTCGCGCCTTCGACGAGGGCGTCGCGCACGTCGACCCGGTATGTGCGGTGCTGGTTGGCGGCTTCGAGCACGACGTGGCCGTTCAGCCGCACCTGCGCCACGGTGTCGAGCCCGTCGAAGACGAGATCGTGCCTGGTGTGCGCGTCGGCGGTCCAGCCGAAGGTCGTCTCATAGGTCCAGTCGACCTGCCCGATCCAGGCCAGCAGAGACTCGTTGTCATCGAGGTAGGGATCCGGGATGAGCCCCGCAGCGAGCAGGTCGATGTGCACGACTCCGGGCACCACGGCGGGGATGATCCGGCCGTCGATGTCTTCGGGCGCCGGTCCGTGCGAGGCGCGGACGGTCCAGTCGGAATGCAGCGGCGTGCGGACGAGTGTCACTTGACGGCTCCTGAGGTGAGGCCCTTGTAGATCCAGCGCTGAAGCAGGAGGAAGGCGATGAGAGTGGGGATGATGACGAGCACGGTACCAGCGGCGATGACCTCCCACTGCGCACCGAACGGTCCCTTGAACCGGAACAGCGAGGTGGAGATCAGGCCCTCGGACGGGAGGTAGAGGAACGGAGTGTAGAACTCGTTGTAGACCGCGATGCCCTTGATGATGACGACCGTCGCGATGGCGGGCTTCAGCAGCGGCAGCACGATGCGCCAGTAGATCGTCCAGCGGTTGGCGCCGTCGATCATGGCCGCCTCGTCGAGCGACACCGGAATCGACTGCATGAACTGGATGAACAGATAGATCGCGATGATATCGGTGCCCATGAAGAGCAGGATCAGTGCGGCTTTGGTGTCGTACAGGCCGAGGCCGTTGATGAGCTGGAAGGTCGCGACCTGACTCGTGACGCTCGGGATGAGGGTTGCCACGAGGAACAGGGCGAAGACGAGCTTCTTGCCACGGAACTCGAACCGGTCCAGAGCATAGGCGGCCATGGTGCCGAGCAGGATCGTGCCCACCAGCGACACCACCAGCACGATCGTGGTGTTCACGAACCCCTCGAGCATCTTCCCGCTCGTGAACGCGGTGATGAAGTTCTCGAAGTTCAGCCAGTTCGCCGGCGGGTCGAAGGGCCCCGTCTGCGCGTATTCGGGCGCGGTCTTCATGCTCGCGAACAGCAGCACCGACAGCGGGAGGAGGGTGACGATCGCCGCGATCACCAGGCTGGTGTACTTCGCGGTGGTCGCGCTGCCTCCTTTGAGACGATCGAGGAACGAGCGTCCGCGGATCGTCCGCGGCGGAGTGGTGCGCACGGGCATGGTGCGCTCGGTTGCGGTGGTCATGTCAGGTCGACCTTCTCGTCAGGGAACACCTTGCGCTGGATCCAGGTGACGACCAGCACGATCGCCAGCAGCACCACCGCCATGGCGGATGCGAGCCCGACGTTGCGGAACGTGAACGCGGTCTGCAGGGTCTGGATCACGAAGGTGGCGGAGCCGTTCGCCCCGCCGGTCATGATGAACGGGATCTCGAAGACGGCCAGGCTGCCCGAGATCGCGAGGATGAACGACAGTCCGATCACGCGTCGGATGCCGGGGAAGATGATGGCCCAGAACTGCTGCCATCGGCTGGCGCCGTCCAGATCCGCCGCTTCATACAGTTCATGCGGGATCGACTGGATCGCGCCGAGGAACAGCACGAAGTTCATGCCCGTGTAGCGCCAGACCGAGGTCGCCGACAGCGACCAGTTGACGATGTCGGGGTCGCCGAGCCACTGCGGCGGATCGACCATCCCGAACCAGCCCAGCACGGTGTCGAGCGTGCCGCCGGGCTGGAAGAGATAGAGGAAGACGAATCCGATCGCGACGCCGTTGATCAGATAGGGGAAGAACAGGATGCCGCGGAAGAGGTTCGAGAACCGCGTCGAGAAGCTCAGGATCGTGGCGAAGTACAGCGCGATCGCCATCTGAGCGAACGACGCGGCGAAGTAGTAGAGGCTGACCCCGAACACCGAGAAGATGCGCGGATCCGTGAACACCTCGACGAAGTTGTCGAGCCCGACGAAGTTCTTCTCGAGATCGATGCCGTCCCAGTCGGTGACGCTGAAGTAGAAGAGGTTCAGCGCCGGCCAGTAGGTGAACAGCAGCAGCAGTCCGACCGCGCCGGCGAGGAAGAACCAGGGGGTGAGCTTCTGCAGCGGGCCCTTGCCCGCCACTCCGCTGCGGGTCGGGTCGGTCCGACGGCGCGTGCCGCCGAACCGACCGGGCCGCGTGGGCGTCGTGAGGGCGGCAGTGCTGTCCGCGGGCGCCGCGCCCGATGTTGCGATGGCCATGTCTCTGCCGCCCTCTGCCTCAGCCTGCGAGCTTGTCGACCGACGCGCCCCAGCGCTCGTTCAGCTCGGCGAAGTAGCTCTCCTTGTCGCCGTCGGCTGCGCCGCGCGCCACATCGATGAGCTTCTGCCGGTAGATCGGGCCGTACAGGTCGATTTGCGAGTCGCTGGAGACCTCGTTGAGCAGCCCTTCCTTGCCTGCGGGGGCCGCGTTGATCTCCATGAGCTCGACGCCGGCCGCCTCGAAATCGGTGAGCGAGTCCGGCAGCGGCGCATCCTTGAGCGGCGAGACCATCCCCTGCGTCTCGGTGTACCCGGACTCGGACACGACCCACTGGATCCACGCCCAGGCGGCGGCCTTCGACTTCGAGTGCTTGCTGACGGCGAGGTTGTAGTCGCCGCCGATCACCGCGAGCTGGGTGCCGTCGACGTTGGCGGGGAACGCCATGAAGCCGATGTCGTCCGCTGAGGCCCCATTGTCCTCGGCGGCCTGCTTCACCTGCGAGATCGCCCACGAGCCGAGCGGCATCGTGGCGATCTTGCCCGTGCCGAGGTCGACCTTGGACTGCTCCCAGTTCGTGGTGAGCGGGTCGGCCTCGGTGAGACCGGCGGCGACCGTCTCGTACAGGAGACCATCGATCGCGTACATGTCGGTCCCCTCGGTCCACGGAGCGGGGTCCTCGGCGAGGGTGATCGGGGCATCCGCATCGTCCGTGATGCCACCGAGGTTGCCGAAGCTCTGCGTCAGCGGCCAGCCGTCCTTGTAGTTCGTGTACATCGGAACGGCCTCGGTCGAGTCCTTGACCTTCTGCAGCGCATCCAGCCATTCGTCCTCGCTGGTCGGCAGTTCGGAGACGCCGGCCGCTTCGAAGACCTTCTTGTTGTAGACGACGCCGTTCGCGTTGCCGCCGAACGCGATGCCGTACTGGGTGCCCTCGTAGCTCGCCGCTGGGAGGAAGCGGTAGGTGTCCTCGAAGTCGGCCGTGTCGCCGAGCGGCTCGAGGAACTGCTCGTACTGGTCGGGCTGGATCGCGGGGATGCCGATCACGTCGCCGTAGTTGTCGGTGCTCATGCGGGTGAGCATCTCGCCCGCGTAGTCGGTGATGCCCTCGAACGTGACCGTGACGTCCGGATACTTCTTGGTGAACTCCTCGGCGTACGCGTCGAGCGTGCCGTCCTCGACGAGGTCGGTGCGCCAGGTCACGACTTTGATGTCGCCCGTGACCTCGCCGTCGATCGTGTTGTCCGCGTCGTCGCCGCCGCCGCCGCTCGAGCACGACGTGAGCAGGAGCGCTGCGGTCGTCGCTGCGACGACAAGGCCGGCAATTGCCTTGCGTGATGCCATGTGAATCTCCCTTGATGTGGTGGCAGTCGACCGGCGGAGCAGCAGAACAGGACCCGCCGGATGTGGATGTCAGCGTAGGACAGAGTCCGGCGAATGTAAAGCGCTTTAGTCAAATACTGCCCCACCGCGGGCCTGAAATTCGACCCCTCTTCTACCGAATGATCTGGGCTTTTCTCACCGGCTCTTTCAGTCGTCCGCTCGAGCGCGTCTGCTGTCCGTCGTTGTCATGGCTGGTTTCGTGGCTACGATGGAGCGCATTCACGACTCCGAACGAGAGCCTTTTCGATGACGACTGTGCAGCCTCGGGCCACCCTGGACGATGTCGCGCGCCTCGCCGGAGTCAGCGCGAAGACGGTCTCCCGGGTGTTCAACCAGCCCGAGCTCGTCGGGCCGGGGACGGCGGAGCGCGTGCAGGCGGCGGCGACGCGCCTGCGCTTCCGGCCGAACACCCTCGCCCAGCATCTGCGGCGCGGCGGCGGCACCGACACGGTCGGTTTCGTGATGGGCGAGTTCGGCAACCCGTTCTACTACAAGGTCGCCTCGGGCATCGAGACCGAGATCGCCCCGCACGGCCACCACCTGCTGCTCGCGACGACGGATGACACCGCCGCCGGCGAGGCGCGCGTTGTCGACGCACTCCTCGGGCAGCGCATCGGCGCATTGCTGATCATCCCGGTCGCGGACGACCAGGCGTACCTCGAGGGCGAGCGCCAGCTGGGGACCCCGGTGATCTCCATCGACCGTGCCGCCACGAACGTCCTGGCGGACGCGATCGTCCTCGAGAACCGCCGGATCCTGCACGAGGCGACCCGCAGGCTGCTCGCGCTCGGGCACCGGCGCATCGGGTATGTCTGCAACCCGTCGAGCGTCTCCACCCAGGTGGACCGCATCGCGGGCTATCGCGCCGCGATGGCCGAGGCGGGCATCCACGACACGGACGCGTGGTGCCGGCTGAGCGACCACCGCACCGAACTTCCCGACGCCATCGTCGGCGAGCTGCTCGATTCGGAGGATGCTCCGACCGCGATCATCACGGGCAACAATCGCATGACCATCGGTGCCCTGCGCGCCCTGAGCGACCGCGAGGACGAGCGCACAGCGCTCATCGGCTTCGACGACTTCGACACCGCCGACATCATCGGCGTCACGGTGATCACCTACGACCCCGTCGAGATGGGCCGCCAGGCCGCACGATTGGCGATGGAGCGGATGCAGGACCCCGCGGGCCCTCCTCGCCGCATCGAACTCCCCACCTGGATCGTCGAACGCGGCACGGGCGAGCGCCCGCCGCAGGAGAGGAACGACGCATGACCGGAATGTTCGCACTGGAGCGCGACGGGGTCTGCCTCGTCATCGACGCCCGCGGCGATGACCTGCCCCGCATCCTGCACTGGGGGGACACCCTCGGCCCACTGAGCGCGACGGACCTCGAGTCCGCGGCCGACGCCCTCGGCCGCCAGAGTGCGCCGGGCACCCTGGATGCCGCGGTGCAGCTGAACCTCCTGCCCGCCGAGGCCGACGGCTGGAGCGGACGACCAGGCGTGCAACTGCGCCGCGACGGCCGCCTGCACCACCCCCGCTGGACGCTCGAGACGGCATCCGGCACCGCCGAAGCGCTGGAGGTGACCGCCCGCGACGGATCCAGCGGTCTCATGCTGACGCAGCGCATCGCGATCGCCGACGGCGGGCTCGTCCTGGTCGACGCCGCGCTGCGGCACGCCGGGGCCGCCGACGCGCCAGCCGTCGAGGTGGAATGGCTCGAGCCGACGCTTCCCGTTCCGACGACCGCCTCGCACCTGACGACCTTCGACGGCCGGTGGACCAGGGAGAAGCGCCCGGTCACGACCGGCTTCCCGGCGGGCTCGATCGCGAGGCAGTCCCGCCGAGGCCGCCCCGGGCACGACGCCGCGACGCTCCTCATCGCCTCCGAGGCGGAGCCCCGCTGGCGCTCGGGGCGCGTGTGGGCATCGCACGTGGCGTGGCCGAGCGATACGACGTACCGCACCGACCGCGTGACCGACAGCATCACGCTGATCGGCGGCGGCGAGCTGTTCCGCCCCGGCGAGCTGGTGCTCGCGCCAGGCGCCGCGTACTCCGCCCCGACCGTCGTGTTCTCGTACGCCGCGGATGGCCTCGACGCGATGGCGGCGCGCGTGCACGACTGGCTGCGCTCGCGCCCGCAGCATCCGCGCACCGACCGGCCGTTCACGCTGAACACGTGGGAGGCCGTGTACTTCCGCCAGTCCCCCGACCGCCTCATCGCGCTCGCGGAGCGCGCCGCCGAGGTGGGCGTCGAACGCTTCGTGCTCGACGACGGCTGGTTCGTCGGCCGCGACGACGACACCACGAGCCTGGGCGACTGGATCGTCGACACCCGCGCCTGGCCGGACGGCCTCGGCGTGCTGTCCGACCGGGTGCACGCGCTCGGAATGCAGTTCGGCCTCTGGTTCGAGCCCGAGATGATCAGCCTCGATTCGGACCTCGCCCGCGCGCATCCGGACTGGCTCCTGCACGACCAGCGCCATCTCGCGCACGACCCGGCGCTGAGCTGGCGGACGCAGTACGTGCTCGACCTCGCGAACCCGGATGCCGCGGCCCACATCCTCGCGCAGATGAGCGCCCTGGTGAGCGAGCTCGGCATCGACTACATCAAGTGGGACCACAATCGCGACCTGGTCGAGAGCGTGCACGACGGCATCCCCGGGTCGCACGCCCAGACGGCCGCCGTGCTCGAGCTGATCGGCGCGCTCACGTCACGGCATCCAGGGCTGGAGATCGAGTCGTGCTCCAGCGGCGGGGCCCGGACGGATCTCGGCATCGTGCAGGTGACCGATCGCGTGTGGGCGAGCGATTCGAACGACCCGATCGAGCGGCAGGACATCCAGCGCTGGACGGGGCTGCTGCTTCCGCCCGAGCTGGTCGGCGCGCACGTCGGCCCGACCGAGTCGCACAGCTCGGGGCGCGTGACCGACCTCTCGTATCGGATCGCGACGAGCCTGCTCGGCTGCGCGGGCCTGGAGTGGGACATTCTCGCCTGCGACGCCGACGAGGCTGCGGCGCTGGCGCGTTTCACGGCGCTGTACCGCGAGCTGCGTCCGATCGTGCACACCGGTCGCGTGGTGCACCCGGATCTGCGCGACCCCGCCTGGCGCGTGTCCGGCCACGTGGCACGGGATGCCGCACAGGCCGTATTCGTGATCGCGACCGTCGCGAGCATCGAGGACGCCCGAGCCGAGCGGCTGCGCCTGCCGGGGCTGAACCCCGACCGGCACTACCGCGTGCGCGTGCGCGACGAGATCGGCGAGACGAGGATGGGCTGGGTCCTCCCGCCGTGGGTGCGGGCAGGAGAGATCACTCTTCCCGGTGCGGTGCTCGAGCGGGTCGGCCTTCAGCTGCCGACCCTGTGGCCGGCTCAGGCGCTGGTGCTGCACCTGACCGCGGTCGACTGAACGGCTTACGGCCGCGCGGGTCCGGTGGACTCGCGCGGCTGCAGCACCGGCGTGGAGTCGAGATCGGCTTCCGGGGCCGCTCCCCCGACGACGTCGAACAGCCGCCGCGCCACGTGCGCGCCGAAGTTCACGACGTCATGGCTCAGCGACGTCAGCCGCGGATACGTGTGCTGACACAGCACCGAATCGTCCCACGCGATGATCGACAGGTCGTCGGGGACCCGGATGCCGAGCTGAGCCGCGACGCCCAGCGCCGCCACCGCCATGATGTCGTTGTCGTAGATGATCGCGGTCGGGACGTCCGGTCCGGTCAGAGCCGATCTCGTCGCCGCCACGCCCTCGGCGGGGGTGAAGTCAGTGTGCAGCACGATGGACTCGGCATCCCGCATCCGCATCTCGTCGAGGAAGGCCTCGTCCCGGATGCGCGTGTGCGCGAGCTCGACCATCCCCGCGACGCGGGCGATGCGCCGGTGGCCGAGGTCGACGAGGTGACGGACGGCCGCACGGGCGGCGGTCGCGTCGTCGGTGCCGACCGTCGTCAGGCCCTCGGCCACGCTCGGATCGCCCACCACCACGGCCGGGAGCCCGGGAGTGTCGGCGAGATACGCGATGCGCGGGTCGTCGACGCGCACATCGGTGACGATCACGCCGTCGACGCGACGGGCCTTGTGCCAGCCGCGCAGGGTCTCGAGCTCGCTCTCGAGATCGGGGACGACCTGCAGCAGCAGGCCGTGGTTGCGCAGCGAGAGCTCGGTCTCGATGCCGGCGAGGAACTGCATGTAGAAGGACTCGACACCGAGGTTGCGCGGATCGCGCGCGAGCACGAGCCCGAACGTCGCGGTCTTCGCTCCGGCGAGCGAGCGCGCGGCGCTCGCCGGCGCCCAGCCGAGCTCATCGGCGACGGCGAGAATGCGGGCGCGGGTCTCCTGCGAGACCCCTTTGCGACCGTTGAGCGCGAACGAGACTGCACCGATCGACACACCGGCGCGGGCCGCGATGTCCGCGATCGTCACGCGTCCGGTGGTCCTGCTCACTCTTGAACCCTACTCGCCGGTCCCGCTCCCGCGCCCGCGTTCGAATCGCCCGAATGACCGTTCCCGGACGCATCCGAGGGCCATCCGAGCGATTCGAAACGCCGGGGCTACTTCGTGCAGGTCGCCGCGGCGTAGCCCGCGGTCACCTGCGTCTCGCCGACCGTCATCGTGATCTCACCCGCGTCGACCGCTGCGCGCTTGGTGGCGGCAACGGCCTGGCCGGTGGCCCCGGGATCGACCTCCTCGATCACACGGCGGCCGAACGGCGTTTCGACGACGGCATCCGTCGTGCTCGCGCCGCTGTTGCGCACGGTCGAGACGAGCTGCACCTTGCCGGCGATGCACCGAGTGGTCACGGCCGGCACGACATCGGCAGGCGTCGTTCCCACCGCGAGGACCGGGATCTTCAGGTACGAGCCCGGCGTCGCGTAGTTCAACCGGAGCGCCGAGGCGAGCACCGGATCGAACAGGACCGTCGTGGGCTTGCCGTTGGCGCTCGGCGCGACGTCCTGCGCCGTGGTCGCGTGCCAGGTGCCCTGCGCGTCGCGGTACTCGACGCTCACGCCGGCGATCGTCCCCTCGATGTTGGTGAATCCGACGCGGTCGATGACCGCGGCAGCGGCCGGCTCGACAGTGAAAGTCGCCGAGTCCTGCGCCGTGCCGCCGGTCCACGTCGACCACGAGGTCGTCGCCTTGCCGTCGCAGGCGTTCTGCGCCGGCAGCGTGGCCCACTCGGTCTGGTGAAAGCTCGCCGACACCGTCGTGCCCTCGGCGGCGCAGATGTCATCGATGCCGTCCGCACCCCAGATCTGCACCTCCGAGATCGACTGCCAGGTGCTCGTCTGCGTCGTCAGCTGCAACCGCACCCCGTTGGTCTGCGGAAGGTCGGAGAGGTCCAGCTTCGCCACCGGAGCGGATGCCGACGCATCCTGTGCGATGTCGACACCGGCGTCCGCCGGGACCCAGTCGCCCGCGGCATCCAGATACTCGGCCGCGACGTGCGACGGCCAGGTCGCGCCCGCACCGTCCTTGTACGTGTGCACGACGGCCTCGTCGACATCCTGCGCGAGCGGCCAGGAGAACGACAGCCAGCTCGACTTCGGGTACGCGCCGCCGCCGACCCAGTCATCCCAGCCCTTGCCCTTGACGTTGCCGTCGGCGACGGTGGGGGCGAGGTCCAGCCTGCTGGACGCCGACACCGCCGATTCCAGGGCGAGGTTCACGATGCCGGGGGTGGCCACCTCGATCGTGCGGGTGAAGGTGCGCCCCTCGGTGAAGTCCGCGTCGGCGGCCAGCGTCCCGGTGATCGTCTGCGTGCCGCGCTCGGGGAACGACGTGGCGCTCCAGGTGACCGCGGTCTCGACGGTCGTCTCGCCGACCTTCACCGGAACCGTGGCGGGCAGAACGCCGGCCAGGTCCGCACCCGGCTCGACCGTCTCGGGCAGACCGTCGTCCGTGACGCTCCAGATCTCGGTGCCGAGGCCGTGGGAGTCGAAGTACGTGGCATCCCAGCCGTTCGCCCAGCGGGTCGGATCCTCGACAGCGGGGTTGCGCATCTCGGCGCGCCCGTTCTCACCGATCGTGATGGGAAGCCAGACGTAGGTGGAATCCGCGGCACCGGAGTTCCACCGGTCGCCCATGTAGACGAAGCGTCCGCCACCGAGATCCAGCACGTTCGTGGACTGCGAGCCGAACGTGGTGCGGCGGGTGTCGCCGATCGAGAGCAGCCCGTCGCCGCCCTCCGGGATCGCGTTGTAGGCGACGGTCTCGGAGGAGTCGTCGGACTCGACGCCGCGGATCCAGGTGCCGAGGATGCTGTCAGCCGTGTGATAGGTCTGCGGGTTCGGTGCCCAGCCCGTCGCTCCCGATGCGACCGCGTAGTACTTGCCGCCGTGCTGGAAGAGCGCGGGGGCCTCGAGCATCCCGCACTCCTTCACGATCTGGAAGTCCTCGCCGCGCACGGGTGCGTCGGCCGTTCCGTCGGCGAAGACGTACGGGTAGCGACCGTCTTCCGAGTACTGCCCGACGTTCAGGGTGTCGGAGCCGGTCGTGTGAGTGACGTTCGTGTACGACGCGTCGAGCTCCGCGATGTACAGCGAGCGGTTCTCCTCGGACGAGTAGACGATGTACGCGATGCCGTCGTCGTCCTGGAAGACGGTCATGTCGCGCGCCTGGCCTGGCACCGCTGCGGAGATGCAGGCCTTGTAGTCGGTGCGGTTCGGCATCCGGTACACGCCGGTCATCCGGAACGGACCCGTGGGGCTGTCCGAGACGGCGACGCCGGCCATCGAACGGGCGTACATGCTGCCGCCTGGTGTCGTCTGGCCGTCCGAGTGCCACCACAGCACCCACTTGCCCGTGCTCGCGTTGTACAGCGCCTTGGGACGCTCGAAGATCGTGGTGAACTCGGCAGCGTCGCTCGTGTTGAGGTGGTAGTTCAGCTCGGCGATGCGCTCGGTGCGCGGCTGTCCTGCATCGTCGACGGTGTCGTACAGGGCATCGAAGTAGTCGGTCTCGAACTCCTCTGCGCTGGAGACCGAGCGCAGGACGATGCCCTCGTCCGTCCAGTTGAGAGTGTCGTAGGACTTGTACGCATGCACACCGGGGCTGCCGTAGTAGCCGTTGCTGCGGTCCTCGCCGTACCAGTAGTAGACGGTGCGCCCGTCCTCGGCACCGGTCACGACGTCGCCGCCGTCGACGCCGAGCTCCTGCGCACTGACCACGGCGCCGCCGTGCGCCTGGATGTGCGCGCCGTTGTCGTCGAACCAGAACGGCTGGAAGTAGCCGGCTGCACCGGCTCCCGGATCCTGGATCGCCGGATACGCGGTGTACGTCACCGGGTCTCCGGTCGGCACGGCGGCATGCGCAGGCACCGCCGCCACCACGGTCAGCACCGCGGCGGCACAAGCCACCATCGCGGCGCGGGTCGACTTCGTCATTCGCACTCCCTTGTGGATCGAAGCACCCGTCCGACGGGTGTGTTGACGTCAACAGTTGACGTCAACACATATCCAAGCAGTCCGCGGCGTCCGGTGACAAGCCCCGCGTCGCGTGCGAGCGGTGCGGTCGCCGCGGTTCCGGTCGCAGTTGATGCCGCTCAGACCACGCGGAAGCGGCACAGAGTGAGACCGGAACGCTGCCGACCTCCGCGGAGGCGGCGCGAACTGCGACGGGAACGCCGCTTCCGGTCGCAGGGGCGGCGCCCGCTGCGACCGGAAGGAGCGCGCGTCAGATCCGCAGCAGCGCCGCGCCGTGCGGGGGAAGGGTCACGCGCAGGGCTGCGCTCCCCGGGGCCACGCCGCGCGCGTCGTCGCTCTGCACGACGACCGGCGCGAGCGGCACGTCGCGTCCGGTCCACAGTTCGGTCGCGGCACCGGATGCCGGGAAGCCGATGTTTCCGGCATCCAGAACCGCATCCATCGGCTCGGAGCCCAGGTTGAAGGCGGCGGCGTAGCGCTCGCCGTCGGCACCGTCCGCGGCCCACAGCACGAGCGCCCCCTCGCGGAAGACCTCGCGGTTGCGGCTCGACCGGGACAGGACCGCGAGCACGTCCGCGTTCTGGAACAGCGCGATCGTCGCCGGGTCGGACGAGGGCAGGTCGCCGCCGATCATGAGCGGCGAGCGGGCGATGACCCACAGCGTCAGCAGCGAGATGCGCTCATCAGGGGTGAGCAGATCGTCGCGCGGCTCGCCGCGTTCCGCACGGATGCCGATGCGTCCGAGCGGCAGCATGTCGCCGTCCGGCCAGCCCTCGGGCCCCGCGAACGGCGCCCAGCGGGCGAAGCGGGCGAAGTTCGCCTCGACATCCGACCACTGATCCCACAGGTCGTCGCAGATGCGCCACATGTCGGCGTGCTCGCGCAGGTGATCGAGCCGTTCGAGCGACAGGTCGCGGCCGGGCGAGAGGCTGAGCACGATGTCGCGTCCGGAGCGCTCGATCGCCGTGGCGTACGCCGCGACATCGGCCGCCTGGTACGGCCAGAGCATGTCGTCGGCCTTGATGAAGTCGACGCCCCATTCGGCGTAGAGCGCGAGCGTGGAGTCGTAGTACGCCTGCGCCGCCGGCTGCGTGTGGTCGAGCCCGAGCATGTCGGGGTTCCACTCGCACACGTTGGTCGCGTCGGCGACCGCGGATGCGAGTGCATCCGCTCCGAGGATCGGGAGGTCCTGCGCGACGGCCCGCCGCGGGATGCCACGCATGGTGTGGATGCCGAAGCGCAGGCCGAGTTCGTGCACGCGCGCCGCGATCGGGGCGAAGCCCGCTCCCCCGGCGGAGCTCGGGAAGCGCTCTGGGTCGGGGATCAGCCGGCCGTGCGCGTCGAGGTGCAGCGGGGCATCCGCGTTGTAGCCGTGCGATCGCGCGGTGGGGTCGGCCCAGTCGATGTCGACGACGATCGTGTCCCATCCGTACGGCAGCAGGTGCTCGGCCATGAACTCGGCGTTGGCGATGACCTCGGCCTCGGTGACGGTGGTGCCGTAGCAGTCCCAGCTGTTCCACCCCATCGGCGGTCGCGACACGGTCACAGCGCGGCGATCCGCCAGGAGGCTGCGTGCGACGCACCCGGCTCCAGCACGACGAGGTCGACACCGGAGTTGAAGGCGTCTGGCGGGCAGGTCATCGGCTCGACGGCGAGGCCGATCCGATGCGTCGCATCGATGCCGGTGTCGGCGGTGTGCACCTGCACCCAGGGGCAGCGCTCATCCCAGCGCATCGCGACGCCGGTGCCGTCGGCTGTGGTCAGCCGCACCTCGGCGATGCCGTCGGTGCGCGAGAGCGAGGTGAACGCGTGGTCGATGAACACCTCGCCGATCTCGCGCGCCCCTCGGAAGTCCCACTCCGGGTGGTCGGTCACCGGATCGACGGCCACGGGGCTCAGCCGGTCTGGCGTCACGGTCAGGACTTCGGATGCCGGAAGCGCGAACGTCCACTCGTCCACGCATCCGTCACCGGCCACGAGATACGGGTGCGGTCCGGTGCCCCACGGTGCGGCATCCGTCCCGAGGTTGCGCGCCGTGACCGTCTGCTGCAGACCGTCCGCGTCGAGGCGGTACTCGGTCTCGACGTCGATGCGGAACGGATACCCGTCCTGCGGCGCGATGACCGCCCCGAGCACTACGCGGTCCGCCTCGACGGTCCGCTCGGCGAAATCCACCCAGGACAGCAGCCCGTGCAGCGCCTGGCCGCGGCTCGGCTCGGTGAGCGCGAGCTGATGCTCGACGCCCGCGAAGGAATAGCGGCCGTCGACGATGCGGTTCGGCCACGGAGCGAGCGTCGTACCGCGGTAGCCGGGACGCAGCTCATCGGCATCGAAGGGCACGACGAGGTCGCGTCCGTCGAACGTCAGCGAGCGCAGCGACGCGCCGATGCTCGCGATGTCGGCTTCGTATCCGGATGCCGCGATGCGGAACTGCCGGCCGGAGATCGGGGTCATGCGGGTCCTTTCGGTCGGAGATATCCACAATGTCGGAGGACTCCGGGGGATCCGTCCGACATTGTGGAATTCTCCGACGCAGTGGTGGGTCGGTGACGCGGGATGCTGAGGCTCAGAGCCCCTGCGCGAGACGGTAGTAGGCCTGGTTCCAGCGGACCTGCTTCTGGAACTCGACGAGCGTGGTGTCCTCGTCGATGACGAGGAGCTCGACCTCGGCCATCTCGGCGAAGTCGCGGAACGCCTCGAGCCCGACTGCCGTCGACATGACGGTGTGGTGCGCGGCACCGGCCGTCAGCCAGGCGGCGGCGCTCGTGTTGAAGTCCGGCGCGGGCTTCCAGACGGCACGGCCGACGGGGAGCTTGGGCAGCGATGCGCGCGGCTCGACGTTCTCGACGACGTTGGCCGTCAGGCGGAACCGGTCGCGCATGTCGCTCATGGCGACGACGATGGCAGGTCCGGCATCCGCGGTGAAGACCAGGCGCACGGGGTCCTCCTTGCCGCCGATGCCCAGCGGGTGGATCTCGAGCGTGGGCTTCGCCGTGGTCAGCGACGGCGACACCTCGAGCATGTGCGCGCCGAGGATGAGCTCGTCGCCAGGGGTCATGTCGTACGTGTAGTCCTCCATGAGGCTCGCACCACCGGGGAGGCCGGCGCCCATCACGTTCGCGATGCGGACCAGGACGGCGGTCTTCCAGTCGCCCTCGGCGCCGAAGCCGTACCCTTCCGCCATCAGGCGCTGCACGGCGAGGCCCGGAAGCTGCTTCAGTTCGCCGAGGTCCTCGAAGCTGGTGGTGAAGGCGCCGAAGCCGCCCTCCTCCAGGAACGAGCGGAGGCCGATCTCGATCGCGGCGCCGTCGCGCAGGGACTGGTGCCGCTCGCCGCCCTTGCGCAGCTCGGGGACGACCTCGTAGAGCTCTTCGTACTCGGCGACGAGAGCGTCGATGTCGGAATCGGATGCCGCAGCCACCGCATCCGCCAGCTCGTTGACGCCCCACGTGTTGACCTGGACGCCGAAGCGCAGCTCGGCCTCGGTCTTGTCGCCCTCGGTGACCGCGACGAAGCGCATGTTGTCGCCGAAGCGGGCGAGCTTGAGCGAGCGGGCGGCGGCGAGACCCGCGGCGGCACGCTGCCAGGTGCCGAGCTCCTGCTGCACGCGCGGGTCGGATGCGTGGCCGACGATCGTCTTGCGCGGCACGCCCAGGCGGGTCTGGATGTAGCCGAACTCGCGGTCGCCGTGGGCCGCCTGGTTCAGGTTCATGAAGTCGAAGTCGATGTCGGCCCACGGGAGCTCGACGTTGGCCTGCGTGTGCAGGTGCGCGAGCGGCTTCTGCAGCGCGTCGAGCCCCGCGATCCACATCTTGGCCGGGCTGAACGTGTGCATCCAGGCGACGAGGCCGATGACCTTGTCGTCGGCGTTGGCCTCGAGCGCCGCCTGCTTGATCGCGGCGGAGTCGGTCAGCACCGGCTTCCAGACGATGGTCACGGGCACGTCGCCCGCGGCATCCAGAACGCGGGCGATCTCCTGCGACTGCTCGGCGACCTGCGCGAGCGTCTCGGGTCCGTACAGGTGCTGGCTTCCGGTGAGGAACCAGACTTCGTAGCCGTCGAGGGAGGTGGTGAGCTGGGGCATGCGATGGTCCTTCAGAGATTTTCGGTGGCGGCGGCCTCGATGGCCAGACCCGCACGGTAGCGGTCGAGGTAGGTGGTGAAACCGGCGACGTCGGCAGGGTCCGGGTCGACGGTGGAGAGGGACGCCGAGGCCAATACGCTCTCTTCGAGGAAGGTGCCGAGGTCGGCATCCTCCGCGTGCGCGAGGTAGGACGCGAGCACCGCGATGCCCCACGCCCCGCCTTCGCCAGCGAGCTCTCCCACGGCAACAGGAGCGTCCAGTGCGCCGGCCAGGAAGCGCTGCGCGACCCCCGCCGTGCGGAACATCCCGCCGTGCGCGAACATGCGGTCGAGTCCGACGCCCTCGGCGGCGAGCACCTGCATGCCGAGCGCAAGGGTTCCGAACACGCCGTACAGCTGTGCGCGCATGAAGTTGGCGAGCGTGAAGGCGCTGTCCGGTGTGCGGACGAAGAGCGGCCGCCCCTCGGTGAGACCGGCGATCGGCTCACCCGCGAGGTGGTTGTAGGCGATCAGGCCACCGGCATCCGCTTCGCCTTCGAGCGCCTCGCGGAAGAGCGCCTCGAAAACGGCGTCATCGCTCAGCGGCTGCCCTGCGGCCGCCGAGAAGCGGGTGAACAGGCCGGCCCAGGCAGCCAGTTCGCTGGCGCCGTTGTTGCAGTGCACCATGGCCACGGCGTCGCCGGCCGGGGTGGTGACGAGATCCAGCTCGTGGTGGACCTCGGCGAGCGGATGCTCGAGCACGACCATCGCGAAGATGCTGGTTCCCGCCGACACGTTGCCGGTTCGAGGGGCGACCGAATTGGTCGCGACCATGCCGGTGCCCGCGTCTCCCTCTGGCGGACACAGCGCGATGCCGGATGCCAGCGCCCCGGTCGGATCGAGCAGGGCCGCGCCCTCCGCAGTCAGCGTGCCGGCCGAAGCGCCGGCGGGCAGAACAGCGGGGAGCAGGTTCTTCACCGGAGCCGGGAGCCGGCTGGCGACGCGCTCGTCGTAGGCCGCGATCATCCGAGCGTCGTAGTCTCCGGTCGCCGAGTCGATCGGGAACATGCCGGAGGCGTCACCGACGCCGAGCACGCGCTCGCCGGTGAGACGCCAGTGCACGTAGCCGGCGAGGGTCGTGACGAAGTCGAGCTGCGGGACGTGCGCCTCGGCATCCACGACGGCCTGATGCAGGTGCGCGATCGACCAGCGCAGCGGAATGTTCACACCGAGCAGCTCGGTCAGTTCGGCCGCAGCCACCGACGTGTTGGTGTTGCGCCAGGTGCGGAAGGGGACGAGCAGCTCCCCCGCCTCGTCGAAGGCGAGGTAGCCGTGCATCATCGCCGAGACGCCGATCGCGCCGAACGTCGTCGGCTTCACGCCGTAGCGGTCGTGCGCGTCGGCGACCAGGTCGGCGAATGCGGCCTGCAGGCCTTCCCACACCTCGTCGATCGCGTAGGTCCAGAGGCCGTCCTCGAAGCTGTTCTCCCACGAGAACGAGCCGGTGGCGAGGACCTCGGTGGCGTCGGAGCCGATCAGGCACGCCTTGATGCGGGTCGAGCCGAGCTCGATGCCGAGGCTCGTGCGGCCGGCGAGAAGATCTTCGCGCGCCGATCCGTGCCGACCGGTCATCGGCGGGCGTCCGAGTTCTGGCCGTAGACGTTCTGGTACCGGTTGAAGAGGCTGTCGATGGCCTCCTGCGGAATCGGGATCAGGGGGCCGGCCTCACGGGCGTAGTGCACGGTGCGGGCGACGTCCTCGACCATGACAGCGGCCTTGACGGCGTCCTTCGCGTCGACGCCGATCGTGAACGGTCCGTGATTCTGCATGAGCACGGCACGGGAGCGGTGGCCGGTGAGGGTCTGCACGATGCCCCGACCGATCGAGTCGTCGCCGATAATCGCGAACGGGCCGATCGGGATGGGTCCCCCGAACTCGTCGGCCATCGCGGTGATGACGCAGGGGATCTCCTCGCCGCGCGCCGCCCAGGCGACGGCGAATGTCGAGTGCGTGTGCACGACGCCGCCGACGTCGGGCATGTTCTTGTAGACGTAGGCGTGGGCAGCGGTGTCGCTGGACGGGCTGCGCTCGCTGCCGGCGGTGCCGGGGATGACGTTGCCGTCCAGATCGCACAGGATCATGTTGTCGGCGGCCAGGTCGTCGTAGCTCACGCCGGACGGCTTGATCACGAACAGGTCGGCACCGGGGACGCGGCCGGAGACGTTGCCTCCCGTCCAGACGATCAGCTCGTAGCGGACCAGTTCGCCGTGGAGTCGGGCGACGTCCTCGCGGACGGTCTGGATGGCGGCTTCGATCTCAGGGGCGAAGACAGGGGCTTCGTTGCTCACGGATACCTCATCATGCAGCGGATTCACCGGTCACTGTGACCGGTCACAGTAGTGTGCCATGCGGGGCTGCCGGCGTCAAGACGGCGGGCAGAAACGGGCCGCACCGACCGCCCCCGGATTCACCCCTGCGGGCGAGGAGGCGCCACCGACGCCCGCGACACGAGCACGGGCGCGACGGGCGCGAGAGCGGATGCCGCGGCATCCGCTCCCGAGATCAGCGACGCCACGGCGCGACGGGCGAGTTCGCCGAAGTCCTGCCTGACTGTCGTGAGCGGCGGCCAGTAGTACGCCGAGTCCGGGATGTCGTCGAAGCCGACCACGCTGATGTCCCCCGGCACATCCAGGCCGGCCTCGCGCAGGCCGGTGAGCAGGCCGAGCGCCATCTGGTCGTTCGCGGCGAACACGGCCGTGGCGCCCGTGCCGCGGATCTCGGCTGCCGCGTCGTAGCCGGAGCGGGCCGTCCAGTCGCCGACGAGCACGCGTCCGGGCGGCAGCCCGCGATCCGCCAGCTCGGCCTGGAATCCCTCGACGCGGGACTCCGCCTCGAGCCAGTCGACGGGACCGGCCAGATGCGCGATGCGTGCGTGCCCGGCATCCGCCAGCGCGGCGACGGCGAGCCGCGCACCCGCGGCATGGTCGACCGACAGGCCACGGGCGCCGCGTCCGGCGGAGTGCAGCGTGACGACGGGGATGCCGATGCGCGAGACGTCGAGCGCGAGCAGCGTCCGCGCATGCGGCGCGACGACCACGATGCCCTCGACCCCCTGCGCGATCAGGTGATCCACGGCTGCGGCGACCGCGGCATCGTCCGCGGCATCCGCGAAGGCGGCGGACACCCAGTACCCGGCTTCGCGCGCGCTGGATTCGATGGCCGCGATGCTCCGCGACGGACCGTACAGCAGGGCGTCGGACGCGAGGATGCCGAGCGTGCGCGTCCGCCGCGTGCCGAGCGCTCGGGCGGCGTTGTTCATGCGGTAGCCGAGGTCGTCCATGGCGGCGAGCACGCGGTCACGGGTGTCCGCGGCGACCTCGGGGTGATCGTTGAGCACCCGCGAGACGGTCTGCCGCGAGACACCTGCGAGGGCGGCGACGTCGCGCACGCCGACCGTGCGCCCCTGGGTGCTGATCGACTCGCTCACGCCGTCGAGTGTATGGCCAGCGGAGCCATCCGCTCGTCGTCGTGCCAGTCTGGTGACATGCGCATCGCTCTCACGGGGTCCTCGGGCAAGCTCGGCCGCGTCGTCGCACGCGAACTACGATCCAACGGCTACGACGTCATCGGAATGGATGTGACGGGCGTCCGCGGGCCGGACTTCGTCCAGGTCGATCTGACCGATTACGGCCAGGTCGTCGACGCATTCACCGCGGTCGGCGACCGGCACGACGGGATCGACGCGGTCGTGCATCTGGGCGCGATCCCCGCCCCTGGCATCCGCAGCGACGTCGCCACCTTCCACAACAACATGCCGGCCACGTTCAACGTGTTCTGGGCGGCGATGCGGCTCGGCATCCGGCGCATCGTCTACGCGTCCAGCGAGACCGTGCTGGGGCTCCCGTTCGACGTGCCGCCGCCGTACATCCCGGTCGACGAGGAGTATCCGGCACGCCCCGAATCGGTCTATTCGCTCGTGAAGACGCTCGAGGAGCAACTGGCCACCGAACTCGTGCGCTGGCATCCGGAGGCCTCGATCACCGCCCTGCGCTTCTCGAACGTGATGGATCCCGAGGACTACGCGCAGTTCCCGTCGTTCGACCGGGATGCGCTGCTGCGCAAGTGGAACCTCTGGGGCTACATCGATGCCCGCGATGGCGCGCAGGCCGTGCAGCGTGCGCTGGAAGTCGCCGGGCCCGGGTTCGACGCGTTCATCATCGCGGCGGCGGACACCGTGATGTCGCGTCCGAACGCCGAACTGATCGCTGAGGTCTTCCCCGACGTCCCCGTGACGCGCGCCATCGGGCCGAACGAGACCCTGCTCTCGATCGACAAGGCGCGACGCGTGCTCGGCTTCGACCCTCAGCACTCCTGGCGCGACCACGTGTGACGCGCGGGGGCGGCCGTCCTATCGCCGCGCGATCGTCGACCCACGGATGACCAGCCGCACCGGCAGCGTCCGCGTGCCGTCTCCGATGTCCACGCCGTCGATCGCGTCGAACACGCGCTGAGCGGCGTGACGCCCGAGCTGCTGCAGGTTGGCGTCGATGCTCGTGAGCTCGGGTCGGGAATTGGTCGCGAGGACCTCCCAGTTGTCGTATCCGATGACGGCGAGATCATCGGGCACGGCGCGACCGAGGTCGCGGGCCGAGTCCAGCACTCCGCGGGCGATCTGATCCGATCCGCAGAAGATCGCATCGATCTCCGGATGCCGCTGCAGCAGCAGCGCCGCGGCATCGCGCCCCCAGTGCTCGGTCCACTCCGAGAACATCGGCGACCCGACGAGGTCGAGCCCGGCGTCGGCGAGCGCCGCACGCGCCCCGGTCAGTCGATCCTGCGCCGCCGCATAGGCGGGGTCGCCTGAGATGTGCGCGATGCTCCGGCGCCCGCAGGCGAGCAGGTGCTCGACGGCGAGTCGACCGCCTTCGACGTTGTCCGGCGTCAGCGAGACATCGTGCGGGTCGTCCGATGGCGCGTACGCATAGACGACCGGTACCGGGATGTCCTGTCCGAGCGATGGCCGCGGGTCGGTCTGCCGTCCGACGACGATGATCCCGTCGACGCGGCGACTCAGCAGCTCGCGCAGATGGTGCTGCTCGCGGATCGCGTCTCCGCGCGCATCGCACAGGAACACATTGACGCGCCCTGCGCCGAAGGCATCCTCCGCTCCCATGAGGATGGGCAGCATGAACCGGCCCTCGAGGTCGCTGGTGAGAAGCCCGACCGTCCCGGTCCGTCCGGCGAGCAGTCCCTTCGCCATGGCGTTGGGCGTGAAGGCCAGCTCGTCGGCGGCAGCACGGACGCGGACGCGGGTCGTCGCGGCGACGTCGCCCCGGTCGTTGAGCGCTTTAGATGCCGTCGCGATCGATACTCCCGCACGACGCGCGACATCGTTGAGCGTCGCGGCCTTCGCCGTGGTCTCGCCTGCTGCCACCGCATCCTCCTGGTCCCGACGGGTGCCGACTCGTTGCTGAAAGGTTATCGGACCGCCTCTTGACCGGCGGATGATTCACACGCTATACCTTTTCGAAAGGGGTTTCGGAGTTTTCGCTCGCGCCCTGATCCCCGTCTTCAGCATCCGCTCGATACCGCTCGAAGAAGAGCCGAGGAGGCACCTCATGCACACCCCACGACGCCGCACGATCAGACGTGCGGCCATCGCCATCGCCACGACCGCCGCACTGGTGGGCTCGCTCGCTGCCTGCGCGGGTGGAGGCGACCCGGAGCAACCGGCCGAGGCGATCCCCGCCGAGGGCGTCGACGACGGGTCGACGCTGACTCTCTGGACTCGCGCTCCTCTGGAGCACCAGGCCAATCTTCTCGTCGATGCCTACAACGAGACCCACGAGAACCAGGTCGAGCTCACCGTCGTCCCCAACGACGACTACGTGGCCAAAGTCGGGGCTGCCGCCGGCTCCGGCGGGCTGCCCGACCTCTTCGCCGCCGACATCGTGTACGTGCCGAACTGGGTGCAGCAGGGCCTGTTCGCCGACATCAGCGAGCAGATCGACGGCCTCGACTTCAAGGACTCGATCAACGAGGGCCACCTGTCGGCAGGCACCTACGAGGACAAGGAGTACGTGCTGCCGTTCGTGCTCGATCTGTCCATGCTGTTCTGGAACAAGGAGCTCTTCGCCGAGGCGGGCCTCGACCCGGAGAAGGCACCGGCGACGCTCGAGGAGTTCGCTGCCGCCGCCGAGGCGGTGCAGGCGTTGAACAAGCCGGACACGTACGGCACCGCCACCGGTCTGAACTGCGGTGGATGCCTCGTGTTCACGTGGTTCCCCTCGGTCTGGGCATCCGATGAGGAGGTCCTCTCCGACGACGGGACGGAGTCGCTGCTGAACAGCGATGCCGCCCAGGAGGTGTACGACACCTGGGCAGGGCTCCAGGAGGCCGGCGCGATCCTGCCGAGCTCGACGGATGAGGCGGGTCCGACCTGGACGGCCGCGTTCAGCGAGGGCAAGGTCGGCGTCATGCCGTTCCCGGCGACGCTGCTGCCCACGCTCGAGTTCGACGCGGGAGTGGCGGGTCTTCCCGGTGTCGACGGCGGCGCATCCACGTTCGTCGGCGGTGACGGGATCGGTATCTCGAAGGACTCGGAGCAGTCACCGCAGGCGTGGAACTTCCTCAACTGGATGATGTCCGAGGACGCGCAGGTCGAGGTGCTCGCGAAGGACGGCAGCGCGGTCTCGCGCGGCGACCTCGCCGACAACGAGTACGCGGCAGCCGACCCGCGAGTGGTCACGATCAACGAGGTGGCCGCGCAGGGCGACACCCCGGTCGCGATCAACTTCCAGCAGGCGTTCAACGCGCCCGGCAGCCCCTGGCTGAACCTCGTGCGCAACGCGGTGCTCAAGGGCACCGATTCCGTGGACGCCGACAACGACGAGATCACCGCGATCCTCTCGCAGTGACCATGACATCGACTGCACTCCTGAGGGGCCGCCGCCGGTCGCGCACTGGCTACGGCGGCCCCGTCCAGGGCTGGCTGTATGCAGCCCCGACCGCGATCTTCGTGGCGCTGCTGTTCGTCGTGCCTCTGGTGCTGGTGTTCCAGATGTCGGCATCCGATTGGCCGCTGCTGAGCGGCAATCAGGGCGTCAACCTCCCCGAGAACTACGTGGACGCCGTGAACCATCGGCTGTTCTGGGACTCGATCTGGTTCACCCTCAAGTACACCCTGATCGCGACGGTGCTGCTGATCGGCCTCGGCCTCGGCCTCGCACTGCTCGTCCAGGAGTCCACCCGCTGGAAGGGATTCCTGCGCACCGCGTTCCTCATTCCCAGCGCTCTCGGCCTGGCTTCGGCATCCCTGTTGTTCTACGTGCTGTACTCCCCGATCGCCGGGCCCTTCGCCGATCTCATGAAGTCCTGGGGGATCACGTTCCTCGGCACGCCTGAAGGGGCGCTGTGGTCGACGATCTTCCTCATCGTCTGGCGCTACGCCGGGTTCTACATGCTGCTGATGCTCGTCGGCCTGCAGGGCATCCCCGACGACGTCTACGAAGCCGCCCGTATCGATGGGGCGAGTCGCTGGCAGACCTTCCGAGACATCACGGTCCCGCTGCTGCGTCCGACCTTCGCGCTGACGATCGTCATGTGCGTGACAGGGTCGCTGCTCGCGTTCGAGCAGTTCTACATCCTCACCAAGGGCGGACCGGACAACAGCACCATGACGGTCGTGCAGCTCATCTACAACGTCGCGTTCCAGGGCCAGAACGACCTGGGCATCGCCGGCGCGCTCTCGGTGATCGTGCTGCTCGCACTCATCATCATCAACGTCTTCCAGCTACGCGCTTTCCGGCGCCCGGATGAGAACTGAGTCGAAGGCCGATCCCATGTCTCAGACACTGACCCGCACCCTCATCGCGCCGAATCACCAGCCGACCGCCCCGCGGTACCGCTCCAGGATGAGACGCCTCGTCTACGGCATCCCGTACTGGGTCTTCACGACCGCACTGGCCGTGATCTTCCTCTACCCGCTGATCTGGACCGGGGTCTCGAGCGTGAGCCCCCTTGCCGGGACGAGCCAGACCGATGGCTGGGGCTTCGGCAACTACGCCGCACTCGGCGAGTACCAGGCGGGCATCTGGGTGTACCTCGGCAACTCACTGTTCGTCTCGGTGCTGACCGTCGCGCTCACCCTGTTCATCTCGCTGCTGGGCGGTTACGCCTTCGCCCGCTTCTCGTTCCCCGGCAAGGACGCGCTGTTCCTCGTGACGCTGGCGATCCTCATGGTGCCGTACGCGACACTGCTGATCCCGCTCTACGTGATCCTGAACTCGGTCGGCCTGCAGAACTCACTGGTCGGCGTGGCGCTCGTCATCACCATGTTCCAGCTGCCGTTCTCGATGTTCATGATGCGCATCTCGTTCGAATCGATCCCGCGTGAGCTCGACGAGGCCGCGATGGTCGACGGATGCTCCAGCTGGAGCGCCCTCTGGCGCGTGCTGCTGCCCGCAGTGAAGCCGGGCCTTGTCACGGTCGGACTGTTCGCCTTCCTCACGGCGTGGAACGACTTCATGGCTCCGCTGATCCTCATCAGCGACTCCAACCGGATGACGCTGCCCCTGGCCGTCGCCAATCTCCGCGGGCAGGTGCAGGGGGTCGTCGACTACGGCGCGACCGAGGCCGGTGTCGTCGTTCTCGCACTCCCCTGCATCCTCCTGTTCCTGATCCTCCAACGGCACTACGTGCGCGGCTTCATGTCCGGCGCTTTCAAGGGATGACCATGTACGACACCACTTCACAGCCCGCTGCCCCCGTTGTCCCCACGCGCGGACGCCTGCGCCCTCTGGGGCTCGACGAGGTGACGATCACCGGCGGCTTCTGGGCCGAGCGCCAGCACGTGAACGGCTCGGCGACGCTGGATCACATCGAGTCGCGCCTGGAGTCGGAGGGATGGCTGGGCAACTTCGACCTCGCCGCATCCGGGAGCCTTCCCGCTGGCCGGCAGGGCAGGGAGTTCGCCGATTCCGAGATCTACAAGTACCTCGAAGCGCTCGCGTGGGAGATCGGACGGACGGATGCTTCGGCCTCCTCGCCCCTCGAAGCGCGCTTCCGCGCGATCGTCGCGCGCGTCGCCGCAGCCCAGGAGCCGGACGGCTATCTGAACACGAACTTCGGCCGGCCTGGCCAGGGCGCGCGCTGGTCGAACCTGGAATGGGGGCACGAGTTGTACTGCCTCGGTCACCTGTTCCAGGCGGCCGTCGCGCGTGTGCGCACCCGACCGGATGCCGACGACGGCCTCATCGGGATCGCTCGGCGCGCCGCCGACCTGGTGTGCCGCGAGTTCGGGCCGCACGGACGTGACGCGATCTGCGGGCACGCCGAGGTCGAGGTCGGGCTCGCCGAACTCGGTCGCGCTCTGGGCGAGCAGCGATTCATCGATCAGGCCGCCCTGTTCATCGAGCGACACGGACGAGGCTCGCTGCGGGACATCGAATGGGGTCGGAAGTACTACCAGGACGATGTGCCGGTGCGCGATGCCATCGCGCTGCGCGGGCACGCTGTTCGGGCCAACTACCTGTCCGCAGGAGCTGCGGATGTCGCGGTCGAGCACTCCGACGAGGGATTGCTGGCGGCGCTGCTCGGCCAGTGGGACCGCACGCTCGAACGTCGTACCTACATCACCGGCGGCCAGGGGTCGCATCACCAGGACGAGGCGTTCGGCGACGACTGGGAGCTGCCCACCGACCGCGCCTACTCCGAGACGTGCGCCGGAATCGGTTCGGTGATGTTCTCGTGGCGGCTGCTGCTGGCGACAGGATCCCCGTCGTACGGTGATCTCATCGAGCGGACGCTGTTCAACGTCGTGGCGACGTCTCCTTCCCCGGATGGCACGGCGTTCTACTACGCGAACACGCTGCATCAGCGGGTCCCCGGGGTTCCGGCCGATCCTTCTGCGACGTCGCCCAGGGCGTCGTCGTCGCTGCGCGCGCCGTGGTTCGAGGTGTCGTGCTGCCCCCCGAACGTCGCCCGCACCTTCGCGAGCCTGGACGCGTACATCGCCACGGCGGACGAGGACGGCGTGCAACTGCACCAGTACGCGCCGGCACGGGTGCGTACGACGCTGCCCGACGGACGCGTCGTCGCGCTCGATGTCTCGACGGACTACCCGACGGACGGTCGCGTGCGGATCACGATCGTCGAGGACGGCGAATGGACGCTCACCCTGCGGGTGCCGTCGTGGGCGGACGGGGCGACACTGCGCGTGGACCGCGCCGAGTCTGCCGTCTCACCGGGCGTGGCGACCGTGCGACGCGCCTTCCGCCGTGGAGACGTCGTCGAGCTGGACCTGCCCGTCGCGCCGCGTGTGACGGAGCCGGATCCCCGCGTGGATGCCGTCCGCGGCTGCGTCGTCGTCGAGCGAGGGCCCGAGGTGCTCGTGCTCGAGTCGACCGATCTCGGTGCCGACGTCGCCGAGGCCGTCCTCGATGCGACGATCGCCCCGGCCGAGACGGACGGCACGGTTCGTGTCCGCGTGGCACAGCGCGACACCGGAGCCGCCTCCGATGTCGCGCTCATCCCGTACCACTCGTGGGCGCAACGCGGTCCGTCGACCATGCGGGTCTGGATCCCGACGAGCTGAGGCGTTCCCCTCGGATTCGGCGAATCGACATCACCGCCCGCAGGACCACCCTTGATACCGCGGCGCGCGCCGGTCGCGCACCGTCGCACTTGCACCCGACCGGCCCGCCGTTAGGCTGGCCCGCATGACAGCGACGACGCCGACGCGCGCGACGATGAAGGACGTCGCCGCACTCGCCGGCGTCTCTCCCAAGACGGTCTCCAACGTCGTGACGGGCACGATCGTCGTGCGGGAGGAGACCAGGGCGCGTGTCGAGGCCGCCATGGCCGAGCTCGACTTCGTCCCCAACCTGAGCGCTCGGGGATTGCGGCAGGGACGCACGGGCATCATCGCCCTCGCCCTCCCTGATCTCGCGACGGCCTACTCGGCCGAACTCGTGCACCGGATCGTCGAGGCCGCCCACGAGCGCGGGCTCGCGGTGCAGATCGAGGAGACCGCGCTGGAGCCCGACCGCGAGAGGGAACTGCTCTCCCGCGCACGCGCCCACCTCGTGGATGGACTGATCCTGAATCCGATCCGACTGGAGGACAGCGCCATCCGCTACGCCGACCGGCTGCCTCCGATCGTCGTGATCGGCGAGGTCGAGCAGCACCGCACCGACCAGGTGCTCATCGACAGCAGACTCGCGGCGGCCGATGTCACACGGCACGTGATCGCTCGAGGCGCGCGCCGGATCACCGTGATCGGCGCCGACGAGCGCAACGAGGTCGCCACCGCGACGAGTCGGCTCCGCCTCGCCGGCGTCCATGACGCACTGCGCGAAGCCGGACTGCCCGTCGAACGTGCGCGCGAGGTGAACCGGCTGCCCTGGTCGATGGCTGCGGGAGCCGAGGGCATGAAGGAACTGCTCGCGCGAGGGATCGCCTTCGATGCCGTGATCGCCCTCACGGATTCGATGGCCGCCGGCGCCCTGCACACGTTGCACGACCACGGCATCGACGTCCCAGGGGACGTCATCGTCACGGGCTTCGACGACGTCGAGTTCTCGCAGTTCACGTCTCCATCGCTCACGACGATCGGGTTCGATCGGCAGACGTTCGCCGAGGCTGCGCTCGAGCTGCTCCTGACCCGGATCGATCAGCCGACGGCGCCGCTGCGGGCGCGGACGATGGCGCATCGGTTGCTCGATCGCACCAGCACCGCTGCTGCCCCGCGCGGCTACACCGGCTGATCCGGCTGGCCGGCACGCACTTCGGCCGAAGGCTTGCGCCACGGATTACCACGATGTAATGATGAGACCGCTCGATCCCCGAAGCAACGACGACTGTCACGAAGGAGTGACGATGACGCCCCCGCTCGATCTGTCCCGAAGGCAGTTCCTCGCTGCCGCATCGGTGGCTGCCGGCAGCATGCTGCTCGCCGGCTGCGCCCCAGGAACCGCCACCGGTTCGAACACCCAGACGCTCCAGTTCTGGCACCTGCTCTCCGGCGGTGACGGCGTCACGATGTCGAACCTGCTGCAGGGTGTGAACGACGCCCAGAGCGCGTACTTCATCCGTCCGACGGTCCTCGCGTGGGGAACGCCGTACTACACCAAGCTCGCCATGGCCGGCGCCGGCGGACGCGCACCCGACGTCGCGATCATGCACGCCACCCGCACCGTGGGCTGGGCACCGGGCGGCCTTCTGGACACCTGGGATCTCGACAAGCTCGCGGAGCTCGGCATCGACAGCTCGACCTTCCCGAAGCCGATCTGGGAGAAGGGCTTCGTCGGCGAGGGCATGTACAGCATCGCCCTGGACGCGCACCCGTTCGTCCTGATGTTCAACACCGACATCTGCGATGCGGCCGGCGCTCTCGAGCCCGACGGATCCCTGAAGGAGACCAGCTCCCCCGAGGAGTTCCTCGACCAGCTCCGCGAGGTGGCCGGCGCCGCCGACGGGCACGCGCTCTCCTACGGCTACCTCGGCGACGGCGCCCAGATGTGGCGCCTGTTCTACGGCCTGTACGCGCAGCACGGTCTCGAGATCGAGCTGCCTGTGGGCGGCAAGGCCGTCATCGACAAGGATGCCGCGGTCGAGGTCCTGACCTTCATGCAGTCGCTGCTCGACGGCGAGATCGCCGCGGCCCAGGCCGACTACGGCACCGCCGTGGCGGAGTTCGCGACGGGTCAGAGCGGGATGCTGATGACCGGCGTCTGGGAGCTGAGGACGATGCAGAACGCCGGCATCCCCTTCGATGCGACCATGATCCCGGCGATCTACGGGACCCAGGCGGTCTACGCCGACTCGCACTCCTTCGTGCTGCCGCACCAGACCAACGCGAATCCGGTCACGCGCGACCTGACCTATCAGTTCGTCGCCGACATGCTCAAGGGCTCGTTCGGCTGGGCGGAGGCCGGGCACATCCCGGCGTTCCTGCCGGTCACCGAGTCGCCGGAGTACGCCGACCTCATCCCGCAGGCGCACTACGCCAAGGCCGCGCAGCACGTCGTGTACGACCCGATCGCGTGGTTCACCGGGTCCGGATCCAACTTCCAGGGCGAGTTCGGCGCCGCGGTGCAGGGCGTCCTGCTCTCCGGAGATGACCCGGCCGCCGCGATCGACCGCTTCGAGTCGCGGGTGAACACCATGCTCGCCCAACCGAACCCGGCCGACCCCGAAGGGACCTGGAAGTCATGACCACGACCGCCTCCTCCTCGACGCGCGTCATCGTGACCGGCAAGGCATCCGATCACCGCGGCCGCCAGTCCGGACCAGCGAAGCGCGAGCAGCTGATCAGCTGGGCGTTCCTCGCCCCGTTCCTCGTCGCGTTCCTGCTGTTCCTCGTCTGGCCGATCGTGCACGGCATCTACCTGAGCTTCACCGATCAGTCCCTGACTGGGGCCGGCGGCTCGCTCGTCGGTTTCGCGAACTACGCCGAGGCGCTCACGGACCCGGTCATGTGGCAGTCGCTGTGGAACACCGTGTGGTTCACGCTGCTGTCGACCGTTCCCCTCGTCGTCATCGCGCTGATCATGGCGGCGCTCGTCGACCGCGGCCTGCCAGGTCAGTGGCTGTGGCGACTGTCGTTCTTCATGCCCTACCTGCTCGCCTCGACCGTCATCTCGCAGATCTGGGTGTGGATCTTCAATCCGCAGATCGGTGCAGCCAACAACATCCTCACGTCGCTGGGTCTCGAACCGATCGCGTGGCTGCAGAATCCGGACACCAACATGCTGTCGATCGTCATCGCGACGGTCTGGTGGACGGTCGGCTTCAACTTCTTGCTCTACCTCGCCGCGATGCAGAACATCCCGCCGCAGCAGTACGAGGCGGCATCCCTCGACGGCGCAGGAGCATGGCGTCAGTTCTGGTCGATCACTCTCCCGCAGCTGGGCCCGGCCACCGTGCTGATCCTCATCCTGCAGATCCTGGCGTCCCTGAAACTGTTCGACCAGGCGTACCAGATGCTCGGCGGGGTCGCGAGCGACACCACGCGCTCGATCGTCCAGTACATCTACGAAGCCGGTTTCGTCAGCTACCGATTCGGATACTCGGCCGCCATCTCCTACGTGTTCTTCGCAATCATCGTCATCATCGGCGTCGCCCAGGCCCTGGTCACGCGCCGCCGGAAGGAGCAGTGATGTCCACCGCAACTCTCTCTCCGACCGAGACGATCACCGTCGCGAAGCCGCGGCGCGCTCGCCGTTCGCACGCTCCGGGGCAGAAGCCCTTCGGCCCGCTGCGCGTCACCGCGTTCATCGTGCTGCTGCTCATGGCGATCGGCTGGCTGCTGCCGTTCCTCTGGGCGGTCGCCACGGCTTTCAAGACCGAAACGGATGCCGCCTCCGGCGACCCGTCGTGGATCGGCGCGTCCGGGCCCACCGTCGAGTCGTTCGTCGCGATCCTGTCGCAGGGCAACGTCTACATCTGGGCGTTCAACAGCCTGTGGACGTCGGTGGCCGTCACCGCGATCACTCTCGCGATCTCGGCCCTCGCGGCCTACGCGTTCTCGCGGCTGGACTTCACCGGACGCAAGTGGCTGTTCGCCGTGATCATCGCGTCGATCGTGGTGCCGCCGCAGGTGCTGATCATCCCGTTGTTCTACCAGATGCTCACCTTCAACATGATCGACACGTACTGGGGCCTGATCCTGCCGCAGGTCGTGGCACCGGCGATGGTGTTCATTCTGAAGCGGTTCTTCGACGCCATCCCGATCGAGCTCGAGGACGCGGCTCGGGTGGACGGAGCGAGCCGATTCCGGATCTTCTGGTCGATCGTGCTGCCGCTTTCCCGGCCGATCCTGGCCTCGGTCGCGATCTTCGTGTTCATCGGCGCGTGGAACAACTTCCTCTGGCCGTTCCTCGTGATCAACGACACGACGCTCATGACGCTGCCGGTCGGTCTGCAGACCGTCATCAGCGCCTACGGCGTGCAGTACGCCCAGGTGATGGCGCAGGCTGTCCTCGCCGCACTGCCGCTCATCATCGTGTTCATCATCTTCCAGAAGCAGATCGTCAAGGGCGTCGCGACCAGCGGCTTCGGCGGTCAGTGATCCCGCCCGACCCATCGAACAGCCCACCGAACAAGGAGAGCAATGTCTCAGGCCCGCATCACCATCGACCGCGACTTCACGATCGCCGACGTGCCCAGGAGGCTCTTCGGGTCGTTCGTCGAGCACATGGGGCGCTGCGTGTACACCGGCATCTACGAGCCAGGGCACCCGCAGGCGGACGAGCGCGGGTTCCGCCGTGACGTCCTTGCCCTCGTGCGGGAGATGGGTCCGACCGTGATCCGGTACCCGGGCGGCAACTTCGTCTCCGGCTACAACTGGGAGGACGGCGTCGGCCCCGTCGCCGATCGTCCGGTGCGGATGGACGGTGCGTGGCACACGATCGAGACCAACGCGTTCGGTCTGCACGAGTTCATGGACTGGGCGCGTGAGGCCGATGTCGAGGTGATGGAGGCCATCAACCTCGGCACGCGGGGCATGGACGAGGCGCGCGCACTGGTCGAGTACGCGAACCATCCCGGTGGCACGTACTGGTCCGACCTGCGCCGGCGCAACGGCGCGGCCGAGCCCTTCGACATCAAGCTCTGGTGCCTCGGCAACGAGCTGGACGGTCCGTGGCAGATCGGCGGCAAGACGCCGGCCGAGTACGGGCGCCTCGCCCAGGAGACGGCCAAGGCGATGAAGCTCGTCGACCCGTCGATCGAGCTGGTCGCGGTCGGGTCGTCCAACCGCGGGATGCCGACGTTCGGCACCTGGGAGCACACCGTGCTCACGCACGCGTACGACGAGGTCGACTACATCTCGATGCACGCGTACTACCAGGAGCACGACGGCGACACCGAGTCGTTCCTCGCGGATGCCGTCGACATGGACGCCTTCATCGAGGGCGTCATCGCCACGGTCGACGCGGTCAAGGCCGCGGGCAAGCACACCAAGCAGGTCAACATCTCGTTCGACGAGTGGAACGTGTGGGATCAGCACAAGTACAACAGCGTCGAGGTGGGCGAGATCGAGGCGGCCGGCTGGAAGGAGCACCCCCGCCTGATCGAGGACACCTACTCCGTGACGGATGCCGTGGTCGTCGGCACCCTGCTGAACAGCCTGCTCCGGCACGGCGACCGCGTGAAGATCGCGAACCAGGCGCAGCTGGTCAACGTGATCGCGCCGATCCGCTCCGAGGAGGGCGGGCCCGCGTGGCGCCAGACGAGCTTCTGGCCGTTCGAGCGGGTGGCCCGACTGGCGAAGGGGCGGATTCTGCGTCTCGCCGTCAACGCGACGCAGATCAGCACCAAACGATACGGCGACGTGGATGCCGTGGATGCCGCGGCGACCTGGGACGAGGAGACCGGACGCGTCGTGGTGTTCGTCGCGAACCGGTCGCTCGAGTCGTCGAACGATCTGACGCTGGACCTCCGCGGTTTCGGCGATCTGCGGGTCGCAGCGGCCGAGACGCTCACGATCCCCGAGGGCGGCGACCGTCTGACGGCGAACCTCGAGACCGCCCCCGATCGCGTCGGCATGGTGCCGCTCGCGGGCGTCGAGGTCGTCGACGGGGTCGTCCGCGCGACGCTGCCGCCGGTCTCCTGGTCGGTGATCGAGCTCGCGTAGCCGCACCCGCCTTTACTGAGGCGCCTGCATCCTGCAGGACATCCGCATGAATGCAGTGCCGCTCGCGCAGAGTCGACGTGCGGGATGCAGAATCCACTGCAGGATGCAGGCGCGAAGCATCCGCGGGAACGGGTGGAACTAGTTGCGTCGAGGCGCCCCGGAAACGTCCGCCCATCGCGTAGATTTCCCTTGTGAGCATCAGCACCCCCGACGACGCCCCCGCACGTCGCGCCGCGTCGCCAGGGCCGGAACGAGCCGGCGGAGCCAACCTCGCGGACGTCGCGCGGCTGGCCGGAGTCTCACGGGCCACGGCATCCCGCGTCCTCGCCGGCCGCGCCGCGGGCAAGGCCGCGAGCCACGCCCGCGTTCTCGCGGCGGCCGAGGAGCTCGGCTACGTGGTCAACGGCCTCGCTCGGTCGATGATGGGCCTTGGCCGGCGCAGCATCGCCTTCGTGTCCAGTGTGATGGTCGGTCCGACCTTCGCCTCCATGGCAGGCGGCGCCGAGGACATCGCGACCGCCAACGGCCACCTGTTCACGATGTGCACCACCGGCGGGGACGCCGAGCGCGAGGCCGCGCTCATCGACGCCCTCACGGAGCAGCGCGTCGCGGCCGTGCTGCTCGTCGGCGCCACCCCGGCCACCGAGGAGTTCGAGCAGCGGGCTCAGCGCTACTCCGAGACCTTGGCGCGCGTCGGCGCCCAGCTCATCCTGTGCGGCCGCGCGGCGCTGCCGCACCTGCCGCACATCGCCTCGATCGACTACGACCATCGCGGAGGCGTGGCGAGCGGAGTCCGCCACCTCGCCGATCTGGGCCACCGACGCATCGCGTTCGTCGGTTCACTCGACGAGACCACCACGTCTCACCAGCGCTTCCTCGGCTACCAGGATGGCATGGCCGAAGCCGGGATCGAGTTCGACGACGACCTGACGGTGGCCACCGGCAACTCCTCGGAGGAGGCCGCGGCCGTCACGGCCGCTCTGCTGCAGCGGCATCCCGACGTCACCGCGATCGCCTGCCAGACCGACATCATGGCCGTCGGCGTCTGCCGCGGTCTGCACGCCGCCGGCATCACGATCCCGGAGCAGATCTCCGTCGTCGGCTTCGACGACATGCAGCTCGTCGCCGACCTCACCCCTGGCCTCACCACCGTGCGCGCGCCCTTCCACGACGTCGGCGAGCTGGCCGGACGCATCGCGGTCGGCGAGCCCTATGACGGGCCGATCGTGCTGCCCAGCGAACTGATCGTCCGCGGATCGACGGGGCCCGTGCGTTCTTAGCACCGGCCCCGTCGTCCGCCGTCAATAGGCGCCGAGATCCTCCCAGGGCCCGTTCGCCGCACCGGGCTCCTGATCGCGGGTCCACCAGCGGGCACGATACGCGCGCTCCTCATGGGCGATGATCTCACCGCCGGTGTAGACCCAGGACGACGTCCACGCCCGGACGCCCTCGCCGGCATCGGCGACGAGCGATCCCTCCTGCATCCACGAGCCCGTCGTCGACGCACCAGGCTCCTGCCCCTTGGTCCACCACTGCGCGACGTACACGGCGCCCTCGTGCTGGACGCGGTCTCCGTCGTCGTAGACGGCGGCCGCATCCCAGGTCGGCTCGACGGCCACGCTCACGCGCTCGCCGAACAGGCGCAGCTCGGCCACGCCGAGGATCTGGCCGTTCGCGATGCGCACGTATCGGTAGGCCGTGTCGTCGTCGACAGCCCACTGCTGCCATGACAGTGTCTTCGCCGGCACCGCGGGGGTGAGCCGCGTCCAGGTGACGAGATCCTGCGACCCCTCCAGCCGCATGTCGGCGATTCGTGACGTGCCGTACCCGTCCTGACGGACCAGCAGTTCCGCTCCGGTCAGGGCGAACGCGGCATCCGGGCCGAAGTCCCACACGTTGCCGTAGACGCCGCTGTTCAGCCGGGTATCCGAATGAGTGGCCGCGTCGCCGTCGAACATCCGCGCCGCGTTCTGCGTCCACGCCGGATCGGCCTGCCCGTCCGGGCGGAGCACGGTCGCCGCACGGAACGCATCATCGGCAAGACCATCATCGCTGGATACCGAGAGCACGGAGCCGTCCGTGGTCGCTGCCACAGGGGCGGCGGCCTGTCCGCCCGGCGCGGTGAACGCGACCGAGAACGCGACTGCACCGCGTGGGGCCTCCTGCGGCACCGGTGCCGTGGCGATCCACTGCCCTGGCTCGGGCGAGGACACCTCGGCCGCCGCGCCGAAGAGCGTGACACTCACATCGGCGTTGTCCACCGGACCGGCCAGGTGCACCTCGACGGTGTCTCCGGGCACGACGCGTCCTGCGACGGCATCCGGCGAGGACAGCGTGACGGTGTCCATCGTCCCCACCGCCTCGGTGCGCCGACCGTCGATGCGGATGTCGGCGATGCTCCACAGGCCCGGATAGCTCGGGTCGGAGGGGACGCCCGGTTCGTCGACCTGGAACTTCAGGAACCGGAATCGCTGGTCCCGCACGTCTTCGTGCACGTCGATCCACTCGATCGCGGCATCCTGCCCCGCGTTCGGATGCTCGGTGAGCAGGGTCCAGTCGGAGCCATCGTCGGAGCCGTACACGTTCGTGCCCTCGGCACGGTTCGCGAACGTGTCCCTCGCTTGGATGCCGAAGCGATCGGCGCTCACCCGGAAGCCGGTCCCGAAGTCGAAGACGATGCCGGTGACCCGCTGGTCGCCCCAGTGCGTCTGATTGTCACCGTCGGTGAGCGCGATGAGCTGCGCGGTCGCCAGCGGTGCCGCCGAGACCAGGCCCCGGTAGTCGAGCGTGCCGTCGGCGAGGGCCGGATTGAGGGCGACGAGGCCGTGCACCGCATCGCCCAGGTCGCTGAGCAGCCCGGCGAAGGCGGCATCGTCCGCGGAGTCGATGCCTGCCTCCGCAGTACCCCGGGCATCCGAGAACGCGGCCCAGCTGGCCGAGGTGTACGCGCCGGCGTCCCCGAGCCCTGCGGCCCATTCCTGGACGGCCTCCGCCCTCGTCGCCGCGACCGTCACCGAGATCGGCAGCGCCGTGACCGCCGCGCCGTCGGATGCCGCGGCCACCATGGCCGCGTCGCCCGCCTCGGCCGGTGTCCAGGACACCGTGGTCGCCGCGATCGCGGCACCCTCCGGAGCGTCCTGCAGGGCGAGGGTGACGGCATCGCCGCCGATATCCGTGACCTCGAGGGTCCGCGACCACTCCTCGCCGACGACGGCGACGGCGTCGAGCCGTGGCGCGTCCGCGAACACCGGCGGCGTGAGCACGCCGTTCGCCTGGGCGAGCACTCCGGCGACGTCGACCCGCGCATCCGATCCGGTCGCTCGCAGGAACACGATGTTGTCGCCCACTGCGCCTGGCGTCTGCGCGAGGTTCAGATCGACCCACACGGATCGCCACTCGCCGCCGGTGTCCGGGACGACGATCTCGGCGAACGGAACGTCGGAGGCAGTGCGCGACGCCTGGAGGCGGGCGACGCTGTCGCTGCGGACCCGGATGCCGACGAGCGACGGCTTGCTCCGATCCCCCCAGACCGCCCGCCGCACGGCCAGCTGCGCGTCATCCGCGGCGGCATCCAGCCGGATGAACGCGGTGCCGTCGGCATCCGACTCGCGACGCGCGCCGTCGCCGAGCGGACGGCCGAACTTCGCGACCGACAGCTCGGCATCCGCCTCCAGCGGCGCGACGGCGTCGTCCGCCTCGGCGAGTGCTTCGGGGAACGCGACCCAGTACTCGGCGCCGGTGTAATCCGATCCGCGGTCGTTCCAGAAGTTCTGCACGTTCGCGCCGTAGTGGTACAGCGGACCGTCACGCTGCTCGTAGAGGGCGGCGACGTACGGCGCCTCTTCTTCGACATCGACTCCGGCGACGTAGGTGTACTGCAGGTACGCCTCGCTGAGCGGATCCTGCAGGCGCCCTCGGTAGGCCTGGGAGATTGCGCCGCCCTCGGTCGCGGGGACGTACGGCACCTCCTCCCCCATCATGAAGGCGTAGAAGGTGTCGGCACCCTCGAGGATGCGGTTGTCGAGGAAGTCGTACGCCGAGACCGCGTCCGACGCCTCCGAGATCGTGCCGTGCTCGGGGTCGAGCCGGGTGCCCTGGACCTCGACGATGCGGGCGAGTGCGACGAAGAGATCGACATCGCCCTGCCCGTGCGCCTGATCGCGCAGCATCTCCCTGTGCTGGATGTAACTCTCCCCGGTGGTGTTGGCGGGGTCGTCGGCGGGGATCTCGCGGAAGAGCTCGGCGAGCGAGCCGTTCACGTTGCCGCCGTAGAGGTCGTGCTCGCTCTCGTACCCGGCGTTCACCGTGAACCACTCCACGCGCTCGGCGTACAGGTCGGCGTCGTCGAGGAAGATCGCCGCGGCCACCATGCCGATGACGCCGTACAGGTGCTGGTTCCACAGCCTGTTCTGCGAGTACAGGAAGGTCTCCATCACCGGACGGACGAGATTGTCCTCGATGCGCTGCTGATCCTCGTCCGTCCAGCGCAGATCGTAGCCGTCGAGCTCGGTGTTCGCCGGTTCCGTGCTGCGGATCACCTCGGCGGCGATGAGCATGTAGTACAACGGGACGCCGGTGTGGATGTGCGCGTCCGCGAAGTACGCGTACTCCGCGGGGTCGAGGCTGCTCCAGGTGCGCAGCACGTGCAAGGCGTTCGCGCGGTAGCGCTCGTCACCGGTGACGACGTACTCGAGCGCCTGCGCCATGGCACCGAGACTGTCGCGCAGCGCGCTCGCCCGCATGCCGGCGCTCGCATAGGCGTCGTTCTTGGGGGTGTCGGTCCCCGGCTGCGCGTTCTCGGCACGGAAGTCCACCGACGCGTACTTCGTCTCGGACATGGCGTCGTAGTAGCTCGCCCACGGCTCGACGCCGGCGAGCACCTGCTCGCGCATGTTCTCAAGATGGTCTCCGCTGAATCCGACGCCCGGGTGGGCGAAGCCCTCATCGCTGACGGTCTGGACGATCTCGGGCGGCAGCGGCGCCTCAGTCGCTATGGTCGACTGCGCGGTCGTCACTGCTCCACCGAGGGCGATCAGCCCCACCAGGACGGTGCCGACCGCTCGCCGTGCGAACGGTCGTGCGTGGATCCTCATCGATCTCTCTCCTTCTCTCGTGCGAATTCGGGTCTCTTGCGAATTCGCGCTCGTTCAGATCACCGGTGTCCGCGGTCCAGCCGCATCCAGCACGGTGACGTCGTCTACGAGCACGGTGCACCCCTGAACGAGGTACGGCGGCCTCGCGTCTGGCTGCTGAGCCTCGAAGAGCACGGCCTCGAGCCGCAGCTGCTCGACATTGCGCACGTCGAGGAAGGTCGTCCGGCTCCAGGTCGGGAAGTAGTTGGACGATGCGCCTTCCGTATTCACCAGCGCGCCGTCGACCACCTCGGGGTAGTCCTCCAGCCGGTGCGACGGCACCTGCACCCCGCCCCAGGGGAGATACGTGATGTCGCGCAGCGTGAGATATCGGATCGGTCGGCCGCGGGCGGCATCCACACGGATACCGGCGAACTCGGCGGTGCCCTGCACGTCGTGGTCGAACCGCCACTGCTCCGCGGCCATCTCGGCGGAGTCGACCGCGGTCAGACCCGATACCCGGATGTGCGAGAGCTCGCCGATCGCCGGCATGCCGTCCAACTCCTTGGAGGAGCCGAGGCCGTCCGGCTCGAAACGGTTGTTCAGGAGGAACCAGAGCGGCCGACGGACGTCATGCATGATCAGATCGCTGATCGCGATCCGGGTGATGACGCCGCCCTCGGTGCACTCGATCTTCACGCCCTCGCGCAGAACGCGCGTCATGGTGATGCCCTGGATCGTGACGTCGCTGATCGTCCCGATGGACTTCAGACCGATGCGGACGCCGGCGCAGACCGAGGTCAGTTCGCAGTCGCTGATGTGGACATCGCGAGTGGGGCGCTCGCGGCTCGACGCCTGCAGACAGATGTTGTCGTCCGTCCCGGTGATGTGGCATCCGCGCACGTAGACGTGCTGGCAGCCGTCGAAGTTCAACCCGTCGCCGTTGAGGTTCGATTCGTTGTGGATCCGCACGTTCTCGACCCAGATCCAGCTCGAATCCAGGAATGCCGTCGTCCAGCCCGCTGCGTCGAGCAGCTGGATGTCTCTCACTCGCACGTGGCTCGCGCGGAGCGTGCGCAGCATCATGGGGCGGGACTGCCCGACCCGGGGGAACGCAGGACCGTTGCCGTTGATCTCACCGGGCCCGCTCACCGTGACGTGCTCGACGTCCTCGGCGAACAGCAGGCACCGATCGAGGTCGGGTTCATTGCGATAGCGGTTGTGATGGACGTCTTCCGGATAGTCCGCGGCGTCGGCGCTCGCCAGGATGCGAGCCGATGCCGCGATGTGCAGTTCGACTCTCGAGCGCAGCCGCAGGGTGCCCGTGAGATAGGTGCCGTGCTCGACGACGACGCGGCCGCCGCCGGCATCCGCGCACGCGTCCAGCGTCGCTTGCAGCGCAGCGGTGTCCTTCGTGATGCCGTCACCGGCCGCACCGAAGTCGCGGGGGTCGTAAGCGGGCGTCATGGATCAGACCTCCCGCTGCTCGAGAGTGATCGGTCCGATGTCAGCACCCCAACCGCGCCCGTCGAGATCATCGGCGCGCACGCCGAGGAAGAGCCCGGTGAACCGCAGCCGTCCGCCGTGATCGTCCGACAGCGTCCACGCCGGGTAGACGCCGGGCACCACATGCTCATCGCCGTCGGCATCCGCCCAGGCGAAAGTCAGCTCGGGGCCCCGCAACCGCGCGATCAGGCGCACCGGCCCCTCTGCGACCGGCACCGCATCCGACCGTGTGGTCCGCACCCCGTCGCGGGACACGACACGCAGGTGTCGGCCGTTCTCGGCATCCCAAGCGACCTGCAGCTGGATCCACCCGTTGCGGTCGTACCACGCGATGATGCCCGCGCTCTCGCGCGTCGAGCGCGGCTCGGCATCCACCAGCGCCGCGAAGTCGGTCTCGTGCTCTTCGGCCCTCGTCAGGATCATCGATTGGTCGAAGACGGATGCCGGAGAATGACCACCCCGCAGCCGCAACCATCCGGGCCGCTCTGTGAGTGATCCCGATGACAGCGGTGCACGCAGCGTCGACCAGCGGCGATCGTCGAGCACGGGCTGCGCGAAGCGTTCCGTCCACGAAGACGCCGGTCGGGATTCCGCGCCCAGGACGGCGTGATGCCCGCCGCCCGCCAGCCGCAGCCAGCCCTCGTCGTCGAACACCACGCGCTGCAGACAGGTCTCGCGGCCGAGCGTGCTGTACCGCTCTCCCAGATGCAGGGTCGGGCGAGCAGCGAGGTGCACGAGCATCCACTCCCCCTCCGAGGTCCGCACGAGCTCTCCGTGCCCCGCCTTCTGCAGAGGGATGCCGGGGGCGTCGCGGCTCGTCAGCACGAACGGCTGCGGGTCCCGCGCGTACGGCCCGAGTCGGTTCCGCGAGCGCGCCATCGTGATCGCGTGGTTCCAGCCGGTGCCACCGGCCGCGATCAGCATGTAGTACCAGTCGCCGATCCGGTAGAGGTTCGGTCCCTCGACGAGCGTCGGCTCCTGGTACAGCAGCGTCGCGGTGCCGGCGGTGCGCCTCTCGTCCGGCAGATACTGCTCCAGCACGAGGCCCCCGAACGACGGATGCTCGGGGCGCTGGTCCCACTGCACACCGACGATCCAATGCGTCCCGTCCGTGTCGTGGAAGAACGAGAAGTCGAACCCGCGCGAGCCCAGGTGCACGGGCTCGCTCCAGGGGCCGTCGATGCTCTCGGCCGTGACGAGGTAGTTGTCGATGTCCTTGTCGTCGCCGTCCATGGAGCGCACGATCGAGTAGGCCAGCCAGAACTTCCCCTCGGCATGGCTGAGGCTGGGAGCCCAGACACCACCGGAGTCCGGTACGCCGCGCAGGTCCAGTTCGAGGGCGTGGCCGACCACATGCCAGGACCGCAGGTCCGTCGAGTGGTGCAGGCGCACCGCCGGGTGGTACTCGAACGTGCTCGTCGCGATGTAGTAGTCGTCGCCCACGCGCAGGACCGACGGGTCGGGGGTGAAGCCCCGCAGGATCGGGTTGCGGACGGCGGCGGTCATGCGGGTGGCTCTCCTCATCAGCGGCGGCTGGCCGGATCGAACAGCACGACGGTCTCGCCGGGGCCGACCCAGCGCTGTTTGGGCAGGGTCACGGAACGCCCGGTCGCGCAGTCGATGCCGCGACCGGTGGCAGGGCACTTGTAAGCGAAGGTCTGATCCTTGGTCGTGTTCATGGCGATGTGGTAGCCGGCGTACGAGAGCCGGTAGAAGGGCGCCCGCCCTGACTCGACGGCCTCGACTCCGATCTCGGTGGCTCCGAGCTTCGGGTCCATGTCCGCGGGAGTCCGTGCGATCGGGAGCTGCTCCCCCGCGTACGCCTGGTGCAGCGCAGGGCCAGGAGGGGTGAACCCGCCGGGGAAGAGCCCGTTCCCGTCGCTGTCGTTGATCGTGTAGTCCCAGCAGACCCAGTCCTGGATCGTGAAGTTTCCGACCGGGGCAGCGGAGCCGAACTCGACCTCGTTCACCACGGTTCCGCTGCGCTCGGTGTCGGGGCGCAGCAGGTGCACGCGCGACCAGCGGTTGACTGCCTGACGCGCCCGCCAGTACAGCGACGCGTACAGCACCTCGTCGCCCCGCTTGAGTGCGACGACACCGGCCGTGGCATCCGCGAAGAGGAAGTCCGGACGTCCCCATCCGGCGGGCAGGCGCGTGCTGCTGGCCGCAGTCGCCTGGAACGTCGGCAGGTCGTGCATGAGGAACCGTGCCGCGTTGAGTCCGATGCGGCTGGAACGGTCGGTGTGCAGGAGTTCGAGGATCGGCCCGAACTGGCCGTCGTCGATCATCTCCTGAGTCCACCCCACGAGCTGCGCTGTCGGGAAGACCGACGCCGCCTGCATGGGGTTGACGTCCTTGTCGGTCGGCGTCGCGTAGACGACCTTTCCCGCGTAGTGCTCATTGCGCCAGCCGACGATCGATTCCAGACGCATGACCCGCTCACCGTCGGCGGTGAAGCCCTCATGGCGGAACCAGCCGCGCGCGTGCAGGCAGGTCTCGATGTGGGCGCGCAGCTTCTCGTCCTCTCGACGGATGCTGCCGCGCGTGACCGCCTCGTACATGCCGGTGAGCAGGTCTCCGGTGATCTCCCCGTAGCCGCCGACGTAGCCGAGCTCACGGCTGAGCCCCTGCGCGCTGTAGATCCGGTAGTCGCGCCCGAGCTTCCACTTCTTGCTGCCGTCGGCATTCTCTCCGCTGGAGAGCGGAAGCAGCCCCACTGCCTCGTAGATCCATTCGCGGGCGCGCTCCTCCGGCCAGGCATCCGCAGGCGAGAGCAGTTCGAGCCCCTTGTTGCACAGGTAGATGCCCAGGCTCGTGAACTGCACCTGGTTGGTGTAGTGCCGCTGGTTCTGGCGCCAGAACTCCCGGCTGGCCACGAGCATCTCACGGTACGCGTCACGACGCACCGGCATGTCGGGGAACTGCGGCGGGGCGCCCGCGGTCTGAACGAGTTCGACGTCATCGAACCAGGCGGTACCCGCCCCTTCGAGTCGCAGGTCGATCCGCATCGCCGCCGCCTTCGCCGGGACATCCAGCGTCGCGGTGATCTGCTGCCAGTCATGCGTGCCGCCATCGGCGAAGAACTTGCGATCGGCCTGCAGCACGGCACCGGCGGCATCGTAGAACAGCACGTCGAGGTACGGGCCGACGCCGGTCACGGCCTCGGCGCGACACCACACCGAGACCCGATAGGTCCCCGTTCCGACGAGCGGCCGACTGCCCGATCCGAGCGTCACGCCGACAACGCTGCCGATCGCCGTCTGATCCGCGACGACCCGGATCGCCCCCGCGCCGGAACGCACGATCTCGGTGTCTGCTGAGACCGCACCGGTGCCGCGCCACTTCTGGACCGACCATCCCGCCGTGCCCGCCTCGAACCCGGCATTCGGAACGACGATGCTCCCGGTCGCGACCTGGGCCGTCAGCAGCGGTTCGATGTCGCCCCAGAGCGTGTCCAGCGCGAGCGCCACCCGCCCGAAGCCGAGCCACTGCTGGCCGGACGCCGTGAGGACCGCGTCGTTCGCCTTCCACGCCACATAGTTCGCATCGATCGCCTCGCAGATCTTGGTAAGGGCCAGCTCGGAACCGTATGCGGGGCTGTCCTTCCATCCGTACCCGAGCGCGAGCGTCATCCAGGCCCAGGGATCGATGGACGCCGACGGCTTGCCGTGGAGCAGCTGACGCTGGTCATCCAGGACGCGCTCACGGACCAGTGCCACGGCATCCGCGGAGTCATCCGCCCGTCGCCGCTCGGCGACGGGGCTGCCGAACACGTCGTCCGGCGCTGGGACGAAGTACGCGTCCACGTGCGTGTACGCGGCGTAGATGGGCCGCGTGGATGTCGTCATCGCCCGGTAGTAGTTGTCCGCGTTTCCGTAGGACCACAGCCGGCCCAGCGAGCGGACCTCGAGTTCGAGGTCCGTCCGTCCCGCCGTCAGAGTCTCCGGAAGCGGGATCGTGTGCAGGTAGAACTGCCCCGCGATGCGCGGCTCCTGACTGTTCTGGTCGAGGCTGTCCACCGGACCCTGCTCGAACCAGCCGACAGCCTTCCCGTCGACGAACAGCTGCAGTCGCCATTCCTGCTCCACCGTGCCGAAGTCCTCACCCCACAGCTTCACCGAGACGTAGGTCGTGCGGGCCGGGTCGACCTTCATGCGGAAGCGCATGGTGCCGCCCCACACCTCGGCAGGCTCGGTCGGGTCGAGGGTCCGCGCAGGCTGGACGAGCGCTCCGACGAGTGCCGAGGATCCGGATGCCGCGAAACCGTGTACCTGCTCGGAGACGACGTCGCCGAAGCCGATCCGGTCGAGCGCTCGGGGGCGCGGGGGCGTCGAGGCCTTCGCCGCCTCGGACTCACGCGCGTCCGAGGGCGTCCAGATCGCCGGAAGGGCGAACGCCAGGCCGGAGGCCTGGACGAATGTGCGACGGCTGATGGGGGGCATGCGGTCTCCTTCGTCCGATGCGCGCAGGCGCGCGGTTCAGTTCAGTGCGAGCGGCTCGTCATCGACGACGAGCCGGGCCCTCACCGGGCGCTCACGAACCCGGGCACCTGTTCGACGGCGTGGAACGGCTCACCCGCGATGTACCGCGCGAGCTCGTCGACGATGTCCCGTCCGAGCCGGTGCAGCTCGTTGCCGGTCGCGCCGGCAAGATGCGGGGTGAGGTTCACGTTGGGCAGCGTCCACAGCTCGTCGTCCGGAGCCAGCGGCTCCGGATCGGTGACGTCGAGGATGGCCTCGATGCGCCCGTCGCGCAGGTGCACTCGCAGCGCGTCGTGATCGATCAGAGCACCGCGGGCGGTATTGATGATCACGGCGCCGTCGCGCAGCAGAGCGAGCTCTCCCGCCCCCAGCATCCGCTCGGTCTCCGGTGATGCCGGCGCGTGGAGCGAGACGACGTCCGACCCGACGAGCAGCTCGTCGAGTCCGACCTTCTCCGCACCGAGGGCGACGATCTCGGACTCCGACGCGTACGGATCGTAGATCAGTACGCGCAGATCGGTCGGCACCAGCAGCTGGGCGACGCGTCGACCGATGCGCGAGGCGCCGATGAGCCCGACCGTGCGCTCGTAGTTCCCGGTGTCGGCGAACTCGAGCTCGCGATCGACGAATGCTCGCCGCTGACGGTACAGGCGTTCGGCGAACCCGACGCGCTTGCCCGCCAGCAGGATCGTCGCGGCCGTGTACTCCGCCACCGCCTGCGCGTTGGCGTCTCCGGCATTCGTGAATGCGATGCCGCGACGCGTCGCCTCTGCGGTGTCCAGCACGGCGCTCGCCGCGCCGCCCGCGAACACGAGGGCGCCGAGCTTCGGCAACCTGTCCAGGAGGTCGGCGTCGATGTAGGGGCAGCCCCACCCGGCGAGGACGACCTCTGCTTCGATGAGACGCTCACGGTCGCGCGGCTCGCTGAAGTCGGTGATCACGGAGCGGTCAAGGTCCACGAGTTCATGGAGTCGTTGCCAGTGCGGACCGAACAGGTTCTCGGCCAGCGCTGGCGGGTTCATCACCGACACGGCGCGCGGGCGACGGGTCACTTCTTCATCTCCTCGATGCTCCATTCGTCGCGCCACCGCAGTGCGGCGCGACCCTCCCCGACGCTGAGCGGCAACCAGACCGGTGCCGATGAGGCGAGGTCGTCCCGCGACCAGCGGTCACCGATATAGACATGACCGGCTCCCACGGGCAGCACGACGCTCACCTGCGAATCGAACGTGCGGCTGCCCGGTGGGGCGAAATCGCGCCAGTCGGACCACGGGCCATGGAGTGCCGTCGCCGTGGCGTACTTGTTGTCGTTGAGATCCCACCCGGTCAGGTCTGAGCCGAACAGGTAGTAGACGCCGTCGCTCTTGACGAGCGTCGGGGATTCGTAGCCGATCTCCGGGCGATTCTGCTGGCGCAGCGTCACGACGACCGCCTCCGCACCGCAGTAGTCATCGCGCAGCCGGTAGATGTGCAGCCCGTTCTCGCGGTCCTCGGAGAGGAGATAACCGACACCGTCCTCCTGGTACACGCCGATGTCCCGGCTGATGTTGCCGAGCGGACGCTCGCTGCCGAGGTACTCGTACGGGCCCTCGGGACGGTCGGCGACCGCGTAGCCGACCCGCGCGTCCGAGTAGTCCGCGCTCTCGACGTGCAGGATCAGCACCCATCGGCCATCCGGGCGGTGCAGCGCCTTCGGGCGTTCGATGATGCGATCGGGCGACAGATCCCCTTCGCCTGCGCGCAGGGCGTCTCCGACGTACTCCCAGTGGGCGAGGTCGGCGGAGCGATAGCACGCGACAGCGGTGAACCGATCGCCCGCCGTCTTGTCCTCGCCCCAGGCGTACCAGTGCTCGCCGACCCGCTGGATGCCGATGCCGTGGAGCTGCGCCACGCGCCCCCGATCGTCGACGAAGAGCTCGCCCGTTCGGATACCGGCGCTCATCGCACGGCTCCGGTCACGCGCAGCACACGTGCTCCGATCCCTGCACTCGTGTCGAGACGGATGCCGTCGGTCTCGCGATCGAGCGCCCACGATGCGTCCCCCGCGGGGAAGACCTGCTCGACGTCGCCCGTGACCCCCGGGATCCGGATCGAGCGGGCGTCGTCGCTGCGATCCCAGACGAACAGCAGCGTCTCGCCATCGGAGTGGAGCCCGAGGCATACGGCGTCGTCGTCCCACCCCGGAAGCCCGAGCGGCCAGAACGCCTGTGCTCGCGCGAGACCGCTGCGCAGACGCTTGTGCAGCGCGACCGCCTCCGCAACGAGCTCCCGCTGCGCTTCGCGCAGTTCGCCGAGGAAACCGGAGAGGTAGAGCCGACCGCTGAGGCCGGTGACCAGCGTGAACGCCGTCTCGGCATCCGTCATGTCCACGGCCGGGTACGCCCAGTTCCCGCACTGCTCGGGCAGGATCGACGCCGGCGCCGAAGCCGCGATCGGCGGATAGAGCCGGAAGTCCTGCTGGTCGCTCGTGGATTGCAGGTGGGTTCGGGACAGGTAGGCGTAGTCGGCCCGCATCCCCCCAGACGCGCAGTTCTCGATCAGGAGACCAGGATGCCGCGCCTGCACCTCATCCAGCCATTCGCCGAAGGCCCGCACGTGCCCGAGCAGACCATCACCGGCCGCGGTCGCGCGCCACTCCGTGCCCGCGCCGGGGTTGATGTTGTAGTCCAGCTTCAGGAAGCTCACCCCGTAATCGCGCACGAGCCGGTCGACCGTCTCGTCGAGATGCGCGCGTGCGGCAGGATGGCGGAAGTCGAGGTGGTACCGGTCGTGCTCGCGCACCCGCGTACCGAAGCGTCGGAAGAACGCCTCCTCGGGAAGCTCGGATGCGGCTGCACTGCGGACGCCGACGACCTCCGGTTCCAGCCAGAGCCCGGAGCGCATGCCCGCGGTGTGGATGTCATCGATGATCCCGCGCAGGCCGCGGTCGTCGAAGATGCTGCGCGCCTCCCGCCATTCGCCGACTGTGTCCCACCAGTCGCCGACCTCGGGGTCGGCGAACCAGCCCGCATCGATGCAGAACACCTCGGCGCCGGCCTCGGCCGCGCCGAGGATCAGCGGCCGCAGCCGTTCGGAGCTCTGCTGCCCCATCAGGGTGTTCATGAAGTCGTTGTAGACGACAGGGAGCTCCGGGCCGCACTGGCGAACGATCGCCCTCCGGTGGCTCGTGAGACCGACGAATGCGGATTCGAGCTCGGTCCCGAGAGCGAGTGCGACCGGCGCCGTGACGAACGCTTCGCCCGGTGAGAGGGCGTGCGCGAATTGATGCTCGAGGTCGGTCGGACCCAGCAGCGATACGCCGATGCCTTCGAGGCCCTGGCTGATGTCGACGTGCCAACCGACGCCGCTCTCGATCTGCCAGGCGACGGTTGCGCCCGATTCGTGCACGAGCGCGCCGACGGGAAGGTGCTCGCCCGTCGACCACGCGCCATGACTGGTGACGAAGGCGTGGCCACGGCCGTCCTGACCATGGAGGGGAAGCGCGAGCGGAGGGAGCTCGTCGACGAGGCGTCGCCGAGACCAGCGATTCTCGGCGAGCCATTCGCTGCGTGCCGTCAGCAGGTCGTAGGCAGCGCCCGCGTCTGCTCCCGATCCCAGGCCGAAGCTGAGCGAGCTGATCGCCGTGAGGACGACGGTCTCCTCGGTCGTCGAGCGCACGCTGTGCTGTGCGCGCAATGCGGCCCCCGAGAGGGTGAGAGTGCTTTCGACCTCGAGCCCGGTCTCGCTGTCGCGCTGCACGATCGTGACGGTGTCGGGTCCGGCATCCGCGTGCGCGGACCGCAACCGCGACCCGACGGACGATCGGGTGTAGGCCTGGCTCGTGCGAGCGCGCTGCTCGGATGCGGTGAAGATCTCGATGAGGGGCACCGCACGGCCTCCGCTGAACGACAGCGACGCCGGCCGATCCGCGTTCCAGGAGACGGTGAAGGCCCCGAGTTCAGCGGTCATGCGTCCACCCGCTCGAGGGCGCCGGCGAATCCGAGCGTGCGGTTGCAGATCACCGCGGCCACGGCAGCGAGCGCCGGCGCAGAGAACCAGGCGATCGCACCGACCACGGGCAGCGTGGTCATGAGGATCGAGACGCCCGCGAGCAGGAGCCACACCAGGGCGAGATGCGGGCGCCGCAGCACGATCCGGCCGGCAGCGAGGGCGAGCGCGATGCCGCGGAGTCCCGAGCCGGCCGCGACGGCGAACATCGAGGAGATCAGCACGACGGCGCCCACCGCCGCCAGCGCGGTGACGGCGAGGAGCGCTTCGGCGTTCCCACCGAGAACCGCGATGTCGTAGCCGAGCAGGAGCACGCCGACGGGGATGACGGCGGCCATCGCCCACCGGGTGCGCGCGGCATCCGCGAACGCCGACCAGAAGATGCGCCCGGCACGCGCATTCGCACCGCGTGCACGCAGCGGATCGGCTGCCTTGACGAGCGCCTGGAGCGCGGGTCCGAGCGGCAGCAGCGATACCGCTCCCAGCGACAGGGCGAGATGCGTGAGCTGCCATCCCACCAGCGCCTGGAACACGAGCGTCGGCATGAGGCAGACGACGAAGGATGCCGAGAGGAGGAAGTACTGGAACACGGCGAGGAGCATGGTGGCGACAGCGCCGTCATACCCGAGCAGACGTCCGATCCTGGAGGTCGTGACGGCACTCATCCCTTCACCGCCCCGACCGACATGCCCTTGATGAAGTAGCGCTGGAAGCCGGCGAAGATCGCGATCGAGGGGATGATCGCGAGGATCGCTCCGGTGTAGATCAGCTGCCACTGCGAAGTGAGAAGCCCCACCATCCGGTTGATCGCGACGTTGATCGTTCCGGCCGACGACGAATCGAGGAACACCAGAGGGATGAAGAAGTCGTTCCACAGCCCGAGCGCCTGGATGATGACGAACGCGCTCGTCACCGGCATCAGCATGGGGAACACGATCAGCCAGAAGGTGCGCAGGCGACCGGCACCATCGACGTGCGCCGCCTCTTCGACTTCCACGGGGATGCCCTTGATGAAGCTGCAGTACAACAGGATCCCGAAGCTGGCCGCACCGCCGAGATGGACGAGGATGACCGCCGTCAACGTGCTGTACAGGCCGACGTCATTGAAGCCCTTGACGAGCGGGATCATCCGGACCTGGAACGGGATCATGAGTCCGGCGATGAACAGGATGTAGAGGAACCGGCCGGTCCACCCGCCGACGCGTTCGATGCCGTACGCGGCCATCGGGACGATGGCGACGAGCAGAACCACCGTGCCGACCGTGATGATGAGGGTGTTCAGCAGAGCCTCCGGATAGTCGGTCTGCTGGAAGAGCGCGACGTAGTTGTCGAGCGTGAACCGGGTCGGCAGCCCCATCGGGTCGATCGTGATCTCCGAGTACGACCGGAAGGACTGCAGCAGCGCGTAGACGACCGGAGAGGCGACGGCCAGCACCAGGACGGACAGGACGACCATCACGATGATCTCGCCGATCGTCCACTTCTTCTTCTCGCGCGGCGTCCTCGTCTTCTTCGGCAGGACCTGCGCGCGCGTCGCGTCTGCAGCACTCATGCTTGGATCTCCCTCTTGCGCATGTATGCGTTCGCTCCGACCGTGCTGACGATCACGACGAGGAACAGGACGACGGCGGCGGCCGAGCCGAACCCGGCACGGTACTCGCCGAAGCCCACCTTGTAGATGAAGAACGCCATGGTCTCGCTGACGAAGCCCGGACCGCCCGAGGTCAGCACCATGACCTGATCGAAGATCACCCAGCCGGCGATCATCGCCAGCGTCATGTTGACCGTCACCGCGCCCGCGATCATCGGCCAGGTGACGTTCCAGAACACCTTCCAGCTGCCGGCCCCATCGATGCGCGCCGCCTCCAGCAGCTCCTGCGGAACGGACTGCAGGTTCGCGAGGTAGATCAGCGTGGTGTTCCCGCCGAGCGTGAAGCAGGTGATGAAGAGGATCACCCAGACGACGATGCTGCTGTCGCCCAGCCAGTCCCTCGCCCAGTCCGGCATCCCGAGGTCGCGCAGCAGGGTGTTGACTATGCCGAAGTTGTAGTTCAGCAGGTACTTCCAGATCGTCGCCATGATGAACGCGCTGACCAGTGCCGGCAGATACACGGCGGTGCGGAACAGCCCTTGCGCGTGGTTGAGCTTGTCGAGCATGAGGGCGACGAGCAGCGCGATCACGTTGATGACGAGCGCCGAGCCGAGTCCGAGGATGAGCGTATTCTTCACCGCGTTCCAGAAGCGGCTGCTCGTGAGGATGTCCTCGTAGTTCTTCACACCGACGTAGTCGTACGACTCGCTGATGCCGTCCCAGTCCGTGAAGCTGAGCTGCACGGACTGCAGCGACGGGACGATCACCATCAGCAGGTAGATGACCAGCGCCGGGGCGACGAAACCTAAGAGTACGAGGCGTCCTCGTGTCGCGACGCGCAGGCCGCGCTTGCGCGATGCCGTGGGCGGCGCCATATCCGGCGCACCCTTGAGGGGCGGTTCGCCGGTGAGCAGCGCCGTGGCGCTGACGACGCCGGCACCGCCCTCCATCGAGCTCTGATCGCTCATGTGTCCTCCTACGGGCACGGGACGTGGGATGGGGTGTCGGGGGTCCGAACGGCCGGAACGGCATTCGGACCCCCGACAGGAGATCAACCGGCGGCTGCGACCTGGGCGTCGAACTCCGCCTGGGACTTCTCGATCGTCTGATCGATCGTCGTCTGCTTGTCCTGCATCTCGATGCGCGCCTGACGGAAGAACGTGTTGAAAGCACTGAACGTGCTCATCTCGGGTGCGTTCTCGTACCAGACGAGGTTCGGGTTCTCCAGCAACGCGAAGTAGTCATCGGCACCGGGGATCGAGTCGTTCTGCGTGACCTCGTCGGACTTGACGATGTTCGGGGACAGCCACCCGTTCTCCTGCATGAGGTTCGCCGCGTCCACCGAGTAGAAGTACTTCAGGAACTCCACGGAGGACGCCATCACGTCCTCGTCCTCCGCCGCCTGCGACGAGATCGCGAGGCCTCCGGCGGTGTCGCCGATGGGGCTGTTCTTGAGCACATAGAGCTTGCCGTCCTCGGCGGGGATGATGAACATTCCTGCATTGAAGTCCGGGTCCACCTTGCTGATGTCCATCAGCCGGCCGAGGCCTGCGGATGAGGTCGCCATCACGGCCTGATCGTTCACGAGCAGCGTGGTCGTCTGAGCATCCGCTGTGGACTGCCATCCCTGGAGGAGGAAGTTGTCGGTGATGTACTCGAGCTGCTCGAGCGGCGCACGCAGGTCTTCGACGTCCGCGCCGCCCTCAGCGGCGACGTTCCAGAACCCGCCCTGGTCGCCGTACTCCGCGAAGGTCGGAGCGGCGAGAGGCTTCCACAGCTGATCCGCCGGCCAAACCTCGGCGGCAGCGGTGGCGAGCGGCACGTCGCCGTTCGCCTTGATCTCCTCCATGAGCGAGATGAACTCGTCGTAGGTGGTCGGCACTTCGAGGTCGTTCTCCTCGAAGTAGTCCTTGTTGTAGACGACGTTGATGCCGATCTCACCGTTCAGGGCGCTGTACGGCGTCGTGTACACGTTGCCGTCTGCCGCCGCCGCGAAGGCGTCCGGCTGCAGCAGTTCGGTGACGTCACCGGGGATCGGGGCCAGCTTGCCCGCGTTCACGTAGGTCAAGGTGTCGCGCATGTCGACGATCGCCGGCCACTTTCCGGTCGCGTCGACCGTCTTGAGCGCCGTGGCGTAGTCGCTTCCCGCGGGGAGCGGATCGAGTTCGACGACGGTCGAGTCGCTCTGCTCATTGAAGGCCTGGACGAGCGCGTCGACCGTGGCGTTCCAGGTCTCGTCTCCCGTCGCGTACAGGAAGCGGATCGTGGTCTTGTCTCCCGTCGCACCGGCGTCGTCCGCGCTGGAGCAGCCGGCGAGCGCGAGCATCGATACGGCCGCCGAGACGGCGACCAACGCGACCCGACGACTCATCGGACGCATCATTGCGTGTGTCATTGCATCTCCCTTGATCATGGGCCGTGGCGGCTCCGTCAGAAGGGACTGTAACCCAGGCGGCGAGCGCTTTCCAAGCAAAAAGTGAAACTAGTTGCATCACAATTGAATATCGGCCAGAATCGACGAGTCCGACGTTTGTCGCGCCCTCCGGAACGCCACGCTTTCGCACTCGAGAGCTGTGTATCGTTTCAGGAAACAAGCGAAGGAACGCACGATGACGCAGCGACTCGACGACTTCTGGGCCCACGACCCCTTCATCCTGCCGTTCGTGCCGGAGCAGACCTATTACCTCTACACCGCCGCCCGCGGCACGACGGCGATCGTCGCCTACCGCAGCACCGATCTCGAGAACTGGTCTGCAGAACCCGTCGAGGTGTTCCGCGTGCCGGAGGGCAGCTGGGCAGCACCAGACGAGGCCCCTTGGGCGCCGGAGGTGCACGAGTACCGCGGCCGGTACTACCTGTTCACGACGCTGCACGACTCCCGTCGTGAAATCGAGATCCCCGGCGGCGCGCGCTTCCGCGCCGTGTCCGACCAGTCCGCGCGCGAGATCGTACCGACCGCGCGGGGCACGGTGATCGCCGTCGCTGACCATCCAGCCGGGCCGTTCGAGCTGCTCCGCACCGACGCTCCGGTCACCCCTGCGGAGTTCATGACGCTGGACGGCACGCTGTTCATCGACGACGACGGCGCCCCATGGATGGTCTACGCGCACGAGTGGGTGCAGATCTTCGACGGCACGATCGAAGCCGTGCCCCTCACCGACGATCTGCACTCCGCCTCGGGCGACCCGATCCTGCTGTTCCGCGGTTCCTCGGCGCTCCTGCTCGATCAGCTCCCGCCGAGCGCGCGCACGCGGATGCCCTACGTCACCGACGGTCCGCAGCTGCGCCGGCTCCCCGGCGGCGCGCTGCTGATGATCTGGGCCACCTACCGACCGACATCGGACGGCGGCTCGGAGTACGTCGAGACGATGGCCCGCTCGCGCTCCGGACGACTGCAGGGCCCGTGGGAGCAGCTGGACGTGCTGGTCGACGGCAACGCCGGACACGGGATGCTGTTCGACACGTTCGACGGCCGCCTCATGCTCGTGCTGCACCGGGGGATGAACACGCCGCGCGTGCGCGCCGAACTCCACGAGGTCCTCGAGGATGACGACCTCCTGCGTCTGGCCTGACCCCGCCTATCCGGAAGCAACGGGCGTCAGCGCGCCCGGTCCAGATCGCCGCCTCGCTGAAGCGCCTGCATCCTGCAGGACATCCGCGTGAATGCAGGGCCGCTCGCGCAGGGTCGACCTGCAGGATGCAGAATCCACTGCAGGATGCAGGCGTCTCAGTGCGTCAGATCGAGCCGCCCACCGGGGCGCCGAACTCCTCCAGCCGGGCGATGACGTCCGCCGAGAGATCGAGCGTGCTCGCGGCGACCGCGTCATCCAGCTGGCTCGTGCGCGAGGCGCCGACGATCGCCGTCGTGACCACGGGATCACGCAGGACCCAGGCGACCGCGAGCTGCGGGATCGAGATCCCGGCATCCTTGGCGACCTGGTCGATCCCGCGGATGCGACGCAGGTAGTCGTCGGTGAGCGCCGAACCGTCGAGGTACCACGACCGGGTGGCGCGAGAGCCTTCCGGCACCGTGCCGTCCAGGTACTTGCCGGTCAGCAGTCCCTGCGCGAGCGGCGAGAACACGGCCGACCCGACCTGCAGCTCTCGCAGCGCCGGGAATAGCTCGGCCTCGGGCGAGCGGTCGAACAGCGAGTATCGCGGCTGGTGCACGAGCAGGCGGACGCCCTCAGCGGCGAGCAGCTCGTGCGCGCGGCGCGTGAGCTCGGCGGAGTAGTTCGAGATGCCGACGTAGAGCGCCTTGCCGCTGCGGACGATGTCGGCGAGCGCCTGCACCGTCTCCTCGATCGGGGTGTCGGGGTCGAAGCGGTGCGAGTAGAACAGGTCGACATGGTCGGTGCCCATGCTGCGCAGGCTGTGCTCGAGCGAACGCATCAGATACTTGCGCGAGCCGCCGTCGCCGTACGGCCCCGGCCACATGTCGTAGCCGGCTTTGGTCGAGACGAACAGCTCGTCTCGGTAGCGGCCGAGGTCGCTCGCCAGCACGGCACCGAACGTCTTCTCCGCCTGACCGTAGGGCGGGCCGTAGTTGTTCGCCAGGTCGATGTGCACGATTCCGCGATCGAACGCATGCAGCAGGATCTCGCGCTGCGAGTCGAGCGAGCGATCGCGTCCGAAGTTCTGCCACAGCCCGAGCGAGACCCGCGGCAGCGGGATGCCGCTGGCACCGGCCCGCAGGAACGGCACGTCCTGGTAACGGCCTGGGGCGGCGACGTACTCGGGGGCGAGGCGGTGGTCGTCGGCTTCGATGGGCATGCACGTCTCCGTCTGACTTGACTGCAGGATCTTGACAGCTCAGATTGTATCGATAAATTGCTCGCGTCAGAGCGCGACGGGAATGCGCGTGGTGAGCAGGCCGACGTCGACGAGCGAGCGCTCGAGCGCGATCATGGCGATCCCGGTGGCGACCGGGTTGCCCCGCACCGTCGAGACCTCGAGTTCGAGCGCTTCCCCAGCACGACCGGGCGACTGATCGCGCATCCGCTCGCGCGCCGCAGGCAGCAGTCGCTCACCGAGCGACCAGGTGGTCCAGCCCGTGAGCGTGACCACCTCCGGGTTCACGACGGCCACGAGATCGGCCAGCGCGGAGCCGAGGTAGTAAGCGGTGCGGTCGACCGTCTGCTCCGCCGCCGCATCCGACGCCTGCGCGGCCGCGGCGAGTCCGGTGATGAAGTCGCGCTGCATGTCCACATCCGCGAGCGGATGGCTCGGAGCGAGTTCGCGCAGCGTCTGCTGGATGCCGGGGACGCCGATGTACGCCTCGACGCATCCGTGCCGCCCGCAGCGGCACCGTCGCCCGTCGAGCACGAGGAGCGAGTGCCCCCACTCCCCCGCCGAGTTGGTCGATCCGCGCAGCACCCGGCCTTCCAGGACGATTCCCGCCCCGACGCCGGTGCCGAGGTTCACGGTCGCCATGCTCGAGGCCGAACGCCCACGGCCGAGCCAGAGTTCAGCCGCCACCATCGCCTTGAGCGGGTTGTCGATCACGAGAGGCAGACCGATCCGCTCCCGGAGCTGATCGAACTCGACGTTGCGCCACTCCCAGTTCGGGATGACCACGGCGATGCCCCCGGGCTCCTGGATCAGCCCGGGCATCGAGATCCCGACGCCGAGGACCTCGGATCGTTCGACGCCTTCCCTGGCGAGCAGGTCGTCCAGCACCGTGCCGATCGCCTCGACGAAGCCCTCCGGCTCGAGAAGATGCTCGTCGTGCACGCTCTCGGCCTGTGCCCGCGGGTTCAGCGCGGTGTCGAACATCACCGCGCGCACGTACGTCTCGGCGACGTCGATGCCGACGACCCTCCCGCGTGCGGTGTTCATCGCGAGCACCGCGGTCGGTCGACCCACCTGACCGGCAGACGTCTTCGTCTCGACGACGATGCCCTCGTCGATGAGCTCGGAGACGATGGTGACGATGGTCGCCGCGCTGAGGCCCGTGGCCCTGGCGAGCGCGGCGCGCGTCGTCTCACGCGCCGAGAGCACCGCGTGCAGGACGTCGATGATGGAGTCGCTGCGGATGTCGCGCGACGTGCGTCGAGGCACTACGGAACTCACGCCCGCACCTCAGCGGTCTCGAGACCGGCCGCAGTCAACCGCACCGTCGTCTCCTCCCCTGGTCGAACGTAGACTGCCAGTCTCCCACCGAATGTGCGGCGCTCCGCCTGTCGATACGGTGTGACGTCGGCGAGGTCGCCGTTCTCCAGTCCGAGCAGCGTCCCGCCCTCCACACCGACGCTCACGATCGCGTCGCCGTTCGCGTCGGCATCCTCCGCGCGCAGGGCGCACTCGATCTGGATCACGTCGTCGATCTCGATCCCCGCGGCGCGGCAGAGGCGGGCGGCGTCTTCGGGTGCCGTCCACACCACGGCATCCAGTCGGTCCGGCGCCCCGGACAGGCGCAGCTCATCGCTCGCCACGAGGTCCTCTCCGTCCTGCACGCGCAGCGCGACAACCGCAGCGGATGCCGAGACGACCGCACGCCAGTACCCGCCGTCCACGTCGAACTCCAGTGGTACGTCCGTCCCGTCCGCCGTGAGTCGTGCGTCACCGCCGGAGGCGAAAGCGAGGACCTCGATCGCCCCGACCCCGGCATCCCACTGCCGTGAGATCGGGTGGGTCCAGAAGTTCTTGCGCGCCGTCTGCGGCTCGTGCGTCCGCACCGCGAGGTACGCGGTCGGCTCGTCTGACCACCAGCTCCGGCGGAGGTGCCATTCGTGCTTCGGGAACCCGGCGAGCGTCAGCAGCCCGGCCCCGGATCCGTGGACGGGCCAGCCGCGGGCCTCGCCGAGGTAGTCGATGCCGGTCCACAGGAACTGGCCCGCGACGTACGCGTTGTCCGCGACCGCGCGCCACTCGGCGTAGCCGTGACCGTTCTCGCTCCCGAGGAACGGCTTGGCAGGGAAGCGCTCGTGGTCGGCGGCGTAGAGCTGCTCCTTGTAGTTGTAGCCGACGACGTCGAGGTCATCGAGCAGTCCCGTCCGGCTGGAGAGCTCGGGGAAGGCGGCCGCCAGCGTGACGGGTCGGCTCGGGTCCGCCTCGCGCACGATCCGCCCCAGCCGACGCGCGATGGTGGTGAGCCGGCGGATGTCCGGTCGACTCGGATCGTAGACGCGCTCCTGCGCCGGCTTGTTCGCGTCGTTGTTGCCGGTCATCTCCTGGAACAGCTCGCTCACGTACGGGTCGTTCGGGTAGTCGACCTCGTTCCCGATGCTCCACGCGATGATCGACGGGTGATTGCGGTGCGCGGCGATCATGTCGCGCAGATCGCGCTCGTGCCACTGCGGGAAGTGCGTCGCGTAGCCCTCGTGCTTCGGCGGGTACACGTTGTGCCCCTGCCACCACTTGTTCTTGGGGTTGTCCCACTCATCGAACGCTTCGTCGATCACGTAGAAGCCGAGCGCATCGCACAGCGCGTAGAGCACCCGGTCGTGCGGATTGTGCGCCATCCTGATGGCGTTGCACCCCATGTCCTTGAGGGCGAGCAGCCGCCGCAACCAGACCTGGGCGGGCACCGCGACGCCGAAGCAGCCCGCATCCTCGTGCAGGCAGACCCCCCTGAGCGTGCGGGACTCCCCGTTCACGAACAGCCCGCCGTTCGGGTCGAACACGAGGGAGCGGATGCCGACGGTCTCGCTGCTCTCGCTGCGACCGCGCGCGGCACCGGTCCGCCAGGTCAGCTGCGTCGTGAGGCGGTGCAGTGCGGGATCGGTATCCGACCAGCGCTCGGGATGCGGAAGCCGACCGTCCACGACGAGCTCGACGGTGCCGCCTCCCGGCACCCGCATGTCCCGCTCGAAGACGTGCTCGACGCCGGAGCCGAGCGAGCGCAGCTCGTGCCGCACGCGCACATCGGCATCCTCTGCCCGGTCGTTGACCAGAGTCTGCGCGATGCGGATCACCGCGGACTCCGCCGTGACGTCCGACGAGGTGAAGGCCGTGCTCTGCGGCGCGACCCTGACCGGTCCGTGCACGTCGAGCGAGACCCCCCGGGTGATGCCGGAGCCGTTGTACCAGCGCGAGTCAGCGATCTCGGTGCGATCGACGCGCACGCTGATGACGAGATCGTCATCCGGAGCGTAGGAGACGATCTCGGTGAGGTCGAAGGCGAACGGGACGTGACCGTTCGGGCGTCCGCCGAAGTGGTAGCCGTTGACCCAGACGTCCGCATTCTTGTAGACGCCGCCGAAGGCCAGCGTGATGTGCGAGTCCTCGTCGCGCGCGAGGGCGTCGAGCGGCACGTGGGCGCGGTACCAGCCGATGCCGCCCGGCAGGTATCCGGTGCCGCTGGCGTGCTCCGACGCGAAGTCCTGCTCGACGCTCCAATCGTGCGGCACCGTGACCGCGCGCCAGTCGGAGTCATCGAATCCCTTGGCCCACGCACCGCGGTGATCCTCGAGTGCGAACAGCCACTGCGTGACGGCGAGCGTCTGCACGCCGGTCATGCGGCATCCGCCGTGGGCGCGTAGCGGGCGAACACCCGCGTGAAGACGACCGCGTGGACGACGGCGAGGCCGCTGAAGCCGATGAGCAGCCAGAGCAGGCCGTAACCGGTGACCTGCGGGGAGAAGATGCTGACGACGACCGCCAGCACCGTGACCGCGAGGACCGCGAGCGCGGCCAGCGGGTGACGCAGACCGATCAGGCGAGCGTTGCGGAAGACGTCGCGCGTCGAATCCTCGAAGCGCGCGAGGTAGGGGAAGACGAAGAGGACGGACGTCACCGCGATGAAGGCGAGCACGTACCAGGCGCCGAGCAGCACGAACTGAAGAATCGGGTCGGTGATCAGCTTCGTCACGACGAGGTACCAGGCCGCGAAGGCGCCGCAGACCGCCGCGAGAAGCAGCGCGATGACGGTCGCCTGGCGGAAGTCGCGCCGGAACGCCGTGAAGTAGTCGCGCGTGATCGAGTGGTCCTCGCCCGCGACGATGCGCATGGCCGTCGCGTTCAGCGCGGTGAGAGAGGCGCCGATCGTCACGATCGGCAACGACGTCGCGATGAACAGGATGTTGAGAATCATGACGTCCGCGATGCGCGAGAGCGTGCGCATGAGCGCGGAATCGGCGGCGAAGATGCCGGGCATTGCTCGATCCTCTCGGTCGAAGAAGGATGCAGTGCCGGGTGGGCCTCTCGGCCCACCCGGCGTTGTGGTCTAACCGAGGTCCTGGCCCTCGGCCCAGGCGTCGATGTCCGCCTGCAGGGAGTCCCTGGCGTCCTCGTAGCCAGCGTCCGTGAGCTTCTGCCGCATCTCGTCGATGGCGGCGGCCGGGTCCTCGAACTTGCCGTACTGCAGCTGAGGGATGTACTCCGAGAGCACGGCGCCCATCGCGGCGAGCGTCGGGTCGATCATGCTCTTGTCCACGATCAGCGTCGAGTACGGGTACTCCTTGGCGACCTCATCCAGCGAGGCGTAGATCTCATCCTTGTTCGGCGCCTCGGTGACGCGCTGCGGCTCGTACTCGTCCATGCGGCCGGCCCAGAAGTTCGAGCCGAGCGAGTCGACGGACGGGTCGTAGCCCTCGGGGAAGCCCAGCATCCCGTCATCGGTCATGACGTAGTCGGTGCCCTCGATGCCGAAGTTGACCAGGTCGTAGATCTCCTCGTCGTTGCGGATCAGGTCGTACACCTGAAGCGCCTTCTCGGGGTTGCTGGAGTTCGCGCTGACTGCCATGGCACCGTGCGTCAGGATGTCCTTGTACACGTTGCCGTTCTCCTGGCCCCAGTAGAACATCTTGGGGTCGGAGCCGGGCTGCTTCTTCGTCATGTTGTCGACGATGGCGCCGATGTACGTCTGGGTGTGGTGCTGGTCGACACCGCTGAGGGCGGCGTAGAACTCTTCACGGGTATCTCCGTCGTAGTTCAGCGCGTCCTCGCGCCACACGCCGATGTCGTTCCACTCCTTGGCGAGCTCAGCCGCCTCGAGCAGTTCGTCGCCCTCCATGTAGACCGAGGTGACCGTGGTCGGGTCGGCCGCCGAGAGCTGGAACGGCGCGAAGATGCCCGCGCTCACGCCCTGCAGCGTGACGAGGTCGGTGTGGCCCTGCCAGTACCCGGTGAGCGCGGCCTCGTTGGTGCCGACGACATCCCACGGGTACGCCTCTGGCTGGTTGTCCTTGACCCACTGGAAGTAGGTCGTGAAGTCCTCGAACTTCGTGATCTCGCCGTTCTCGAACCCGGCAGCGGTCGCCCAGTCACCCCGGTAGAAGAACCCGTGGTTGGTGTACTGGGTGTAGTTGTCCTCCGGGATGAACATGATCTCGTCGTTCAGCTTGGTGAGATCCCAGTGGCCCTCGGCATCCACCTGCTCCCACGTCTGCGGGGCGTTCTCCTTGAGCATGTCCTCGGTGAGCGGCAGGAACGCGCCCTTCTCGGAGTTCTCCCACGCGTAGAGCCAGTCGGTCGCCGTCGTGATCAGGTCGATGTTGTCATCACCGGACAGCAGCTGAACGTTGTACTGCGTCTGCCAGTCGGCCCACTCGACGTAGAAGAAGTCGAGGGTCGCGTTGACCTTCTCCTTCAGCTTCGGGTTGAGCTCGTCCAGCATCGCCTCGAGGCGGCCGTTGGTGGGCTTGTTGCCCAGGACGAGCATGGTGATCTTGGTGGCGTCGCCGCCGCCTTCCTCGCCGCCGGCGGGCGAGCAGCCCGCCAGGGCTCCGACACCCAGTCCGACGACGGCGAGCGCCGCTGCGGATGTGAGGATCCGTTTCTTCATGTGAGACTCCTTCGGCTCTGTGATTGCAGGGGGCGGCCCGGGTCGGGCCAGGGACGTCAGCTTCGGCGGGTCAGCCCTTGACCGCACCGACCGTGATGCCGCTGACGAAGTACTTCTGGACGAACGGGTAGAACAGCAGAATGGGCCCGGTCGCCACGACGGCGCTCGCCATCTTCAGGGTGTTGCTGGGCAGATCCGCGATGCTCACGTTGGCGCCTGCGACCGAGTTGCGCAGGGCGCTCGCGGTGTTGATCACGTTGTACAGGTAGTACTGCAACGGTTTGAACTCGACGGTGCTGCCGAGATACAGCGAGGACAGATACCACTCGTTCCAATAGGCGAGAGCGAGGAACAGTCCGATCGTCGCCAGCGCCGGCTTCATCATCGGCAGCGTGAGCTTCGCGAAGATCCGGAAGTCGCCGGCGCCGTCGATCTTGCCCGACTCGACGATCTCGTACGGCACCGTCTTCATGAAGTTCTTCATGAGGATGATGAGCCACGGGGTCATGAGCAGCTGCAGGAACACCGCGAGGTACGTGCCGCGGAGTCCGAGGTCGCGCCCCACCCACAGGAACGTGGGTGCGAGGCCCGCGGAGAACAGCGTCGTGAAGTAGATGAAGAACGAGATCTGGTTCCGGAAGGCGAAGTCCTGCCGGTACAGCGCGTAGCCGGTCATCGCGATGACGAACAGGCCGATCGCGGTTCCGAGCACCGTCATCGTCACCGTGACGGCGTAGGCCCCGAGGATCTGCCGCGGCGACTGGAAGATCAGCTCGTAAGCCGCGAACGTGAACTCCTTCGGCCAGAGCCCGAATCCGTCGGTGCGGATGGCCGACTCGCTGGAGAACGAGGCCGACACGATCAGGACGAACGGCAGCAGGCAGAACAGCGCGAACAGCGTGATCCACACGTAGGAGATCCCGCGCAGCCAGCGATCGCTCGCGGAGAGCTTGATCGCACGCGGCTTGGGCGACCGGTCGAACAGCCCCTTGCCCTTCTTGGGCAGCAGCAGGGTGCGCGTCGCTCCGGTGTCGGCGAAATCGGCAGCGGGTGCCGTCAGGGTGACGTCAGAAGAGGGCATAGTCCTTGTTCATCCTTCGCACGATCCAGTTCGCCGTCATGACGATGGCGAAGCCGAAGAGGGATTGGTACAGCCCCACAGCCGTGGAGGTCGTGAAGTTGTTCTGCGACATGACCATCCGGTAGACCGAGGTCTCGATGATGTCGGTGGTCGAGAAGAGCGCCGCGTTGTTGCCGACGAGGTTCCAGAACAGCCCGAAGTTGCCGCTCATGATGCCGCCGAGCGAGAACAGGAACAGGATGATGAACGTGGGCTTGAGGCTCGGCAGGATCACGTAGCGGATGCGCTGCCATGCCGAGGCGCCGTCGATCTCGGCGGCTTCGAACAGGCCCTTTTCGATGCCCATGATCGCCGCGAAGTACACGATCGATCCGTAGCCGGTGCTCTGCCACAGGTGGACGATGATGATGATCAGCGGCCAGATGCCGGCCATGCTGTAGATCTTGATCGGGTCGCCGCCGGTCTGCTCGATCAGGGTGTTCAGCGCGCCGGTGTCGTAGTTCAGGATGTTGAACGCGATCACACCGATCAGCACGACCGAGATGAAGTACGGCAGGAACATGATGCCCTGCGTGACCTTCTTGAAGAACTTCAGCCGCACCTCGTTGAACATGATCGCGATCGCGATCTGCAGGATGTTGCCGAGCACGATGAACGCGATGTTGTAGAGGATCGTGTTGCGGGTGAGATCCCACAGCATCCCGGACTTGATGAGGAACTCGAAGTTCTTGAAGCCGACGAACGGGCTGCCGAAGATGCCGTCGCGGTAGTTGAAGTCGGTGAACGCGATCCAGACACCGGGCAGCGGCGCGTAGTTGAAGACCAGGAAGAACGCGATCGCCGGAACGCACATGAAGATCAGCATCCTGCTGGTCTTGATCTGCGCCCACACGGATCTGCGCCGTCGTGGTACCTGAGTCAGAGCCATCCTCCGCCTCTCTGCGGTCGGGGCGTCAGCACTGACGCTCCGGATGAACAGGGATAAACATAACCCCTGATTTAACTACCGGCAAAGCTAGCAGACTGCCCGCTCCCGGCCAAGAACTATTTCTCGGAGGGGACCTCTGGCCACCCGTCCCGCCACACGATCGGCTGCAGGCCGAGGGTCGGGATGCCGTCGGCGGCGCCGTCGTAGAAGTGGAATGCGAGCATGTCGCCCGACACCGACTGGCCACCGGGTCCGATGCGGTCGCCCTCGCCCGTCAGCACGACCGTGCCGCCGTCATCGAGCAGCTCTCCCCCGTCGGCGTCCAGATACGGACCGGTCACGGAGTCCGCGCGGCCGACGATGATCTCGTACGTGCTGTCGACGCCACGGCAGCAGAAGCCGCGCGAGGCGAAGAGGAAGAACGCGCCGTCGTGCGCGACGATGTACGGCGCCTCGATCGCGTTCTCGGCAAGGCCGCGGTCGGCGATCGCCACGGGCTCCGAGTCGTCGGCGCGCAGGCCGCTCGGCCATTCCAGCGGAACGATCTTCAACCCGCTCGAGAACGACCCGAACGCCATCCACGGCTCGCCGTGCTCATCCTCGATGATCCCGGGATCGATGGCGTTGTAGTCCGTCCCCGCGGACGAGATGACCGCGCCCTGATCGACCCATTCGTAGTCGGCGTCGGACGGATCGAGAGTGGTGTTCGTCGCGAGCGCGATGACCGAGGTCCTGCTACCGAACGTGGAGGCCGAGTAGTACAGGTACCAGGTGCCGTCGTGCTCGTAGAGTTCGGGCGCCCAGAGGTTATCGACGCCGGGAACGGCCTCCGACAGCCAGGCCGGCTTGGTCTCCCAGACCTCTCCCGCGTACTCCCACTCTGCTCCGTCGTCCGAGGACCGGATCTGGATGTTGCCGTCGGCGATCTGACCGTTGCCGGTCGAGTAGACGAAGGCGCCGTCCTCTGTGGAGACATAGGCCGGATCGTGCACGAAGAGGTCGCCGGACAGCTCGGGAGCCGCGGGAGCGGGTGCGCACGCGACCAGCGCCGCGGCCGCGGTGAGAACCACGGCCGCGGCGCTGGTCGTGCGCCGTGCGGAGAGGGTCACGCGAGGGCGATCGCCGACCACGACACGGGGGGCAGGGTGACGGTCAGCACGCCGCCCTCGAGGACTGCGCCCTCGAGCTGCTTGAGTCCGACGCGGTTCTGGTCGGCTAGCGTGTTCTTGGCGTACACGTCGTCGTCCCAGACGGTGACGGCTTCGGCGACCGTCGACGCGCCGAGTTCGGCCACGTCGACCGTGACGGTGATCGCCTCGGTCTGGCTGCGGTTCACGAGGAAGACCGCCGAATCGGTGCCATCGGTCGTGACGACCGAGTCGACCAGCGGAGCCGCGCCGTAGACCTTGGTCTCGTACGTGCCCGCGTCGATGCGCGGCTTGAGGATCTCGCCCTTCGCCAGGCGCGACGTCACCGAGAACGGGAAGAACGTGGTCTGGCGCCAGGCCGCACCACCCGGCTCGGTCATGATCGGAGCGATCACGTTGACGAGCTGGGCGAGGGATGCCGAGGCGACCCGGTCGTGGTTCTTCAGCAGCGTGATCATCAGGTTGCCGAGGACCACGGCATCCGCGACGGAGTAGACGTCCTCGAGCTGACGCGGGGCGATGCGCCACTCGTCGTTGACCTCGTCGGATGCCTGGTGCTCGTCGAGGTACCAGATGTTCCACTCGTCGAAGGAGAGCTTGATCTTCTTCTTCGACTTGAGCTTGTTGCCCACGTGGTCGGCCGTCGAGACCACGGTCTCGATGAAGTACTGCATGTCCAGCGACGAGGCGAGGTACGAGCCGAGGTCGCCGCCGCGCTCCTGGTAGTAGGCGTGGCAGGAGATGTAGTCCACGTGCTCGTAGGCCTGCTCGAGGACGGTGCGCTCCCAGTCGCCGAACGTCGGCATGGACGAGCTCGACGAGCCGCACACGACGAGCTCGAGCGAACGGTCGGCGGTCTTCATCGCCTGCGCCGTGCGGGCGGCGATCTTGCCGTAATCCTCTGCCGTCATGTAGCCGGTCTGCCACGGGCCGTCCATCTCGTTGCCCAGGCACCACATCTTGATGTCGTGCGGCTCGACAGTGCCGTTGGCGATGCGCTGGTCACTGAGCGCCGTACCGGACGGGTGGTTGCAGTACTCGAGCAGGTCGAGGGATGCCTCGATGCCGCGCGTGCCCAGGTTCACCGCCATCATCAGCTCGGAGCCGGTGAGCTTCAGCCAGCGCGAGAACTCGTCGACGCCGACCTGGTTGGTCTCGATCGAGTGCCACGCGAGATCGCGGCGGACCGGGCGCTGATCGCGCGGGCCGACGGAGTCCTCCCAGCGGAAGCCGGAGACGAAGTTGCCACCGGGGTAGCGGATGGTCGTCGAGCCGAGTTCCTTCACGAGGTCGACGACGTCGAGGCGGAAGCCGTCCTCGTTCGCGGTGGGGTGGCCGGGTTCGTAGATCCCGTCGTAGACGCAGCGGCCGAGGTGCTCGACGAACGAGCCGAAGATCCGCCGGTTGAGGGGGGCGACGACCGCTTCGCGGTCGACGGAGATGCGTGCCTGAGTCACGATGTTTCCTTCTCTGGGACAGGCCGCGCTGAAGGCAGCACGGCGTGCGGGTAGTGGGCTTTCGGGGAGGATGCTCGGCTCAGCCGGCATCCTCGATGCGATCCAGTCGGGCGTCGATGAGACGCACGGAGATCGCGAGCGGGATGGATGATCCGATGAGGGGCAGCAGGACGGGCACGATCGAGACGATCAGCACCCAGGCGGCGATGGCGACGAGCACCCCGGCGCTCATGGCGAGCGATGTGGGCGGCAGGACCAGCGCATAGCGCAGCACCGCGGCAACGCCGTCGCCGTCGTAGCGCGACAGCAGGACGACCGCGGCGGCGAAGGTCACGACCGCCGCGAGCACCAGCGCGCCGGTGAAGACCAGCAGGACCGCCGAGACGGGACCGGCCAGCTGCGGCAGCACCGCGAGGTCGGCTGCGAGCAGGATTCCGACGATCCAGAACGGGATGCCGGCGCGGTTCGCCCGCCAGAACTCGGCGCGGTAGGTCGCCCAGAAGCTGCGGAACAGCCCTTCCTCCGCGGTGCCGAGGAGGAGATCGTTGCGACGCAGGACGGCGGCCGCCGCCACGGATGCGGGCATGAGGCCGAGCAGGACGAGACCGGCGAGCGCTCCGAGCAGGAACAGGACGTTCACGAGGACCAGCGCCGTGACGACCCGCAGCCACTGCATGACCCGGCCGGTCCAGCCGAGTGCGTCGTCATCCGTCGAGGCGCTCTCCGCACGGAGCGGACGACGGGTACGAGCGTCCGCGGTCATGAGGACACCTGCTGCGATCCGGTCCAGACGACGCCGGACTCGTCGATGCCGGCGAAGGCCAGTACCGGCCGCTGCGCCACCGGATCCCACGCGCCGAACACGGCGCCGTCCAGCGTCGCGGCTCCGGATGCCGAGGTCAGCGCGATCTCGCCGGCGACCGCCTCGCCGGCGGTCGTGAGGGATGCCGACAGCTCCACGGTCTCGGCGTCGATCAGCCCCGCCTCCTCAGGGGCGAAGCGCACGGCGTTCCAGGCTCCGGACACGGATGCCGCGGCATCCAGCGTCTCGGCATCCGCACCCGCGTAGGGGAACGGCGAGACCAGCGGCCAGCCGCTGCGCGTCCAGTGCACGCGCCGGATCTGCGCCTCGTGCTGGGTCGGCGCGTCCGCGAGACGGACGTGGTGCACCATGTAGGTCGCCTCCCCGTCGCGGAAGATCGAGTTGTGCCCTGGCGCGATGAAGCCGGTACCGCCGGGGAACCGGTGGCCGCCGAGCACTTTGGTGCCTGCCAGGGCCGCCTGCTCCGCGGTCGGGTCGGTGAGGTCGAGGCCCGCGGCATCCCGGTAGGGGCCGGTGATCTCGTCCGCCACTCCGACGCGCACGCTGTAGGTGTCCACGAGCGAGTCGTAGGACACGAACAGGACGAAGCGGTCCTCCTCGGGGCGGTACACGATGTACGCGCCCTCGATCGCGCCGTCGACGTTCGACGGCCGCCGCGCGATGAGCGCACCGGTCTCGTCGCGCACGCGCATGCCGGTTCCGAGCGACAGCTCGACGATGTGGATGCCGCCGAAGAACGACCCGTAGATCATCCATGCGCGCCCTGCGCGATCGAACGTCACCGCCGCATCGATCGCGTTGTGCCCGTCCTGATCGTGCTTCGTCGCGACGACGATGCCCTGGTCGGTCCACGGTCCGGCCAGAGATTCCGCCGTCGCGAGTCCGATCGCCGAGGTGCGCGATCCGAACGTCGACGCCGAGTAGTACATATGCCACCTGGTCGATCCGTCGATCGACGGCCAGCGGACCACCTCGGGCGCCCAGAGCCCCTCGGCCCCGCTCCACTCGCGCGCGGGTGCCGGCACCTCGCCGAGCGCGGTGCCATGGAAGGACCACGACACCAGGTCGGACGAGGTGCGCACATGGGCGCCCACCGGGATGTCGGCGGCATCGCCGCCGGCATCCGTGGAGAACATGTACCAGAGGCCGTCGTCGCCGCGGACCACGGTGGGGTCGTGCGCGTTTCGCGCGCCCCACGCGGTCGGGTCGCTGGTGGCAGTGCTCATGTCAGGCCTTCGATCCGCTCAGCGCGACCGATTCGATGATCTGACGCTGGAAGATGAGGAAAACGACGAGCACGGGGATGAGCGCGATGAACGAAGCCGCCATGATCAGCGGATAGTCGGTCTGGCTCGCGTACTGGGCGTTGAAGCTCGCGATCACGAGCTGCAGCGTCTGCTTCTCCGGCGAGTTCAGGTAGATGATCGGAGCGAGGTAGTCGTTCCAGACCGCCATGAACCACAGGATGAACTGCGCGGCGATGGCGGGGCGGATCACCGGGAAGATCAGCTTGAAGAAGATCCGCAGGTAGCCCGCTCCGTCGAGCTTGGCGGCCTCGATAATCGAGTCAGGAACCGAGTCGAGGTACTGGCGCAGGAAGAAGATCATCACGATGTTGCCGAAGATCCCCGGCAGGATCAGCGGCCACAGCGTGTCCACCAGGCCGGCGTCGCCGAACATCTTGAACTGCGGGATCATAATCGTCGGGAACGGGATCATGATGGCCGAGAGCATCGCGAGGAACACGACGTTCTTGAACGGCAGGCGCATCTTCGCGAACGCGAACGCGGCGAGCGCCGACGTCACGGTGCCGACCACGGTGACGCTAATCGACACGATCGCGCTGTTGACGATACCGCTGGCGAGCGGACCGGCGGTCCAGACGCGGACGTAGTTCTCCCACTGCACCGGATCGGGGATCCATTGCGGCGGCAGGGCGAACACGGCCTCGCGGGTCTTGAGCGACGTGCTGAACGTCCAGACCAGCGGCGCGACCATGAGGATTCCGCCGAGCGACAGGATGATCGTCACGATGACGTTCATCGTGCGGTAGGAGCGCGATCGCATGCCGACGGCGGCGGCGGAGTTGCCCTTGCCGTTGCCGATCGGGTTGCGGGGCAGGCGCTTGCGGCGAGCGACCTCCGGAAGGACGGTGGTCATGGTGCCAGGAGCTGGAGCTGTCTGTGTCATGGCTGCCTCACTCGATCGAGAACTGGGAGCGACGGTTCATCTGGAACTGGATCGCCGTGACGACGAAGACCAGGATGCCGAGCACGACGGACATGGATGTCGCGTAGCCCATCTGGAGGTAGTTGAAAGCCTTCTGCCAGATGTACCAGACGATGGATGCCGTGGAGAACTCGGGTCCGCCGGTGGGGGTCATGATGTTGATCTCGATGAAGATCTGCGCGCCGCCGATGATGCTCGTGACGACGAGGAAGAAGGTCACCGGCTTCAGCATCGGGATCGTGATGTGCCGGAACTGCTTGAACGCACCGGCGCCGTCGATCGCCGCAGCCTCGTAGAGGTGACGCGGAACCGACTGAAGGGCGGCCAGGTAGAGGAGCATCGAGTAGCCGAGGCCCTTCCACACCGACATGATGATGATGGCGGGCTTCGCCCATGCGGCATCCTGGAGCCAGTTCGGGCCCTCGATGCCGAAGATCGCGAGGACCTGGTTGATCAGACCGAAGTCGCCGTTGTAGGCCCACTGCCAGAGGATGGCGACGGCGGCGAGCGACGAGATGACCGGCACGTAGTAGACCGTGCGGAAGAACGTGGTGCCGCGCATCTTGCGGTTCAGCGCGAGGGCGAGCAGCAGCGAGATGATCAGGCCGATCGGGATGCCGATCATCATGAAGACGGTGTTGCCCATCGCCTGCCAGAAGTACCGGTCGTTGAACATCTCGACGTAGTTGTCGAGCCCGTTGAAGACCGGGTCGCTCAGGCCGTTCCACTTCGTGAACGACGCGTAGACCGCGTACGCCAGGGGGTACGCGATGAAGATCAGGAAGCCGAGCGCCGGAATCGCGATGAACGCGGCGCTGGCCAGGTGCTCACGGCGGTGCAGCCGGGAGCGACGATAGGTCGTCGTGGACATGGTCACCTCGATGGGTCAAGGACGGGCGGATGGGCCCCTGGGCCGGCGTGCGCCGGCCCAGGGGTGATCAGAGGCCGGTCGGCGTTCAGCCGAGGCCGGCGTCCGCGTTCGCCTTGTCCAGCAGCTCCTGCATGCGCGGCTGCACCTCGTTGAGGTAGTCCTCGGCGGTCTGGTCGCCATCGAGGACGGGCTGGATGTTCTTGAACAGCTCGTCGTACCACTCGGCGCTGTAGGTCGTGTTCGCCGGCAGTGCGCGACCGTAGTCCTGCGCGATCTCGAGGAACTCCTGCTTGTTGGCCGGGGGCAGGGTGCTGGAGGCGACCCACTCGTCGGCCATGTCGATGAGGTTCGGGATCTGCACGCCCGCGTCGACCAGCGACTGCTGAGCCGTGGCATCCGTGGACAGGTAGATCGCGAGCTGCGTGGCGAGGTCGGCGTTCTTCGTCGTCTCCGAGACGGCGATGCCGAGCGTGCCTGTCCAGGTCGCCGGCTCACCCGTGGCGCCGACCGGGTAGGGGATCAGGTCCCACTCGAAGTCGAGAGTCTCGTACGTGGGCACGTCCCACGGGCCGACCGGGAAGAAGCCGATCTGACCCTGCATCCAGCGCTGGTACGTGTCCAGCGTCTGCGCGTCGGAGGTCGACGGGGTCACGCCCTCCACGTTGGAGAGGTCCGCGAACCACTGCAGCGCCTCGACGAACTCGGGCTCGGCGACGGTGACCTCGGTGCGGTCCTCGTTCAGCCAGTCGCCGCCGTTCGACCACACGAACGGCTGCAGGTTCCACTGCACGTTGAGGCCGGTGCCCCACTGGTCGAGCGTGCCGTCGCCGTTGGTGTCGAGCGTCAGCTGCTTGGCGACGTCGACGAACTCGTCGAGCGTGTAGGGCTTGTCCTTGTCGGGCAGCGGGACGCCGGCGGCCTCGAACATGGTCTTGTTGTAGCCGAACGAGAACGGGCCGATGTCCTTGGGCATCGCGTAGATCGCGCCCTGACCCATCAGCTGACCGTCGAAGCGGTAGCTGTCGACACCGTACTGCCAGATGTTGTCGAGGTCGACGTCGGCCTCGACGGCCTCGGTGATGTCCTTGAGGATGCCGGACTTCACGTAAGCCTGAACGCTGCCGGGGTCGACGTAGAAGACATCGGGGATCTGCTTGCCGGTGATCGCGGCCTTGAGCTTGGTCGAGTAGTCATCCGCCGTGGTCATGATGATCTTGACCTTGGCGTCGTGGTCCTCTTCGAACTGCTTGATCGCAGCCGTGTAGGCCTCCTTCTCCGCATCGCTGCCGCGGAACATGAAGGTGATCTCGTTGCTGGCGCTGTCTCCGCTGCCGCCGGCGCAGCCGGTGAGGGCGGCGGCCGCGAGGGCGGCGATGCCGACTCCGGCCAGAATTCGTGACTTCATTGTGCTGTGTCCTCTCGGGGCTGACTTCGATGTCGCCTCGCGCGCTCCCGCCTGGTGAGCGCGGTGCGATTCCCAATCGATCTACAACGTTGTAGTAAACGTTGTAGAAGTTATTGTGAACCCGTGTCGAACGATTGTCAATTGCTTGCCGGAATTGTTATCCGCGGGCGCGCGAACGCGGTGCGATCACGCGTCGGAGCACCGCGCGATCAGGCGCCGGCGGGCGCGGATTCGCGCTCGAGGATGCGGTAGTCGGCGAGACGCGTCCTCGGTTCCGGCCCGTCGTCGCCGGCACCGATGCGCTCCAGCAGGGTCTTCACGGCGGTCCGCGCGATCCACTCGCGCCCCGGGTCGATCGTGGTGAGACTCGGGATCGAATACTCAGCCTCGTCCAGGCCGTCGAAGCCGACCACGGCGACGTCCTCCGGCACCCGGCGTCCCGATTCCTGCAGGACGCGCATCGCGCCGAGGGCCAGGGTGTCGTTGAGCCCGAACACCGCGTCGAACTCCGAACCGCGAGCGAGGAGCTCGCGCATGGAGTCGGCGCCGTTCGCACGGTGCCACAGCGTCGTGTAGCCCACGATCGAGTCGTCGTACGGGACGCCGGCATCCGCCAGCGCCTCACGGTACCCCTGCAGACGCAGCGCCGCAGAGCCGACGATCTCGCCTTCATGCGCTCCGACGACCGCGATGCGTCGCCGTCCTGATGCCAGCAGGTACTCGGTCGCCGCCTTCGCCGCCTCGACGTTGCGCATCGTGACATGATCGGTCGGACCATCGAAGATGCGCTCGCCGAGGAGGACGAGCGGGTAGGAGACCTCCAGAGCCGCGGCATCCTCCTGCCCCATGCCGAGCGGGCTGAAGATCAGGCCATCGGTGAGCTTGAGCCGAGGGCTGCGCAGCAGCTCGAGTTCCCGGTCGCGATCGGCCCCGGTCTGCTCGACGAGCACGACGACACCCGCGGCCTCGGCCTCGTGGATGACCTGGGCGGCGAGCTCGGCGAAGTACGCCAGGCTCAGGTCCGGCAGCGCGAGCGCGATCGCGCCCGTGCGCCCCGAACGGAGGTTGCGGGCCGTCAGGTTCGGCGTGTAGCCGAGCTCAGCGATCGCCTGCTCGACCCTCTCCCTCGTCGTCGGACGGATGTGCGGATAGTCGTTGATGACATTCGACACGGTCTTGATCGAGACCCCTGCGAGCCTCGCGACGTCGTGCAGCGTCACGGCCATAGTCCCCACCCCTTTTCAACGCCATTCTACAACGTTGTAGAGAGTCTCTGGGACTTCAGATGCGGACGTGTCGCTCTGGGAGCCCATCGTAGAGCGACAGCGGGCGGATCAGCGCGTTGGCACCGGCTTGTTCGATCACATGGGCGGTCCACCCGGTGACGCGCGCCGCCACGAACAGCGGCGTGAACGTCAGCGTGTCAAACCCGATGAGGTTGTAGGCGGGGCCTGAGGGGTAGTCGAGGTTCGGGTAGATGCCCTTGCGCGCGACGAACTCCTGCTCGAGCGCGTCATAGAGCTCTGCCACGTCGTCGCGGCCGTAGTGCTCGACCAGCGTGTCGAGCGCCGACTTCATGGTCGGCACGCGCGAATCGCCGTTCTTGTACACGCGGTGCCCGAAGCCCATGATCTTGCGCTTCTCGGCGAGCGCCTGATCCAGCCAGGGCTCGACGTTGGCGGCCTCGCCGATCTCGTCGAAGATGTGCAGCACGGCCTCATTGGCGCCGCCGTGCAGCGGCCCCTTGAGCGCGCCGATCGCTCCGACGACGGCGGAGTACAGGTCGCTCAGCGTCGACGTGATCACGCGCGCCGTGAACGTCGATGCGTTGAACGAGTGCTCCGCGTACAGGACCATCGACCGATTGAACGCGTCGACGACGACAGGATCGGGCAGCTCGCCGAACGTCATCCAGAGGAAGTTCGCCGAGTAGTCGAGGTCGTCGCGCGGCGCGATCGGCTCCTGCCCCCTGCGGCGGCGCTGGCCGTAGGCGACGATCGCGGGGAGCGCCGCGAACAGACGGATGCTGCGGGCGAGGTTCTCCTCCTGGCTCGCCTGTGCGTCCAGCGCTGAGCCGGCGGCATCCGTCGCACCGATGACGCTGACGGCCGTGCGGACCTCGTCCATCGGGTGCGCCTCGACGGGCACCAGGTCGATCGTCGCCTTGACCTGAGGCGCGAGGGCGCGATGCGCGCGCTCGATCGCGCGGAAGTCGGCGAGCTGCTCGGCATCCGGGAGCTCACCGTTCCAGAGCAGGTAGGCGACGGCCTCGAACGGCTGGGTCGCGGCCAGCTCCTGCACCGGATAGCCGCGGTAGAGCAGGCTGTTCGTCTCGGGGTTGACCTTGCTGATCGCCGTCGTGTCGACGACGACGCCGGCCAGGCCCTTACGGATCTCGGGGTCTGCCATGTCCTGCTCCTTTGCGCGGGGTGTGCGTTTCGACTCGCTCCGCTCGCTCAACGAGCGGGTGGGGCGATGGTGAAATTGAAGACGCCGGAGTCGAACCGGTTGTACGACTCGTAGTCGATCAGGTCATAGAGGTCTGCACGGTGCTGCATCTCCCTCAGCTTCGAGGTGAGGTGCCCTTCGCCGTTCAGCGTATCGAGTGCGCGACCCGCCGCGCCCATGGCGATGCGCAGCAGCGACACCGGCCAGATGACGATGTTCACCCCGGCATCGCGCAGCTGGTCGGCCGAGAACAGCTCTGACTTGCCGAACTCGGTCATGTTGGCGAGGATCGGCACGTCCAGCGCCTTCGCCATAGCCTCGAACTCGGCGAGGTCGCGCATGGCCTCGGGGAAGATCGCGTCGGCCCCGGCATCCACCAGCGCCTTGGCGCGGTCGATCGCCGCATCAAGGCCGTCGACGGCGCGGATGTCGGTGCGCGCCATGAGGAGGAAGTTCGGATCCCGCCTGGCGTCGGCGGCCGCCCGGATGCGCTTGATCGCCGTGTTCTCGTCGACGACGGCCTTGCCGTCGAGGTGCCCGCAGCGCTTGGGGTTCACCTGGTCCTCGATGTGCGTGCCGGCGAGCCCCGCATCCTCGAGCGTCTGGATCGTGCGCGCGACGTTCATGGGCTCGCCGAAGCCGGTGTCGGCGTCGACGATCGCGGGGAGCTCGGTCATCCGCGCGATCTGCTGCGCCCGGCCGGCGACCTCCGTGAGCGTGGTGAGGCCGATATCAGGGAGCCCCAGGTCCGCAGAGAGCACGGCGCCGGAGATGTAGACGCCGTCGAACCCCTTCTGCTCGATCAGGCGCGCGCTCAGCGGATTGAACGCACCGGGGAAGCGCAGCAGCTCGCCCGACGCGAGGCGCTCGCGGAACAGCCGCCGCTTCTCGGCCGGTGGCGTCGTGGAGTACAGCATCAGTTCTCCTTCGTCGGTGCGTCGACGCGCTCGGCGGCCAGGGCGGTCCCCGAGTTCGTCATCAGAACAGCCCCGTCGTCGTCGGCGCGGCGGCGAGGATGCCGGGGCGCGCGATGATCGACAGCTCCTGCACCTCGGCGGCGGTCAGCTCGGGGAGCCGCTGCACGAGCGCGAGGAAGCGCTCGATCTCGGCCTCGTCGAGGACGGGCTGGGCGAGCAGACGGAACTTCGCGATGTAGTCCTCGCGCGCGAACGGGCGCGCCCCGAGCGGGTGCGCATCGGCGACGGCGATCTCGTCGACGAGTGTCGACCCATCGGCGAAGGCGATCTCGACGCGTCCGCCGAAGGCCTTCTCCGCCGGGTCGATCGAGTGGTAGCGGCGGGTCCACTCGGCATCCTCCGCCGTCGTGATCTTGTGCCAGAGCTCCACCGTGTCCTGGCGCGCGGCGCGCGCGGGCAGGTATGAGTCGACGTGGTGCCATGAGCCGTCCTGCAACGCCACCGCGAAGATGTACGGGATCGAGTGATCGAGCGTCTCGCGCGATGCGGTGGGGTCGTACTTCTGCGGGTCGTTCGCCCCGGAGCCGATGACGTAGTGGGTGTGGTGGCTCGTGTGCAGCACGACGGAGTCGATCGCCGCCACGTCGATCCCCTGGCCGTGCAGCTTGCGCGCCAGATCGATCCACGCCTGCGCCTGATACTCGGCGGAGTGCTCCTTCGTGTAGGTGTCGAGGATCGCGCGCTTGGCTTCGCCAGCGGCCGGCAGCGGCACGTCGTAGGAGGCGTCCTTGCCATCGAGCATCCAGGCGATGACGCCGTCTTCGCCTTCGTAGATCGGCGACGGGCTCGTCTGCCCGCGCATGGCCCGGTCGACCGCCTCGACGGCCATCTTCCCGGCGAACGCCGGAGCGTGCGCCTTCCACGTGGAGATCTCGCCCTTGCGGCTCTGCCGGGTGGCCGTCGTGGTGTGCAGCGCCTGACCGACCGCCTGGTAGATCGTCTCGACGTCGAGCCCCAGCAGCGTGCCGATGCCGGCCGCCGCCGAGGGGCCGAGATGCGCGACGTGGTCGATCTTGTGCTTGTGCAGCGAGATCGCCTTCACGAGATCCACCTGGATCTCGTAGCCGGTCGCGATGCCGCGGACGAGCGCGCTCCCGTCGCAGCCGACGTGCTGGGCCACGGCGAGGATCGGCGGGATGTTGTCGCCGGGGTGCGAGTACTCCGCCGCGAGGAAGGTGTCGTGGTAGTCGAGTTCGCGCACGGCGACGCCATTGACCCAGGCCGCCCACTCCGGGCTGGTGCGCCGCTCGAGCGTCGCACCGAAGACGGTCGCGCCCGCACCGCCGGTGGAGACCGGGTGGCTGAAGGCCTGGTCCCGTGCGGCGACGATCGGCGCGCGCGTGAGAGACGCCGCGGCCACCGACGCGTTGTCGATGATCCGGTTGATGATCATGTCGACGACCTCGGGCTCGATGTCGACCGGATCGGCCGCGACTTCGGCGATCCGCCACGCGAGCTGCTCCTCGCGAGGAAGTTCCTCGTCGGAGCGGTGAACGCGGACGTGGTGGGTGACGGTCATGACTGTCCTTCGGTCAGGGATTCCAGGATGCTGGTGAGGGCGTTGTGCAGATGCACATGGGTCGCATGCGCGGCGAGATCACCGTCGCGGGCGGCGAGCGCCTCGGCGATGAGGCGGTGCTCCCCCACGGAGGCGACCAGGCGCTCGGGCTTGTCGCGGGCCATGCGGCGCACGCGCACGAGGTGGGTGCGGACGGTGCGCAGGGCCGCCGCCATGTAGCCGTTGTCGACCGCCTCGTCGATCGCGCGGTCCAGGCGTGCGATGAGGGCGTAGTAGGCGTCGGTGTCGCCCGGGAGCTCGACCGCCGTGAACGCGCGCGCCAGGCCGGTGAACGCCTGCGCGTCGCCGCGCTGCGCCGCGAGTCGTGCGGCGGCCTCCTCGAGCGCGCGTCGGGTCTCGAACAGCGAGCGGATGTCGTCGGCGTCGATCGCGGAGACCACGGTGACCCGCGGTGACTGCTGGACGACGAGCCCGTCCAGCGTCAGTTGCTGCAGCGCCTCGCGCAACGGGGTGCGACTCACGCCGAGCCGGGCCGCCTGCTCGACCTCGGCCAGCACGGCGCCGGGCGCGAGCGCGCCGGACTGGATCTCGTCCAGGAGCGCGGCATACGCCCGATCGCTTGCTCGCATGGATCAATTGTATGCACAACGTGCGCGCAAGGGCATCTAGTTCAATCACCTCCGTCCTAACGTATACAGAGGTGCGTCATGCAGGGCGCTCCGGTAGGGGCTCCACGAGTTCGGATGCCGCGGGCTCACCGAGCTTGACCAGCACCACACCGGCGAGCACCAGCACGGCCCCCGCCGCCTGCAGCAGATCGGGCAGCTGCCCCAGCAGCAGCCAGCCGAAGAACATCGCGGCGACGACTTCGGCGAGCGCGACGAACGACGCCAGCCGCGATCCCAGCATCCGTGTCGACACGATTCCGAGAACGTACGCCAGCGCTGTCGCACCGAGCCCGATCGCGAGCACGGGGACGAACCACGGCACGGCGCCGAAACGGTATGCGATGTCGCCGGTGGTCCAGGCCATAGGCAGCACCCCGACCACGCCGGCGATCGACAGCGCGACGGCGCCCAGCAGCAACCCGAGGCCGGCGAGCGCGACCGGCGGGATGCCCGTGTCGTGCCGCGCGGACAGCAGGAAGTAGCTCGCCGCGCCGACCATCGCGCCGAGCGCCCAGAGGATCCCGATCACGGCGGCGGTGGCGCCCGTGATCACGTCGAGCATGAGGATCAGCCCGACGAAGGCGATCCCTGCTCCGAGGATGCTGCGCCGCGTCGGCCGCTCGCCGCGGCGCATCCAGAGCCACAGGACCACCGCGATGGGGGCCGTGTACTCGATCAGCAGCGCGATGCCGACATCCATCCGGGCGACAGCCTGGAAGTAGAAGAGCTGAGTGGCGGCGACGGCGAGGACCCCGTAGGCGAGCACCATGCCGGCATTGCTGCGCACCGAAGCCCAGCGCCCGCGCAGCGCCAGAAGCGTCGGCACGAGAAGAATGACCGCACCCACCCACACGCGCGCAGTGACGGCGGCGCCCGGCGTCCATCCCGCGTCGATCAGCCCCCGCGCCCATGCACCGGACATCCCGAAGGAGAAGGCGGCCCCGATCGCGATCGCGAGGCCCGCCCCGACGCGGGATCGGCGCAAGGCGTCACTTGCCATAACGCTCATGGACAATGACGCTAGCCACTGCGCGTGTAACATGTCAACATGTTCTTCATCGATGACACCGGAGAGGCGCTGCGTGCAGCCGTGCTCCTCGCGAACACGGCTGAGGAGCCAGACACGCTGACGACGCAGGACGACGTCGACGCCTTCCTCGCGCAGCATCCGTACACGGGGCGACTCGACCGCGACGACCGCGAGCTCAGCGGGCTGCGGGCCCTGCGCCCCCGACTGAGGACCATGCTGCTCGCGTCCCGCGACGAGATGGTCCAGCAGGTCAACGACGTGCTCGCAGAGGTCTCGCTGGCCCCCCGGCTGGTCAGGCATGACGAGGCCGACTGGCATCTGCACGCGATCGCCGACGACCGCCCGCTGCCCGAGCGGATCCTCGTCGAGACCGCCATGGCGCTCATCGACGTCATCCGCGCGCGCGAGGGCGAACGGCTGAGCGTGTGCGCCGACGACCACTGCCACGCGATCGCCCTCGATCTGTCGCGCAACCGCTCGAAGCGCTACTGCTCCACGACCTGCGCGAACCGCAACGCCGTGGCCGCCTACCGGTCACGGCGCGCGGCCCGCTGACGCGTGCGGCGCCCACCACGATGGGGCGCCGCCCGAACGTCAGCCGACGGTCGCCAGCTCGCGGCGCCCGACCGGTCGCGGCAGCCCGTAGTGCTCGCGCAGTGTCCGACCGGTGTACTCGGTGCGGAACAGCCCGCGTTCCTGGAGGATCGGGACCACCCGCTCGACGAACACCTCGAGCCCCGAGGGCAGCACGGCTGGCATGATGTTGAAGCCGTCGGCCGCACCGTTCTCGAACCAGTGCTGGATCGTATCGGCGACCTGCACCGGTGTCCCGGTGAAGGTACGGTGCCCTCGGCCTCCGCCGAGGCGGCCGATCAGCTCGCGGACGGTGAGGTTCTCGCGCCGGGCCAGCGACACGATCAGCGTGTAGCGGCTCTTCGCCCCCTCGATCTCGTCCTCGCTGGGCAGATCCTCGGGCAGCGGCTCGTCCAGCTGCAGCGACCCAGGCGCCAGCTTCAGCACCTTCTCGAGCTGGTCGCGCGCGAACTCCGGCGCGATGAGCCGGTCGAGTTCGGCCTCGAGCTCACGCGCTTCGGCTTCCGTGTCGGCGATGATCGGCACGAGCCCCGGCAGCACCTTGATCTGCTCGGGGTCGCGACCGTTCGCGATCGCTCGACGCTTGATGTCGGCGTAGAACTCCTGCGCCTCCTCGATCGTCGGCGTGGCGGTGAAGATCGCCTCCGCCCAGCGCGCCGCGAACTCCCTGCCGCTCTCGCTCGACCCCGCCTGCACGAGCAGCGGATGCCCCTGCGGGCTGCGCGGCGAGTTCAGCGGCCCTTCCACGCGGAAGTGCTCGCCGCGGTGCCCGATCGCGTGCACCCGATCCGCACGCGCGTGCACCCCGGCATCCTTGTCCGCGATGATCGCATCGTCGTCCCACGAATCCCACAGCCGGGTCGCGACCTCGAGGAACTCGGATGCCCTGGCGTACCTGTCGCGGTGCAGAGGCTGGTCCTCGAGTCCGAAGTTGCGTGCGGCCGCCTCTCCTGCCGTGGTGACGATGTTCCAGCCGGCCCTCCCGTTCGAGATCCAATCGACCGACGACAGTCGCCTCGCGAGGTTGAACGGCTCGTTGTACGACGTGGATGCCGTCGCGATCAGGCCGATCCGCGAGGTGGTGACCGAGAGAGCCGTCAAGAGGACGGTCGGCTCGAATCCACCGACGGGGCGCCGACCCACCTCGCCGAACAGCGCGGGCGAATCGGCGAGGAACAGCGAGTCGAACTTCGCGTCCTCGGCGATCTTCGCGAGCCGCTGGTGATACGCGAGATCGAGCAGCGCGTGCGGGTCGGACTCCGGCAGACGCCAGGACGCCTCGTGGTGACCGGTGTCGTGCAGGAACAGGTTGAAATGCAGTTGGCGTGGCGTGCTCATGAGATCTCCTCGGTCGTCGTGGATGGGTCGGTGGCGGTCGCGCTCTGCACACCGAGCGAGGCCAGCAGCTGCTCGCGCAGGCGGGCGAACTCCGGGTCCGCCGCCGTGCGCTGGTCCGGCAGCTCGATGCGAAGATCGAGTGAGAACCGTCCGCCGTCGATCACGAGCACGCGGTCGGCGAGCAGGAGAGCCTCGTCCACGTCGTGCGTGACGAGCAGCACGGCGGGGCGGTGGACGCGCAGCAGGGTGCGCAGCAGCCCGTGCATCCGGATGCGGGTGAGCGCGTCGAGCGCTCCGAACGGCTCATCGGCGAGCAGCAGCTGCGGCTCGCTCACGAGGGAGCGGGCCAGCGCCGCGCGCTGCTGCTCGCCACCGGACAGTTCATGCGGCCAGGCGCGCTCGCGACCGGCGAGCCCGACCTCGGCGAGCACCTCGCGGCCGCGCTCGCGTGCGATGGTGCCGGACTGCCCGAGCACGACGTTGTCGAGCACGCGCAGCCAGGGCAGCAGTCGCGAATCCTGGAAGACCATCGAGACGCGGCGGGGGACGTAGATCTGTCCTGCGCCTGAGACCGAGTCGTCGAGTCCGGCGACGGCGCGCAGGAGCGTGCTCTTGCCCGATCCGCTGCGGCCGATCAGCGCGACGAACTCGCCGCGCTCGATCTCGAGATCGATGCCGTCCAGAACGTCCCTGTCGCCGAAGGATCGGCGCAGCCCGACAGCACGGACGGCCGTTGAGACGGTCGGAGTCAGCTCGCGAGCGTGCGTCGCCATGACAGCACCCGCCTTTCCAGGAGTCGGACGAGCGCGTCCGAGACGAAGCCGAAGACGCCGTAGACGACGAGGCCGACCAGGATGATGTCCGACTGGGCGTACAGCTGAGCCTGCGCCATCATGTAGCCGACGCCGGAGGTGGCGTTGATGGTCTCGACCACGATCAGAGCCATCCAGGACCCGACCACGGCGAGGCGGAAGCCGACGAAGAATCCGGGCAGGGAGCCGGGTACGAGCACGAAGCGGATGTACTGCCACCGCGTCAGGCCGAGCGATTCGGCGAGCTCGATCTGCTTGGTGTCGATGCCGGTCAGCGCACTGTACGTGTTGATGTAGATCGGGACCAGGACGCCCAGCGCGACGATCGTGACCTTGAACTCCTCGCCGATGCCCAGCCACAGGATGAGCAGGGGGATCAGCGCGAGGACGGGAATCGCCCTCTTCACCTGAACCGTGCCGTCGACGACTGCTTCGCCGAGTCGGCTGAGCCCTGCGATGACGGCGAGCGCGACGCCCGTCACGGTGCCGATCACCAGTCCGAGCAGCGCCCGCGACAGCGAGGCGCCCACGTGCTCGGCCAGCGTTCCGTCCGTGATGAGCTGCCACGCGGTCGCAGCGACGGTCCCCGGTCCGCTGAGCAGACGCGGATCGAGCAGCCCCAGTGCGGATGCCGCGAACCAGAGCACGACGACGATGAACGGGCCGAGCAGCCGTGCCCCCGGCAGGGACCTGCCCCGCCCGAGGCGGTGCCGTCGCGACTGCAGGACGAGGTCGGAGTTCGGCGGGGGCGTCGTCGGCTGCTCCGGGGCGGGCGGCGCCTCCGGGGCATCGACGACAGCGGTGGGGCGGGTCGTCAGCTTGAGAAGAGACATGTCAGTCCTCCGTCACGTACTCGTCGGACACGGCAGCAGCGGCATCCGCTTCGAACCGGCGATCGAACAGCACCTCGGCATCCACGTCCTGGATGAACCCGCCGTCGGACAGCAGGTCCGCGGACGACTGCGCCCACTCGACGGCGGTGTCCCAGCTCGTCGGGAAGGAGGGCTTGCTCGCCAGCTCCCAGATGCGGTCGGCGTCCTCGGCCGTCACGCCCTCGGTGTCGACGAAGTAGAACTGCTTCCATTCGTCGGGGTGCTCCCATGCCCAGACCTGGGTCTGCGCCCACACGCGGATGTAATCGCGCACCGCGCGCACGTTCTCCTCGTCCGCCAGCACCGTCGTCGGGACCCAGAGGACGGTCAGCAGATCGGGGACCTCGGCGAGCAGCGCGTCGGCGCCATCCGCTCCGAACTGGTCGATGTACTTCGTCACCGCCGGCTCCGACAGCGGAGCGATGTCGACCTGCCCGCCCTGCAGCGCCGTGAGGAACTGCGTGCTCGGCAGCTCGACGAACTCGACCTCGTCGTAGTCGATGCCCGCCTGCTGCAGCGTCCGGAGCACCGTGTCCCCCTGCGACTGCCCCTGCGAGAAGGCGATCCTCTTGCCGCGCAGATCCTCCCAGTCGCTCAGGTCGACACCGGGGGCGCTCGCGAACACGTAGCCGGGCAGCGGTCGCTCGAGCACGCTCACGATCGTCGCGTCGAACCCGATGTCGTGGGCCTGGATGGGCGGGATGATCGCGTTGCTCGCGATGTCGAGCGCACCGGCGCGGAACGCCTGGATGACGTCGGGCCCCGCTGCCGCGTTCACCCACTCCGTGACGGTGAACTCCGGCCCCTGCACCTCATCGCCGGCCAGCTCGAGCTGCAGCTGGGTGGTACGTCCTGCGACGCGCAGGCCGGTGTCGTCGTCTGGTGCGCCGCTGGCGAGAGGTTCGGATGCCGAGGTCGCGTCGACAGCGGCAGAACCCGCACTCGCGCAACCGGCCAGCAGCACCAGAGCGGCGGCCGCGCCGGCAATGGCGGGCGCACGCCTCATCGATGGCCGACGGTTTCGGGGGGAGGAGGCCATGGTGTGATCCTTTCGCTGGAGTTCGGTGTCAGGAATCCTCCAGCGCAGGCACCACGGGCGTCCACCAATGCGTCACACGTGTCATCGCGTGACCGCGTGTTACCGGTGATCGTGCACGATCGGCGCGCTCATGCGGCCCGCGGTGCACGGCGTGAAACAGAAATGACAGGGGCCGACCGCGCGGCGGTCGACCCCTGTCGCACGCTCCTCCGTCAGCCCCCGACGACCCCCTCGAAGAGGCCGATGTGGTTGCCGTCCGGATCGACGATGACCGCCCACGCGCTCGTCTCCGTGATCGGCTGCCGTTCCGCGATGACGCTGCCCCCGGCGGCCACGGCAGCGGCGACCGTCTCGTCGATCGAGTCGACCTCGACGTACGACCGCGGCTGCGTGAAGGCGTCGTCGCGCGGTGCGAGTCCGCCGCCCGAGATGCCGTTCGGCGCCTGCCACATCGGGTACCCCTCGAACCCGGGCATCTCGGCGATGCTCCAGCCGAAGAGCGTGGAGTAGAACTCCGTCGCCCGCGCCATGTCATCGACCGGGATGTCGATGTGGGTGATGTCTCCGTGCGCCAAAACCGCCACCTCTCGTCAGAGCTGAGCGACCCGCCTGCCGAGCCGTCGCGGCCAGTCTGCTCCCGGCGTCGGACATCGACAAGAGGGCGGCCGACGACGGGGTCCTCGCGCTGTCATGATTTGAGCGTGGCGCATTTCGGCCTCGACGAGTACTTCACAAACGATTATCGATTAGTGTATGTTCGGGGCATCCCTCCCGTGCACCACGAAAGGATCAACGATGATCAAGGGCCGTCACCTCACCGCGCTGGGCATCGCCTCGGTCGCCTCCCTCGCGCTGGCCGGCTGCGCCACCTCCGCGCCGGCGGACAGCGACGAGACGATCGAGATCAGCATGCTCGTCAACGTCACTCCGAACCTCACCGAGGAGTACTGGAACGATCTCGTCGCGCCCTTCGAGAAGGAGCACGAGAACATCGACGTCGTCATCCAGAACCCCGGCGCCGAAGGCGTGCATGCCGCCGTCCCTCGGCTGCTCGCAGCCGGCGACGCCCCGGACATCGTGCAGTCCATGGCGCCCACGGCCGAGATCGCCCCTGAGCTGGTCGATCTGTCCGAGTACGAGTGGGCGGCCTCCGGCCCCCTCGCCGAGCAGTACACGATCGACGGCAAGAACTACATGGCCGGCATCGGCGTGCAGCTGCAGAGCCTGTTCTTCTACAACAAGACCGCCTTCGCCGAGGCGGGCATCGCCGAGACGCCCACCACGGTGGACGAGCTGACCGAGGCGCTCGGCAAGCTCAAGGCGGCCGGTTGGACACCTGTCCAGACCGGCGGCGACTGGATGACCAGCCACACGCTGCAGTCGCTCGGGCTTCCGTCGATCATCGCCGAGTACCCCGACTGGTTCCAGGAGATGAGCGCAGGCGAGCTGACCTTCGGCGACACGTACAAGCAGGCCGTCGACACCTACGCGGAGTGGGTGGCCGAGGGCTACATCCCCAAGGAGGCGCTCGGCATCAAGTACCCGGATGCCGAGCAGGCGTTCCTCTCCGGCAAGACGGCGCTGTACTCCATGGGCAGCTGGTTCGCCGGCACCCAGGCGAATGCGGCGGAATCCGCCGACATCGGCGTCTTCCGCGCACCCGCCTTCGATGCGGACGCGCAGCCGTCGATGGGCGCCAACATCGCCAGCCCGTACTCGATCATGAAATCCAGCGAACACCAGGACGCCGCAGCCCAGCTGATCGAGTTCCTCGTCACCGACCAGGAGGCCGTCAGCAGCCAGCTCGCGGTCGACGGCAACTTCCGCGACGGATACGAGTACGAGATGACGCCCCTCGGTGAGGATCTGCTCGCGATCGTCGCCGACACCCCGGCCGACGCGTACACACCGACGGGCAACGGCTACGGCGAGCGCACGCTGCCGTCGGAGTACTCCGGCGAGCTCAACACGCAGACGCAGGGCCTGATCGGAGGCGCCTCCGCGCAGGAGATGCTCGACGCGATGGACGCGTGGTTCCTCGCGAACGCGAACTGACGCCCCGCTCCGGGTGCGGCTCGCGCCGCACCCGGAGCCCGCACCACAGAGGATCTCGAAGATGAGTCAGACCATGATCGCCCCACCGGATACCACCGAGCGACCCGCAGCCGCGGCACCGCCTCCCCCACGGCGCGGGAAGTCGGCAGCCACGCGCGTGCGGGAGGCCTTCCCCGGGTTCCTCATGGCTGCGCCCGCTGTTGTCGTCTTCCTGCTCATGTTCGTGATCCCGATGATCCTCGCATTCGTGCTCAGCTTCACGAACTGGAACGGGTACAGCCTGAGCTTCACGTTCGTCGAGTGGGACAACTATCTGAAGGCGTTCCGCAACCCTCGCTCGGTCGACGCCGCCATCTTCACCGGAATCATCGCCGTCGTCGGCACGGTCCTGTGCAATGTGGTGGGCCTCGCGATCGCCGCATTGATCTCGGGTCCCGGCCGGTCGAACACCCTGCTGCGCACGATCTTCTTCTATCCCTACGTCATCAGCGCCCTGATCATCGGCTTCCTGTGGTCCGCGATGCTCTCCCCGGAGGGCGCCGTCAACGGGATGCTGACGACGCTGGGCTTCCCCGCGATGCCCTTCCTCGTCGAGCCGGATTTCGCCAGGGCGTGCATCATCTTCACCATCGTCTGGTCGCACTTCGGGTTCAACATGATCCTGTTCCTCGCGGGCATCAAGTCCGTCCCGATCGAGTACTACGAGGCGGCGACCGTCGACGGCGCGACCCGGTGGCAGCAGTTCCGCAACATCACGCTCCCGCTCATCGCGCCCGTCTTCACCGTCAACATCGTGCTCACTCTGGTCGGGCTCCTCAAGGCCTACGACATCGTCCTCTCCCTCACGGACGGCGGACCAGCCGGGTCGACTCAGACCATCGTCTACCAGATCCTCAAGGACAGCTTCGCGAACGCGAACCTCGGCTTCGGAGCCGCGCAGTCCGTCATCCTGCTCATCGTCACCGCCGTTCTGGGGTTGAGCGTCACCCTCATCCGCCGCCGCGCAGAGCGAAAGGTCACCGACTGATGAGCGCACGCACCTCCGCTCCCGTCCCCGCACGCGTGGTCCGCTGGATCATCCTCGGCGCTGTGGCCCTGCTCATGCTGGTGCCGCTGTACACGATGGTCGTCAACGCCTTCAAGCCGCAGGCGGAGATCATCGCCAACCCGCTCGGCCTCGACCCGGCGACCTTCACCTTCGACTATCTCTGGGCGGCGATCACGAGCTCGAAGTTCAACGTCATCGCCGCGTACGGCGTGACGCTGCTCTTCGTCGCTCTCGTCAACGTCTGCTGCATCGCACTCGCCGCTCCCGTGGCATTCGTCATCGCCCGCGGCCGGTCGAAGTGGCACATGGGGCTGCTGCTCCTGTTCGTCTCCGGCCTGTTCATCCCCGGACAGGTGACGCTGATCCCCGTGGTCTTCGTGCTGCGCGTGCTCGGCCTCATCAACACGATCCCCGGCTTCATCCTGTTCGAGACCGCGGCGACGCTGCCCGTGACGATCTTCCTGTTCGCGGCCTACCTGCGCACGGTTCCGCGGGACATCGACGAGGCCGCGGCACTCGACGGCGCCGGACGCATCAGGGCGTTCTGGTCGTGCATCTTCCCCGTCATGCGGCCGATCGTCGCGACCGTCGTCGTTCTGAACTCGATCGGGGTGTGGAACGACTTCGTCAGCCCTCAGATCATCCTCGGACCGAGCTCGGGCATCTACACGGTCACCACCGGCGTGTACGCGGCCGTCGGGCAGTTCGCCACCGACTACACGGTCGTCTTCCCGACGCTTCTGCTGGCGGTCCTCCCGGCCATGGTGTTCTTCATCATCATGCAGCGGCACATCATCGGCGGTCTCGTCACCGGCGCGACGAAGGGCTGACGATGTCGACGACCTCTCACACGACGCCGTTGCGGTCGCTGCCGGCGTGGGCCGTGCTGCAGCGGCGGCTGTTCGACGAGATCGAGGATGCCAGACGACTCTTCGTCGAGCGCTACACCCATCCGGACGGAAGCCTGCGGGGTACCGCCGCATTCCACGATCGGGACGGTGTCGACGACCTGTACGAGCCGTTCTTCAACTGGCCCGCGTTCTACCTTCTGGGCGGACCGGATGCCGCGTTGATCGACGCCAAGCGGCACTGGGAGGGCGTCACCGCCCAGCTGACGGCCGCCGGCATGCTCACCGATGAGTACGAGAACGGGTACGACTGGTTCCACCAGGGCGAGTCGGCTCTGCTCTTCTTCGGCATCTGCGCCGCCGACCCCGGTGATGAACGATTCGCCGAGCGGGCGCGTCGGTTCGCGGCGCTGTACACCGACCCCCGGCGCGGCAACCACGACCCGGAGCGCGAGATCATCCGGGCGCCGCACAACGGCGCGCTCGGCGCGCGGCGCGGTCTCGAGGACGGCTCTCCGCGTCCGTACTCCGCCGCTCTGACCGAGATGCGCCCCTACGGGCTGCCCGTGCACGGCATCGATGGGATCGCGGAGTGGGATGATCTGTCCGACCCGGCGAACGCGCGCCGCATGGCGGACGAGATGCAGCGCAGGGCAGCGGGAGACGTCGCGGTGAACCTCGCGGCGACATCGCTCGTGACCAACGCCTGGCTGTACGACACGGACGAGCGCTCGGCCGCCTGGGTCACGCGCTACGTCGACGCGTGGATGACGCGGGCCGAGGCGAACAACGGACTGCTGCCGGACAATGTGGCTCCCGATGGCACAGTCGGCGGGCTGCAGGACGGACACTGGTGGGGCGGTCACTACGGGTGGGCATGGCCGCACGGCCTCCACTCCGTCGCCATGAGCGCCCTGATCGGGGCTCTCAACGCCGCGCTCGTCGCCGATGACGACCGGGCGCTCGACATGGTGCGGACGATGCTCGACACCGTGCTCGAGCAGGCCGTCCGCGGCACCGTGGACGCCTCGAGCTACAGCCTGCGCGGTGAATGGATGTTCCGGTTCGGCGAAGCATCCGTCGACGAAGGACTGCTCGTTCCCTACCGTCACGGCGCGGACGGCTGGTTCGACTTCGGACCGCTGCAGCTGGACCTTCCGACATGGCTGTGGTGGTGGACGAGATCGGATGCCGATCGCGCACGCCTGGAGCGCGCGATCGACGGCATCCCTCCCACCGTCGACCTCGTCGGCGAGTTCCGGGACAAGGAGGAAGCGGGCCACGAGGCCGGATGGATCCGCTTCCTCGACGGGGACCTGCCGGACTATCCGGAGCGCGCTCTCACCATGGCTCTCGGTCAGGTGGCTCGCCGGGTCGCGCTCATGCGCACGGACGGAGATGATCCGGATGGCGCGCACCTGCACTTCTGGCAGCGTGTGAATCCCGTGGTCACCGAGGTGCTCTCCCAACTCATCACCGGCACCCCGCAAGTGCTCTACAACGGCGGACTGCCGTTCTCGGCGGTCGATTACGCCGACCCCGACCTCGGTCGCCCCGGTCTGCCACGCGACGTCGCAGCCCTCGTCGATCGTCTCGAACCCGATGCCCTCGGCATCCGGCTGATCAACACCTCGACGACCCGCGCCCGCCGTGTGCGCATCCTTCCCGGACGCTTCTCGCGCACCCGCATCGCTCGGGCCACGGCGACCGGCGAGGGCGACGACGGATACCCGGGCCCGAGCGGCGCGTACGCCGGTGTCCGTGTGGCGCCGTCGATCAAGACCATCGACTGCCCGGACGGCACTTTGACCGTGGAACTGGCCCCGGCCCACGCCGCCGAACTGACACTGACTCTCACGCGGACAGCGTCCGCACCGCACCACCGCACCGACGAAGGAACACCATGAGCGACACTCCCCTGATCCGCCCCGAATTCGCGCTGCCGGTCCGCGGGCCGATGTACGAGCGGCCGTCCGCAGATCTGATGTCCTCGTTCGACCAGGTCTCCTCCGCCACCGCATGCGCGAAGCTCCACGGCCTCGGCATCAGGCACAGCTATGTCGACGGCCCGGTTCCCCTCTCCCCCGGTCAACGCGTGGTCGGCTCGGCGCTGACCCTGCAGTTCATGCCGCAGCGCGAGGACCTCGCCTCCGGACACGGTCAGGAGTACGCCGAACGCCACACCGCGCTGTGGCACGTCCTGGAGGCGGTGCAGCCCGGTGACGTGCTCGTGATCCAGGCGTACGGCAGCCGCTTCTCCGGCTGCATCGGCGACATCCTCGCGCGCTACTTCGCCCGCAAGGGCGGCGCCGGCATCGTGGTCGACGGCCGGATCCGCGACTCGGGCAAGATCCGCGAACTCGGCATCCCCGTCTGGTCCACCGGGACGACCCCGCACTACGCCTCGCAGTCCGAGCTCACCCCGTGGGGGTACGACGTGCCGGTCGCCGTCGGCGGCTCTCTGTGCATGCCAGGCGACCTCGTCGTGGCGGACGACGACGGGCCGGTCATCGTCCCCCGGGCGATGGCGTCGAGCGTCGTCGAGTCGGCCCGTGACCATGAAGAATGGGAGGGCTTCAGCCGTCAGCGCCTGGACGAGGGCGCACGCCTGAGCGACTACTACCCCCTGACCCCGGACAGCCGTGAGGAGTACGAGGCATGGCGTTCCGCGCAGAGCTCCGTCCGCTGACGGAGATCGACGGCTTCCGCGACGATCTGGGGCTGGGCTGCGCGCCGATCGGCAACCTCTACTCGGCGGTCGACGACGATGACGCCGTCGCCACTGTCCAAGCCGCGCTCGCCCACGGCATCCGGTTCTTCGACACCGCCCCGAACTACGGGGCCGGTGAGAGCGAGCGCAAGCTCGGCACGGCTCTCGCCGGCGTCGACCGCGACACCGTGACGCTCGCGACCAAGGTGGGTCGCATGATCGTGGATGCCGACGGCACCGAGGTGCCCGTCGGTGCAAGTGGTGCTGGGCTCGTGAGCGACGTCGGATACGACGCCGTGTGGCGCAGCGTCGAGGGCAGCCTGAAGCGCCTCCGCACGGATCGGATCGACCTGCTGCACCTGCACGATCCGGAGGATGTGGATGCCGCGCTGTCCGGTGCGATGCGCGCGATGGTCGAGCTTCGGGATCAGGGCGTGGTCCGCGCACTGGGCGTCGGAATGGTGCGGACAGCACCGCTGACGCGGTTCGCCGTCGAGGCACCGGTCGACGTCATCATGGAGGCCGGCCGGCTGACGCTGCTGGACCGGACCGCCCTCGATGAGCTGCTGCCCGCAGCCGCCTCGCACGGTGTCGGCATTCTCGCCGCCGGGGTCTACAACTCCGGCGTGCTCGCTGATCCGCGCGGTGCCGCGTACTTCGACTACCACCCCGCCCCGCCGTCGACCGTCGCGACAGCGCTGCGGCTGGAGGAGGCCTGCCGCGATGCCGGCGCGCGCCTCGCCGACGCCGCCGTGCAGTACGCGTTCCGGCACGAGGTCGAGGGCGTCATCGTCGGGACGCGGACACCCTCGGAGGTGGAGGCCTTCGCCGCGAGCGCCGACGTGCGGATCCCCGACGCGCTCTGGTCCGATCTCGACCGGATCGCCGCGGACTGACGTGCGCATCGTCGACGCCCACGTCCATCTCTGGGATCGCACGCGGCATCCGCTGTCGTGGTTCCGTGACGACATGGGACTCGCGCCGTCCGTGACGGCTCGCGATCTCGAGGCGGCGGCCGCCGTGAATGCCGCGGTCGCCGTGCAGGCCGCGGACACCCTGACCGAAGCCGTCTGGCTCGCCGCCCAGGCGGAGAGGAGTCGGATGCTGCCCCGCATCGTGCTGCAGTACGCAGCAGCACCGGGCGAGTGGGCGGGCGCGACCGCCCCGGTCATGACGTCGACGGTCGCGGGGCTGAGGGCGGCGGTCCCTCAGTTCGCCGCGGATCTGGCGGATGTGCCCGGGCTCGACGATCTGGGTGCGGGCCTCGCCCGGAGCGACCGCGTGCTCGAGTTCCTGGTTCGCCCCGAACAGCTCGGCGGCGTCGCAGCCTTCGCCGACCGGCATCCGGACCTGCGGATCGTCGTATGCCATCTGGGCCTCGGGACGGGCACTGTGACGGATTCCTGGCGTTCGGGGCTCACCGACCTCGCCCGGCGTCCGAACGCGCACGCCAAGCTGTCCGGCGTGATCGGGTCGCGGGAGAAGGGCGAACTCGCGCTGATCGCCGACGCCGCGGTGACGGCGTTCGGCCCAGAGCGGCTGATGTTCGGCAGCGACTGGCCGATGTCCGCGCGTCGGCTCGCGCACGCAGACGTCATCGAGACGACGGCGCAGATGCTGCCCGCCCTCTCCGCCGTGGAGGCCGCCGCGATCTGGCACGGCACCGCGGATCGGATCTACGCGCTCGGCGCGTCCTGATCCTCCAGCAGCGTGCCGGCTGCGTGCCGGCGGAACAGCATCGATGAGGCCTCAGGGTCGCCGGCGTCGAGGACGTCCAGGAGCCCGCGGTGCCAGTCGGCGACCTCGTGCCAGTCGCCGGTGAAGGTCGGGTCGCCGAGCACGTGCATGACGCGCAGGCTGGGTTCGAGCAGATCCCACATCTTGGGGAGATACACGTTTCCGCTCGCTTCGATCACTGCGCGGTGGAACACGAAGTCGAGTTCGCGGAACGCGGGCAGATCGGAATCATCGGCCGCAGCGTGCATCCGCTCGATGAGCCTGATCAGCTCGGCGCGCCGATCGGCATCCAGGTTTCCGCTGGCCAGCCTTCCGGCGAGACCTTCGAGCTCGACGCGTGCGATCTTGGCCTGAGCGGCCTCATCATCCGTGTAGGTCGCCACGAAATTGCCCTGATGACGGATGTGCGAAACGAGGCCCTCGTGCGCCAGACGCTTGAGTGCGTCGCGCACAGGCGCCTGGCTGACCTCCAGCTGACGGGCGAGCTGCGACTCGACCAGCTGTTCGCCAGGGGCGAGGCTGGAGTCCTTGATCATCGCCTTGATCATCAGGTAGATCTGGTCGGACAGCAGCCCTCGCTGCAGTCCCTGCGGAGCCAGTGCGTCTGCCATGCCCACCATCTTACGTCCATTATCGACTATCGCTAATGAAGCGGGGCCCGCGAGACGATGAGCTCGCGGGCCCCGCTTCACGTCACTTCTTCTGCTTCTTCTTGATGGATACCGTCATGTCGACGGAGTGCCCTTCGTAGACGACCGTGAGCTTCTGGTGCGGACGCACCCTGCTGCTGTCGAAGCCGGTGACCATGTCGGCCGTGACGGCGAGATCGCTCGTCGTCCCGTCGCTCCAGGCGACGTCCAGGACCATCCCTGTCACATCCAGTTCTTCGCCGATCAGATACTTCGTCTTGGGCTTCGCGTCCGCAGCCCACGAGATGCCGCTGACCGTTGCCGCCGGGGCGATCGAGGTCAGCGTGATGCTGTTCTGCTTGGCGTAGTGATAGACGTTGAAGAACCCGTCAGTGCCGATGCGCAGGTTCTCTCTGGCATCCAGCCGGTTCCAGACCGTCTGCCCGTCCACCTGGAGAACGATGCGGGTGCCTGACCCCTCGGCGACGGCCCCGAACGCGATGCGATGCGTGCCACCTGGCTCGATCACGGTGTTCGGGATGATGTCGAGCATCGTCTGCCCCGGGCTCCAGCTCTGGAACTCGAACGTGTCCTCCTTGATGACCACGAGATAGCCGGTGTTGGAGTTCTGCCAGGCGGGGATGCCGGTCTGATCCGAGCGCACCTGGAAGCCGTACCAGCCACCGTCGAATGCGCCGAAGGCCGCATCGAACTCCAGCAGTCCGTCCCCGAAGCGCTCGGTCTCGTAGCCGTGCACGCCCTCCGCATTCACCCGGATCGTCCCCTGATCGAAGTCGAGCTTGTCCGACTGCGTCCAGTTCGCGGCATCGGCGAGCTGGCCGCCGAGCGCGATCGTGGGATGCTCGGCATCCGCGACCGTCACCACCGCGGTCGCCGAGATCGACGGGTCGGCGACCGATGTGGCAGTGATCGTCGCCTCGCCTGCGGCGAGGGCGGCCACGGTGCCGTCCGCGACGGATGCCACGGCCGGGTCGCTGCTCGACCAGGTGACGCGCACGTCGCTGGCGTCCTGCGGAGACACCGTCGCGATCATCGGCCGACGCTCGCCGGTCTGCAGAGCGAGCTCGGCGGTGTCGAGGGCGAGGCCGTCCACCGGGACCGCCGAGATCGAGAACCCGATGTCGTCGTAATCCAGGTGGGAGAAGCCCTCGGTGTAGAACCCGACCCTTCCGGCCGCGCCTGGCGCGGGGTCAGCGCCCTCGAGCACGACCTCGCCGTTCACCACGATGCGGATCACTCCGTCCCGCACGGCGATGCGGACGTGGCTGGTCGCTGCGGCCGGCAGCGCCTTCGTTGGATCGAGGACGACCTCGCCGACGGTCTGCCACCCGTTGTCGAAGATCGTCCAGGTGGGCCCGGCCGCGGCGTTGCGGTAGCGGAGGTAACCGCCACCCGCGCTGTTGCGGTTGTAGACGAGCATGACCGCGTTCGCGGGAATCGTCTCGGGCGTCGTGACGTCGAAGTCCAGCACGTAGTTCGTGAAGTCCCGTGGGAGTTGCGAGTTCGCACCGTTCACGATCCGGTAGACGTGGTCCCCTCCCTCGGCGGTGACGATGCTGCGGTTCGGATCGGTCAGCCAGCCGTTGGGGCCGTCCTCGAAGTCGGTGAAGTGCAGAACTCCATCGCCCTCGCCGACGGTCACCTCGATCGTGTCGGCGATCGAGGCATCGGATGCCGCGGCCACCGTCACCGTCGTCGAACCGGGTGCCATGCCGGTCAGCTTTCCCTCGTCGACCGTCACGATCGCTTCATCGGCCGACACGTACACGAGGGTCGCGTCATCCGCGTTCCATGGCAGGGGCGTCGCCCGCACCAGCAGCTCCTTGCCGACATCGAGCGCGACGGCGTCGGCATCGAACGCCACGGCCTCGAGCGGCACTGCCTCGAGGGACTGCGTCTGACCGATGTGGCCCTGCGTACCGATCTCGTCGAAGCCGATGTCCTCGAATCCGGGGATCTGCGCGAATACGGCGGCGTCCTCGGTGAGGCGGTAGTCGCCGTTCGCCGCGTCGACGAATCCGGGGTCGCCCTCGCTCACCCAGTTGCTGTCGTAGTTGAGCAGCTCCTTCACGTCACGAGCGCCCTGCGCGTTGACCTGCGACTGGCGAGCCACGGTCGGATTCCACACGACGTTCCTGGCGAACGTGCTGTGGTCGGGGAAGTAGTGGTTGTCCTCGAAGAAGTGCCCGAGTTCGGGGTACTTCTCGAGATACGGCGTCCCGACGAAGTCGTTGTTCTCGGCGAACACCTTCTCCCACTCGGGCATGTAGGCGCGATCGACGGTGTTGCCCTCCTGATCCCCCATCCACAGCTCGTAGTTGTCGTAGGGCACGTTGGCGTCGACGAAGACGTTGTTCGTCGCGTCGATGTAGTCGGCCGAACCGCTCTTGATCGCGCTGTTGCCCATGTTCACGAAGATGTTCTTCTCGATCGTGAGGTCCCAGGTGAAGTTGTCGGCGTAGATGCCCTCGACTCCTGCCATGCCGGCGCCGATGTCATGGAAGTAGTTCTGACGGAACACGTGCCCTCGCTGCTGAGGCGTCATCCCGGAGTTCATGTAGATCGCACCGAGATCGTGGAAGGTGTTGCAGACGTCGTAGACCTCGTTCTGTTCGAACAGGTGATCATTGCCGTGCACGATGATGCCGGGGTGCGGAGCGTCGTGGATCTCATTGCCCCGAGCCACGTTGCCGACGCCGTCGAACATCACACCAGGGTTGTAGGCCTTGTGGTAATACGCGAAGTCGTGGATCTCGGAGTTCTGCACGCTGTTGTTCCCCGCGGTCAACGTCGTCTTGTCGCCGCCCTGCAGCACCACACCGACGCCCCCGATGTGGCTGAGCTCGCTCGACAGCACCGCGTGGTCCGTACCGCCGCGGTTCACGGGAATGCCGTCGTACGTGTAGCGGCCGGGCGAGTTGATGAGCACGCCGCCGTCGGTGAAGTTGCGGATGTCGCTGTGCTGGATCGTCACGTTCGACCCGCCGAGGATGACGGCGGCAGTTGCGCGCCCGTACTCGAGCACGAGATCGTCGAACGTGATGTGCGAGGCGCCGTCCGCTCGGATCATCGGCTCGTCGAGCGTGGTCACCACCGGCGCGCCGCGCCCGGCGAGGAACGCGGCATTCGGCACGAGGTAGAGCTTTCCCGCGGCCCTGTCGATGTAGTACTCCCCCGGAGCATCGAGCTCTTCGAGGAGGTTCTGCGCGAAGTGGAAGTCGGGGAACCAGCTCTTCATGATCCCGGACATCTCGCCGTAGCGCAGCGTGATGGTCTTGGCCTCGGTGTCGATGGCCTCGATCTTGTTGTACGACCATTCCCAGCTGTAGCCGAAGATGCCGTCGAGCCAGAGGTCCTCGGCCTCTGTCCAATACTGCGGGCGGTCGTAGGTGTAGGTGAAGGTGCCACCGCGCTCCTGCAGGTCGGCGTCGGCGCGGGTGGGTCCCGGATCGATGATGTCGCCCATCTGCACGGTATCCTTCGCCGCACCGGCGTTCGGCCAACGGGCGAGCGTCATCCCCTGGCCATCGACGTACAGCTCCATCGGCGGGGTGCTGCTGACATCGTTGGCTTTCCAGTAGCCGTGGCGACTGAGCTGGCCGTAGTCGTCGATGCCCAGCGCGGCGAGATCGATCTCCCGGATGTCGTCCCTGGCGGATTCCTCGATCACACGGTCCAGGACCGCCTGGTCATCCGTCAGGCGGAAGTCCTCGTACGAGAGGGCCCGACCGCCGGTGAGGGTCGCCACCTCGCCGGGGTAGGACCGGTACACGATGGGAGCATCCGCCGTGCCGGAGTCCTCGGCGCCGAGCGCGAAGGAAACCGAGCGCTGATAGCTCCCTTCACGCAGGTAGACGGTGGCGCCGTCCGCCGAGAGGGTACCGGTCGCCTTGCGCTCGCGGATGAGGTCACGGGCCGCTTCGAGCGTCGCCAGCGGCGCGTCGATCGACCCGCCCGCCGTGTCGTCACCGTCCGGGGCGACGTAGATCACATCTCCCGGCGGCTCATCGACGGCTGCTGCCGGATCGGGGTGGAGCGTCGGCAGGGCCGTCGCCACCAGGGCGGTCAGGATCAATGTCGTCGCAGCTCGCTTCATCGCGGTCTCCAGACTCGGGGGCGCCGCGCGACTGCGCACGGCAGGGTGGATGCCGTCAGGTTAGCGTAATCGATAATCGACTGACAAGTATCGATTGAGTGCTCTCGCTACGCTGAGGGGACATCGACAGCCATCAACTCGGCTTCCTGGGCGACGATCCTCATGCACCGAGCGCCGTATCCCTGCGAGCCGGGAACTCGGTCGCGCTTGTCCACGTCATGGCGGCCAGGGGAATCGCGCACATCTTCGTCACGGGCGATGCCTCCATCGCTCGCGAGTTCGGACGCGCCCTTCCGGCCGCACGCTCGATGTGGCCGCACGCCGCCCCGGAGACGATCGCCGCTCGCATCCGCGCACGAGCGGCAGGTGGCGGGCCTCCCCTCGCCGGCGGCTCGGGCTGCGCGGGGCCGAGCTCGCGGCATCCATCGCAGCATCCGTGGATGAGGCCGCCGATGTCGGCATCCGACCGGAGGGAAGCGTCGTCATCGACACCGACGGAAGCTCCGCCGAGGACATCGCCGATCAGATCATCGCTGCTCGGCAGCGTCCGTCAGACCGAAGCGTGGCCGACCACGCCCTTGCGCAGCAGCGCGTTGCCGTATTTCCGCGTCTCGCCGGTGCGGATCATGAGATACGCCCCCTTCGCGACGTCGTAGTACGCGAACCGCTCGACGAAGCGCGTCGTCGCCTCGACGGTCCCCGCCGCCGCTATGAGCTCGCGCTGGACACCGAGCACCACGGCATCCGCGGACTCCATGAGGTCGAGCCCCGGCGCGTCGTCCAGCGGCAGGACGGTCCTGATCGCGGCGACGACCTCGGGCGTCGTCGTACCGGGCAGATCCACGACTCGCGCGCCGAGCGCCCACGCGGGGAAATGCGCATCGGCGACGACGACGGAATCGGAGTGCCCCATCCGGTCCAGGTGCAGCAGCAGCTCCCCAGTGAGCAGCGGGTGGATTCCTTCAAGCATTCGCACCCCCGGGGATGAGTCCTTCGTCCGCGAGCTCGGACCACAGCTCAGCCCGGATGCCGAAGCCGGCGTACTCGGCATTCTGACGCAGCTGGGCCGGTCGGCTGCCGCCCACCACGACGGAGCGCACCGCAGGAGCCCTCAGCGGGAACTGGATCGCCGCCGCGGGCAGCGGCACGTCGTGCGCACGGCAGATGTCGGCGATCCGCACCAGCCGCCGCCACAGGTCATCCGGCAGCGCGCCGTACTCGTAGCGCCCGTCGCGACGCGGCTCGCTCTGCGCCAGCAGTCCGGAGTTGAAGACGGATGCCGCGACGATCCCCGTCCCGGTGACGTCGCAGGCCGGGATCACCTCGACGGCGGCCGGCTGCTCGAGCAGCGTGTACCGCCCCGCGACCATGATCAGGTCGAGATCCGCTTCGCGAACGGCGCGAGCGAGCGCATCCGAGACCATCGAACCGATTCCGATCGCGGCGACCTCGCGCTCGGCGCGCAGCCGCTCGAGCGCCGGGAACGCGCTGTCGACCGCGAGGTCGAGATCGTGTCGCTCCGGGTCGTGCAGGTAGAGGATGTCGATGCGTTCGATCCCCAGCCGCTCACGGGATTCGTCGAGGCTCGCGCGGATGCCGGCATCCGAGAAGTCCCACACCCGCATCCGATCATCCCGCACGTGGAAGTCGTTGGCGGTGTCGAGGCCTCCGGCGTGCTCGGGGTTCGGGCGCAGCAGCCGGCCGACCTTGGTCGACAGCACGAACTCGTCGCGGGGTTTGGTCTGCAGGAAGGCGCCGAGGCGCCGCTCGGAGAGTCCGAGACCGTAGTGCGGAGCCGTGTCGTAGGAGCGGATGCCGCTCTCCCACGCGGCATCCAGCACCTCCCAGGCCTCGTCGTCGGTGAGGGCGCGGAAGAGATTGCCGACGTTCGCGGCGCCGTACCCGAGCGTCGGAAGCTCACGCGAGCGCATGGGCACCCGTCCAGGTGTAAGCGGCGATGCTCTCGGCCTTCATCTCCATGCCCGCACCGGGGGCCGTGGGTGCGGTGTACGCGCCCCCACGGATGTCGGTCGGCACGACGAAGTGCTCGTGCAGGTGATCGACGAACTCGATCAGACGCCCCTCCCGCGAGCCGGTGACCGCGACGAAGTCGAACATCGACAGATGCTGCACGGCTTCGCACAGACCCACGCCTCCGGCATGCGGACAGACCGGGATGCCGAACTTCGCCGCCAGCAGCAGATTGGCGATGTTCTCGTTGACGCCGGCGACCCGCACCGCGTCGATCTGCATGACGCCGATGGCATCAGCCTGCAGGAGTTGCTTGAAGATCACGCGGTTCTGCGCATGCTCGCCCGTCGCGACTCTGATCGGGGCGATGCCGCGCGCGATCTCGGCGTGCCCGAGGACGTCATCCGGACTCGTGGGCTCCTCGACCCACGCCGGACGGAACTCGGCGAGCGCGTTCACCCAGTCGATCGCCTCCGAGACCTCCCAGCGCTGGTTGGCGTCGATCGCGATCGGGAAGTCGGGTCCGACCACCTCGCGCGCCTTGCGGAATCGGCGGATGTCGTCCTCGAGATCCGCGCCGACCTTGAGCTTGATCTGGGTGAAGCCGTCGCCGATGGCCTCGCGCGCGAGGCGCTCGAGCTTCTCGTCCGAGTAGCCGAGCCAGCCGGGGCTCGTGGTGTATGCCGGGTAGCCGGTGGCGAGCAGCTCCTGCTCGCGCTCCGCACGACCGGGCACCGCCGCACGCAGGATCTCGAGCGCGTCCTCGCGGGTGAGTGCGTTGGTCAGATAGCGGAAGTCGACGAGGTCGACGATCTCCTCCGGGGTCATCCGCGCGAGCAACTGCCACAGCGGGAGGCCCGCGCGCTTGGCCTTGATGTCCCAGAGCGCATTGATCACGGCCCCGATCGCCATGTGCATGACGCCCTTCTCCGGCCCGAGCCAGCGCAGCTGCGAGTCGCCGATGATCTCCCGGAAGGTGCCGCCCATGTCATCGATCAGCGCTTCGAGCTCGCGGCCCACGAGGTGACCGGCGAGCGCGTCGATCGCAGCGACCTGCACGTCGTTCCCCCGACCGATCGTGAAGACGAAGGCGTGGCCGGCATCCCCGGCATCCGTGCGGATGACGACGTACGCCGCGGAGTAGTCCGGGTCGGGATTCATGGCGTCCGAGCCGTCCAGGCTCAGCGACGTCGGAAAGCGGACGTCGGTGGTCTCGAGTGCGACGATGCGGCTCACGGGTCTCCTTCGGATCTCTTGGAGTGTAAACATCGGATGTCTATACTGTCAACGACAGCGGGCCCCATTGGCCCCCTCCATCGACGAAGCAGGAGAAACATGAAGTTCGCGCGGCTTGGCGCCCCCGGATCCGAGATCCCCGTCCTCGTGCACGGCGATCGCCACCTCGACCTCCGACCCGTGACATCCGATGTGAACGGCGATTTCCTTGCGAGCGACTTCCGCGCCAGGGTCGCGCAGGCGCTGGATGCCGGTGAGCTGACCGATCTCGCCGGAGCATCCGAGCTGCGCATCGGCGCTCCGATCGCCCGACCGAGCGCGGTGATCTGCATCGGCCAGAACTACGCCGCGCACGCGCGCGAGTCCGGCGCGGAGCCGCCGACGATCCCGATCATGTTCCTGAAGACGCCCAACACAGTGGTCGGCCCGAACGACGCCGTGACGATCCCGCGCGGCAGCGAGAAGACGGATTGGGAAGTCGAGCTGGGCGTCGTCATCGGCGCGCGCGCGGCCTACCTCGACTCGCCGGCACAGGCGGATGCGCACATCGCCGGATACGTCGTCGCGAACGACGTCTCGGAGCGGGCGTTCCAGATGGAGGTCTCCGGCGGCCAGTGGTCGAAGGGCAAGATCGCGTTCGGGTTCAATCCGACCGGGCCCTGGCTCGTCACCCCGGACGAGGTGGACGTCGACGACCTGCGCCTGCGCAGCTGGGTGAACGGCGAGCCGCGGCAGGGCTCGAACACGGACGACATGATCTTCGACGTGCGGGAGATCGTGCATCACCTGTCGCAGTACGTCACCCTCGAGCCCGGCGACCTCATCCTCACGGGGACACCGCAGGGTGTCGCGTTCGGCGGGAAGTTCCCCTACCTGCGGGCGGGCGACGTGGTCGAGATCGAGATCGACGGCCTGGGGCATCAGCGCCAGGAGTTCGTGGCATGGGAGGCCGGACGATGACCGCGGAGTCTCTCGAATCGGTCGGTGAGCCTGTCGAAGCGCGCCTTTCCGGCCTCGTCGCGATCGTCACCGGCGGAGCGTCCGGCATCGGCGCGGCGATCGCCGCACGGCTGCATGCCGACGGCGCCGAGATCGCGGTGCTCGACCGCGATCCCTCGGGGACCGACTTCGCGGCGTTCACCGCCGACGTTTCGGATCGCGCCTCGGTCGATGCCGCCGTCGCCGCCGTCGCCGAGCGCTTCGGCCGCATCGATATCGTCGTGAACAACGCCGGCATCGGCGCGATCGGCGACATCGCCGCGAACGACGATGACGAATGGGCCCGCGTGCTCTCGATCAATGTCACCGGCATCGCCCGGGTGACCTCGGCAGCACTGCCGTGGCTGCGGCGGTCACCCGCGGCCGCGGTGTGCAACACGGCATCCATCGCCTCGACGACCGGCCTTCCGCAGCGCGCGCTGTACACGGCATCCAAGGGCGCTGTCTCGGCGCTGACCCGGGCGATGGCGGCCGACCACCTGCGCGAGGGCATCCGGGTCAACGCCGTCAATCCAGGCACGGCCGACACCCCCTGGGTCGGGCGTCTGCTCGACCAGGCCGACGACCCGGCCGCCGAGCGCGCCGCGCTGGAGGCGCGCCAGCCGCACGGCCGACTCGTGTCGCCGCAGGAGGTCGCGGCCGCCGTGGCCTACCTGGTCGGTCCGGATGCCGGGTCGACCACCGGTACGTCGATCGAGGTCGATGGCGGAATGGCCCAGCTGCGCCTGCGAGCGGAGTAGGGCGGGACGCGCGCTCCGGCGACGAGCCGCGTCCGGCAGAGGTCGCATAGCGCCGCCTCACGCCGACCGAGGCGACCGAACGCGCCCTGTCCGGTCGGGCCCACAGACATCCGACCAATGTGCGAGGATGACCGCATGGCAGTGACGGACGAGGCGATCGCGAAGATCAAGGCGATGATCGTGTCCGGCGAGCTCGCCCCCGGCGACCGCCTGCCGCCAGAGAAGGAACTGGCCGAGCGACTGGGCCTGTCGCGCAGCTCGATGCGCGAGGCCGTCAAGGCGCTCGAGGTCATCCGGGTGCTCGATGTGCGTCGTGGGGACGGCACGTACGTGACGAGCCTCGAACCGCATCTTCTGCTGGAAGCCGTCGCGTTCGTCGTCGACATGCACGACGACGATTCGCTGCTGGAGATCTTCGCGGTCCGGCGGATGCTGGAGTCGCAGGCCACCGGGCTCGCTGCGACCCTCGCGGACGACGAGCAGATGCAGACGCTGCGCGACGAACTCGACGGCATCGACGCGCATGTCTCGGTCGACGATCTGGTGGCGCACGACATCCGCTTCCATCAGGACATCGCGAAGATGGCCGGCAACACCTATCTCGCGAGTCTGATCGAGCACCTCAGCAGCCAGACCGTGCGCGCACGGATCTGGCGAGGCCTCACCGAACAGGGCGCGGTCGAGCGCACCCTCGCCGAGCACCGGGCGATCGCCGATGCCATCGCGAGGCACGATTCCCATCTCGCGACGTCGCTCGCCACAGCGCACATCGCCGGCATCGAGTACTGGCTTCGTCAGGCCATCACAGGAGCATCATGACCACTGCATCCTCTGCCTCCCGAGGCGGCGTCGTCGTCATCGGCAGCGTGTCCGCGGACGTGACCACGTTCTCGCAGCGACTGCCGGCGAGAGGCGAGACGATCCTCGGGGAGGAGTTCACGCTCCTGCTCGGCGGCAAGGGCGCCAACCAGGCCGTGGCCGCCGGCCGCGCAGGAGTCAGGACGAACTTCGTCGGATGCGTCGGCGACGACCTCTTCCACGATCTCGTCGTCGACGGCCTGAGCGCTGCCGGGGTCGACGTGGCCCACCTGCGCACCGTCGACGGCCCCACGGGCATCGCGCACATCCGCGTCGATGCCTCCGCGCAGAACGACATCGTGGTGGTGCCGCTCGCGAATGCGCAGCTGAGCACCGAGCAGATCGACGCCGCGCTCGAGGACCTCGCATCGACGGCATCCGTGATCCTCACCCAGCTGGAGACCCCGGTCGCGCTCACCGCGCACATCGCCGCTCGCGGTCGCGCGCTCGGCTACACGGTCATCCTGGATCCGGCACCGGCCGCGGACCTCCCCGCCGACGTGTGGCGCAACGTCGACATCGTCACCCCGAACGAGACCGAGGCATCGCTGATCACCGGCACCGAGGTCACCGACCCGCCCTCTGCGGAACAGGCCGGCCGCTGGTTCCTCGCCCACGGCGTCGGCGCCGCAGTCATCACGCTCGCGGAGCAGGGGGCGGTCGTCGTCACCTCCGACGGGGCGTTCTTCGGCCCGGCGCTGCCGGTCGAGGCGATCGACACGACGGCGGCCGGCGATGCCTATGCCGGGTATCTGGGCGCCGCCCTCGCCGACGGCGCCCCACTGGGCGAGGCGGTACGTCTCGCCACCGTGGCCGGCGCGCTCACCGTCACCAGGCAGGGCGCGTCTCCGAGCATCCCGCACCGCGCCGAGGTCGACGCCCTTCTCGCCTCGCGCGTCGGCTGAGGCGGTTACGCTCGAGACCATGACCTCCTGGACCAGCACCGCGATCGCCCTGCTGGATGCCGATGCGAACCGCAGCGCCGACACGCACCTGCACGTGTTCCCACTGCCCGTCGAGTGGGGCATCGACCTCTACCTGAAGGACGAGTCGGTGCACCCGACCGGATCGCTCAAGCATCGGCTCGCACGCTCGCTGCTGCTGTACGGGCTCGTCAACGGCCGCATCCATGAGGGAACCACTCTGGTCGAGGCATCCAGCGGATCGACCGCCGTCTCCGAGGCCTACTTCGCCCGGATGCTGGGACTCGACTTCGTCACGGTGGTCCCCCGATCGACGAGCCCGGAGAAGATCGAGCTCATCGAGTTCTACGGCGGGCGGTGCCACTACGTCGATCGCGCCGCCGACATGTACGCCGAGGCCGAGCGTCTCGCCTCCGAGTGCGGAGGCCACTACCTGAACCAGTTCAGCTACGCCGAGCGTGCGACCGACTGGCGCGGAAACAACAACATCGCCGAGAGCGTGTTCAGCCAGATGGAGCGCGAGCGGCATCCGATCCCGTCCTGGATCGTCGTCGGAGCCGGCACCGGCGGCACCAGCGCGACCTTCGGCCGCTACGTGCGCTACCGCAGGCACGACACCAGGGTGGCCGTCGTCGACCCGGAGGGCTCGGCGTTCTTCGGCGGCTGGAGCACCGGCGCCGCCGATTACACGACCGGGACGCCGAGCCGCATCGAAGGCATCGGACGCCCGCGCGTCGAGCCGTCGTTCATCCCCGGCGTGATCGATGAGATGCTGCAGATCCCGGATGCCGCATCCGTCGCGGCCATCCGCCTGCTGCAGGAGCGGACGATGCACTGGGCTGGCGGTTCGACCGGCACCAACCTCGTCGGCGCGTTCCGGTTGATCGCGCGCATGCGCGCGGCCGGCGAGACCGGCAGCGTCATCACCCTGATCTGCGACGGCGGCGCCCGCTACGCCGGCACGTACTACTCGGATGACTGGGTCGCAGCGCAGGGCTGGGATCTTGCGCCGCACCGGAAGCAGATGGATCACTTCCTCTCCACGGGCGTCTGGGCCAGCTGAGGGCTACGCTTCTGGCATGACCACGCTCATCCTCACCGTCGTCGGTTCGGATCGTCCAGGACTCGTCGCCGCCGTCGCCGACATCGTCGACGCCCACGGCGGCAACTGGGAGAACAGTCAGCTCGCCGAACTCGCCGGTGCGTTCGCCGGGGTGATCCAGGTGTCCGTTCCGGAGGCCAGCCGCGCCGACCTGGCCGCGGCGCTGCGCGAGCTGGACGGCCTGCTGACCGTCACGGTGCATGCCGGTTCGGACGCCGAGGGCGACGCCGCGGCCCGTCCGATCACCCTGCAGATCCTGGGGAACGACCGGCCGGGGATCGTCCGCGAGGTCTCAACAGTGCTGCGCACGCACGAGCTCAGCATCGACACGATGACGACCGAGACCCGGGATGCGGCGATGGCCGGTGGACGCCTGTTCGAGGCATCCGTCGTGGCCGAAGTCCCCGAGTCCGTGGATCTGGACGCGCTCCGCGCCGACCTCGAGCGCCTGACGACCGAGCTCCAGGTCGACATCACGCTGAGCTGACGGACCGCACCCCGCGGCGTCCGTCCCCCGGATCCGCCCCGGTGCCCCCCTGTGCCCCCGGCATCCCTTCGAGACCTCTCCGTATCGACGAAACCCCGTCGTATCCGTGCAGATACGACGGGGTTTCGCAGCTCACGAGAGGTCACACGACGGCGACCTCAGACCAGGCGGGCCTTCGGCGAGACGCCGTACGTGTCCTCGGCATCCGCGAAGACGACGTCGCCGAGCGCGGCGTCGATGGCTGCGAGCGTGTCAGCATCCAACGTGACGCCGGAGGCCTTGACGGTGTCGGCCAGCTGCTCCGGACGGGATGCCCCGACCAGCGCCGCCGCGACGTTCTTGTTCTGCAGCACCCACGCGATCGCCAGCTGCGGCATGGTGAGCCCTGCCTGCTCCGCGATCGGCTTGAGGCGCTGAACCGCCGACAGCGTGTCATCGTTCATGAAGCGCTTGATGAACCCGGCGCCGCTCTTCTCATCCGTCGCGCGGGACCCCTCGGGAACCGGCTGACCCGGCAGGTACTTGCCGCTGAGCACGCCCTGCGCCATCGGCGACCAGACGATCTGCGAGATGCCCAGCTCTTCGGATGCCGGGACGACCTTGCCCTCGATCACGCGGTGCAGCATCGAGTACTGCGGCTGATTCGAGATGAGCTGGATGCCGAGCTGCGTGGCCAGCGCGTGACCGTCGCGCAGCTGCTCAGCCGTCCACTCGGAGACACCGATGTACAGCGCCTTGCCCTGGCGGACGACGTCGGCGAACGCCTGGAAGGTCTCCTCCAGCGGCGTCTCGTAGTCGTAGCGGTGCGCCTGGTAGAGATCGACGTAATCGGTGCCGAGGCGCTCGAGCGAGCCGTTGATCGATTCGAAGATGTGCTTGCGGCTGAGACCGGTGTCGTTCGGCCCCTTGGGGCCGGTCGGGAAGTACACCTTGGTGAAGATCTCGAGACTCGCGCGGCGCTGCCCCTGGAGGGCCTTGCCGAGCACGACCTCGGCAGCCGTGTTGGCATACGTGTCCGCGGTGTCGAACGTGGTGATTCCGGCGTCCAGAGCGGCGTGAACCGTCTTGACCGCGGCGTCGTCGCCGACCTGCGATGCGTGCGTGACCCAGTTGCCGTAGGTGATCTCGGAGACCTTGAGACCGCTGTTGCCCAGAAAACGATAGTTGACCATGTGACAACGCTAGCGGTGCGCCATGGCGCCTGGACGGGATCGGCCGATCTTCAGAAAGCGATCTCTCGATCAGAGCGCGGTGCGATAGTCCTGCCAGGCCTCGCCGAGTCGGCGCACGCCCTCGGCCAGCACCTCATCCGGTGCCGTGAAGGGGATCCGGATGTGGTCGTCCGGGGAGGTGGATGCCGCGAACTCGGCACTGCCGGCCACAGAGACGCCGTGCACTGCCGCTACCCGCGCGAACGCATCCGCGGACCCTGCCGGGATCTGCGCCCACAGCGACAGCCCGCCGCGCGGCTCGAGGAACGTCCACTCAGGCAGATGCTCGGCCATCAGCCGCACGAGCAGACCGAGACGGTCGCGGTGCGCGCGGGAGACCTCGCGCTGCAGCTCGGCGGCGTGAGCGAGCAGGTCGCTCGCGAGCAGCTGAGCGGGAACGCTCGACGACTGATCGGCGAGCTGCCGCGCCCCGCGCAGCCGGCGGACGAGCACCGGGTCCGCACGCAGCCAGCCGATCCGCAGTCCCGCCCACGCCCACTTCGACACCGACTCGACCACGATCACCGGAGCATCCGGCCGCTCCGCCGCGAGCGTCGGGGGAACGACGCCGTCGAACGAGATGCTGGCGAGCACCCTGTCCTCGACGATCGGCACGCCGTACTGCGCCGCGAGGTCCGCCACCCGACGACGGGCCTGGGCGGACAGACGCGTCCCGGTGGGATTGTGATGGTGCGGGTTCAGCGCCACGAGGGCCGGGCGCAGCCGCGCCATCGCCACTTCGAGCGCCGCGGGGTCGAGACCGTCCTCGCCGATCGGGATGCCCTGCACAGTGCCGCCGCGCAGCGTGACCGAGTCGGTGACACCCGGCCACGTCACCTCTTCGGCCAGAACGACATCGCCGGGGCCGACCAGCGCGTTGACGACGAGACTGATCGCCTGCTGCGCGCCGTGGGTGACGAGGATCTGCTCCGGCGTGGTCGGCGTGCCGCCCTCGGCGAGCATCTCGGCGATCTGCTCCCGAAGCATCGGGAGCCCTGCCGGGTCCGTTTCCGGCAGCAGCGCGAGATCGAGTCGGGGCCTGTGGCCGCGGATGAGCTCGACCGCCGTCGGCGGGATCAGCGGCACCGATCGCAGCAGATCGATCGCGTTCGGCAGCGACGAGAACAGCGCCTCACCGCGGCCGGCTCTGCCGGGCTGGGTGACCGGCGAGCCAGCGATGCGGGTTCCGCTCCCCTGTCTCCGCTCGACCGTACCGCGCTCGGTCAGATCGGCGTAGGCGGCGACGACCGTTCCCCGAGAGACCGAGATCGCCGCGGCCAGAGTGCGTTCCGCGGGAAGCCGGTCGCCGGGGCGGAGCTCCCCCGTGTCGACGAGGGCGCGGATGCCGTGCGCCAACCTGCTCGACAGTGTGCCGTCTCCCTGCGCCCACCGTCCGAGCCGTGCGGCGAGCGCCGTCGAATCGACGGTGGCCGTTCGGTGGTCCACCAGACGCTGATTGGCACTGTCATCGCGGCTCATACTCATGAATTCTGGTCCAATGAGCCACTTTGTATCGACCAGTTCGCCATTCACTGATCCAATTGTGAACGATTGGACTATCGAGGAGCTCCTCGAATGGTTCGGCGCCGACGACGCACGCCTGAGCGATCCCACCGTGCGGGCGCCGCTGCGGGCGATCGAGGAGTCGCTGACCGGCAGCCGGTGGACGCGCGAGTTGGACGCCTCGCTCTCCGGGGTGCGGCTGACGCGGGAACCCGCGATCATCAGTCTGGTGCGATCGATCTCCCTGCACGTGTCGCGGCATCCGGCGCTGCGCGCGCAGACCGTGGCCGACGTCCTGCGCGTGCGGACCCCGGTCCCGGAGACAGTCGATTCGGCGCGATCCTAGCCACAGAGACGGGGCGCCGGACGAGAACACAGCCCCACACGACCCCACGTCCGGTCGGGGCGACCCGATCAGACCGGCAGCATCCGCCTGATCGCCGCCTCGCCAGCGGCGAGCGCGGCGTCGAGATCGAAGTGGCCGGCCGCGCACAGCGTGCCGAGGCCGTGGACGAGGCCCCACAGCGCCAGAGCGTCCGCCTCTGCGTCGAGTCCGGCGGACGACGCCGCGCCACCCAGCACCTGCTCGAGTTCGGTGATCAACGGCGCCATCGTCGCACTGGGGTCGCCGGGCACGCAGACGGTGGGGTCGTAGATGACATCGAAGCCGTTCGGGTTGTGCACGGCGTACCGGACGTAGGCTCCGCCACCCGCCATGAGCGCCGAGACCGGGTCCCCCGCGTCCGCGATCGCAGCGCGCACCGCCGCGACGAGATCCGCCATGCTGCGCTCGGCGAGCACCTTGAGCAGTCCCTGCCGGTCTGCGAAGTGGTGATACGGCGCGTTGTGGCTGACGTTCGCCGATCGCGCGACCTCTCGCAGGCTGATCTCCGGCGCCGGCTTGTCCTCGAGGAGCTTCATCGCCGCCGCCTCCAGGGCATGGGCGAGATCGCCGTGGTGATAGCCGGTTCGCGAAGTTGACACAAGCAACATTCTCTCGTATCTTGACACTGTCAACCAAGTAGACACTGTCCAGATAGGAGATCCCATGCCCACCGCGCTGATTATCGACGGCCACCCGGACGCCCGATCGCTCACCTCCGAGCTCGTCCGCCGCTATGCCGCAGGACACGGGGATGCGCGGGTGCTGGCTCTGCGAGATCTGGACTTCGATCCGCACCTGCGGTTCGGCTACCGGGAGCGCATGCCGCTCGAGGCCGACCTCGCCGAGGCGAAGGCCGCTCTGCACGCGGCAGACACCGTCGTCGTCGCGACCCCGCTCTGGTGGGGGTCGGTCCCTGCCGTGCTCAAGGGGTTCTTCGACCGCGCTCTGCTCCCGCAGCAGGAGTACCGCTACACGAAGCTCGGCGTGCCGGAAGGCCTGCTGGGCGCTCGCCGCGGTCGGCTGCTGCTGCTCGCGGACACCCCCTGGTACGCCGCTGCCTTCACCGGGCTTCCGGCGCAGACGCAGGTCGCCCGCAACACGCTCCGCCTCTGCGGCATCCGCTCCGTGCGCACGCACCGAATGCTGGGCGTGAAGGATGCCAGACCCCAGCGGATCTCGACCTGGCTGGATCGCGCGGAAGATCTCGGCGCACGGGATGCGAGGTCACCCAGGGGCGCCCGGGTCGCCGAAGCGGCCGTCGCGGCGCCGGTGTGACGACAGCTATCGCACCCCGCACGACCTGAACGACCGACCGGGTCGGCGACGCGGACTCCGGCTCAGACGGTGGCGGCCGCCGCTTCGTCCTCAGTGGTCGCGACGAGCTGACCGCAGGCCCCGTCGATCTCCTTGCCGCGGGTGTCGCGGAGCGTCGTCGGGATGCCGGCGTCGTTAAGCCGGCGGACGAACTCGTTCTGCACCGAGACGTCGGACGAGGTCCAGATCGATCCGGGCGTCGGGTTCAGCGGGATCGGGTTCACGTGCACCCAGCCACGACCGCGCGCATTGAGCTTGTCCGCCAGCAGATCCGCGCGCCAGGCGTGATCGTTCATGTCCTTGATGAGCGCGTACTCGATCGACACGCGACGGCCGGTCTTGTCGAAGTACTCGCGCGCGGCATCCAGCGCCTCGTCGACCTTCCAGCGCGAGTTCACCGGGATGAGCTCGTCGCGTAGCTCGTCATCCGGCGCGTGCAGCGAGAGGGCGAACGTCACCGGGATCTCTGCGGCCGCGAGCTTGCGGATCGCCGGCACGAGACCGACCGTCGACACCGTGATGCCACGGGCGCTCATGCCGAGTCCGTCCGGCTGGGCATCGACCATGGTGCGCACCGCGTGCATGACGCGGTTGTAGTTGGCCATCGGCTCGCCCATGCCCATGAAGACGATGTTGCTGACCCGCTCCAGCGAGTGGTCGTCGCGCTTCTTGCCGCCCAGCTCGCCGTTCGCGATCGCGCGGTTCGCGCGGACCACCTGCTCGATGATCTCGGCAGCCGACATGTTGCGCGTGAGCCCGGCCTGGCCGGTGGCGCAGAACGGGCAGTTCATGCCGCACCCGGCCTGGCTCGACACGCACAGCGTGATCCGACCCGGGTAGCGCATGAGGACCGACTCGACGAGCGCCCCGTCGTGCAGACGCCACAGGAACTTGATCGTGTCGCCCTTGTCCGTCTCGAGCCGTCGCACCTCGGTCATCAGCGGAGGCAGGAGCCCGGTGACGAGCTCGTCGCGAATGCCCGCGGGCAGGTCCGTCATCTCGGCGGGGTCGGAGGTGTAGTGCTTGAAATAGTGGGTCGAGAGCTGCTTCGCGCGGAAGCCCGGGAGCCCGAGCTCCTTCACCTTCTCGACGCGCTCGGCCGGGGTGAGGTCGGCGAGGTGCACCGGCGGCTTGCCGCGCTTGGGGCTGGCGAACTGCAGAAGCGGTCGACCCTCGGCGTCCTTCTTCTGGGTCCAGCCTTCCGTGGCGGGCCGCACCTGCGGCGTGCCGGATGCCGCGCGCGGCGTCGTGGGACGCACAGCGCCGCTGTTGCGCGGCGCACGAGAGGTGTCGGTCATGTCTTCCAGGGTACGGCGTCACGGCTGGGAGACCGCGGGATCGGCCGGATTCGTGGGCGTCGTCCGCTTCGCGGCTCCGACGTTCGCCGACACCGCGATCCAGAGCCGCAGCAGTTGCGGCACGACGAGGTAGACCGAGAGCGGCACCACGACGACGGTGAGCACGAGGGCGCGCAGCACGACGGGCCACCCCTCGGTGAACGGTGCGAGCGCGTAGAGGCCGATCGTGACGAGCGGGAAGATCGCGAGCCAGGTGATCACAGCACGGACGTGGACCGAGACCGGGGCGACGGGGGCAGACATGAACATCCTCTTTCCAACTGACTGGTTGGTTACAGTGAACCACAGCTGAACCCCTAAGGCAACCGAACAGTTGGAATAGGATCGTCCCATGCCCTATACGCCGGAGGAGACGAAGCGCCGACTGCTGGCTGCGGCGGTCGACGAGTTCAGCGCGAACGGCCTGGCCGGCGCGCGCGTGGACCGGATCGCCCAGGCGGCCGACGCCAACAAGGAGCGGATCTACGCCTACTTCGGCGACAAGGAAGGGCTGTTCGGCGCTGCACTCGAGTCGACGCTGCTCGCCGTCATCCACGCCGTGGCCATCGAGGGAAGCGGGATCGACGCGGTGCTCGACTACGCCGCAGCGGTCTTCGATTATCAGGTCGCGCACCCTGAGCTCTCGCGCCTGCTCGCCTGGGAGGGGCTGGAGCGCACCAGCCCGGTGGCGTTCGAGGCCCGATCGGTGTCGCACGCGAACAAGGTCACCCAGTTGCGCAGGGTTCTGCCCGAGCTCGACGAGGCGACGGCCATCGAACTGCTCCTGACCATCGTGACGCTGGCCGACGGCTGGCAGGTCTTCCGCTCGCTCGATCAGCTGTACAGCGGCGGTCGCACGGATCTGCCGGAGCGGATCGCCGAACGCCGAGTGTTCGTGCTGCGCGCGGTGCGCGCACTGGTCGAGTCTCTCCTCTCGGATGCCGCGGCGCAGGATGCCGATCGATGACCGACCTCACCCCTCTCGCCTGGGGCCTGCTCGGCCTCGCCGCGCTCATCGCCGGTCTCGGGAAGACCGCGATCCCTGGCAGCGCCACGGTGTCCGTGGTGCTGTTCGCCGCCGTGCTCCCCGCGCGGACCTCGACCGCCGCCATGCTGCTGCTGTTCATCGTCGGCGACGTGTTCGCGCTCATCGCGTACCGGCGGCACGCACACTGGCCGACACTGCTGCGGCTCGCGCCGGCGGTCGTCGCCGGACTCGTGCTGGGATTCCTGTTCCTCGCGTACGGGGACGATCGCATCGTGCGCCGTGCGATCGGCGTGATCCTCCTGCTCATGATCGCGGTGACGCTGTGGCGCCGACGCCGCTCGGCGAAGGCCGTGGGCGGGCCGCTGCTCGGCGCCACCTACGGCACGCTCGCCGGATTCACCACGATGGTCGCCAACGCCGGCGGGCCGGTCATGTCGATGTACTTCCTGGCCACCCGCACACCCGTGCAGGTGTTCCTCGGCACATCGGCCTGGTTCTTCGCGATCGTGAATCTCGTGAAGGTGCCGTTCCTCGCGGGCATCGGCCTGTTCACCCCCGAGGTGCTGCTGATGGACCTGCTGCTCACCCCGCTGGTCGTCGCTGGCGCGCTCGTCGGCCTGAAACTCGCCAAACGGATGCCGCAGCAGCTGTTCGATCGACTCGTCATCATCCTGACGATCGTCGGGGCCGTGTACCTGCTGTTCTGACGCTCAGCCCCCGCTCCTTCTCGGGGCCGATGCCGAGCGCCGGTCAGTCGAGGAAGATGTCCGGGAACAGTGCGCTGTCCGGTGTGCCGGGGACCGCGGCATAGCCGGAGAAGTCTGTCACGCCGTCCTCCTCGAGCACGTCCTCGACGATCAGGCTCTGACCGGTGCGCTCATGCGACGGCGTGACGAGCACCGAGTAAGCGGCATCCGCGTAGATCGCAGGCGTCCGGCTCGCCGCCATGACCTGATCGCCGCCGAGCAGGTTCTGCACCGCGGCGGTCGCGATCGTGGTGCGGGGCCAGAGCGTGTTGGCGGCGATGCCGTCGCGGGCGAATTCGGCGGCGAGGCCGAGCGTCACCATCGTCATCCCGAACTTCGCCAGCGAGTAGCCGGTGTGCGCGCCGAGCCATCTCGGAGTCGGGTTCAGGGGAGGCGACAGCGAGAGGATGTGCGGGTTCTCGGCATCCTTCAGCACCGGCACGGCCGCACGCGACAGCAGGAACGTCCCTCGTACGTTGACGTCCTGCATGAGGTCGTACTTCTTCGCGCTGAGATCGAGCGAACGCGACAGGTCGATCACGCTGGCGTTGTTGAGGACGATGTCGATGCCGCCGAACTCGCCGACGGTCTTGAGCACGGCCTCAGTGACGTCGTCGTCCTCGCGGACGTCGCCGACGATCGGCAGGGCGTTGCCGCCGGCCGCGCGGATCTGATCCGCCGCGGTGTGGATCGTGCCCTCGAGCTTGGGATGCGGGGTGTCGGTCTTCGCGAGCATCGCGATGTTCGCGCCGTCCTGCGCGGCACGGAGCGCGATCGCGAGACCGATGCCGCGGCTGCCGCCCGACATCAGGATGGTCTTTCCTGCCAGTGTCATGTGTTCTCCTTCTCGAGCGCTGGTCACTTCGGGGCCATGCGGATGGCGCCGTCGAGACGGATCGTCTCGCCGTTCAGGTATCCGTTCTCGACGATGTGCTGCACGAGCGCGGCGTACTCCGCCGGTCGGCCGAGCCGGGCGGGGTACGGCACCTGCTCGCCGAGCGACGCCTGCGCCGCCTCGGGGAGGCTGGCCAGCATCGGCGTCTCCATGATGCCCGGAGCGATCGTGCAGACACGGATGCCGTGGCGCGCGAGCTCGCGCGCCACGGGGAGGGTCATCGCATGCACGCCGCCTTTGGATGCCGAGTAGGCGGGTTGACCGATCTGACCGTCGAACGCCGCGACGCTCGCGGTGTTGACGATGACGCCCCGGTCACCGGCCGGGGTCGCTTCGGTCTTCGCGATGATCGCGGACGCCTGCGACAGCACGTTGTACGTGCCGATGAGGTTGATGCGGACGATCCGCTCGAAGTCCTCCAGGGAGCCAGGGTCGCCCTCGCGGTCGAGCACCTTCGCCGGCGGGGCGATGCCGGCGCAGTTCACGACGATGCGCAGCGGCGCCTCGGTGTTCGCCACGGCGACGGCGGCCGCGGCATCCGCGGGGCTGGTCACATCGCCGGGGGCGAACGCGCCGCCGAGTTCGGCGGCCATGGCGGCACCGGCTGAGCCGGGCAGGTCGAGCAGGGTGACGTGCGCACCGGCCGCGGCGAGCGTGCGCGCCGTCGCGAGGCCGAGTCCGGATGCGCCACCCGTGACGAGGGCGCCGGATCCCTGGATCTGCATGCTGTTCTCCTTCGAACGATCGTGCAACTCAGTTCCAGCTTACGCGGATCCGAGTCCCACGCTTGGCGCGGGACGACCAGCGGTGTTGGCTGGACTCATGGAACTGCGTCGCAAGCGAGCCTACGACACCGCCGAAACCTCGGACGGGTACCGCGTGCTCGTCGATCGGCTCTGGCCGCGGGGCGTCTCGAAGGAGCGCGCCGCCATCGATCTCTGGGCCAAGGACGCCGCCCCGAGCCCCGCGCTGCGCACCGCGTGGCACGCGGCATCCGACGACGAGTGGAACGCTTACGCAGACCGGTATCGGGCCGAACTCGCTCAGGAGACAGCGCCCGCGCTAGCCGCGCTGACGGATGAGCTGCGGACCCACCAGGTGGTCACGCTCGTCTACGCCGCGCACGATCCGGAGCACAATCACGCGATCGTGCTCGAGGAGGCACTGCGCGACCTGCTGTGAGAGCATCGGTGCGGAACCCCGGAAGGATTCCCGGAAGGATCCCAGGAAGGAGCGCCCGTGAGCATCCCCGCCGCCGGCATCGCCGTCCCCGACCGCGTGCGCGAGCTCGCCGACGGCGCCGGGCTCACGCCGGTCTGGGAGAACGGGATCGGCGGACTGACGTTCCGCACCGACGACGACCGATTCATCAAGTGGGGTCCGCACGACCTCGAGGCGAACATGCGCGACGAAGCGGAGCGGATGCGGTGGGCGCGACGCTGGGCGGCGGTGCCCGAGGTGCTCGAGCAGGACCAGGATGCCGCGCACGAGTGGCTCGTCACGTCGGCGATCCGGGGCCGCAGCGCGGTCGACCCGCGCTGGATCGCGGAACCGGTCGCGGCCGTGCGGGCGGTGGGCGAAGGTCTGCGGATGCTGCACGACGCGCTTCCGGTCGACGAATGCCCGTGGGAGTGGAGCATCGCGAGCCGCTTCGCGAACGCCGAGCGCCGCGGCATCCGACTCCCCGACGTTCTGCGCGACGCCCCGGAGACGGACCGGCTCGTGGTGTGCCACGGCGACGCCTGCATGCCCAACACCCTGCTCGACGACGCCGGCCGCGCCATCGCGCACGTGGACCTTGCCGCGCTCGGCACCGGGGATCGCTGGGCGGACATCGCCGTCGCGTCGATGAGCACCCTGTGGAACGTCGGCCCCGGCTTCGACGACCTGCTCATCGAGGCGTACGGCGTCGAACCCGACCGGGAGCGCCTGACCTACTACCGCGACCTGTGGAACGCGAGCTGACTCAGGCCCCCACGAAACGGAACGTGCCGACGGCCACCGCCGCAGCGATCGACACCGCCATGATCGCGAGTCCCCCGACGAGCGCCACGGCATCCCTCGCGTGCAGGCGCGACGGGCGCGCCCAGGTGCGCGGGATGCCGGAGCCGAAGCCACGGGCCTCCATCGCCATGGCCAGCTTGGTGCCGCGCCGCACGGCGAACACCAGGAGCACGAACGCCATCGAGAAGAAGCGCCGGAGGGCCCCGGTATCGCCGACTCCACGCGCCCGACGCGCCAGAGCCATCGTGCGCCAGTCGTCGATGAACAGCCCGAGCATCCTGGCACCGGCGAGGATGCCGAGCACGAACCGGCTGGGCATCCTGGCGACCTGCGCGAGAGCGTCGGCGAGTTCGGTCGGGTCGGTGCGCCCGAACAGCAGGATCGTCGGCAACCCGAGCGCGACGACGCGCAGACTGACGGCGATCGCGAGTTCGATGGAGTCGTCGCTGATCGTGATGAACCCGAGACTCCAGTAGATGTGCCCCGCCGGCTCGGCGTAGAGCAGCATGCTGAGTCCCGCGATCGGAGCGAAGATCACGATCGGCAGCAGCCGCTTCAGCACCGTTCCGAGCGTCAGCCCGGTCAGCGGCAGGCACAGCAGCTGCAGAGCGATGGCCACGAGGGCGCTCGTCACGTCGATCGACGCGAACAACGGCACCGACAGAGCCAGGGCGAGCACCAGCTTCGTCACGGGGTTGACGCCGTCGAGCCACGCCTTCCGTTCGGCCTCGACGACGGTCATGCGCGCACCCTGCTCTCCAGCGCGATGCGATGCCCGCCGAGATGACGGATCACCCCGTCGTCGTGGGTCACCGCGACGATCGTCCGCCCGCGGGCGATCTCCTCCTGCAGCAGGGCCACGAGTGAGATCCAGCCGCGCCGGTCCTGCCCGAAGGTCGGCTCATCGAGCACGATCACCTCGGGGGATGCCGCGAGCACGGTCGCCACGGACAGCCGTCGCTTCTGCCCGCCGGACAGCGTGAACGGGTTGGCGAGCGCGAGCGGGGCGAGCCCCAGTCGCTCCAGGAGGCCGTCGACCACGGCATCCGTCCGCGCCCGATCCCACCCGAGCGCCTTCGGCCCGACCGCCAGCTCGTCGCGCAGCGTCTGCGTGAGGAACTGATGCTCCGGCTCCTGGAACACCGTCCCGATACGGGTGAGCAGTTCGCGCGATGTCCAGCGGAACGGGCGACGGCCGGTCCGACCGGCCAGCTCCGGTGCGGCGCTCACCTCGCCGGACCGCTCCGGGATGAGGCCGGCCAGAGTCAGCGCCAACGTCGACTTCCCGACGCCATTGGGACCGGAGATGACGGTGGCGCTGCCTCGGGGCACGACGACGTCGAGCCCCGCCTGGACGATCGTGCGCGGCTCCCGCGCGATCGCGAGGCCGGATGCCGAGAGCACCACAGGCCCCGCCGCCGCGTCGAGTTCGGGCAGGTGGATCTCGGCATCCGGGACCCAGACGCCGGCCTCGGCGAGCGCCGTGCCGTGCTCGGCGAAGACGCGAGCGGGCGGGCCGTCGGCCAGCAGCCCTCCGTCGGCGGCGAGCACGATCACGCGGTTCATGAGATCGGCCCACACCGGCGTGCGGTGCTCGACGACGATGAGGGTCGCGCCGGTCGCCTCGACCGCGCGCTCGACGCTCGCCCGCACCTCGCGAACGCCGGCAGGGTCGAGGTTCGCCGTCGGCTCGTCCAGCAGCAGCAGTCCGGGCCGCATCGCGAGCGCACCGGCGAGCACGAGCCGCTGCTTCTGTCCGCCGGACAGGGCCTTGGTCGCTCGGCTCAGCGACACATCGAGCCCGGTCGACTCGATCGCTTCGGCCACTCGACCGGGGATCTCGGATGCCGGAACGCCGAGGTTCTCGCACCCGAAGGCGATGTCGTCGCCGACCTTGGACAGCACGATGCCGGCATCCGGGTCCTGCAGGACCAGCCCCGTCCGTCCGCGAGCGGACTCCGGAGCGACCCCGTCGATCAGCAGGGAGCCGGTGCGCACGCCCTCATCGGCGTCACCGAGGACTCCAGCGAGCCCGGCGAGAAGCGTCGACTTCCCGGCTCCGGATGCGCCCAGCAGCAGGACGCGTTCGCCCGGCTCGATCGTGAACGAGACCTCGCTGACGGCGGGCAGTTTCCGGCCTGCATAGCGCCACCCCCAGCCCGTGGCCTGGACGCGCACCGGGGCGTTCATGCTCAGGCTCAGACCTCGCGGACGAGTTCTCGCCCGGCCGCGAAGCGGTTCAGCGCCCCCGTGACGGCCAATGCGCGCACGAGCAGCCACCCGACGACACCGGCGAGGATGGCCCCCGAGATCACGAGGGTGGTGAGGTAGATCGCGTTGAACTCGACCGACTTGAGGATATTCGGCGAGCTGCCGCCGAAGAGCTCCCAGACCCATGCGCCGAGGGCGGCGCCGACGCCGGCCAGCATCGCGACCGCGAGGCCGAAGCGGCGGTAGAAGAACAGCGCGAAGATGAGTTCGGCGCCGAGGCCCTGCACCACACCGGACACCACGGTCCCGACACCCCAGACGTTGCCGATGAGCATCGAGACGATCGCGGCGACGACCTCGACGACGAAGGCCGCGCCGGGCTTGCGGATGACGAGCCCGCCGATCACCCCGCCGATCAGCCAGATGCCGACGGCGACGCCGCCCAGTCCGGGCGTCAGCGCGTCGGCTGCGCCGAACCAGGCGCCGCCGACGATGTTCCAGCCCCAGAACAGCAGGCCGATCGCGACACCGAGGACGGCGGCCACGACGATGTCGACGACGCGCCACCTCAGCGGGTGGGCGGATGCCGTGGTGCTCGCATCTGCGGAAGCGGATGCAGACGTGGATGTACTCATCAGATCTCCTCCCTGCGCCGGCATGATCCGGATCAGGTTCGACGGTCGAAGCGCGGATCGCTTCCTCTCAGCCCGGCTCGCCGGACTCCCGTGGGTTGTGCGCTCGATCTTACTCCTCGGCGAATACGGCATTGTCACATGCGGATTCGGTACCGTATTCGAGTGACCCTCGATGACCAGACCGACGGCGGCGCTGCCCTCACACGCCGCGAGCACCGTCGACGCACCGGGGCCATTCCCATCACGACGGATGCCGATGTCGTCGCCGAGGCCGAACGAGTGACCCAGGCCGCGTCCGCTGCCGGCGCCGCTCCGGATGCTGAGCTCGCCGCATCCGTCGAGACGGAGCCCGCAGGGGCGGACGCGGAACTCGCGGAGCCGGTCGAGGCGGAGCCCGAGCTGACCGCCGAGGCCGAAGCCGAGATCGCGGCTCACGCCGGCGCCGAAGCCGAACTGAACGCTCCCCTCGAAGCGGGTGCCGGGCTCGCTGCTCCTGCCAGCACCGAAGCGGACCGGACGACGCCGACCGGCACCGACCCGGATGCCGAACTGGCGACGCTGCTCGCGGCTGGCGACGCGTCCGCGCAGCCGGTCGCCGCGTGGGCGGACGAGAAGTCCCCCGCGACCGCGCTGACCTGGGTGGATCCGGTCACCGTCGAGATCGCCACTCAGGCAGCACCGCTCGAAGCGCCATCCGACGGCGGCGGTCCCGACCTTCTGGTCGACGCCCCGCGGCGAGGATTCCTGCAACCCGGCATCCTCGTGCCGCTCGGAACACTGGCCGCGCTCGGACTCGCGTATGTCGGCACCACTCTGCTGTGGCCGCTGCACGAGCTCCCTCCGACGATCGAAGCGACGACCGTGACGCCCGTCGGTGCGGAAGCGGCCGCTTTCACGTGGCCTGCCGACGGCAGCGCCGCGGTCAGCGTCGAGGGTGTGAGCACGACGTCGTCGACGACCGAGACCGCCCCCATCGCCAGCGTGACGAAGGTCGTCTCGTCGCTGATGGTGCTCGAGGCCCAGCCGCTGCAGCTCGGCGAGCAGGGGCCGGAGTATTCCTTCGACAACAGCGATTCGAGTGAGTTCTGGTCGTACCTGCGTGACGACCAGTCCGCTCTGGACGTGCCGGTCGGCGGCGTGCTGACCGAGTACCAGATGCTCCAGGGCATCCTGCTCGGGTCGGCGAACAACTACATCGACCGACTCGCTGACGATATCTGGGGCTCCGACCGCGACTTCGCCGCAGCCGCCGAGTCCTGGCTGTCCGCTCGCGGATTGAGCGACATCACAATCGTCACGCCCTCCGGTCGCAACGAGAACAACGTGGCCTCCCCCGCCTCGCTCACGACCCTGGCCTCGATCGCCATGGCGAACCCGGTGTTCGCCGAGATCGTCGGCACGGAGTCCGTCGACCTGCCGGGAGCCGGAGTCGTCACGAACTCGAACGGCCTCCTCCCCGAACCCGGCTTCGTCGGGGTGAAGACCGGATCCCTCGACGGCGACTACAACCTGCTCAGCGCCAAGGATGTCACCGTCGGTGACGCGACGGTGCGCATCTACGCCGCCGTTCTCGGTCAAGACAGCGACGAGGCGCGGCTCGCCGCCAGCCGGGATCTGTACACGCAGGTCGAAGCGCAGCTGCAGGCCCAGGGGCCGGCCGTGACGGGCGACACGGTCGTCGGTCAGGTCAGCACGCCGTGGGGCGCGTCCGCCGACGTCGTCACCGATGGCGATGCGTCCGTCGTGCTGTGGAACTCCGCCGCCCCGACGGCCGAGGTCGCGTTCGATCTCGGGGAGACCAGGGATGCCAATGCCGCGGTCGGAACAATGACCGTCGCCGGCCCGGTGAACAGCGTCGACGTTCCGGTCGTCCTCGCCAGTGATCTCGAAGGCCCGAGCCCGTGGTGGCGCCTCACGCACCCCTTCGAGCTGCTCGGCATCACCGACTGACGCGCGAACCGACGCCTCGCGACGGGACCCGGATCGTCGCCCCACCCGGCGCGAAGCGACCACTCCCGACCCACGGCACACCCACCCGCCGCGCGAGGGGACCCGAAACGCCGCCACAGTGCGTCGCAAGCGACCACACGCGCCCCCTCGCGACCCGCGACACAGATGACGACGGGAACGATGAAGGGACCGCCACCTCTCGGTGACGGTCCCTTCGTGAGCGGGGTCAGGCCTGTTCGGACTCGGACTCCGCAGCCACGCCGGCGGCGGACTCGGCCTCATCGGCGTCTCCGGTGACGACCACGGGGGTCGATGCGGTGAGCGCCTCTTCGGCATCGATGTCGGTCGCCGCCTGCTCGAACTGCGACTGGTACAGCCGCCAGTACGCGCCCTGCGCGGCGATGAGCTCGTCGTGCGTTCCCTTCTCGACGATGTCGCCGTGCTCCATCACGAGGATGAGGTCGGCGTCGCGGATCGTCGAGAGGCGGTGCGCGATCACGAACGACGTCCGACCCTGTCGCAGCGCCGCCATGGCGTGCTGCAGCAGCAGCTCGGTGCGGGTGTCGACCGCACTCGTGGCCTCATCGAGGATGAGGATCGAGGGCTGCGCGACGAACGCACGCGCGATCGTGATGAGCTGACGCTCACCCGCCGACACGTTCGACGCATCCTCATCGAGGACCGTCTCGTACCCTTCGGGCAGCGCGTGCACGAACCGGTCGACGTATGTCGCCTTCGCCGCAGCGAGCACCTCGTCGTCGGTCGCCGTCGCACGTCCGTACCGGATGTTCTCCAGGATCGACCCGGCGAACAGCCACGGATCCTGCAGCACCATTCCGGTGCGCGAGCGGAGATCCGAACGCGTGAGATCGGCGATGTCCTGCCCGTCGAGCAGGATCCGCCCGCCGCTGAGCTCGTAGAAGCGCATGATCAGGTTGACCAACGTCGTCTTGCCCGCACCGGTCGGTCCGACGATCGCGACGGTCTGACCCGGTTCGACACGGAACGACAGGTCCTTGATGAGCGGACGCTCCGGCGTGTACGCGAACGAGACGTTCTCGAACTCGATGACGCCCTTGCCGTCCATGATCTCGGGGGCGTTCTCGTCGTCCGCCTCCTGCTCATCGGCATCCAGGAAGTCGAACACCCGCTCCGCGGACGCGGTACCGGACTGCACGACCGCCGCCATTCCGCCCAGCTCGCTCAGCGGCTGCGTGAACTGCTGCGAGTACTGGATGAACGCCTGGACGTCGCCGAGGCGGAGCTGACCGCTGGCGACCATCAGACCGCCGAGCACCGCGATGCCGACGTAGGTGAGGCTTCCGACGAAGGTCATGGCCGGCATGATGATGCCCGACAGGAACTGCGCCTTGAAGCTCGCCTGGAAGAGTTCTTCGTTCTCGACCTGGAACTTGTCGAGCGCGTCCTGCTCACGGCCGAAGACCTTCACCAGCGCGTGGCCGGAGAACGCCTCTTCGACGCGGGCGTTCAGTCGACCGACCTTGCGCCACTGCGTGCCGAAGGCCTTCTGCGAGTGCGGACCGATGACACCGAAGATCACGCCCATGAGCGGTAGAGCCACGAGCGCGACGAGCGCGAGCTGCCACGAGATCGTGAACATCATCCAGAGCACGCCGATCACGGTGAGGATCGAGGTCAGCGCCCCGGACAGCGACTGCTGCATCGTCTGCGTGATGTTGTCGATGTCGTTCGTGACGCGCGAGATCAGCTCACCGCGCTGCACCTTGTCGAAGTAGGACAACGGCAGACGGTTGATCTTCGCCTCGACGTCCTCACGCAGGCGCCACATCGTGCGCACCATGATGACGTTGATCACGTAGCCCTGGATCCAGGTGAGCAGGGCAGCGCCGACGTAGATCGCGAGGACCGCGATGATGATCCAGCGCAGGCGATCGAAGTCGATGCCCGCACCGACCTGGAAGTCGCTGAACGCCGCGACCATGTTCGCGAAGTCGTCCTGCCCCTGGGCGCGGAGCATCTCGACGATCTGCTCCTGCGAGGTCCCGGCCGGCACCCCGGAGTCCCCGAGGCTCTTCGAGATGAAGCCCTCGTAGATGATGTTGGTCGCTTCGCCGAGCACCTTGGGTGCCGCGACGGTGAGGACGACGCCGATCGCACCGAGGATCGAGACGAAGACGAACCACAGAGCCGACGGCTTGAGCAGACCGATCATGCGACCGAAGCTCTTGCCGAAGTTGTCGGCCTTGCCGGGAGCGACTGCGTCCCAATCGCCCGAGTTCTGACGCGCCTGCTCTGCGAGCTCGGCCTCGTACTGCTCCTCCGGGGTCAGCTGTTCCGGCTCGTTCCCGGATCTGGTCGAGGGGCTCATGCGTCCACCCCCAGCTGCGATTCGACGATCTCACGGTACGTGTCGTTGGACGCCAGGAGCTCCTGGTGCGTCCCGACGCCGACCATCGTGCCGCCTTCGAGGACGACGATGCGGTCCGCATCCGTGATGGTCGACACGCGCTGCGCGACCACGATCTTCGTCACCTCCGGCAACTCTCGCCACAGCGCCTGTCTCAAGCGCGCGTCGGTCGTGAGGTCCAGCGCCGAGAACGAATCGTCGAACACGAGGATCTTCGGCTGGTGCACGATCGCACGTGCGATCGCGAGGCGCTGACGCTGACCACCGGACACGTTCGTGCCGCCCTGGGCGATCCGCGAGTTCAGCCCGTCGGGCATCTCCTCGACGAAATCCCGCCCCTGAGCGATCTCGAGCGCCTTCCAGAGCTCTTCATCCGTGGCTTCCTCCCGGCCGTAGCGGAGATTCGACGCGACGGTGCCCGTGAAGAGGAACGGTCGCTGCGGCACGAGCCCGATGCTGTCCCAGAGCTGCTCGACATCCGCTTCGCGGACATCCGTTCCACCCACGCGCACGGCGCCGCCGGTGACATCGAACAGTCGAGGGATCAGCGAGATGAGCGTCGTCTTGCCGGCACCTGTCGAGCCGACAATGGCGACGGTCTCACCCGGCTCCGCACGGAAGTCGATGCCGCTGAGCACCGGCGAATCGGCGCCGGGGTAGGTGAACTCCGCATCCTCGAAAGCCACCGCTCCGGGCTCCGGGAACTCCGTGACGCCGTTCTCGGGGCGCTCCAGGCTCGACGGGACGTCCAGCACCTCGCCGACGCGCTCTGCCGAGACGGCTGCGCGCGGGATCATGATCGCCATGAAGCTGGCCATGATGACGCCGCCCATGATCTGGCCGATGTACTGCATGAACGCGAACAGCGTGCCGACCTCGACGTTGCCCGCGTTGATCTCGATGCCGCCGAACCAGATCACGGCGACGACCGTGACGTTCAGGATCAGCATGAACAGCGGGAACAGGAGGACGAACAGCGAGCCGATCTTGCGACCGAGGATCATGATGTCGGTGTTGGCACCGCGGAATCGCTCTTCCTCGATGTCTTCGCGGACGAACGCGCGCACGACGCGGACGCCGGTGAGCTGCTCGCGCATGATGCGGTTCACGTTGTCGAGCTTGCGCTGGTTGCGCCGGAAGAGCGGCACCATGCGACCGATGATGAGCCCGGCGAGGATGAGCAGCACCGGCACGGAGACGGCGATCAGCCAGCTAAGTCCGACGTCCTGCTGGACGGCCATGATGATGCCGCCGATCGCGAGCATGGGGGCCATGACGAACATGGTGGCGCCCATCATCGCCAGCATCTGCACCTGCTGCACATCGTTGGTGTTGCGGGTGATCAGGGAGCCGGCGCCGAACTGGGACACCTCGCGTTCGGAGAAGCCGCTCACGCGGGAGAACACGTCGGCGCGGATGTCGCGGCCGACGCTCATGGCCGCGCGGGCGGCGAAATAGGTGGCGATGATCGATGCGGTGATCTGACCGAGGGAGACCATGAGCATGAATGCTCCGGTGCTCCAGATGTAGCCGGTGTCGGCCTGCGCGACACCCTTGTCGATGATGTCGGCGTTCAGGCGGGGCAGATAGAGAGTCGCCAGTGCGCTGGCGAACTGGAACAGCAGAACCCCGACGAGAAGTGGCCAGTATTTGGAGAGATAGCGGAACAGGAGTTTTCCGAGCATGGAGGATTCCTTTTGGGCAAAGGCCGGATCAGGCCATCAGATAGAGTGCCACGACCCGCGGACATTGCCCATACCGATCGGCGTTTATCCGCTCAGGGCGAACGAACACGCTGGTGGGACCGCATAACTGCACCGGATGCAGATACGTCTGCGCTCAGTCGAACAGCGCGGGTGAGGGAATGAACGCCCGCGCCGGTGCGCCGGCGTCCGGGCCGAGTTCCGCAATCGTCGCCGGCTGCCAGTGCGGGGTGCGGTCCTTGTCGACGAGCTGCGCACGGATGCCCTCGACGAGGTCGGGGTGGTGGTTCACGAACCACAGCACCCGGCGGTACTCCCCCGTCAGTGCCGCGCGGAGGTCGCCATCCCGCGCTTCGCGCACGGCATCCAGCGTCACGGCGAGTCCGGTCGGCGCGAGCTCGGCGAGCACGGCCGCCGTTTCGGATGCCGCCGGCTCCGCGCGCTCCGCCAGTCGACGCATGATCTCGCCGACGGAATCCGCCGAGAAGACCTCATCGATCCAGGCCCGCTCCGCCGGCAACGACGACGGCTCAGGCGTCTCGTCGAACAGCAGCACGAGTTCGGCAGGTCCCGTCGGGTCCGCCCGGTAGGCGAGCGCCTCGCGCAGCGCGTCCAGGTTCTCGGACGGCACGCAGTGATCCGCGAGGCCGGTGTACACGGCATCCGCTCCGTCGAGGGTGCGCCCGGTGAGCGCGAGGTATTCGCCCAGGCGACCGGGCGCGCGGCCCAGCAGGTAGGTGCCGCCGACGTCGGGGGTGAAGCCGATGCGCGTCTCGGGCATGGCGAGCTTCGAGCGCTCGGTCACGATCCGGATGGCCGCGTGGCCTGCCAGGCCGATGCCGCCGCCCATCGTTATGCCGTCCGCGAAGGCGACCAGCGGCTTCGGGTACTCCGCGATCAGGGCGTTCATCGCGTACTCCGCGCGGAAGAACTCCGCGGTCTCGTCTGCACGTCCCGCAATGATCTGGTCGTAGAGCGCGCGCACGTCGCCACCGGCGCAGAGCCCGCGGCCCTCGCCGTCGAGCAGGACGATCTGGACATCGGTGTCGGTCTTCCAGGCTTCGAGCACTCTGCTGATGTCCTGGATCATCCCGAGGTCGAGGGCGTTGATGGCCTCCGGTCGGTTGAGAGTGATCCGTCCGAGAGCACCCTCGGTGCGGACGAGGACGCGGGATGCTGCGGGCTGATCGGTCACGGATGCCACGTTACCCGCTGGTGCTTTCCGCCCAGATAATGCACGATTTTCCGCGATTTCCGACAAGATAGAGGGGACTGCCCATCAAAGAGAGGTCCCGATGCCCGACGGACAGGTGCTCGAGTTCGATCGTGTCACGAAGCGCTTCAGCGACGTGACCGCTGTTTCCGACTTCTCGGGACGGGTCGAGCCAGGCGTCGTCACGGGCTTCCTCGGCCCGAACGGTGCCGGGAAGACGACGACGCTGCGCATGCTGCTCGGCCAGATCCGCCCGACGTCCGGCACCGCGACCATCGGCGGCGCGCAGTACGCGGACCTCAAGCACCCCGCACGGGTCATCGGCGCGATGCACGAGGATCCCGGATTCCGCCCTCGTCGTTCGGTCGAGCGCCACCTCGTCCTGGCGGCGAAGGCGAACGGCATCGCCGCATCGCGCGTCTCCGAAGTGATCTCGTTCGTCGGACTCGACGGCGAGGCGGGTACGCGCATCGGCGCACTGTCCCTCGGAATGCGTCAGCGCCTGAGCGCGGCGACCGCCCTGCTCGGCGATCCTGGCGCGCTGGTGCTGGACGAGCCGGCCAACGGGCTGGACCCCGAGGGGATCCGCTGGATGCGCATGCTCATCCGCGGACTCGCCGACGAGGGCCGCACCGTCCTGGTCTCCTCCCACGTGCTCAGTGAGGTCGAACAGGTCGCCGACGAGATCCTCGTGATCGCGCACGGACAGCGCAAGTTCGCCGGTTCCCTCGCGTCGCTCGCCGACCCGACCTCCGGGCCGGTGGTGGTCGACGCCGCCGATCGCTCCGGCCTCACCGCCGCGCTGACCGCTGCTGGTTTCGAGTTCGAGGTGCTGCGCTCCGGCCTCACGGTGCGCGGCAGCGATGCCAGGACCATCGGAGCTGTGGCCGCCGAGGCGGGCGTCGCCCTCAGCACGCTCCAGCAGCGCGGCCCGACCCTCGAAGACGTCTTCCTCGACCTCGTCAACGACCGGCCCGTCCAACTGCGAAAGCCCGAGGTGCCGGCCGCGCTCGCGGCAGCGCCCGCCGCTGCGGATGCCGCGATCGAGGCGTCGGTTCCGGATGCCGTGCCCGCCGAGGCCGAAGCTCCGGCGGAGAACGAGCCGGCGGCTGAGCCTGTCGCGGAGGCTGATGCGTCGACCGAGGCTGACGCGTCGACAGAGGCGGACCCCGACGCGACCGTCGCCATCCCGATCATCACCGCCGGAGACTCCGTCCTGGACGGTGACGAGGACGACATCACCGCCGACGAGGTCCCGTCGTTCGCCCCGGTGTCGGCGGCCGAGGACCGACCACTGCCCGGCGTCTCGGGTCTCGCGGCGGCCGCCGCCGGACTCTCGCAGACCGGTGGCAGCACCGACACCTCGCCGAACCCCGCGGTGTCGGACGCCTGGGCCGCGCTCATCGCCGGGCGCACCCCGGACGCCTCGTCCGACGACCAGCAGGCATCTGTTGAGGATGCCGCGTCGACGACGGATCAGCAGACGCCGACGCAGGACCCGCAGCACGACGCCGAGACCACGGTCGAGACGGACGCGGACGCAGCGACCGGCGATTCCGCGAACGAAGAGTCCGCCGCTCCCGACGTCGAGACCGACGCCGCGCCGACCGACGAGTCCTCCGAATCGGCGCACGACGAAGCCGGATCCGAAGAGACGCCGTCGCCCGAGGAAGCGTCCTCCGAGATCATCGCCACCGTCCCCCGCGACGAGGGCGCGCCGGAAGCCGAGGGCGAGCAGCCGGAGCAGCCGCGGTACTGATCAGACCGGACGCGGCCTGATCACCGGGCGGCTCCTGCCCTTGACGATCGGGACGGGCGCGGTCGCGACGATCTCGACGACGTCGGCGAGCTCCTCCGAGGCGTCGAGGCGGAGGGCCTGCGTCAGTGTGAGGCCGTGACGCGTCGTGAAGATCAGACGCTGGTAGAGCTCGTCGCCTTCGAGGTCGATGACCACGCTCGGACGGCGTCGGCGGATCAGCACGAAGTCGGTCGTCCCCGCGCCCTTCCATGTGCCGGCGGCCAGAATGCCCGGGATATGGCTCCCCGGACTCGGAACGCCGCGCAACCAGGTCCAGGCGTCGTCGGTCAGCTGCACCTTGGTGATGGTGTCGCGTGCGACCCGGATGTTCTCACGGTGGAATGTCGCAGCACGCTCGATGGGCGAGAGCACGACCTCGAGCTGCGTCTGATCCAGCAGCAACGTCACCATGCCACTCAGTCTGCCAGCGTCCTCCTGCGAGATGTCTGCGACTTGCTCACAGGACGGCAACGATCCTGTTGTGGGATGCCACGATCAGACAGCGGCCGCGGCGGATGCAGCCGCCGGCAGCGCCGCCTCGATGCGCTCCAGCGCGGCGTCGTCGTGGGCCACGGTGAGGAACCACGCCTCGAACACGCTCGGCGGGAGGGCGATGCCCTGCTCGCGCATGCTGTGGAAGAACGGCGCATACCGAAAGGCCTCCTGGGCCTGCGCCTCGGCGTAGTCCCGCGGAGCGCTCGGAGCGAAGACGACGCCGAACAGGTTTCCCGCTCGAGGAACCGCGTGCGCGACGCCAGCCGCGGTGAGTGCGGCATCCAGGGCATCGGCGAGGCGGGATGCCGCGGCATCCACTCGGGCGTAGACCTCCGGAGTCGCGAGCCGGAGCGTCGCGAGCCCTGCCGCCACGGACAGCGGGTTTCCCGACAGCGTGCCGGCCTGATAGACCGGGCCGAGCGGCGCCAGCAGATCCATGATCTCGGCTCGTCCGCCGAGGGCTGCCAGTGGCATCCCTCCGCCGACGACCTTGCCGAACGTGATGATGTCCGGCAGGTAGACGTCGCCGGACGAGGCCTGCAGGCCCCAGAAGCCGGCAGGGTGCACGCGGAATCCGGTGAGCACCTCGTCGAGGATCAGAAGCGCGCCGTGCGCATGCGCGGTGTCGGCGAGGAACGCGTTGAAACCGGGCTCGGGCGCCACCACGCCCATGTTCGCGGCTGCCGCCTCGACGATGATCGCGGCGATGCGATCGCCTCGTTCGGCGAAGACCTGCTCGATCGCGGCGCGGTCGTTGTACGGCACCACGAGGGTCTGCGCGGCGATCGGCGCCGGGACGCCGGCGGAGCCGGGCAGAGCGAGCGTCGCGACACCGGAACCGGCCGCCGCCAGCAGGCCGTCCGAGTGTCCGTGGTAGTGACCGGCGAACTTCACCAGCAGGTCGCGGCCGGTCGCGCCGCGGGCGAGACGGATCGCGGTCATGGTCGCCTCGGTGCCGGTGGATACCAGCCGGACGCGCTCGATCGGGGCGTGCTCGCCGACGCGCACGCGGTCGACGATCAGGCGGGCGAGCTCGACCTCGCCCTCGGTCGGCGCGCCGAACGAGAGACCACGGGTCGCGGCATCCTGCACCGCTGCGACGACCTCGGGGTGCGCGTGGCCGAGCAGTGCGGGACCCCAGGACGCCACGAGGTCGATGTACGTGTCACCGGCGGCATCCGTCACGGTCGCGCCCCGCGCTGATGCGAGGAAGCGCGGGGTCCCGCCGACGGACCCGTACGCGCGCACCGGGGAGTTCACCCCTCCAGGGGTCACCGCGCGGGCGGCGGCGAACAGGTCGTCATTGCGGTCGGTCATGCGGAGTCCTTCGGATCAGATCAGCGCGCTCGGCCGGACAGCCAGCCGGCGGCCTCGGTCGCCCAGTACGTGAGCACGGCGTCGGCGCCCGCACGGCGGATCGACAGCAGCGACTCGAGAACGGCCGCCCTGCGGTCGATCCACCCGTTCGCCGACGCGGCCTCGATCATCGCGTACTCGCCGGAGATCTGGTATGCCCAGACCGGAATATGCACGCTGTCGCGCACCTCTCGCAGCACGTCGAGGAACGACATCGCCGGTTTCACCATGACGATGTCGGCGCCCTCGGCCTCGTCGATCAGGGCCTCGCGGACGCCCTCGCGGCGGTTCGCCGGGTCGAGCTGGTACGTGCGGCGATCGCCCGTCAGCTGGGAATCGACCGCCTCTCGGAACGGGCCGTAGAACGCGCTGGCGTACTTCGCGGCGTACGCGAGGATCAGGGTGTCTGCGAAGCCTTCGGCATCCAGCGCGTGGCGGATCGCACCGACCTGGCCGTCCATCATGCCGCTGAGCCCCAGCAGCTGCGAGCCGGCCCGCGCCTGCGCGAGCGCCATCGCGGTGTAGCGGTCCAGGGTCGCGTCGTTGTCGACGGCTCCGGATGCATCCAGCACGCCGCAGTGCCCGTGGTCGGTGAACTCATCGAGGCACAGGTCCGTCTGCACGACGAGCGCATCGCCCACCTCGGCGGCCAGCGCGGCCGTTGCGACGTTCAGGATGCCGTCAGGGTCGTCCGCACCGGAACCGATCGCGTCGCGCACCGTCGGCACGCCAAACAGCATCACGCCGCCGACACCGGCCTCGACCGCCTCGACCGCTGCGCGCCGCAGCGAATCCAGCGAATGCTGCACGACACCGGGCATCGACCCGATCGGAACGGCATCGCTCACGCCTTCGCGCACGAACATCGGCAGCACGAGCTGCCGGGGCAGGACGTCGGTCTCACGCGCGAGGTCGCGCACGGCCGGCGACTGCCGGAGTCGACGCGGACGGATGTCGGGGAAGCTCACGGCGCGAACTCGTCCGCCGCATGCGGGAGGGTGAAGTGCGAGACGGCCTCGATCAGGGCATCCACGGTCTGCTTGTCGGCGACCACCTGGATCGAGAGCCCGGCCTTGCGGGCGTCCTTCGCGGTCCGCGGTCCGATCGCGGCGAGGAGCGTCTCGTCCGGGATCTCGGGGAACTGCTCGCGAACCTGCTGCGCCACCGAGCCGCTGGTGATGAGGATCGCATTGATGCGCCCGCTGTCGACGTCGCGGCGGATGCGATCGGTCACCGGAACGCCGACCGTGCGGTAGGCGACGACGCTCGAGACGTCGTGGCCCGCCTTGACGAGCGACTTCGACAGCACCGGCTTCGCGATCTCACTGCGCAGCGTCAGGATGCGCCGCGGCTTCGGCTCGAGCGCGATGAGTTGTGCTGCCATGCCCTCGGCGGAGTTGTCCTGCTCTGGAACGAGCGTCACCTCGTAGCCGGCGGCCTGCAGAGCCGCCGCCGTCGTCTCGCCGACCGCGGCGATCTTGGTCTTCTTCGGGATGAGCGCGCGGTGCGCGAACAGCACGTCGACGGTCGTGGCGCTCGTGATGGTGAGCCAGTCGAACTCACCGGCGGCGAGCTGCTCGAGCGCGGCGTCGAGCGCGGCCTGGTCAGTGGTCGGGCCGAAGTTGATCAGCGGTGCGACGACGGGAACGGCGCCCTGCGAGCGGAGACTGGCGGCGACGCCGTCGCCCCACGGGCCTCCTCGCGGGACGAGGACGCGCCAGCCGGCCAACGGCTTCTCATGCTTCGATTCGGATTCGGTCATCAGGATTGCTCTCGGGGAACGAGGTCGGCCGCCCCTTGTTCGAGCAGCCGACGGGCGACAGACAGCCCGACAGCACGTGCTGTGTGCATCGGGTCCGCACCATCGGCAGCATCCGCACCATTGCCACTGCCGTTCAGATGAATATACCCCTGGTTCAGCGGCTCGGTGACGTCGAGCCCGATCCGCCGACTGCCGTCGACCGCGTAGACGACCGTGCGGATCCGGACGGAACCGCCGTCCACGACCGCGTGCGCGGCCATCGGCGCCTGGCATCCGGCATCCAGACCCTCCAGGATGCCGCGCTCCACCTCGACCGCGCAACGCGTGTCCGGATCGTCCAACTCGGCGAGGGCGGACAGCAGCTCGGCTGGGGCATCCGCCCTGGTCTCGATGGCCAGTGCTCCCTGGCCCGGAGCGGTCGGCCACTCGGCAAGCCCCAGTTCTTCGCGATGCAGACGCGTCTCGCTGCCGAGGCGCGACAGCCCGGCGGCCGCGAGGATCACGGCATCCAGTTCACCGGATTCGACCTTGGCGAGCCGGGAGTCGACGTTGCCGCGGATGTCGACGACCTCGGCGCGCGGCGCCCGGCGGCGCACCTGGGCGATGCGCCGGGGCGATCCGGTGCCGATCGTGGCGCCGGGCCGCAGGTCCTGCAACGGCGTCGCGGCTCGCGTGATCGCGACGTCGCGGGCGTCTTCGCGCAACGGGGTCGCGACGATCACGAGTCCCGCAGGGATCGCGGTGGGCAGGTCCTTGAGCGAGTGCACGAGAAAGTCGCACTCCCCCGCGAGCAGCGCCTCGCGCAGCCGGGTGGCGAAGATTCCCATGCCGCCGATCTCGGAGAGCGAGGCGCGGTTCGTATCACCCTCGGAGACGATCGGAACGAGTTCGACCGGACGGCCGGAGATCTTCTCGAGGGCTGCGGCGACGTGCCCGGACTGCGCCCTGGCGAGGGCGCTTCGACGGGTGCCGAGGCGGATCGGAGTCGTCATGGCAGACCTACTGCAGCACGTCCGCGATCTCGTCGAAGCGCAATCGCCGGCCCGTGTAGAACGGGACCTCCTCCTTCACGTACCGACGGGCATCCGTGTAGCGCAGGTCGCGCATGAGGTCGACGAGCTCGGTCACGTCATCCGCTTCGAGCGGGAGGATCCACTCGTAGTCGCCGAGGGCGAAAGAGGCGACCGTGTTGGCGATGACGCCGGTGAACGCCGCGCCCTTGCGTCCGTGCTCTGCGAGCATCTTCCGACGCTCCTCCTCCGGGGCGAGGTACCACTCCGGCGTGCGGACGAACGGGTAGAGGCACAGCCAGTCCTTGGGCTCGACGCCGCGGAGGAAACCGGGCACGTGCGCGCGGTTGAACTCGGCGTCGCGGTGGACCCCCATCACGTTCCAGACCGGGATCAGAGTGCGCAGCAGCTCAGTGCGCCGCAGGCGCCGCAACGCCTTCTGCAGCTCCTCGGCCGTCGCACCGTGCAGCCAGACCAGCAGGTCGGCGTCGGCCTTGAGGCCGGAGACGTCGTAGAAGCCTCGGATCGTGACGCCGGAGTCCTCGATGTGCTCAGCGATGGTCTCGAGCTCGGTCGCATCGGTCTCGAGGACCGGAGCATTCGGGTTGCGGCGCCACACCGCCCAGAGGGTGAAGCCGGATGGGGATTCTTCGCTCAGGTCGGACATGGTTCCAGTCTGCCCCTTTCCCCGGGGCATCGCTAATGCGTGACCTTCTCACGCATCTGCGACCACGTGCTCAGCGCGATACGGCTCTGGCTATCGCCCACACGAGGGAACCGGCGACCGCGGCGATCCCGACGGCTGCGGCGATCGCACCGACCGGGTTGCGGTCCGCGAAGGCGCGAGCCTTCACCGCCGCGCGCTTCGACGCCTTCTCGACGCGACGCGGCACGTTGCCCTTGATCTCGATGGCCGCCAGGGCAGCCTTCAGCTCGGCGCGTGCCGACTGCACGGGATCGACGATGCCCACGGGCACCGCGGTGCGGGGAAGCTTCGATTCGATGCTCGTCGACTGCTCAGAATTCGTCATCACCGGCGTCCTTCACGAGTCGGATGTCCGTCGCGACGGCTTGGCCGGGGTTCTCCCTGGCCATGACCTTGCGGAACTTCAGGATGCCGAGCAGCGCGAACACCGCCACGGCGAGGATCAGGATGCCGATGACCGCCAGAGCGGACAGCCAGACCGGCCACCACGACGAGAGTCCGGCGACAGCGAAGACCAGGATCATCGGGACCAGCCAGAACAGGAAGAACAGCGCGACGAGGAACCAGACGCTGCCGATTCCGGCATCCTTCGCGGTGCGCGAGATCCACACCTTGGCCGCGTCGATCTCGGCCTTGACGAGGTTGCTGACGAGATCAGGAAGGTCGCCGAGCAGCGTCAGCAGGCTGTCGTCCGCCCGGTCGCGGTATCCGCGCACCATGTCACTTGCCGTTCTGGGTCTTCTTGGCGGCCGGCTTGGCGGTCGAGGTCTTCTTCGCCTCGTCCACGGCGTCCTCCGCTGCGTCGCTGACCGCGTCCACGACGTCCTTGCCCGTCGCGATCGTCGCGTCGAGCTTCTCGCCGGGGGTGCCGGGTCCGGTGGCGGTCTTGCTGAGCTTGACGACCCCGTTCCAGACGGCGCCGGGGATCGCGGCGGCCTTGTCGCCGACGAAGCCCTTGACCTTCGTGACCTGGTCCTGGACGGGATCGAGGTTCCAGACCTTCAGCCACTGCGTCTTGATCTGCTCATAGCGCTCGCGCCCGGCGCGTGTGCCGAGAACGTAACCGACGCCGAGTCCGACGACGAGTCCGATCTTCCCCTTCATGGGGTCTCCTCACGTTGTTCCGGTCGGGCCGCACGCGTACCTTCCGCGGGCCAGGAGTTCCAGCGTAACCCCATATTCCGTTTTCGGCATCTACTTGTCGGAGGGGTTGACACCGGGTGGCGGATCCGCTTCGGAATCAGTCCCAGAGCAGGTGGCGCCGCACCCGATCGGCCTCCGCGGCGGCATCGGGTACGACCTGGGCGAGACCCGTCCCGGCCAGCCAGGCTCCGACGACGGCGAGGCCGGGCAGCGCCTGCACCGCCGTGCGAGCGGCCGCCCTGCGCTCGGCCGCGCCAATGAGCGACGCGGGCTGCGACTGCGTGAAACGAGCGCGGTGGGCGCCGATCATCTGTGCGTCGCCCAGGGCGACGCCAAGCATCCCTGACGCCTGCTCCAGTGCGAGACGCGCTGCGGCGTCGTCGTCGAGCGCGGCGGTGGCCGCCGGCTCGCCCTGCGAGCCGAACGAGACGCGGACCACATGACGCGATCCTGCGGCGTCGCGCAGCCATGCCCACTTGGCGGTCGCGTGGGTGAGGGCCTTGGCGGTGAAGCTTCCCGGCACCGTCAGCACGCCGGTCCCGCGGGGAGCGGCATCCAGCGCTGGAGCGTCGAGCAGCAGGGTCACGATCTCGATCTCGGGGGATGCTCCGGCATCGCGGAGCCCGGGGACATGGCCGTCGAGCAGCGTTCGCGCGGCGCCCTCGGCCGTCGCCACGATCACGGCATCCGCCGCCAGGCTCTCCTGGTCCGGTTCCGCAGCGGATGCCTCGGCATCCGTGTCGTCTGCATCCGCGGCCACCGCGAAGACGACCGTCCAGGCGTCTCCCGTGCGCGTCAGCGCTTCCACCGTCGTCCCGGTGCGCACGACGCCGCCGAGCTTCTCGATGTCGGCGCGCAGTGCGTCGACGAGCGTGCTCATCCCGCCGACCAGGCCCTCGACCGCAGACCCCGGGGCCTTGCCCTTGCGGGCCGACTGCTGCTGACCGGTGAGCGCATCGACGGCGCCGCTCAACGAACCGACGCGCGTGAGCGCAGCATTGAGCCCAGGGGCCGCGACATCGACGTCGACGTCATCCGAATGCGCCGAGTAGACGCCGGAGACGATCGGCGCGACGAGCCGGTCAAGGACGCGGGCCCCCATGCGCGAGCGGACCAGCCGACCAAGGCTCCGCTGGTGTCCGATCGTCAGCGGCGGGCGCAGACGATCGACGTAGGCGCGCCAGGCGCCGCGCCAGCCGATGATCTGCCGCACGTCGTCGACGAACGGGTTGGCCGGAATGCCGAGGATGCCGCCCTTGGGCAGCGGCGACGGGTCCTGGCCGGGGATGCCGGCCAGCCACGCGCCGCCGGCGGCCGGGGTCTGCACGCGATCCGACAGGCCGAGTTCACTGATGAGCTTGCGCACATGACCGCCGCGGGTCGCGTAGCTCTCGGCTCCGGCATCCAGCCGTACGCCGTCGATCTCAGCGCGACGGACCGCGCCGCCGAGATCGGCCGAGGCCTCCAGCAGCGTCACGCGCATGCCGACCTTCGCGCACTCGCGCGCGGCGACCAGACCCCCGATGCCGCCGCCGATCACGACGACGTGCCGCTCGGCGGCCCGCTCGGCGAGTTCGGGTTCGGGATGATCGGTCATGAGCCGTGAACCAATTCGACGATGCGGGTGAGCTGGTCGGGGTCGGTCTCCGGCGGGACGCCGTGGCCGAGATTGAGGATGTGTGCGCGCGCGGCACGGCCGCGCTGGAGGACGTCGCTCACGTGCGCTTCAAGCACCGGCCACGGCGCGGACAGCAGCGCCGGATCGATGTTGCCCTGCACCGTGACGTCCGGTCCGAGGATGCCGGCAGCTTCGTCGAGCGGCTGGCGCCAGTCGACGCCGACGGCATCCGCCACACCGTCCAGTCGCATGTCGGCGAGGAACGGCCCCGTTCCCACGCCGAAGTGGATCACCGGGATGCCGAGGCCCTCGACGGCGGCGCGCGAATGCGGCGACACGAACGTCCGGTAGTCGGCGGGGCTGAGGGAACCCGCCCACGAATCGAACAGCTGCACGGTCGACGCTCCCGCGTCGCGCTGCGCCTCGAGGAATCGGCGCGAGACCCTCGACAGCCAGCCGGCCAGGCGGTGCCACGAGTCGGGGTCGGTGTGCATCATGGCGCGAGCGCGCAGGTGCTCCTTGGACGGTCCGCCCTCGACGAGGTACGCGGCGACCGTGAACGGAGCACCGGCGAAGCCGATCAACGGGGTCTCGCCGAGCTCGGCCGTCGTGAGGCGCACGGCTTCGGCGATCGCCGTGGTGTCGAGATCCTGCGGATCGATCGCCGTGATGCGATCGACGTCCGCGGCCGTGCGCACGGGGTCGGCGAAGACCGGACCACGGCCGGGTTCGATGACGACGTCCACCCCGGCCAGGCGCAGCGGGATGACGATGTCGCTGAAGAACACCGCGGCGTCGACCCCGTGGCGGCGCACCGGCTGCAGCGTGATCTCGGCGGCGAGGTCGGGGGTGAGGCAGGCATCCAGCATCCGGGTTCCGACGCGCAGTTCGCGGTACTCGGGCAGAGAGCGTCCGGCCTGGCGCATGAACCAGACGGGGGCGGTCTCCGGGCGGTCTCCGGCGAGCGCGCGCAGCAGCGGGGCAGTGGGTGCAGGCATGGCTCCATCCTCCCATCGAAGTCCTTTGCATCCGCCTGGGAGCGCGACCCTTTCGACACGGCGTAGAATCTCTCTGTGCTGCTGTGTGTAACGGCGAGTCACAAGACCGCCTCCTTCGACATGCTCGAACGACTGAGCCGCACCCCTGACGACGTCGCGCCGAATCTTCTGGACATCGCGCCGTGCGTTCAAGGGGCCGTGGTGCTTTCGACGTGCAACCGTTTCGAGGCGTACGTCGAGATCGACGAGCCGGTCACGGCCGCAGGCGCCGTCGGCGTCGAAGCGGTCCTCGAGGCGATCGAGCAGTCCTCCGGCATCCCGGCATCCGATCTCGACGGATCGTATGCGGTGCACTCCGGCCGCCGCGTCGCAGAGCACCTGTTCGCCGTGGCATCCGGACTCGAGTCGGTCGTGCCTGGCGAGGGCGAGATCGCCGGCCAGGTGCGCCGCGCGCTCACGTCCGCACGCAAGGGCGGAACGACCTCCCCCGAACTCGAGCGCCTGTTCCAGCGCGCCAGCCAGGCTCAGCGCAAGGTCAAGAACGTCACCGCGCTCGGCCGCGCGGGCCGCTCGCTCGTCCGACTCTCGCTGGAGCTGGCCGACAGCCGCATCGCCGACTGGTCGGCAGAGCGGGTGCTGCTCGTCGGCACCGGCGCCTACGCCGCCGTCACGCTCGCAACGCTGCGCGAGCGCGGCGCACGGCACATCTCGGTGTACTCGCCGTCCGGACGCGCCGAACTGTTCGCGAAGAAGCACGACATCGCGCCGGTCTCCGAAGAGGACTACGCGCGCGTCGCGTCCCGCTCGTCGCTGCTCATCACGTGCACGACCGCGACCGAACCGGTCCTCGGGCCCGACCACCTGCAGGCGCCGACCGGACCTGTCGCCCTCGGATGCCCCGTCGGCCCGCACTCGCAGCTCGTGATCGACCTCGGGATGCCCCGCAACGTCGACCCCGCGATCGCCGAGCTCGAGGGCGTCGCGCTGCTGGATCTGGAGACCATCCGCCTGCACGCGCCGCTCGAGGAGCTGCAGGCGGCGGATGCCGCGCGCAGCGTCGTCCTCGAGGCGGCGGACACGTTCCACGTCGTCGGGCGGCAGCAGAGCGTGACGCCGGCCGTCGTCGCGATGCGCTCGCACATCTTCTCGCTGCTGGAGGCCGAGATCGACCGCGCCAGGGCGCGCGGCGACGAGGACGGGCGCGTCGAGCAGTCGCTGCGCCACCTCGCCGGCGTCCTGCTGCACACCCCGACAGTACGTGCACACGAGCTGGCTGCTGAAGGGCGAGCGGACGACTTCATCGCGGCCCTCGGCACGCTGTACGGCATCGCTCCGGTCGCGCCGGCATCCGAGGAGTCGGCGAGCGCGTGACGACCCGCGCTGGGGGTGCGACACTGTCTGCATGGCCCTTCACATCACCGGAGACACCGCCGCAGACGCACTGCTGACCGACAACCCGCTGGCTCTGCTGGTCGGGATGCTGCTGGACCAGCAGGTGCCCATGGAGACCGCGTTCGCCGGTCCGCTGAAGATCCAGCAGCGCACCGGGGCGGCGGATGCGGCGACCATCGCGCGCATGGACCCGGATGCCTTCCTGGAGGCCTTCAAGCAGACGCCGAGTGTGCATCGCTTCCCCGGCTCGATGGCCACCCGCGTGCAGACGCTCTGCGAGACGCTCGTGCACGACTGGGGCGGAGACGCATCGGCGCTGTGGACGGCGGGCGATCCGTCAGGGGCCGAGGTGCTCACGCGTCTGAAGGCGCTCCCCGGATTCGGCGAGCAGAAGGCGAAGATCTTCCTGGCGCTGCTCGGCAAGCAGTACGGCTTCACCGGTGACGGCTGGCGCGACGCATCGGCCCCCTATGGCGAAGACGGCTCGTACCGCAGCGTCGCCGACATCGTCTCGCCGGAATCGCTGACCAAGGTGCGCGAGCACAAGAAGGCCATGAAGTCCGCGGCGAAGGGAGGGAAGTGATGGAGCCCACGGGAGGCAGCGTCGGTGCGTTCATCGCCGCTGTCACGCCGGAGCGCCGGCGGCGGGATGCCGAGACGCTGACGGCCCTCATGCAGGAGGTCTCCGGTCGCGAGCCGGTGCTCTGGGGGACGATCATCGGATTCGGCTCATGCCATTACCGCTACCCCACCGGCACGGAGGGCGACTCCGGTGTGCTCGGATTCGCCCCGCGCAAAGCGGCTTCGACGATCTATCTCTTCGACGGCGTGGACGCGCACGCCGAGGCGCTGAGCAGACTCGGCTCCCACACGGTCGGCAAGGGATGCCTGTATCTCAAAGATCTCGATCAGGTCGATCTCCACGTGCTCCGCGGCATCCTGGAGCGCTCGCAGGCCTGGGTCGAGGCCGGCGGCACGAATGAGGTGCAGCTGACCGTCACGGGCTGAGCGTCAGCTACGGCCGTAGCGCGTGACGATCTCGTCGGTCAGCGGCGGCCAGATGCGCTTGTGGTCCTCGCCGAACGGGACGCCGGAGAGGAAGGCTGCGGCGAGGTCGCGCGAGCGGTCGACGAACAGGAAGCTGCCCTGTGCCCCGAAGTGACCGGCGGTCTCCGGTGGAAACGAATCGCTCAGCCAGTGCGGGCTCTTCACGCCCTTGAGCTCGAATCCGAGCCCCCACTGGTTGTCGGCGAACGCGCCGTAGCCCGGCACGATACCGCGCAGACCGGGACGCGAGACGGTGAGTGCGAGGTCGCGCAGCGCGGTCGAGATCAGCGTCGGTCGCAGCACCTCCCGGCCGAAGATCAGCAGGTCGTGGATCGACGCGTGCGCGCCGGCCGACGGGCGGCCGGTCACGTCGGTATCGGCCATCCCGAGCGGGACGGTCACTTCGCGCAGCATCCAGTCGGAGAACTCCATGCCGACGGCATCCGAGACGTGCGCGGCCAGCGCGTCGAACCCGGCATTCGAATAGACCCGCCGCTCGCCGGCCGGTCGACGCGGTTCTACGCCCTCCATCGGCAGCCCGCTGGTGTGGTCGAGCAGGTCGAGCACGGTCGCCCCGCCGGGCTCGGCCGGCTCATCCAGGTCGATGAGGGCGCGTTCGATCGCGACGAAGACGCCCCACGCGGTGAGGGGCTTCGTGACGGACGCGAGCGGCAGCACCGCCCGCTGGTCGCCCTGCACGGCGAGCGTCTCATCCGGGCCGGTGACCCCGACGAGCGCGGTGTTCGGGAAGCCGTCTGCTGCGGCGAAGGTCGTCGTCTCCACCCGACCATCGTGCCATGCAAGACCATCCGCACTCGATGTCTCAGTCGCGCTCAACCGCTTCCGCAACTCCCGCTCGCACCTGCACGCGGTGCGAGCCCCCGACCGTGCGGATCCAGTGCCGGTCGTGCGTGACGGTGACGACGGCGCCGGAGTAGCCGGCCACCGCGTCCTCGAGCTGCTCGACCAGTTCGGGATCGAGATGGTTGGTCGGCTCATCGAGCAGCAGCAGCTCGCCCGGCGCGGCGAGCGCCGTCGCCAGGTCGAGGCGCCGGCGCTGCCCAACCGACAGCGCGCGCACCGGACGCTCCAGATCCTCCTGGCCGAGGAGCCCCACCTGGAACAACCGCTCGGCAGCGTCATCTCGATGCAGGCCGACTCGCCGGGCGAACACCTCGACGGCCGACCCGGCCGGGGCATCCGTGACATCCTGTGGCAGCCACGACACCCGCAGCCCCGGGGCGCACTGGACGACGCCCGAGTCCGGAGCCAGGTCTCCTGCCAGCAATCGGAGCAACGTCGTCTTCCCGGCTCCGTTCGGGCCGGTGACGAGCCATCTCTCGCCGGGCATCACCGTCCATTCCGACATCAGCAGGAAGGACCCGTTATCTCGTCGCAGACCGTCGATCGCAACCAACGGACCCTCGACCTCGCCTCCGGTCGTCGCCGGGACGACGAACCGCAACGGTTCCGGCGGCGGAAAGACCGGCTCGTCTCTGAGCCGGGCGATGCGTTCCTTGGCCATGCGGATACGACCTTTCGCGCCGTGATCCCGCCCGCGCGCCCGAAAAGCACCGTGTCCGAAGCCGTCGAGCTCGAGTTTTCTCGGGATCGTCGACAGGCGGAAGGCGTTCGCCTCCACGAGAGCCTCGTTGCGCGCGAGTTCGGTCTTCCACTGCTCATGTCGCTCGACCTGACGGCGCCGTTCGGTCTCACGCGTGACCAGGAAGCCGCGGTAGCCGTCGCCGTACCGACGCAGGCCTCCGCCACCCACCTGCACGATGTCGTCGGCGAACGCCCGAAGGAAGGCCCGATCATGGGTGACCACGACCGCCGCGCCCCGATGAGCGGCCAGGCGTTCGTCGACCCAGGCGAGTCCGGCCTCGTCGAGGTCGTTGGTGGGCTCGTCGAGCAGCAGCAGCTCTGCGTGGGAGGACAGCGCGACGGCGAGGGCGAGACGAGCGCGCTCACCACCGGAGAGCTCCTCTACCGGCCGCGCGCGGTCGAAACCGCCCAGTCCGAGTTGTTCGAGCGCGGCGGCGATCCGCTGATCGACCCCGTAGCCGTCGCGGGCCTCGAACCGGTCGATGAGGTCGCCGAGCTCCTCGAGCAGAGCCGGTTGCTCGGCGGCTCCCGCCCGTGAAAGACGCTCCGAGGTACCCAGGATGCGGTGCTCCAGCACGCGCAGGTCGCCCAGCAGCAGATCGACCGCATCCTGCACGGAAGATCCAGCGGGGAAACGGGGCGCCTGCGCCGCATGCGCGACTCCGCCAGGGATGACGATGCGGGCTGAGCCCGAGGTGGGCACGACAGCACCGGCGAGTACGTCGAGCAGCGTCGACTTACCCGCCCCGTTGTCGCCGATCACGGCGAGGCGATGTGATCGCCCGATCACCAGATCGACGCGGTCGAGCACGAGCCGCTCATCGAAGCGGACTGTGGCCGCTCTCAACTCGCACACACGGTGGGTGCGCAGGGGCAGCACGGAAGAAGACGGGAACATGAATGGGCTCCTCTCCGCGACGGCCGATGACCGCGCGGCGATACGCATCCGCGGATGCGGGATCAGAACAGGGACCTCGATCCCGCCGGCCTGACGGCGCGATCGCTCAGGACCCACTGCGGAGATGACTCGACGCAGCGTCCCGATCTAGGAGATCAGAGTACCCACGGTTCGACACACTAGCAGAGCCCTCTCGCCCTTGTGATCCCGTCCCGGACACGCAGAAGCCCCGATCCGTCGATCCGGACCGGGGCTTCTGCGAATAGTCGTCAGGCGCCCTTCAGGCGCTCCGCGAGGTACTCGTGCAGGTTCTCGATCGAGACGCGCTCCTGTGCCATGGAGTCGCGGTCGCGGACCGTCACTGCGTTGTCATCGAGCGAGTCGAAGTCGACCGTGACGCAGAACGGGGTGCCGATCTCGTCCTGACGGCGGTAGCGACGCCCGATCGCGCCGGCGTCGTCGAAGTCGATCGCCCAACGTCCGCGGAGGCCATCCGCGACCTCGCGCGCGAGCGGCGACAGCCGCTCGTTGCGCGACAGCGGCAGCACCGCCACCTTGACGGGTGCGAGGCGCGGGTCGAGCTTGAGCACGGTGCGGACGTCGGTGCCGCCCTTCGCGTTCGGCACCTCCTCCTCGACGTAGGCGTCGACGAGGAACGCCATCATGGCGCGCGTGAGTCCGAACGACGGCTCGATCACGTAGGGGGTGTAACGCTCTCCGGATGCCTGGTCGAAGTAGGTCAGGCTCTGACCGGATGCCTCGGTGTGGCTGGAGAGGTCGTAGTCGGTGCGGTTGGCGACGCCCATGAGCTCGCCCCACTCCTTGCCAGCGAAGCCGAAGCGGTACTCGACGTCGATCGTGCCGGCGGAGTAGTGCGCTCGGTCCTCTTCCGGGACGTCGAACTGGCGGATGTTCGCGGGCTCGATGCCGAGATCGATGAACCAGTTCCAGCACGCTTCGACCCAGTGCTCGAACCACTGCTGCGCCTCAGCGGGCGGCGTGAAGAACTCGATCTCCATCTGCTCGAACTCGCGCGTGCGGAAGATGAAGTTGCCTGGCGTGATCTCGTTGCGGAAGGCCTTGCCGACCTGGCCGATGCCGAACGGCGGCTTCTTGCGGCTGGCCGTGAGCACGTTCGTGAAGTTCACGAAGATGCCCTGCGCGGTCTCCGGACGCAGGAAGTACAGGCCGGACTCGTCGTCCACGACGCCGAGGTAGGTCTTGATGAGACCCGAGAACGCCTTGGGCTCGGTGTACTGGCCCTTCGTGCCGCAGTTCGGGCACGGGATGTCGGTCAGACCGTTCTCGGCCTTGCGTCCCTTGCGCGCCTCGAAGTCCTCGATGAGGTTGTCTGCACGGAAGCGCTTGTGGCACTGCAGGCACTCCACGAGCGGGTCGGTGAAGGTCGCGACGTGGCCCGACGCCTCCCACACGCGCTTGGGAAGGATGATCGAGGAGTCGAGGCCGACCATGTCGCCACGGCCGCGGACGAACGTCTGCCACCACTCGCGCCGGATGTTCTCCTTGAGCTCGGTGCCGAGGGGCCCGTAGTCCCAAGCCGAACGGGAACCGCCGTAGATCTCACCCGCTTGGAACACGAACCCGCGGTGGCGGGCGAGGCTGATGACCTTGTCAAGACGGGACTGTTCGGCCACGGTGGCTCCAATGGTCGCATGCTGCGGGAAGAACCCGTGATCACGGGCATCCCAATCCTACCGGCGGTTCGTCGGGCGAACGATGCCCGTCGTCGGACCGGGCTGCTCACGTCCCGTTCGGCGAATCGCTCGACCGCGGAGCCCGTCGCCTCACGCGCCGATAGCCTGAGAGCGTGGGTACGGATGACGAGCGGGCACGACGGCGGCTCTCCCGGACCCCTCCCCAGTGGGCCACGGTCGCGGTGCTGGCCTTCGCCGGTCTCTGCTCATCGTTCATGTTCACGCTCGTCGTGCCGCTGCAGGCCGAGCTGCCCGCACTTCTGAACTCGTCTCGTGAGGACACCACGTGGGTGGTGACGATCACGCTGCTCGTCGCCGCCGTTGCGACGCCGATCTCCGGGCGACTGGGCGACATGTACGGCAAGCGCCGCGTCGTCGTCGTGCTCCTCGCCCTGCTGATCGTCGGCTCGCTGATCGCCGCGCTGTCCGGCTCGATCATCGGCGTGATCATCGGCCGCGGACTTCAGGGCGGCGTGACCGGCGTCATCCCCCTCGGCATCGCCATCATGCGCGACATCCTGCCCCCGCAGCGGCTCGGCACGGCCGTGGCGCTGATGAGCGCCACAATGGGCGTCGGCGGAGCAGTCGGGATGCCGGTGGCGGCGCTGCTCGCCGTGCACGCCGACTGGCACACGCTCTTCTGGCTCGCCGCCGCCCTCGGCGTCATCGGTCTCGTCCTCGTGTTCCTGTTCGTCCCGGAGGACGTGCTGCGCTCACCCGGGCGCCTCGACATCCTCGGCGCGATCGGACTGGCGATCGGACTGACCGGCATCCTGCTGTTCGTCTCGCGCGGAGCCGAGTGGGGCTGGGCTGCACCGCTGACGCTCACCTGCATCATCGGCGGCCTCGCGGTTCTGCTCGCGTGGGGCTGGTACCAGCTGCGCACCAGGGATCCGCTGCTCGACCTGCGCGTCGCCGCCCGCCCCGCCGTGCTGTTCACGAACGTCGCGGCGATCGGGATGGGATTCGCCCTGTTCGCCTCGAACGTGACGTTCCCGCAGCTGCTCGAGCTGCCCGTCGAGACCGGCAGCGGATTCGGACTCGACATGGTGCACGCGGCCCTCGTCGTGATGCCGGCGGGCCTCGTGATGATGGTCATCTCGCCGCTGTCCGGGTGGCTCGAGCGGACCATCGGTCCACGCCCGCTGTTCACCGGCGGCGCCGCGGCCATCGTCCTGGCCTACGTGTTCGTGCTGCTGTGGTCGACCGAGGTCTGGCACATCCTCGTGGCGAACCTCTTCATAGGCGTCGGGATCGGCTTCACCTTCGCCGCCATGCCGATGATCATCATGCGCGCGGTGCCGGCCAACGAGACCGGCGCGTCGAACGGTCTGAACGCCCTGTTCCGCTCCGTCGGGACCTCCAGCGCCTCCGCCGTGATGGGCGGCGTGCTGGCCGCGATGAGCGTGGAGGTCGACGGCGTGGCGCTGCCGACCCGCCAGGCGTTCGAGGTCTGCTTCTGGCTCGCGATCGCAGCAGGGCTCGTGGCCGTGGTGCTCTCGCTGTTCATCCCGCGCGGGCGCACGAGCGAACAGCATCCGTCGCTCCCCTGAGCGGACAGTACCGTCAGAACACCCGGGGGTCGGGGTCGCCCGCGTGCGGCGGGCGCAGCCGGGCCGGCAGCGGCCACGGCAGCACGAAAGGCTCGGATGCCGGACGACTCATGTCGCCGAAGTCATCGACCTTCACCACGATGCGGCCTGGACGACCGGCATCCGTCGGCGTGACCTCGACGATCCGCACGCGCAGCGGGCGGTCGGACTCGCCCTCCAGCATCCAGGGGTCGGCGAGCCAGGCGAGGCCGTGCGCCTCCAGCGCCGCCTCGGCGTCCAGCCACTCGATCCCCTCGGCGACCGGGCGTCCGAGGACGTCGACGGCCGTCCACTCGGCCCCCTCAGGGCGGATCCAGCCGAGCAGTTCTCCGTCGTCGCGGCGGTGCGGGGTCCAGTCCGGGTCGGTCATGCCTCGACCCTACGCCGACGCGCCGGGCGACCTCGCTGCGGCCACGAACGCCACCCTCCCCCGTGCCTCCAAGGTGGTCAGCCGCCTGCGTGAGCGCGGATACGTCGAGCGGGAGGGCAGCGCGGCCGATCGACGCAGTGTCGAGGTCCGCCTCACCTCGGAAGGGCGGCGCCAGACGGTGCTCGCGACCCCCGGGCACTTCGACACCGTGCACCGCCTCGTGCTCGATCATCTGTCCTCCGCGCAGCTGGACGCACTCAGCGACGCGCTGGCCCCGATCATCGCCGGCCTGGATCCCCAGCACAGGTTCGGCCCGCAACGGGACTGAGCCGTCACCGTTCGTCACGCGACTCCGTCGCACTGCGGCGTCCCGATAGCGTCGGGGTATGAGCACGATCGCCACCACGACCTCCGGAAGCCTGCCTCGCACCGAGGCCCTCATCGCAGCCAACGCCGCTCGCGCGTTCGGCGACGACGGCTTCACTCTCGAGACGACCCCCGAGTTCGAGGCTCTCGTCGCGGATGCCGTGGCCGATGTCGTGCAGCGCCAGCGCGACGCGGGCATCACCCTCGTCGGCGATGGCGAGTTCGGCAAGGCGATGTCGAATCCACTCGACTACGGCGCGTGGTGGAGCTATTCGTTCCAGCGCGTGAACGGCCTGGCCCTCACGGACAACAACCTTTTCACCCAGCCCACCGCGGTCTCGACTCCGGGCAGCATCGAGCTCACCAGCTTCGTCGACCGTCGCGATCGGCAGCTGTTCCCCGGGGTCTACGGCGACGCGCACTCCGGAGCCTTCGAGGGCAAGCCGGCGACCGAGTTCCCCACCACGACCGGACCACTGTCGTACAAGGGTCAGGATGCCGTCGCCGCCGACATCCGCCACCTCGCGGCCGCGCTGGGCGAGGGCGAGCAGGGCTTCATCACCGCGATCGCCCCCGGATCGGCCGCACGCGTCTGGAACGAGCACTACGCGACGTACGACGAGCACCTGTGGGCCTGGGCCGAGACCCTGCGCGAGGAGTACAAGGCCATCACGGATGCCGGGCTCATCGTCCAGCTGGACGACCCGTCGCTCGCCGAGAACTGGGACCAGATCAGCCCCGAGCCGAGTGTCGAGGACTACCTGGCCTTCACAGCGAAGAGCGTCGAGGCACTGAACTACGCGATCCAGGGCCTGCCCAAGGAGCTCGTGCGCCTGCACCTGTGCTGGGGCTCCTGGCACGGACCGCACGTCACCGACATCGAGATCGCGAAGATCCTCCCCGAGGTGCTGAAGGCGAACGTCGGCTCGATCTCCTTCGAGGCCGGCAACGTCCGTCACGAGCACGAGTTCGGCGCCTGGGCGGATGCCGCGGTCCCGGACGACCTCGTGCTCGTCCCCGGCGTCGTCAGTCACGCGACCAATGTCGTCGAGCACCCCGACCTCGTCGCTCAGCGCATCGAGCGGTTCACGAACATCGTGGGTGCTGACCGTGTGATCGCGTCGACGGACTGCGGTCTGGGTGGCCGCGTGCACGCCGACATCGCGTGGGCCAAGCTCGAGGCTCTCGGCGAAGGGGCGCGACGCGCCAGCGCCTGAGCGCCGTTGCCGATCCGAAGTCTTCTGTCAAGGCCGAGCCGATCCCGCACGGGCTCGTTAGTGTCGGGGGCATGAGCGAGGCAACCGGACCAGGCAGCACCCGCAACGACATCGTCCGCCAATCAGTCGTCATCGCCGCCGCGGTGTTCATGCTGATCGGCGCCACCGTCGGAGGCGGCGCCTTCGGCGGCGCCCCCGTGAACGAGCTGCAGAACGGGGCCCTGTCAGCGGAGGGCTCGTACCTGGCGCCCGCCGGGCCCGCGTTCGCGATCTGGACCGTGATCTACATCGGCCTGGCCGGCTACACGATCTGGCAGGCGCTGCCTGCGCAGCGGGCGGATGCCCGCCAGCGCCGCGCCGGCTGGTGGATCGCCGGGTCGATGGTGCTCAACGGACTCTGGCTCGTGGTCGCACGGTACGGCACGCTCATCCTCACGGTGATCGTCATCGCCGCACTGCTGGCGGTGCTCGCGCGGATCATCGTCCTGCTCGGCACCGCACGCGCCGGGAACACCGTCGACCGTGTGCTCGTGGACGCGACGATGGGCCTGCACTTCGGCTGGGTGACGATCGCGACCGTGGCGAACACGGCGGCGTGGCTCACGCAGCTGGTGCCCGCATCGTTCGCCGAGCAGGCGGACGTGTGGGGCATCGTCGTCCTCATCGTCGTCACCGCGATCGGCGTCGCCTGCGCTCTGGCGACCCAGCGCATCGCCCCAGCGATCGCCACCGCATGGGGCCTCGTCTGGCTGGCGGTCGGGCGCCTGACTGCGGAGCCCGCGAGCACGGCGATCGGCGCGACCGCGATCGCCGCGGCCGTCCTGATCCTCGCGGCCGGCGTCTCCGGCGTCGCCAGGACCAGACGTCGCTAGTGGGTGTACTCCATGAGCTCCACCCCGAGCACGCGGAACGCGTCGTGCGCGCGCAGCCGGTGTGCGATCGACAGGTCGTCGAAGCACACGATCATCGCGTAGGCGACGCCGGACCGCGGGCCGGCGAGCACGCCGGCCTCAGCCCGCACACCCCGGTCCCGACCGGTCTTGTTGATGAACAGCAGCCCGTGCTGGTCGTGATCGTGCGCGAACGGGTCGAGTCCGGTGGAGGCGGCGACGAGGCTGAGGTCCTGATTCAGGCTGAGCCACTCCGAGACCTGGGCGCTCACCGCGGCATCCACGACTTCGGAGTTCACCAGCGCCGAGAACAGACCAGCCAGCTCGCGGCTGGACCCCACCGCAACCTGCGGGGCGTCGTCAGGGCCGCGGTCGTCGCGGAAGCGATCCAGGATCGCGGTGCGGGTGAGTCCGAGCTGTTCGATCCGTGCGCTCACGCGCTCGTGGCCGACCCGCTGCAGCAGGGCGTTGACCGCGATCGGGTCACCAGCCGTGGCGGCCAGCACCGCGAGGTCGGTGAGCGGAAGCGCCGGGGCGCGCAGATGCCGCCAGACCCCTGCCGACGTGACGGGATCGACCGAGGAGCGCTCGACGATCTCAAGCGGGTCGAGCGAGCCGTCCTCGAACGCGGCGGCGACTTCGATCAGTAGGGGAACGACGCCGAGACCCGCGATCGGCATCGTGACGTGATCGTCGCCCGACAGCACATGCGTGTGCGTGTCGAGATCCACGACGTGCACGGAGACCCGCGCGCCGGCCTCCGTCAACTCCTCGAGCGCCTTCAGCGTGGCGACGAAGGAGCGCCGTCCGACCGCCGCCCGGCGCGGCAGCCGGCGCGCGCTGCGATGCGAACGGCGCACGGCAGTGGACGGCGCACCGTCGACAGGCTCGGGGGCAGGGGGGAGGGAGGATCCCATGCGTGGTCCTTCACGACAAGGGGCGGAGGGGGCGAGGGCTATCGTAACCCCCGCCTGCTCGCCGCGATCACCTAGGCGGCGATAGTCACCAGATCGTCACACGCGCGTCAGCAGGCAGGTGCAGCGCGTCCGCCTCGGTGACGCCGAAGGCCTCGTAGAAGGCGTCGATGTTGCGCACGATCTGGTTGCAGCGGAACTCGTTCGGCGAGTGCGGGTCGATCGTCAGCAGGCGGATCGTCTCGGCATCCCGACTCTTCTGCTGCCAGACCTGCGCCCAGGAAAGCAGCAGCCGCTGCACGCCGGTGTACCCGTCGATCACGGGCGCCTCGGCTCCGCCCAGCGACAGCTCGTACGCCTTCAGCGCGATGCCGAGTCCGCCGAGGTCGCCGATGTTCTCACCGATCGTGAGCGCGCCGTTGACGTGATTCTCGTCGGCGAGACCGACGGGGACCAGCACGTCGTACTGCGCGATCAGCGCCTTGGTGCGCTCCTCGAACGCTTCCCGGTCGGCGTCCGTCCACCAGTCCTCGAGCTTGCCGGAGCCGTCGTACCGGCTGCCTTGGTCATCGAAGCCGTGCCCGATCTCGTGGCCGATCACCGCACCGATGCCGCCGTAGTTGGCGGCCGCGTCTCGACCGGCGTCGAAGAACGGGTACTGCAGGATCGCCGCCGGAAACACGATCTCGTTCATGGAGGGGTTGTAGTACGCGTTGACCATCTGCGGCGGCATGTGCCACTCGAGGCGGTCGATGGGCCCGCCCACCTTGTCGACGTTGCGGTCGTGCTCGAAGATGTTGGCCCGGCGCACGTTGCCGAACAGGTCGGCGGCATCGATCTCGAGCGCCGAGTAGTCGCGCCACTGCTCTGGGTGGCCGATCTTCGGCGTGAAGGCGTCGAGCTTGGCGAGCGCCTTCTCGCGCGTCTCCGGGCTCATCCACTCCAGCTCGGCGATGCTCTGCCGGTACGCCTCGATGAGGTTCGCGACGAGTTCGTCCATCGCCGCCTTCGCCGTCGGCGGGTAGTGCCGCTCGACGTAGACCTTGCCGATCGCTTCGCCGAGCGCGCCCTCGGTCACCGAGACGCCGCGCTTCCAGCGCTCGCGGATGCTCGGGATGCCGGAGAGCTCCGTGCCGTAGAACGAGAAGTTCTCGAGCACGATGTCGTCGGTCAGGTAAGGGGCTGCGGCGTGCACGACGTGTGCACGCAGCCAGGCCTTCCAGTCTCCGAGACGGTCGGCGACGAGCAGCGCGCCGAGGCCTTCGAAGAAACTCGGCTGCGAGACGACGGCCTCGTCGAACGCCGAGGCGTTCGACGGCGCGACCGCCTCACGCCACGGCGTCAGGTCGACCGCGGCGAGTGCCTGGATCTCGTCCCACGTCTTGAGGTTGTACGTCTCGACGGCCTCACGGCTGCGCACGTTGTCCCAGTGGTGCCCGGCCAACTCGGTCTCGAGGGCGATCGAACGATCGGCATCGACCGCGGCATCCGCGATCCCGGCGAGCGCGAGCAGGCGCTCGAGGTGCGCGCGGTACGTGGCGCGAGTGCCCTCGAAGCTGTCCAGGCGGTAGTAGCTTTCGTCCGGAAGGGACAGACCCGACTGCACGAGCACGGGGAGGTAGCGCTCGGGGTTGCCCGAGTCCTGGTCGACGTAGAAGCTGATGAGGTGCGCGCGTCCGTCGCGCTCGTAGACGCCGACGAGCCGCAACAGCGCGGGGATCGAATCGATCGCGTCGATCTCGGCGAGGGTCTCGGCCAGCGGCGTCACTCCGGCCTGCGCGATGCGCTCCGTGTCCATGAAGCTCGCGAACAGGTCGCCGATCCGGCGGGCCAGCGTGCCCTCTTCGGCTGTCTGCGATTCCTCGATGATGGTGCGGACGTCCTTCTCGGCCTGCTCGGCGAGGAGATGGAACGAGCCCCAGCGCGCCTTGTCGCCGGGGATCTCGGTGCGGTCGAGCCAGGCGCCGTTGACGTGCCGGTACAGATCGTCCTGCGGTCGGATGTCGGCGCTGAACTCGGAGATCTCCAGGCCTGCGGGAAGAGCATCAGTCATGCACACCAGCCTACGTCCGAGATCGGACAGCGCGGATGCCGCGACTCACCACGACCTTCAGCGCCCAGGCAGATGCTCGCCGATCGCCCCCGGCGCTGCACCGACCAGCGTCTCGCACGCCTGCGCCAGTCGCACCGCGAACAGCGCGGCATCGGTGCGGCGGGTCAGCGCATGAGACGCGATCCCGTCCATCATGGCGAGGATCTGCCAGGCGACGGCTTCCGTGTCATCCGTGCGGAACGCGCCGGTGAGCCGGCCGACCTCGATGATCTCCGCGATGAGCGACTGCCACGCGTTCATCTGCTCGTCGATCGCCGCCGACAGCGTCGCGCTGCCGCGGCCGAGCGACCAGGCATCCACCCAGACCAGCGTGATGTCGGCATGGCCGCTGCTGAGCACGGTCGAGATCATCCGCGCCATGCGCGCGACCGGCTCGGTCTCGACCGCCGTCCGCGCGCGGAGATCGTCCAGTTCGGATGCCGTGAGCTCCTGGAACGTCCGCGCGACGAGTTCGTCCATGCTCGACGCGTAGTGCGCGACGAGGCCGGGGGCGACGCCGGCGCGGGCCGCGACGGCGCGCAGCGTCAGGGCGGACAGCCCTTCCTCCTTCGCGAGCGCGATCGCCGCGTCGTGGATCTCACCGGAGCGCTGCTGCGGACTCTTGCGCGTTCGAGGACGGACATCGGGCGTTGACATGGTGCCTCCAGTGTAGGAACATCTAGTATTGATCGCACGATCAATATAAAGTCGACGAGGGTCGCAATCGGTCGAAGGAGACGACATGGGCTGGCGGATGCCGCACGAGGGCGACGAGCACGAGCGGACCTGGATGGCGTTCCCGCGCGCGGGGATCACCCTGGGCGATGGCGCGGACTGGCAGGAGACGGCCTACCGCGCCTGGACCGACACCGCGCTGGCGATCGCGGAGTTCGAGCCCGTCACCATGCTCGTCGACCCGACCGAGACGGCCCGCGCCGCGGACATGCTCGGCTCGGCGGTCGAGATCGTCGAGACGCCGCTGGACGAGTTCTGGATGCGCGACTTCGGTCCCACCTTCGTGCTCGACGACGAGCGGCCGGGCCTGCTGGGCGCTGTCGACTGGATCTTCAACGGCTGGGGTGCGCCATCGTGGGCGCAGTGGCAGGTGTCGGCAGGAGTCGCGCGCACCGTCGCGGAGCGCATCGGCGCCGAGCACATCAGCTCCGTCCTCGTGAACGAGGGCGGCGGCATCCATGTCGACGGCGAAGGCACCGTGCTGCTGACCGAGACCGTGCAGCTCGACCCGAACCGCAACCCGTACGCCGACAGGACGCGCGTCGAGGCAGAGCTCGCCCGCACGATCGGCACGACCAAGGCCATCTGGCTGCCCCGAGGACTCACTCGGGACTACGACGAATTCGGCACCAACGGGCACGTCGACATCGTCGCCTCGTTCGCCGACCCTGGGCGCGTGCTGCTGCACCGCCAGGACGACCCCGCACACCCCGATCACGTCGTCACGCGCGAACTGAAGGCCTTCCTCCAGGAGCAGACGGATGCCGCAGGCCGCCCGCTCGAGATCATCGACGTCCCGGCACCCGCGACCCTGCGCGACGACGAGGGCTTCGTCGACTGGAGCTACATCAACCACCTCGTCGTGAACGACGCCGTGATCGCATGCGGGTTCGGTGAAGACGACGCCGACGCCCGCGCACGGGAGATCCTCGAAGCCGCCTACCCCGGTCGACGGGCCGTGACGGTCGACGCGCGACCGATCTTCGCGCGCGGCGGCGGCATCCACTGCATCACTCAGCAGCAGCCGACGGTGAAGGGAACTTCCGCATGATCGACGTGGTCGAAGCCTCCATCGCGGATCTCCGCCGCGCGCTCGACACCGGTGCCGCGACGAGCGTCGAGCTCGTCCAGGCATATCTCGCCCGCATCGACGCCTACGACGCTCCGGACACCGAGACGGCGCTCAACGCGGTGGTCGTGCGCAATCCGGACGCACTGGCGGAAGCCGCGGCATCCGATGCCCGCAGAGCCGCCGGCCGGAGCGCCGGACCGCTCGACGGCATCCCGTACACCGCGAAGGACAGCTATCTCGTCGAAGGTCTGACTGCGGCGGCAGGGTCCCCCGCGTTCGCGGCCCTCGTCGCCCAGCGCGACGCGTTCACGATCGAGCGGCTCAGGACGGGAGGGGCGATCTGCCTCGGCCTCACCAACATGCCGCCGATGGCGAACGGCGGCATGCAGCGGGGCGTGTACGGCCGCGCCGAGAGTCCCTACAGCGCCGACTGGCTGACCAGCGCGTTCGGCTCTGGTTCCTCGAACGGGTCGGGCACCGCCACGGCTGCGAGCTTCGCCGCTTTCGGCCTCGGCGAGGAGACCTGGTCGAGCGGACGCGCTCCGGCCTCGTGCAACGCGCTGTGCGCCTACACGCCCAGCCGCGGCGTCATCTCGGTGCGCGGCAATTGGCCGCTCGTGCCCACCATGGATGTCGTCGTGCCGCACACCCGCACGATGGCGGATCTCCTGGAGGTCCTGGACGTGATCGTCGCGGACGACGCTCACGTGCGCGGGGACTTCTGGCGCGTGCAGCCCTGGGTGGCGATTCCCGCGGCATCCGATGTGCGGCCCGATTCCTACGTCGGGCTCACGGCCGCCGACCTGCGCGGCGCACGGCTCGGCATCCCCCGCATGTACATCGATGCCGATCCGGGTGCCGGGACCGGGACGACGATCGGCGGATCGACCGGACAGCGGATCGAGACCCGCCCATCCGTGCTCGCGCTGTGGGAGCGAGCGCGTCGCGACCTCGAGGACGCAGGGGCCGAGGTCATCGAGGTGGACTTCCCCGTCGTCACGAACTACGAGGGCGATCGCGCTGGCGCGCCGACCATCGCGACCAGGGGCCTGGTGTCGCCGGAGTACCTGCGCAGCGAGATCGTCGATCTGTCGGCGTGGGCATGGGAGGACTTCCTGCAGGCCAACGGCGACCCTGGGCTCTCGACCCTCGCGAGCGTCGACGGGGCGCAGATCTTCCCGGCGCCGCCCGGAGCCCTGCCGGACCGATACGACGGGTTCGACGACGACATCGCCGAGTATCCGGGCGTCGTCGCCGCGCGAGCGCACTCCGATCTCATCGGCATCCCGCACCTCGAGAACGGTCTCCGCGGGCTCGAGGAGACCCGCCGCATCGATCTCGAGCAGTGGATGGATGAGAACCGTCTCGACGCCGTCGTCTTCCCGGCGATGGCCGACATCGGACGGGCGGACATGGACGTGAACCCGGTGTCTGCGGACGCCGGGTGGCGCAACGGGGTCTGGGTCGCCAACGGCAATCTCGTGCCGCGCCACCTCGGCATCCCGACCGTGACGATCCCGATGGGGACGATGGCGGACATCGGGATGCCGGTCGGCCTGACGATCGCCGGGCGTGCGTACGACGATGCGGCCCTGCTCGCCCTCGGACTCGCGTTCGAGGCGACGGGGAGTCGGCGGACCGAACCGCCGCGCACGCCCCGACTCGGGGTTCAGAGCTGACGCGGGGCGGTCAGCCGCGCCGGAACCAGCCGCGGCGCGGCTCCTCGGCTGGCGCCGTCTCCTCGACGGGCGCCGGCCCCTCGGGAACGGAGGTCGAGGGTGCACGGCGCTCGCGCCACGCGGCGACCTCGGCATCCACGTCCCGCGTGCGGGTCACGACCGGAGGTCCGCCCATGAGCTGACGCCGGGCATCGATCACGCGCTTGTTGAAGTCCTCGAGCACCTCGCGGACGTCGCTCTCGCGGCCGAGGACATCGAGCTGGTCGTCCAGCCCTCTGTCCTCGGTGCGCAGCAGCAGCGCGGGCGGACCGAGGCCGGTGAGGTTCTCCGTCTCGATCTTGCGGCGGATCCACCAATCGGGGTCATTCGGCGTTCCCAGGTTCTCCAGCGGCTTTCCCGCACCGGGCAGATCATCGAACTCACCACGGCGGATCGCGACCTGGATCGCGCTCTCGACGAACTCGTGCTTGTTCTCCGCCGTGAGCTGCACCGGCGCCGGCGCCGCTGCTTCGCCATCGGGCCTGTCGGTCTGCCTCGCCCAGTAGCGGGCGGCGTTTCCTCGGGGATCGCTCATCGTGCACCTCCGGATTCCGGTCCCTCCAGCCTAGCCACGGCCTCCTCCGGCCAGGCCGTAGGCTCGGAGGGTGGCAGCCGGCTCAGCATCCTTGAACAGAGAGATCCTGCGCCTCGCCGTTCCCGCGCTGGGGGCACTGATCGCGGAACCTGCGTTCCTCATCGTGGATGCCGCGCTCGTCGGTCACCTCGGCACGACGCCGCTCGCCGGGCTCGGCATCGCGAGCGCCGTGCTGCAGACCATCGTCGGTCTGATGGTCTTCCTTGCCTACTCCACGACGCCGGCCGTCGCGCGGAGGTTCGGAGCGGGCGACCCGAAGAACGCCGTGTCCGTCGGCATCGACGGCATGTGGCTCGCACTCGGTCTCGGTGCCGTGCTGGCCGTCGCCGGTGCGATGGCCTCGCCCTGGCTGGTCTCGCTGTTCGGCGCATCGGATGCGGTGGCCGAACAGGCCGACACCTACCTGTCGATCTCCATGTGGGGGCTGCCGGCGATGCTCATCGTGTTCGCCGCCACCGGGCTGCTGCGCGGCATGCAGGACACCATGACGCCGCTGTGGATCGCGGGTCTCGGGTTCGCCGCGAACGCACTGCTGAACTGGCTGTTCATCTACGGATGGGGTTGGGGCATCGCGGGCTCGGCCGCCGGGACCGTGACAGCGCAGTGGGGCATGGTCGCCGCCTACGCAGTCGTGGTCGGCCGTCTGGCCCGGCGCCACTCCGCCTCGGTTCGTCCGCAGCGCGACGGCGTCCGCGGCTCGGCTCGCTCGGGCGGCTGGCTGTTCCTGCGCACCGTGAGCCTGCGCGTCGCGCTGCTGCTGACCGTCGGCGTCGCCACCGGCATCGGCACGGAGGAACTCGCCGGCTGGCAGGTCGTCTTCACGATCTTCACGGCCGCAGCCTTCGCTCTGGATGCTCTGGCCATCGCCGCCCAGGCGCTCATCGGCAAGGGGCTCGGCGCCGGCGATGAACGCACCGTGAAACGCGTGCTCGCCCGGACGGTCGCGTGGGGCGTGTGGTTCGGGGTGATCGTCGGGGTGGCGATCGGCGCGCTGTCGGGGGTCATCGGGCTGGCCTTCACCGGGGATGCCGCGCTCGCAGCGCTCATCCAACCGGCGCTCATCGTGCTGGCGATCGCGCAGCCGATCGCCGGCGTCGTCTTCGTGCTCGACGGGGTGCTGATGGGTGCGGGCGACGCCCGCTACCTCGCGATCGCCGGCGGCCTCAACCTCGTGCCGTTCCTGCCGGCACTGTGGCTCATCGCCGCGACGGGCGTCGACGGCATCGCCGGGGTGACATGGCTGTCCGTCGCGTTCTTCGGGATGTACCTGTGCGCACGTCTCGCGACCCTGGGGTGGCGGGTGCGGACAGGCCGATGGCTGACCGTGAACGTGTGACGGTTCGCCCCTCCGGCGCACCTTCCCGCGCTCATCCGGCGTGGCGTCGGCACCATTCGTACATGACCACCGCGCCGGCGGCCGAGGCGTTGATCGATCGCGTCGACCCGTACTGCGTGATCTCGATGTGACCGGAGGCCGCGGCGAGCGCCTCCTCGGTGAGACCTGGACCCTCCTGACCGAACAGCAGCACGCAGCGTTCAGGGAGCTCGGCGCGGTCGACGGGCACCGCCTCGCCGACGTTGTCCACCGCGATGATGGGCAATCCGGCATCCTGCGCCCAGGCGGCGAAGGAGGCGACGTCCTCGTGGTGGACGACGTGCTGATAGCGGTTGGTGACCATCGCGCCGCGCTTGTTCCAGCGGCGGCGGCCGATGATGTGCACCGTGTCCGCGAGGAACGCGTTGGCGCTGCGCACGATCGAGCCGATGTTCATGTCGTGCTGCCAGTTCTCGATCGCGACGTGGAAGGGGTGCCGCTTCGTGTCGAGGTCCGCGACGATCGCCTCCATCCGCCAGTAGCGGTAGCGGTCGATGACGTTGCGGGTGTCGCCGTGCGCGAGCAGCTCTGGGTCGTACTGCTCGCCTTCCGGCGGCGCCCCTTCCCAGGGGCCGACGCCGTGGGTGCTGCGCTCGGGGGTCTCGCTCACCTCGCCAGCGTAGTCTGGACGCGTGGCATCCCCCGCAGCAGACGACTACCTCAAGACGGTGTACGCGCACACCGAGTGGCAGGACGCCCCGATCACACCGTCGCAGCTCGCGGCGAAGCTGGGCATCGCTCCGTCCAGCGTCACCGAGATGGTCAAGAAGCTCGCCGCGGCCGGGCTCGTCTCGCACGTGCCGTACGGCGCGGTGCGCCTGACGGATGCCGGGCTCGCCCGCGCCCTGTCGATGGTGCGCCGTCACCGGCTCATCGAGACCTGGCTGGTGCGGGAGTTCGGCTATGCCTGGGATGAGGTGCACGACGAGGCCGAGGTGCTCGAGCACACGATCAGCGACCGGCTGCTCGAGGGGATCGACGAGCGTCTCGGGCGGCCGCGGTTCGATCCGCACGGCGACGCGATTCCGGATGCCGCGGGCACGGTCGAGCGCGTCCCGTTCGTCCTGCTCGCGGACGCCCCGGTCGGTCACACCGGCAACGTCCTGCGCGTCGACGACCGCGATCCCGAGCTGCTGCGCGCCCTCGAGGCGTCGGGGTTGGGCGTCGGCCACCCGGTCGCCGTCACCGCAGACGGGATCACGATCGACGGGGCATCCGCTGCTCTGCCGGACGCCGCCGCCGGCGCGGTCTGGATCAGCGCGTAACGCCTGCGCCCTTCCCCCTAGGCTGAGCACATGGGAGAACGCACCGAGATCGAATGCTGGCTCACCGACATGGACGGCGTGCTCGTCCATGAGAACGACGCCATTCCCGGGGCATCCGAACTGCTCGCCGGCTGGGAGGCCTCAGGCACCCCGTACCTGGTGCTGACCAACAACTCGATCTTCACGGCCCGCGACCTCTCGGCACGCCTGCGTGCGAGTGGACTGAGCGTCCCCGAGGACCGCATCTGGACCTCGGCGCTCGCCACGGCGTCCTTCCTCCAGCAGCAGCTGCCCGGCGGCTCGGCCTTCGTCATCGGCGAAGCGGGCATCCTCACCGCCCTGCACGAGGCCGGCTTCGTCATGACCGAGACCGCACCGGACTTCGTCGTCGTCGGCGAGACCCGCAACTACTCGTTCGAAGCGATCACCAAGGCCATCCGCCTCATCAACGCGGGCGCGCGCTTCATCGTGACCAACCCGGACGCGACCGGTCCGAGCGCGGACGGCCCGCTGCCGGCGACCGGCGCGATCGCCGCCCTCATCACCAAGGCGACCGGCAAGGAGCCGTACGTCGTCGGCAAGCCGAACCCGATGATGTTCCGCTCCGCGCTGAACAAGATCGGTGCGCACTCCAAGCGCACGGGCATGATCGGCGACCGCATGGACACCGACGTCGTCGCCGGCATCGAGGCGGGGCTGCACACCGTCCTCGTGCTCACCGGCATCAGTGACCGTGCCGAGATCGAGAAGTACCCGTTCCGTCCGGACGAGGTCGTGAACTCGGTCGCCGACCTGCTCCCCGAGGCCTGACATGGGCGCCCTCGACGATGGCGAGCGCCTGCGCGCGGCGGATGCCGTGACCTGGCGCTCCTGGCTCGAGGACAACCACACCCGCGCCGCGGGTGTCTGGCTGCTCAGCGTGCGCGGAGGCGGCGCCGAAGGCGTCGGCTACGAGGATGCCGTCCGGCAGGCCCTGTGCTTCGGCTGGATCGACGGACCGGTGCGCACGTTCGACGACACGACGGTCGGGCAGTGGTTCTCGCCTCGGCGGCCGTCCAGCGGATGGGCCGCCACCAACAAGGCGCGTCTCGCCGAGCTCGAGGCGGCCGATCTCATCGCCCCGGCCGGCCTCCGAGTGATCGAGATCGCCAAGGCGAACGGTTCGTGGACGATGCTCGACGGGCCCGAGGCCGGGGTCGAACCCGACGAGTTCGCCGCCGCGCTCGATGCCGCGCCCTCCGCCAGGAAGAACTGGGACGCCTTCCCGAAGTCCGTCAAGAAGCTCGGCCTCACGCTCATCGCGACCGCGAAGCGGCCGGAGACCAGGGCCGCCCGCATCGCGAAGCTCGTGGCGGATGCCGCGGAAGGAAGACGACCGTGAACCAGAGCGACATGCTGTTCATCGTGCTGATCCTGATCGGGATCTCGTCGCTGACCCTCGTCGCCGCGCAGCTGCTCAAGCGACCCAAACGGGATGACCGCGGCGACTGGTACAAGGGCCCGTGGGACGACGACGACCGTCCGAGACGCTGACGCCCGTCGAGAACCGAGCGACCCCGGGTCGGAAGCGCCGCGCCACGGAGACTCAGTCGAGTGTCAGGCTCCGCAGCGCGTCGACAGGCTGCGGCATCCGCAGCGGCCCGGCGCCGGGGGTGATCGTTCCCAGAATGCGCGATTCGCGCGCGCCCGTGCCACCAGGGATGACGGCGGGGACGCCGTGCATCGTGCACCATCCGATCAGGGCGAACAGAATCGCCTCCTTCGCATCGGCCGATGCCCCGAGCTCGTCCGCCAGGACGAGCTCGACCTCGGGGAGAGCGTCGCGCAGCCCCTGCATGATCAGCGGATTGCGGCATCCCCCGCCCGAGACCGCCAGGAATCCGATGCCCGCGCGCCGGACATCGGCGGCCACCGTGCGCACGGTCAGCTCGGTGAGGGTCCGCACCAGGTCTGCGACCGGGAGGGCGCGCGCCTGCTCGGCGATGAGAGCCCGGACGTAGTCGAGGTGGAAGTGCTCCTTGCCCGTGCTCTTGGGGGCCGGGAGCGTGTAATAGGCGTCGGCCAGCAGCGCATCCAGCAACGGGCCGTCGACATCGCCGGAGCGGGCGATCGCGGCATCCTCGTCGTAGCCGAGCTCGTTCAGGCCTTCGGCCGCGACGACCGCATCGACCAGGGCATTCGCCGGACCGATGTCATAGGCCGAGACGGTGCCGTCGCCGACGACCGTCATGTTCGCGATGCCGCCGAGGTTCAGCGCCGCCGACACCCCTGACCGATCGCGCAGCAGCAGTTCGTCCAGGAAGGACACGAGCGGTGCGCCGTGCCCGCCCGCCGTGATGTCGCGGATGCGGACGTCCGATACCACCGGCACCCCGAGGCGTTCGGCGATCCAGGCGGGCTGTCCGATCTGCAGCGTGCCGCGGGCGCGATCGCCCTCGACCCAGTGGAAAACGGTCTGGCCGTGGGTGCAGACCGCATCGACTCTCCCGACGGATGCCGCGGCATCCGCTGCGGCGTCCGCGAAGGCCTGGCCGATGAGCGTGTCGAGCTCGCAGACCTCGGCCAGCGTTGTGGAGGCCGGCGGCAAGGCGGCGACGAGCCGCGCGCGCAGCTCGGGGGCGTACGGGATGCTGTCCTCGTACCGCCCGCGTCCGTGCAGCCGCCCGTCGGATTCGACGAAGTCGACGACCGCGACATCGATCCCGTCGTGCGAGGTGCCGGAGAGCAGTCCGAGTACGCGCATCGGTGGTCCTTTCGTCGTCCTCCGAGCGTACGACGAATTTGTCAGGGCTCCTACCGAACGTGGGCGGGAGGTCTTGTTCGTGGCCCGAACCGGGGGCCGACACGGCCGTCCGCCCCGGCCCGCGGGCTCAGGCGAACACGGAGAGGCGCTCGCGGACGTCCTCGCGATCCGTGACCGAGAGGGCGTCCTGACGCGCCTGCTCGAGGACGTCGTCGATGCGCACCCGCTGCCCGGTCTCCGCGGACTGGACGGCGGCCTCGACCATCGCGAGGCTGCGCAGATTGTCGCGGGCGGCGTTCTCCGGCGCGCGCCCGGTGCGCAGCGCCGTGACGAATGCCTCGAGGGAACCGGCGAGCTCCGGCGCCGAGGCATCGACGGCCGCGACAACGGGCTCCCCGGCATCCGGCCGGTGCACCACAGGTGCGGCGTCGCCGTCCCACTCGGCCGAACCCTCGGCAGCGCTGACCCGCCACGCCCCGTTCCACGATGTCTCGAGCCCCGGCGCGCACCAGCTGCCGTCGTAGACGTACCGGGATCCTCCCTCGAACTCGAACACCGCGACGGCGTTCGCCGCGCCGTCGTACCAGCTCCACTCCGGGTTGTACTCCTCGCAGTACACCGACACCGGTTCGGCGTCGAAGAGATACCTGGCCGCGTCGAAGGCATGGATCGCCATGTCGACGAGCAGCACGTGCGGCATCTCCTCGCGGAACCCTCCGAAGTGCGGGGCCTTGAAGAAGTCGGTGCGCACGGTGCCGATCGTCCCGAGGGCCGCGACTTCGCGCCGGAACGCCCGCAGCTCGGGGAAGAAGCGCCGCGACTGGCTGATCATGAGCAGCTCGCCCGCCGCCTCGGCGAGCGCCACCTGCACGGATGCCGTGGCCACCGTCGGCGCAGCCGGCTTCTCGCACAGCACGGGGAGTCCGGCATCCAGCGCCTCGCGGTTCACGACGAGGTGCGCCTCGGGCACCGTGACGTTGACAACGGCATCCGCTGAGGTGATCCTGGCGACCTCGGCCGTGCTGCGGCCGATCTCAACGCCCTCGAGCCCGGCATCCGCGAGGGCCGCTCGCGCCGTGTCGAGGTCGAGATCGACGAGACCGACCAGTTCGACATCCTGGTTCGCGGTGATCGTGCGCAGCCATGCGCGCCCCATGCCGCCGGCGCCGACCTGCACGAGCCGCAGCGGTCGGTCGGCATCGACCGTACGGAACTGCGTCATCGCTCCATCGCCCCCTGGTAGCCCTGACCGTTGTAGAAGTCCTCAGGCTCGTAGCGCAGCAGCACGGGGCTCGTGCGCTCAGGGCGCAGGGTCTTCGCCCACTCGACGGCGTTCGAGATGACCTTGCGCACCTCGGCCTGGTGATAGACCGGGTAGTCCTGGTCGCCGGGACTGAAGTAGAAGATCTTCCCGAAGCCCCGGCGGTAGGTCATGCCGCTGCGGAACACCTCGCCGCCCGAGAACGTCGACAGGAACACCAGCTCATCGGGTGCAGGCACGTCGAAGAACTCGCCGTACATCTCCTGCGCGGGGATGATGAACGGATGCGGGATGCCCTGCGCGATCGGATGCGTCGGGTCGACGGTCCACACGATCTCGCGGTCGTCCTTCGAACGCCAGCGCAGCGTGCAGCTCGTGCCCATCAGCTTGCCGAAGATCTTCGACCAGTGGCCGGAGTGCAGCACGAGCAGCCCCATGCCGGCCAGGACGTGCCGGTGCACGCGCTCGACGATCTCGTCCGCGACGTCGCCGTGCGCGGCATGCCCCCACCAGACGAGGACGTCGGTGTTGGCCAGCAGCTCCTCGGTCAGCCCGTGCTCCGGGTCGTCGAGTGTGACGGTGGTCACGACGGCACGCTCGGCGAGGTTCTCCTCGATGCCCTCCTTGATCGTGGTGTGCATCCCGTGCGGGTAGATGTCGCGCACCTTCTGCTCCACCTGCTCATGGCGGTTCTCGCCCCAGACGACGACGCGGATGGGGTTCTCGGGGGTGGTCATTCTCTGCTCCTCAGATTCTTCGATGGTCTATTTGACGGCGCCGCCGGTGGCACCGGCTGCGATGTAGCGCTGGGCGAGCACGAGCAGCAGGATCGCCGGGATCGACGACAGCACGGCCGTCGCCATCACGGCGCTCCAGTTCGCGACCTGCGTCCCCAGGTACTGGTAGATCCCGAGCGTGACGGGGGTGATGTCCTCGGTGGTCGTGAGCGTCAGCGCGAACAGGAAGTCGCTCCACGAGAACAGGAAGGCGAACAGGCCCGCTGTGATGAGCGAGTTCTTCGCCACGGGCAGCACGATCGACCAGAACGCGCGGAAGTGCCCGGCCCCGTCGACGCGCGCCGCCTCGATGATCGACGGCGGCACGCTCATCATGAAGGCGCGCAGGATCATGATCGAGAACGGGATCGCGGCGGTCGCGTCCGCGAGGACGAGACCGGGAATCGTATTCAGGAGTCTGATGTCGTTGTATGCGGCGTACAGCGCGTTCGCGATCACGATGCCGGGGATCATCTGCGCGATCAGCACCGCGAGCAGCGCCACGTTGATCCAGCGGTACCGGAACTGCGCGAGCGCATACGCCGCCGGGGCGGCGATGGCGAGGCTGAGGATCACGGTGCCGACCGAGATGATGAGGCTGGTGACGAGATTCGCCCCCTGGTCGGCGATCGCCTTCTCGTATCCGGCGAAGCTCGGGTTCACCGGGAAGAGCGTCGCGGTCAGGGTGTTGCCGGACGGCTGCAGCGAGGCGTTGATCATCCAGTACACCGGGAACAGCATGATGACGAGGAAGACGATCCCGAGAACGGTGTACGCGATGCTGCGCCCCGACCGGCGCTGCGCGCGGCGTGCGGCCGCCGAGTCGCCGGTGACGATGGCCATGGTTGTCATGTTCGTTCCGTTCTACTCGTCGACGGCCTTGCGGTTTCCGCGCAGATAGACGAACGCGAAGACCAACGAGATGAGGATCAGGATGTTGCTGAAAGCGGCACCGACGCCGAACTCGAAGTCGATGAACGAGGTCTGATACGAACGGATCGCGATCGTCTGCGTCGCGTTCGCCGGTCCCCCGTTGGTGAGCCCGAGAATGATGTCGATGACCTTCAGCGTGTAGACCACGCCGAGAACGAGCACGACGTTGATGACCGGTCGCAGGTTCGGCAGGGTGATGTGCCAGAACGCCTTCCAGCCAGTCGCGCCGTCGAGCGACGCGGCTTCGTAGAGCTCCTCAGGGATGTCCTGGAGGCCGCCGTACAGGATCGTGACGTTGAACGGGATGCCGATCCAGATGTTCACGAGGATCACACTGAGCAGCGCGATATCGGGGCTGGTCAGCCACGGGACCGCGCCGATGCCGATGCTGCCGAGGAACGCGTTCAGGATGCCGCTGTCCTGGTCCATGATGGAGCGCCACGTGGCGCTGGCCACGATCAGCGGCAGCAGCCACGGCAGCAGCAGCATTGCCCTGAGGAACCCGCTGAGCGGGAAGCGGTGGTGGAAGAACACCGCCAGCGCGAGGCCGATCACGAATTGACCGGCGATCGACCCGATCGTGAAGAGCGCGGTGTTCGTCATGGCCGGCCAGAACAGGTTGCTGCTGACCACCGTGATGTAGTTCTGCAGGCCGACCCACGGCGCTTCCCCGGTGAAGAAGGTCTTGGTCGTGTAGTCCTGGAAGCTCATCGTGAGGTTCTTGACCACCGGGTAGCCGAAGAACAGCACGATGTACAGCGCGGCCGGTGCGACGAACAGCGCCTTGACGATGGTGTCGCGTCGCAGTCGTCTCGGCCGCCTCGGCGCGGGCGGCGATGCCGTGGCAGTCGGCGCGGATGTGGTCGCAGTCGATGTCATCTCGATCTCCCTTCCGGATGCCCCGCGGCGCGTCTGGGCGCGACCGCGGGGCGTCGGATGCGGGCTCAGCCCTGAGCGGCCTGCTCGAACGCGACGTCAGGCGTCGCCTTGCCCGTGAGGGCGAGCTGGATGGCGTTGTAGATCACGGTCGCCTGCGTCGGCCATTCCGCACCGAGCTTGCCGGTGCGCGAACGGGCGTTGACCACCTGGTCGGCGAACGCGGCCATCGTCGGGACCTTCTCGATGAACTCGGGGATGACGTCGGTGCGCGTGGGAACCGTGAAGCGGGTCTCGGCGGCTTGCAGAGCGATGTCATCGCTGCCCATGCATTCGACGAACTTCGCGGCGTTGGCCTGCTTCTCGGCATCACCGGTCTGCGGAACCGTCCACACCTCGCCGCCGAGCGGGGCGACCGGCGTCTGGCCGGCCTCATTCACGGGCAGCTGCACGCTCGCCCAGTTGACGTCCGTCTCGTTCAGCGCCGGGATGTTCCAGGGACCGTTGACCATCATGGCCGCCTTGCCGGCGGCGAACTGGTCCTTCACGTCGCCCTGGCTCCAGTTGATGACGCTCTGTGATGCCGAGCCGGAATCGACCAGGTCGACCCAGAGCTGCAGCGCCTCGGCGTTCTCCGGCGTCTGGAGGTCGGTCTCGTCTCCGCCGTTGGTCCACATGAAGGGCAGGAACTGCCAGGACCCCTCGTATGTCGCGATGGCGGAGAACGCCATGCCGTACTGGTCGCCGACCGTCAGCGCGGCGGCGGCATCCTTCAGCTCCGCCCAGGTCGTGGGCGGAGCGATGCCGGCAGCCTCGAGCGTGTCGACGTTGTAGAACAGGCCGAGTGTGTTCACGGCCGGAGCGAGTCCGTAGACCTCGCCCTCGTAGGTGGCGGCCTCGATGATGCCGTCGATGTAGCCCGAGGTGTCGACGTCGAAGTCGCTGAGCGGGGCCAGTGCGCCGCTCGCCGCGATCTCCTGCACGTCCGGGTTGTCGAGCATGAGCACATCGGGGAGCGTCTTCGAGGACGCGCGCTGGAGAACCTTCTGGATGAGGTCCTTGCCTGGCACGGACTCCCGCTCGATCGTCAGATCGAGTTCGGCCGCGCACTGGTCGAGAAGGTCCTGGACCAGCCCCTTGTCCGGCTCGTTGTTGTAGTAGTCGAGAATCGTGATCGTCGACGGGTCGCCGCCGGAATCACCGCCGCCACCACTGCAGCCGGCGAGGGCGAGCGGAACGATCGTGAGGGCCGCGGCGGCCGTGAACAGGGTGCGTCGAGTGCGCATCGTTGACTCCTTTGTGTGAGATGCGGGGATACAGCGAACGGTGCAGGACGGGTGCGGTGGGTCCTCGCCTCGGCGATCGTTAAAGCGTTTAAACTCTCAGTGGGATCGAGTATGGATCGATAAGTTGTGGTTGTCAACAAGGAGAATCGGACGGGGGCGCCAATGGTCACCATGAGTGACGTCGCCAAGCGCGCGAATGTGTCGATCGCGACGGTCTCGTTCGTGCTCAGCGGGGCGAAGCCGATCTCGGCGGCCACACGCGAGCGGGTCGAGACGGCGATGCGGGAACTGGGGTACCGGCGCAACCCGGTCGGCGCCGCGCTGGCCCGAGGGCGCACGAACATCATCGCCCTGCTCTATCCGGCGCTGCAGCGACCGGCCACCGGCTCGGTGATGGGGTTCTTCACGAGCGCTGCCGCGCGAGCACAGGAGCGCGGACTGAACCTCGTGATGTGGCCGATCAGCAACGACGCGAACGAGGCGGCCGCACTCGCGAACACCGGTCTCGTCGACGGCGTGCTCCTGATGGAGGTGCAGATGGAGGATGCGCGCGTTCAGGCGCTGCTGCCGGGCAGCACTCCCTTCGTCCTCATCGGCCGTACTCGCGACCCCGCCGGCCTCACCTTCGTGGACGTCGACTTCGAGACCTCGATGTCCGAGGCGGTGGCGGCACTCGATGAGCTCGGACATCGCCGCATCGCGTTCGTCACCGGCAACTGGGGCGACCTGCATCTCGAGGGCCACGGCGCCGCTGAGCGGTCGCGCGCGTGCTTCCGCCGCGAGATGTCCCAGCGCGGCGAGCCAGAACCGCTGATCGTCCCGTGCGCCGAGAACTCACTGGACGGACGTCGACTGGGACGGACGCTGGCCGCCGAGCATCCGGACCTCACGGCCCTCGTGGTGATGAACGAGCACGCCGCACCCGGCATCGTGATGGGGCTGCGGGATGCCGGCCGCAGCGTCCCGGATGACATCTCGATCATCTCGATCGGCTCGTCCGCCAACATGGCCGGCATGGCCGACCCCCCGCTGAACTACATGCGCACGCCCGGCGAGGAGCTCGGGCGGCTCGGAGTGGATGCGATCATCGAGCGGATCGCCAACGCCGACGCCGAACCGCCCGCGGTGCTCCTCGCGTGCGAGATGCAGCCCGGAGAGTCGCTCGCGCCGGCACGAGCGACTCGCTGAGCGAGGCTCAGAGCTCCGACGCGGGCACCGGCTCCGGCCGCTCGCAGGTGCTCTCGACGATCACCGAACCGCCCTCGTCCGCTGCGCGCAGCACCGAGAGCATGACGTCCAGCGCGTGGTACCCGATCGTCCCAGACGCGCGCGCGGCTTCCGCACCCGCGACCGCACGGTCGTGGATGCCGACGCCGCGTCCCGCTCCGATGTATCCCGCCGCCACCGGCAGCGTCTCCCAGCCATCTCCGCCGAGCGCGCGCAGCTGCACATCGCCGTCGAAGTTGTTCGGGTCGGGGACGACCAGCGAACCCGTCTCGCCGTGCACCTCGATGTTCGACGCCTTCGTGGCGACCGTGTCGAACGACATCACGACCGTCGACAGCGCCCCGGACTCATGCGTGAGAACCGCGGTGATGTGGCTGTGCACCTCGACCGGAATGCGCTCGCCGGCGCGATCGCCGGATCCGATGACGCGCTCGCTGCGGGTGCGGCTGCCCGCCCCGATGACGCTGGCCACCGGACCCAGCAGCTGAATCAGCGCCGACACGTAGTACGGCCCCATGTCCAGCAGCGGCCCGCCGCCGGGGAGGTAGTAGAAGTCCGGGTTCGGATGCCACCGCTCATGCCCTGCGGTCATCATCGTCGCCGTCGCGGAGATCGGCCGTCCGATCAGACCGTCGTCGACGGCCTTGCGCGCGGTCTGGATGCCGGTGCCGAGCACGGTGTCCGGAGCGCAGCCGACCCAGACGCCCGCCGCAGCGGCGGCGTCGAGGACCGCGGCGGCGGATTCGGCATCCGATGTCAGGGGCTTCTCGGTGTAGACCTCCTTGCCGGCGGCGATGATCCGCAGCGCGACCTCGGCGTGCGCGGCCGGGATCGTGAGGTTCACCACGAGGCGGATCGACGGCTCGGCGAGGAGCTCATCGATGCTCAGCGCCCGCACGCCAGGCATCCGCGCGGCGACCTCGGCGGCGCGCTCCGGCACCAGGTCGGCGACGGCGACGAGCTCGACGCTGCTCAGACGCGAGAAGGTGGCCAGGTACTGCGCGGCGATGTTGCCGCAGCCGATGATCCCGACCTTCAGAGTGCTCAACGGCTCGCCCACAGCATCCCCCGCTCGATGATCGTGCGCACGTTCGGATCCTCGAGGATGTCGACCGAGTGCCCTGGCGTCGCGACGAAGATCCGCCCCTTGCCCCACAGTCGCGTCCACACCGCCGGCGAGACGATCGGTCGATGCCACGGGTGGTACGGCTGCACCGGATGCGTCGTCGTCGCGAGTACATCGTTGAGGTCGTCGTGCAGCACCCAGTACTGCTCGGTCTCGAGCTCGAAGTCGTCGAGGCCGGCCATGATCTCGTGCCCGCGACCGAGGTCGGTCAGCTCGACCGTGTAGCGCAGGTAGTTGTCCTGCTCATTGCCCGGCCGCTCCTCGGGGTGGCGCCCAGGGTGGGTGGCGAACTGCCCGCCGATGAGCTGCAGGTAGTCCGAGTTGTTGCGGTACGAATCGGCGATGCCGCCGTGCCAGCCCGCCATGCCGGTGCCGGCTTCGATCGCCGCACGCAGGCCGTTCAGCTCGTCCCGCTCGATCGAGTTCATCGTGTTGCTCTGCACGATCAGGTCGACGCCGGCCATCGTCTCCGCATCCGCGTAGACCGCCGGCCCCTCCTCGATCCTGACGTCGTATCCCTGTTCGCGCAGGAACGGCACGAACAGATCCGTCGCCTCGACGGGATGATGCCCGTCCCATCCACCGCGCACGATCAGGGCTGAACGCGTAGTGCTCACCAGGTCTCCTTTTCCGATCGACGCCGATCTGGACATCGCGTCGTCCTCGATATATGTTGCCAGAAACAACTTTTGAAGGAAACCGTCGAAGGAGACAGACGTCGATGCGTGTTGCGATGATCGGCCACGGATTCATGGGCGCTGCCCATTCTCAGGGCTGGCGGACCGCCCCGCGGTTCTTCGATCTGCCGGTGCGTCCGGAGATGCACCTGCTGGTCGGACGGGATGCCGAGAAGACCGCCGCCGCAGCCGAGCAGTGGGGGTGGACGGAGACGTCGACCGACTGGCGGGCCGCCGTCGAGCGCGATGACGTCGACGTCGTCGACATCGTCACCCCCGGCGACACGCATGCCGAGATCGCTCTGGCCGCCCTGCGCGCCGGCAAGCACGTCATCTGCGAGAAGCCGCTCGCGAACAGCGTGGCCGAGGCCGAGGGGATGACGCGCGCCGCCGAGGAGGCGGCGAGTCGCGGCATCCGCTCCATGGTGGGATTCACCTACCGCCGCGTCCCGGCGGCCGTGTTCGCTCGCCGGCTCGTCGCGGACGGGCGGCTCGGCGAGATCCGCCAGATCCGCGCCGAGTACCTGCAGGACTGGCTGACGGATGCCGAGGCGCCGCTGACCTGGCGGCTGCAGAAGGACAGGGCGGGGTCCGGATCGCTCGGCGACATCGGCGCCCACGCAATCGACATGGTCGAATACGTGACCGGGATCCCGCTGTCCAGCGTCTCAGGCATCCTCGAGACGATCGTCGACGAGCGCCCGCTGCTCGGCGAGGGCGTCGGGCTCTCCGGCACGGCGTCGACGGAACGCGGGCCGGTCACGGTCGACGACGTGGCGCTGTTCCACGGCCGGTTCGCGAACGGGGCGCTCGGTTCCTTCGAGGCCACGCGCTTCCGCACCGGACGCAAGAACGCGTTCCGTTTCGAGATCTCCGGATCACTCGGGGCACTGTCGTTCGACATGGAGCGCCTGAACGAGCTCGAGTTCTACGACGCGACGAACCCCGACCTGGAGCAGGGATTCCGCCGCATCCTCGTCACCGAAGCCGGTCACCCGTACACCGGATCGTGGTGGCCGACCGGCCACATGCTCGGGTACGAGCACGGCTTCTCGCACCAGGTCGTCGACTTCGTGCAGGCGGTCGCCGACGGCGAGCAGCCGCGCCCGTCGTTCGCGGATGCGCTGCACGTGCAGCGGGTGCTAGATGCCGTGGAACGCAGTTCTGCGGCCGGGAGCGCCTGGACGGCGATCGGCGACTGACTCGGCCTGGGGGCCGACCGACGCGCTGACTACCGCAGGACGAACGCCGCCGCGCCAATCAGCGGGCCCTCGTCTCCCAATCCCGAGCGCACGACGCGCGTGCGGCGCGAGTACTCATGCGCCGCGCTCGCGGTGAGCGCCGCCTGCACGAGGTCGATGTAGTCGTCGGAGACGCGCGAGAATCCGCCGCCGATCGCCACGACATCGAGGTCGACGAGCGTCGCGGCATCCGCCAGTGCTTCGCCGACCGCCGCCGCCGAGCGTTCGATCGCGGCCCGAGCCGTGGCGTCGCCGGCTGCCGCATCCCGAGCGAGATCCTCGCCGGTCGCGCCGGTCCAGCCCTGCTGCTGCGCCCATGCGGCACTCGCCGGCCCCGAGGCGATCTCCTCGAGCGTCAGTCCGCCTTCGCGGCGGACCTGCCCGAGATGACCGGCGTTGCCGGTAGCACCGGCGATGTAGGCGCCGTTCACGACGAAGCCCCCGCCGACACCGGTCGAGACCACGATCGACAGTGACGCGCGCGCGTCCCGTGTGGCCCCGAGCCAGGATTCGGCGAGCGCGAGCGCACCGCCGTCATGGCCGAAGACAGTGGCGACCTCGCGTCCGAGCGCCGAAGAGGCCGAGGCGCCGACGGCCTCCTCGAGTCCGTAGCCGCGCGACTGCGGCATGTTCACCGGAAGGATCTGTCCGCTGCCGCGGTCGACCGGACCTGCACTGCCGATCCCCGCGCCGACGAGCTCGGCATCCGCCGGAAGCGCCGACAGCGCGTGCCGGACGATCGCTTCGACCGCGGCATCCAGACTCGCGGGAGTCGCCGCACGACCGGTGGCCTGGCGACTGCGGCTGCCGTCGACGAGCAGTCCGGCATCCGTGACGAGCGCGGCTTCCATCTTCGTGCCGCCGACATCGACGGCCAGCGCGTAGCGGGTCACTGGTCTCCCTTTCCGCGCGGTGTCTGCGCGTTCGTGCGTCGGAGAATTCCGTTCGGTCGGAGCAGATCCGCGGAATCGATCCGACGAAGCGCCGATCTCCGACCGTGGGTCACTGCGGGGCGAGCCCGAGGTCGTCGAGATCGAAGGCGGCGCGCCACTCGAGACCGGCGTCCTCGATCGCCGCCTGAGCGCCCGTCTTGCGGTCGACGATCACGGCGACGGCGACGACCTCCGCGCCCTCGCGGCGCAGGGCCTCGACGGCCTTGAGCGCGGACTGCCCGGTGGTCGAGGTGTCCTCGAGGACGACGACGCGCTTGCCCTTGACGTCCGCGCCCTCGATCTGGCGTCCGCGACCGTGGTCCTTGGGCTCCTTGCGGACGACGAAGGCGTCCAGCGGACGGTCGGCAGCGACGGAGGCGTGCAGGACCGAGTTCGCGATCGGGTCGGCGCCGAGCGTCAGGCCGCCGACGGCCACGACATCCAGGTCGCCGATCAGGTCGAGCATGATGCGGCCGATGGCGGGGGCGGCGCGATGGTCGAGGGTCAGCTTGCGCATGTCGACGTAGTACGTCGCCTTCTTGCCGCTGGAGAGGGTGAAGTCACCGTGGAACACCGCCTCATCCGAGATGAGGGCGAGCAGGGACTGGCGGTCTGCGTCGAGGGTCACGGCATCCAGTGTAGGGCGCGGGCTCTGGCCGTGACGGCGCGCGTCGCCTATCGTGGCCGTGCACGCACAGGATGCCGGAGGTTCCATGTTCTCGTTCGACCCGTATGCCGAGCTCGCCGAACTGCGTCCGGTGGCGCCGCTGACGCTGAGCAGTCCGGATTTCGCCGCGGGCGCTCCGCTGCCATTGTTCGCCTGGTCGGCCGACCGCGGCGGCGAGGATCGCGCGCCGGCACTGGAGTGGTCGCAGCCGCCGGCAGGGACGCGCAGCTTCGCGATCAGCTGCTTCGACCCGGATGCTCCGACCGGCTCCGGCTTCTGGCACTGGGCCGCGTTCGACCTCCCGGCCGGCACGATGTCGCTCCCCGGCGGGGATGGCACAGCCGCCTCACTGCCCGGAGACGCGCGCGTGCTGCCGAACGAGCAGCGCACGGAGCGCTTCATCGGCGCAGCCCCGCCGATCGGGACGGGAGCGCACCGCTACTTCTTCGTCGTCGACGCCCTGGACGTCGATGCGCTGGACATCGAGCCGGGGTCGACGCCGGCGATCCTCGGCTTCAACCGGCACTTCCACACGCTCGCCCGCGGCGTGCTCGTCGGCACGGCGGACCCCGCCGAGCGCTGACCCGACGCGAGCGACCTACTCGGACAGCGAGTGGCCGAGCACCGAGAGCGTCGCTGCCTGAGCCGCGGTGGCGCTGTCTCCGCGGGTGCGCACGAGCAGCCCGACGACGGACTCGGTGACGAGCATCAGGGCGGCGCGCGAGGTGTGCAGCAGCTCGTCGCGGAAGGAGTCGTTGATCGGCGCGACGACGAGCGCGACGTCGGCGAGCTCGGCGACGGGCGAGCGGGGGAACGACGTGATCGCCAGCACCCGGGCGCCGCTCGCCCTCGCGGCGGTCATGACGTCGATCGACGCCTTGTTCACGCCCGAGCCCGAGACGACCAGGCAGGCCGACCCCGCACCGAGCTGCGAGGCCGTGATCTGCTGACCGAGCGTGTCGGCGACGTACTCCGCCGGCCGCCCGGCCGAGGTCAGCCGCATCGACAGATCCGCACCGATCGGCGCCGACAGTCCGTTGGCGGCGACGAGCAGTCGCGTCGCGGTGTCGAGTTCGGCGACGAACGCCGACAGGCCGTCCTCCGTCACCGCCGAGACCGTGTGGGCGAGACGCGACGCGAACCGGTCGACGGCGCCGCGCAGGGCCCCCAGCATCGTGGCATCCGTGCTCTCCTGCGACGGAGCGGTCGTGGCCCGCTCGCGTGCGAGCGCGACCCTCAGCTGCGGATACCCGTCGTAGCCGAGCGTCTGTGCCGTGCGGATCACGGTCGCCCTGCCCACCCCGACGGAATCCGCGATCTCCTGGGCCGTGCGCTCGATCGAGACGTCCACGTCCGCGGCGATCGCCTCGGCGACGCGGCGCTCGCTGGGCTGCATCGACGGGGCGAGCATCGCGATGCGCGCCGTGGGCGGTGCGTCAGCGGGTCCTTGCCACATCGGTGCGCTCCTTCTTCGTCGGGGCGGAGGCGCTGACACGTGGACCCCGCATGATGCGCCTGCGGATCGCGCCGGAGACGGCATCCATGAGCATGGTCGCGAGGACGACCACGATGAGCAGCATCCCGACCGTATCCCACTCGCGGAAGTTCGTGTAGTTCGCGAGCATGCTGCCGATGCCGCCGGCGCCGACGAGCCCGAGGACCGCCGAGGTGCGGATGTTGATCTCGAAGCGGTAGAGCGCGAACGACAGCAGCGTGGGTGCCGCGGCCGGCCACAGCGCCCAGCGCGTGACCTCGGCCGTACTGCCTCCCGCGGCACGGACGGCTTCGGAGGCTCCCTCCTGCACGGACTCGACCGTCTCGTACACCCACTTGGCCTGCGTGCCGATGCCGGCGATCGCCAGCGCCAGCGCACCGGTGAACGGAGTGAGTCCGGTGACGGTGAGCAGCAGCAGGGCGATGATCACCTCGGGAACGGCGCGGATCACCGCGAACACGCCGCGCAGCGGCAGGCGCAGCCAGACCGGCCCGACGTTGCGCGCGGCGAGCATGCCGAGCGGGATCGACACGATGACGCATCCGATCGCACCGATCCAGGCCATCGAGATCGAGCGCCAGGTCTCGAACAGCGCCTGCGGGAGCATCTCCCCGTTCGGGTCGGCGAACATGAGCACGAGATATTGCCAGATCTGTGCAGGCAGCGCACCCAGGTCGTTCCACGGGATCGGCAGGCCGGCTGCGGCGGCCAGCACGACGCCGCCGACGGCGACGGCGATGATCGTCGGGACCAGGCGGGACGGATGCCCCGGCAGGTCGAGCCCGATACCGCGCGCAGTGGTGGCGAGGCTCATACCAGTCGCCTCCTCAGGAAGTTCGAGAAGATCTCGATGAGCACGACGACGACGAGGATCTCGAGCACGATCACCGCGACATCGTCATAGGCGTAGAAGGCCCGGCGCTCGTCGAGCAGTCGCCCGATGCCGCCGGCGCCGACGATTCCGAGGATCGCGGAGATGCGCACATTGAGCTCGAGCGTGTAGAGCCACTGATTCGCGAACAGCGGCCAGGTCTGCGGCAGAACGCCGCGCCGGTTGATCTGCGCCTGCGAGCCGCCCGCAGCGCGGCCGGCCTCGATGACGGGCAGATCCGTGGAGTCGATCGCCTCGGAGACGAGCTTGACGATGATCCCGATGTCGAAGAGGAACAGCGTGATGAGGCCGGGGAGGGCTCCGACGCCGACCATCGCCACGAGAACCGTCGCGTAGACGAGGTCGGGGACCGAACGGATGACGTTGATGACCGTCCGCACCGCGATGCGCGTCGGCGTGTTCGGGTTGGTCGGCGTCGCTGCCCACAGGGTGAGCGGGACGGAGATCACGGCGGCGAGCGCCGCTCCCACGACGGCCATCTGCAGCGTCTCGAGCATCGGCCCGATGGTCCGGGGCACGAACGAGAAGTCCGGCTGCAGGAACTGCGCTAGCAGATCCTTGCCGTTGCTCCAGTTGCGGATGAGCGCGCCGAAGTCCAGGTCGATGCCGCCGATCGCCGGGATGCAGGTGGCGACCGTGAAGGCGGCGAACGCCAGCGCGACGAGCGTGGTGCGCACCCGCGAGGTCGGCTTGGGCGGGATGGCGAGTGGCCGGGGTTCGCTCATCATGCGCCGAGCACATCCCTCGGCTGGATCGGCCGTCCGTAGATCTGCTCGAAGTCGTGATCGGTCGCCGCCGCAGCCGGGCCGTCGTAGACGACCTCGCCGGCCCGCAGCCCGATCATCCGGGTCGTGTACTGGCGGGCGAGATCCATCAAGTGGATGTTGACGAGCACCGTCAGGTGCTCCTCGACGTTGACCCGTCGCAGGTCGTGCATGACGGCGTGGGCGGTCGGCGGATCGAGGCTCGCGACCGGCTCGTCCGCCAGCATCACGCTCGGCTGCTGGGTGAGCGCCCTGGCGATCGCGACGCGCTGCTTCTGACCGCCGGAGAGCTGTCCGGCGCGGCTCCACACCTTCTCCAGCATCCCGACGGAGTCCAGGGCGCGCAGCGCGAGTTCGCGATCCTGCGCCGTGGTCAGCCCGAGCAGGGTCCGCCAGGTGGGCGTCTGCGCGAACCGGCCGACGAGCACGTTGCGGTACACGTTCGCCCGATCCGCGAGGTTGAACCCCTGGAAGATCATGCCGATATGGCCGCGCATCTCGCGCAGGCGGTGCCCGCGCATGCCGGTCACCGTGTGCGGGCCGACTCTCACGGTCCCGCTGGTCGCGGGCACGAGGCCGTTGATCGTGCGGATGAGCGTCGACTTCCCCGAGCCGGAGAGGCCGACGACCGAGACCATCTCACCGGCGGCGATATCGAGCGAAACCCCGTTGAGGGCCCTGGTGCCATTGGGGTAGGTGACCGAGACGTCGTCGAGACGGATCGACCACGACGCGGAGGCCGGGATCAGGGCCCCGGCCTCCGCGCGCTGTGGATCAGTGTGCATGTTCTCTGTTCAGGATCAGTTGGAGAATTCGGCGAGGATCTCGCCGTAGCGGGTGATCTCGTCCTCGGCGGTCTCGCTCGTCCAGTCGGACAGGCCGACGAGGTCGAACATCACGGATGCCGCCTCCTCGGAGGAGTCCGCATAGCCGTCGAGCAGCTCGGTCAGCTCGGCGACGAGGTCGTCCGGGAGGGTCGACGTCACCGCGACTCCCCCGTTGGGGATCATCTCGGTGTAGGCGAAGGCGACGACCTTCTCGGCGATGTCCGGCGCCTCCTCGGTCACGGTCGTGCGGGCGTCCCAGTAGGCGAAGGCGACCTCGGCGTCGCCGTTGTACACGGCGAGGACGGCGTTGTTGTTGCCTTCGACGGGCACCTGCGTGATGCCGGCATCCGTGTCGACGCCCTGCTCGCGCATCGCGACGACGGGGTACTGGTAGCCGGCGGGCGAGGTCGCGGCCTGCAGTGCGACCTTCGTGCCGTCCGTGATCTCCCCCAGTGCCTCGATGCCGGCGGGGCCGGACCCGGTGGCATCGGCTGCTGCCTCTTCGATGCCGTTGCAGTACGACAGCTCGACTCCGCTGGCCGCGTACGTCGACAGGACGGGCTCGTCCTCGCAGTACTTTTCGGGGTTGTTCGTGTAGGCCACGGACGCGTAGGAGGTCGCGCCGAAGCGCACGTCGCGCAGGATCAGCTCGGCGTCGTAGCGCTCTGTGGCGTTGTACAGGGAGCCGGCGTCGGTGATGATGACCTGCGCCTGGTCGGTGCCGAGCGCTTCGACGGTCGCGGCGTAGTCGGAGGCGACGACGCCCTTCACCTCGATGTCGAGGTTGTCCGAGAGGTAGGTGGTGAGCGGGTCGAGTGCCTGAGCGAGGTCCTCGCCCTCGACCGAAGGGACCAGCGACAGAGTGATGGAGGACGGCCACTCGGTCGTTTCGTCCGCCGACCCGTCGGCGGAGCTGCTGCTGCAGCCGGCGAGGGTCAGAACGGCGACTGCGGCGATGCCCGTGGTGAGCAGGGACTTACGCATTCGAATCGTGCCTTTCGGTGAGGGTGGTGCTGCGAGTGGTACTGGATGCCGCGGCTGCGGCCCAGGCTTCGATGTCGCCGTAGAGGTCGGCGATGGTGCGCGCGCGCATGGTCACGGCCGCCGACGAGCGCTCGGCCGTCGCTCCCACGAGCGCCGTGGAGGCACCCAGTTCGGATGCCGGCGCGAGATCGAACTCGAAGATGTCGCCGACGGAGAGGACGGGCCCTTCGGCGACCGCCGCGCGGATGATCGGCACGAGCCCTGCCGGCTTGCCGACGGTGAAGTGCAGGTCGTCGAACAGGTCGGTGACGCCCCATCCGTCGAGGACGGGACGGATGCCGGCGCCTGGCGCGTTGGTCGCGAGGACGACGCGGACGCTCCCGTGGATGCGGTTCAGGAACTCGGCGAGCCCTTCCGGCGGCGCCACCGCGGCGTGCTCCGATCCGAGCAGCGCGCGCGAGGACTGGTAGGCGGCCTCCAGCACCTCAGCGCTCACGCCCTGGGCCGCCGCGAGCGTGCTGATGACGTCGTAGCCGTCGCGCGCGTCTGCCTCTCCGCGCTCGAAAGCGACGAGGTCGGTCAGCGCGCGGTCGGTGAAGGCGGCGTCATCGACCGCTGTCGCGACGGCGCGGGCGAAGGCCTCGAGGGGACCTGCGCCCAGCGCGATGGTGCCGTCGAAATCGAGGACGAGGGTGGCAGTCACAGTTCTCCTGATCGGATGGGGACGATGCGTCCATAGTTGCATTCGCGTTTGGACATTTCGACCATTCTGCGTGAACAGCACGTGAATTCCGCGTCCGGCAGGGTCACCGGAGCCCGTTACGCTCGTCGTCGTGATCGATCGAATGGATGCCGCGGTCGCCGCGCTCGAGCCCGCGGATGTGCTTGCGATGTTCGACTGGCTCGGTGCGGCCATCGACGCGGATGCCGAGGCGGACCGCTTCGCGCGCTGGGGCCGGTCCACGATCGTCGACGAGAACGTCGGCGCCCCGGTCCTGCCCCGATCGATGTTCGACGCCCTGCACGCTCGCGCCGGGCTGGACTCGTCGTGGCCGGTCGGCAATGCCGGCCTGCTGCACGTCTACGGCTACCTGCTCTCGAGGACCCCCACGCCCTACGGTCTGAAGCGCGCTCGCTGGCTCGACGGCGAGCTCGCCGTCGCGTGCGGACTCTCCTCGGACGCGTTCGTGCCGTGGGTCGGCGAGCGCACCCTGCTCGACCGCGTCACCGAAGCCGCCGAGACAGTGATCGACACCACCACGATTCGCCGCCAGCCCCTCGTCCCCACGGATGCCGTCGTCGCGATCGCCGACCGCCACCCCGCACCATCTGCCCTCGCCTACGCCCTCGATCTCCGCGAGCACGATCGCCTTCTGATCACGATGTTTCCCGTTTCCGACCCCGCCCCGCTTCTCGCCGAGCTCGACTCCGCGCCCCCGCGCCTCCGCTGGAACGCCGTCGTCTGACCGCCGCTCCCCCCTCCCCACTCATTCCCCCCTCCCGTCCATCCCCGCCCCTGGCGCACCGCGTCCCCGTCCCCCACCCCCGGTCCGCGTCCGCGTCCTCGTCCCGGACAGGGCGGAGGGATGCTCCGTGCGCGAGCATCGGGAGGGACCCGCGAAGCGGGAGGGACCCTCGGCGAGCGCACGGAGCATCCCGCAGCCCGCCCTCCACCCCGCGATGCCGAAGGCGAGCCCCCGAGCCCCCGCGATGCCGAAGGCGAGCCCCCCGAGCCCCCGCACGACTGTCCGCCCCGCCCCGTAGGCTGGACCCATGCGCTTGGCCACCTGGAACATCAACTCCATCCGCACGCGCGTGACCCGCGCCGTCGAGTTCGCGGTCCGCGAGGACATCGACGTCCTGGCCTTCCAGGAGATCAAGTGCAAGCCGGAGCAGTTCCCCTACGCGCCGTTCGAAGAGGCCGGGTATCACGTCGAGGTCCACGGATTCAATCAGTGGAACGGCGTGGCCATCGCCAGCCGTCTGCCGATCACCGACGTGCGGACCTCGTTCGACGGGATGCCGGGCTTCGCCAAGGGCCACGAGGGTCCGGATGCGCCGCTGGAGGCCAGGGCACTGGGTGTAATGGTCGACGGCGTGCGGGTGTGGAGCCTGTACGTCCCCAACGGCCGCAGCCTGGACGACCCGCACTACGCGTACAAGCTGCACTGGCTCGAGCAGCTGAAGAACGCGACGGCGGCCGAGCTCGCCGCGAATCCGGATCTTCCGCTGGCACTGGTCGGCGACTTCAACATCATCCCGTTCGATGCCGACAACGGCGATCCGGCCATCGTCGAGGGCGTCTCGACCCATGTGTCGCCGCCCGAACGCGATGCCTTCTTCGCGCTCGCGGATGCCGGCGTCACCGACGTCGTCCGCCCGCTCGTCCCCGAGGGCTACACCTACTGGGACTACCAGCGCCTGAAGTTCCCGCGCAACGAGGGCATCCGCATCGACTTCATCCTCGGTTCCCGTGCACTGGCGGATGCCGTGACCGGCGCATCCATCCATCGCGAAGAACGCAAGGGCGAGCAGCCCAGCGACCACGTTCCCGTGGTCGTCGATCTCGCGTTCGGCGCTGTCGAGGAGGACGACGACCTCCCGATGATCTTCGCGTGATCCGCCTCATCGCGACCGATCTCGACGGCACGCTGCTGAACGACGACAGCACTGTGTCGCCCCGCACTCGCAAGGCTCTGGATGCGGCGCGCTCGGCCGGCATCCGCGTGGTGCCGGTGACCGCGCGCCAGCCGATCGGGCTGCAGCAGGTGGCGGCCGGTGCGGGCTTCGACGACTGGGCGCTGTGCGGCAATGGCGCCTACGGCGTGCACCTGTCCACCGGCGAGCACCTGTTCGCCGAGGAGATCCCTGCCGCCGTGCAGCGAGAGCTCGCCGAGGCGCTGGGCCGGGTGATCCCCGATCTCTTCTTCGCGAGTGTGCGCGACGTCGGCGCGACCTTCGTCGCACAGCACGGCTACGCCGAGCTCGCCGCGTTCAGCGATCACAAGCGCGACCCGGCGACGATGGGCGGCGTGCCTCAGGCCGAGGTGCTGGCTGCGCCGAGCCTCAAGCTCGTGATCCGGCATCCGTCCGTGCCGATCCCGGAGATCTTCGCCGCCCTCCAGGCGCTCGGCCTCACGGGCTTCGAGGCAACCCTGTCCGGCGCCCCGTTCGTCGAGGTGATGGCCGAGGGCGTGACGAAGGCGACGGGCCTCGCCCAGTTGTGCACGCATCTGGGCATCGACCGTACCGAGGTCATCGCCTTCGGTGATGCGCTCAACGACCTCGAGATGCTGCACTGGGCCGGACGCGGCATCGCGATGCCCGGAGCGGATGCCGCGGTGCAGGCCGCCGCGGATGAGATCGCGCCGGCGTCGAACGACGAGGACGGCGTCGCCCTCGTCATCGAGCGCCTGCTGGGCTGAACCCCTTGCGTCAGTCCCCCATCGTGCCGGTCTCGACCTCGCCTGGCGCCGGCGCGTAGCGCAGCAGCAGCGTGCCGCCGTCGCCGCTCGTCGCGCTGAGCAGCGTCATGTTCGCCGGCACGGCCCCCTCGGGGAACACCTTCTTGCCCCGTCCGAGCACGATCGGGTACACCCACAGTTGCAGCTCGTCGTACAGCTTCTCGGCGAGGAGCGTCTGAGCGAGGTCGATGCTGCCGATCACGTGCACATCGCGGTGCCGTGCGCGCAATTCGGCGATCTCGGTGGCCAGGTCCGCCCCCACGCGGGAACTTCCCTGCCAGTCCAGGCGGATATCGGCATCCCGCGAGGCGACGTACTTCGGCACCCGATCGAACAGCTGCCCGATCCACCCCTCCTCGCCGGTGGTGTGCTGCGGCCAGTACCCGGCGAAGATGTCGTAGGTCCGGCGGCCGAGCAGCAGGGCGTCGAGCGTCTCCATGCCCTCGGTGACGCTGCGGCCGACGGCTTCGCTCGGCAACGGCGCCTGCCATCCGCCGAACGGGAAGGCGCCGGATTCGTCCTCGTCCGGACCTCCTGGCGCCTGTGCGACGCCGTCCAGGGTGGTGAAGAGGTCGATGATGATGCGTCCATCCGTGCTCATGTCATGCTCCCTTGCGTGATCAGCGGTGCGATGCGGAAGGTCGACGCGAAGGCGTCCAGTGCGCTCTCGTCGCCGCGCACCACCGCGACGAGATCCTGCGCGATCGCCTCTGCCGGAGTCACCTGTCCGGCGATCAGGCGTCGGATGCCGGGGCCGGCGACGATCACGGCATCCGGTTCTCCGTCGGGAAGCCGGCCGCCGACGGGCGGCGCCGGCGGGGCGAGCTGCGTGACGACCAGCTCGCCGCCGGTCACGACCACCCTCAGCACGATGTCGCCGAGGTGCAGCTCGATGTCGACATCCGTCGCGCGCTCGGGCTGGAACGAGGTCCGCAGTGCCATCGTGAGCGAGTCAGGGGTGACGACGTCGCCGGGCTCCGGGTCGTGCATCGCCTGGAACCCCCAGCGCCCGAGTGCGAGGAGGATCGGCTCGAGCGAGCGCCCGTACGGCGTCAGCTCGTAGACCAACCCGCAGTTCATCAGCGGAACACGGCGCACGACGCCGCCCTCCTGCAGATCCTTGAGCCGCGTGGAGAGGATGTTGGTCGGGATCCGGGGCAGGCCCTGCTTGAGATCGGTGTACCGGCGAGGGCCCACGAGCAGATCGCGGACGATGAGCAGGGCCCAGCGCTCCCCGATCAGCTCGACCGCCGTCGTGATGCCGCAGTACTGCCCGTAGCTCCGGGCGGCCATCAGGCCGTCTCGGCGCCCTGCTCCGCGAGGAACGTCTCGGGCCCCTGCTCCGCGGCAGCCGGATCCATGTAGAGGAACTCGAGCACATTGCCGTCCGGGTCCTCGAGGTCGCGCGAGTACATGAAGCCGTAGTCCTTCGCCTCGACCGGCTCTGTCCCGCCGGCAGCCAGCCCGGCGGCGACGATCCCGTCAACGTCCTCGCGAGAGTCGCGGCTGAGGGCGACGAGCACCTGCGCCGAACTCGTCGCATCGACGACCTGCTTCTCGGTGAACGTGCCGAAGTACTCGCGCGTGAGCACCATGAAGAACACATCGTCGCTCCACACGATGCAGGCGGCGTTCTCGTCGGTGAAGAGCGGATTGATGTCGCAGCCGAGGGCCGTGTAGAACGCCTTGCTGCGCTCGAGGTCGGCGGTGGGCAGGTTGACGAAGATCTTCGTGGACATGCGGACTCCTTTGTCGGTTCCCGTACCGGCTCGAACCAGGTTGGCGAGCCTGTCGAACCGAGCTTGCAAAAAACAACCGCGCTCGTCAATAGCAAGTGAGGAACGAATCCGTCGCAGGGCGGATGCCGCGGCATCCGCTTTTCCGTAGCGTGGTGCCCATGCTCGCACCGACTCGTCCGCTCACGCCGCAGCAGCGCAGAGCGGATCTCATCCTGACGGCCGTCGTCTTCGTCTCCGGCGTCATCAGCGCCGCGCTCTCGTCGATCTCGGAGATCTACGGCGACGAGCAGGCACCCCTCGGCTCCGCGATCGCGTACCTCGTCGTGATCGCCGCCCCGCTCGCAGTGCGGCGCGTCTGGCCCGCACAGGTCGCGATCATCGTCTCGATCGCCTACTTCGTCGCCGTGACGTTCCGGATTCCCGAGCTGTACGCGGGCAACATCGCGATGTTCATCGCGCTCTACACGGTCGGCGCATGGATGACCAACCGGCGGGCCGCGCTCATCGTGCGCTCGGCGATCATCGCCGGCATGTTCATCTGGCTCATCATCACGATGTACCGCGACGCGATCGACACCGCGCGGGAGGAGGAGATCATCGCCGGCGCGATGTCGCCATACATCGCCTTCATGCTGCTGCAGCTGCTCCTGAACGTGCTGTACTTCGCCGGCGCCTACTACTTCGGCGAGCGGGCGTGGCACTCGGCGCAGCAGCGGGCGGCGCTCGAGCAGCGCACCGCTGACCTCGAGCGGGAGCGCGAGGTGACCGCGGCACAGGCGGTGGCGCTCGATCGCGTGCGCATCGCCCGCGAGCTGCACGATGTCGTCGCTCATCACGTCTCGGTGATGGGCGTGCAGGCCGGAGCCGCACGCGTGGTGATCGACGCCGATCCTGCCGAGGCGAAGCGCCTGCTGTCGGGGATCGAGGGCTCGGCGCGCGACGCGATCGGCGAACTGCGGAATCTGCTCGAGACGCTGCGCTCCTCGGACGAGGATGCCGCGGACACCGCCTCGACGCTCGGCCTGGACGACATCCCCGAGCTGGTCGCAGCCACGACCGAGGCCGGCATCCCGACCACCTACGAGGTCGTCGGCGACCCGCGGCCCGTGCCGCCGATGATCGCCGTGAACCTGTACCGGATCGCCCAGGAGTCGCTCACGAACGCGCGCCGTCATGCCGGCTCGGGCGTCACCGCCGACGTCCGGCTGCGCTACCTGGATACCGCGGTCGAGCTCGAGGTCGTCAACACCGGCCGCCGCGTGCTCACCGCCAGGGCCGGTCTCGGCCAGCTCGGCATGCGCGAACGCGCCGCCGCATCCGGCGGGACGATCGAATCCGGCCCGAGGGAACGCGGCGGCTGGCGCGTGCGCGTCGCCGTGCCGCTGGCGGCCTCACTCGCCGGAGCAGCCGCATGAGCGGCGCGATCCGCGTCCTCCTCGTGGACGACCACGCCATGCTGCGCGCCGGCTTCCGCACGATCCTCGACACCCAGCCCGACATCACCGTGGTGGGCGAGGCGTCGACGGGCGCGGAGGCGGTGACCGCGGCATCCGCTCTGGATCCGGACGTCATCTGCATGGACGTGCAGATGCCGGACATGGACGGCATCGAGGCGACCAGGCGCATCGTGGCCGCGCCGGACTCGCACGCCGCGATCGCGATCGTCACGACGTTCGATCGCGACGACTATCTCTTCTCGGCTCTGGATGCCGGGGCGAGCGGGTTCCTGCTGAAGAACGCCGGGCCCGAGGATCTCGTCGCCGCGGTGCGCGCCTTGGCCGCGGGCGACGGGATGCTGGCGCCGGAGGTGACCAGGCGGGTGCTGCAGCGGTTCGGGCGCGAGGACTCAGCAGCCCCCGCCCTCGTCCCCGCGGAGCCCTTCACCGACCGGGAAGCCGAGGTCCTCGCCCTGATGGCGGAGGCCATGAGCAACGCCGAGATCGGTGCGCAGCTGTTCATCGGCGAGGCGACCGTGAAGACGCACGTCTCGCGCATCCTGCAGAAGCTCGGGGCCCGGGACCGTGTGCAGGCGGTCGTGCTCGCCCTGCGGGGCGGACTCGCGTAAGGAGCGCTGCGAATCTCCTTACCCTTGACCGTTCTGCCGGCGGAGGAAGACAATGAAAGGAGGAGGTGCGCCATGTCCGCCACGGCGACGATGACCAGCAAGGGTCAGATCACGATTCCCAAGGAGATCCGCGAGAGCCTCGGGCTCACCACGGGATCACGGGTGATGTTCGTCACGCTGCCGAAGGGCCAGGCAGCCATGGTTCCCAGAACGGGAACGATCGAAGCGCTGTTCGGGATGCTGCACTATCCCGGCATCCCGACCATGAGCATCGACGAGATCAACGAGGCGATTGCGGAGGGCGGCGCCGCGAGCGGTCTGCGCGGTCTCCACCCCGAGGACGATGCGTGATCCCCGGCGCACCTGAGCTCGTCGCGCTCGACACGAACGTCATCCTGCGCGCAGTTCTGGCGGACGACGCAACACAGAGCCCGGCTGCACAGAATCTGCTCGCGAGTCTGTCGCCGCGGCGGCGGGGCTTCATCACCACGATCACGATGGCCGAGATCGTATGGGTTCTGTCTCGACGCCCCGACTTCTCGCGCACGGCCGCACTCGGCGTCGTACGTCGGCTGATCGAGGCCGAAGTCCTGGAGTTCGATGACGCCGAGGGCGTGGTGCGCGCTCTGAACCTGGCAGAGGACGGCGCGGACTTCGCCGACGCGCTGATCAGCGGAGCCGGACAGCAGTTCGGTGTCACCGAGACCGTGACGTTCGACCGCCGGGCGGCGGACCGACTGGGCTGGCGCCTTCTCGAGTAGGTCGTCGCCCGCGATAGCCTCGCATGCATGACCGGAACCGCCGTATCGATCTCGCGCCCGATCACGGCGGGCATCGTCACGGCACTCGTCGGGTTCACGAGCTCGTTCGCCGTCGTCCTCACCGGGCTCAGCGCTGTCGGGGCATCCTCCGCACAGGCCGCCAGCGGTCTGCTCGCCCTCAGCCTGACGATGGGGATCGCCTGCGTCGTGCTCGCCTGGCGATATCGGATGCCGATCACCTCCGCCTGGTCGACCCCCGGCGCCGCGCTGCTCGCCGCCACGGGTGCGGTCGAGGGCGGATGGCCGGCCGCGGTCGGCGCATTCCTCGTCGTCGCGGCGCTCATCATCGTCGCCGGACTCTGGCCCGGGTTCGGGCGGCTGATCGCGCGGATCCCGGCATCCATCGCGCAGGCCATGCTCGCCGGCGTCCTGCTGCCGCTGTGTCTCGCCCCCATCACCGGGATCGCCGAGAATCCGTGGGGCGTGCTGCCGGTCGTGCTCACCTGGCTCGTGTTCGCCCGGCTCGCACCGCGCTGGGCCGTGCCGCTCGCGTTCGTCGCGGCCGCCGTCGTCGTCGCGATCGACCTGTTCCGCACCGGCGCGGGTGTGGACGCCGCCCTGCTCATCCCGCGCCTCGAGTTCACCGCTCCGACGTTCACGATCGGGGCGCTGGTCGGCATCGCGCTGCCGCTGTTCGTCGTGACGATGGCGTCGCAGAATGTGCCGGGCGTCGCGATCATGCGCAGCTACGGATACGACGTCCCGTGGCGTCCGGCGATGTTCGTCACGGGTGTCGGCACCGCCGTCGGGGCGACAGCAGGCGGCCACGCCATCAACCTCGCCGCGATCAGTGCGGCACTGGCCGCTGCGCCCGAGGCCGATCCGAACCCCGCTCGGCGCTGGATCGCCGGGGTCTCGACCGGGGTGTCGTATCTCGTGCTCGGCGGTTTCGCATCGGCGTTCGTCGCCCTCGTGCTGCTGGCGCCGGCCGCCGTGATCCCCGCGGTCGCCGGACTCGCTCTGTTCGCCGCGTTCGGCTCGGCCGTGCAGCAGGCGGTCGCCGAACCGGCCGAGCGCATGCCTGCCGTTGTCACCTTCCTCATCGCCGCCTCCGGTCTGTCGCTCGGCGGGATCAGCGCGGCGTTCTGGGCACTGATCGCCGGGCTGATCGTGCGCGCGGTACTGACCGTGCGCCGCTGAGCTCCGCCCGACAGGGGAGGCGTTATCCGCCGCAGGGGGGATGCCGCGGCATCCGCTTGTTCCTAGCGTGGAAGCATGAGCACAGGAACCCTGCAGCTGACAGGAATCACCAAGAGCTACGGCGAGCGCCGCGTGCTCGACGACATCACCTTTCCGGTGGCCAGCGGCCACCTGACGGGCTTCGTCGGCGGGAACGGCGCAGGCAAGACGACCACGATGCGGATCGTACTGGGTCTGCTCGCCTCCGACGGCGGGTCCGTCACGCTCGGCGGTGCCCGCCTGACCCCGGAGATGCGTCGCAACTTCGGGTACATGCCCGAGGAGCGCGGTCTCTACCCCAAGATGAAGGTGCTCGAGCAGGTCGCGTACTTCGCCCGGCTGCACGGCTTCTCCAAGTCGGATGCCGTGGCTCGATCGACCGCGCTGCTCGAGGAGCTCGGGCTCGGCGAACGACTGAACGACAACATCGAGGCGCTGTCTCTCGGCAACCAGCAGCGCGCGCAGATCGCCGCATCGCTGGTGCACGACCCCGATGTGCTGATCCTCGACGAGCCGTTCTCGGGTCTCGACCCGCTCGCGGTGGACACGGTCGCCGGAGTGCTGCAGGAACGCGCGGCGCGCGGCGTCTCGGTGCTGTTCTCCTCGCATCAGCTCGACGTCGTCGAGCGGCTCTGCGACGATCTCGTGATCATCGCGGGCGGCACCATCCGGGCATCCGGGCCGCGCGACGAACTGCGCCGCCGGTACTCGTCGCCCCGTTGGGAGCTCGAGACCACCGGGGATGCCGGATGGCTGCGCAACGAACCGGGAGTCACGGTCATCGACTTCGACGGCGGCAGCGCCGTGTTCGACGTCGACGCACCCGAGACCGCGCAGCGCGTTCTGCGCCGCGCTCTCGACGGCGGCGACGTCGGCCGCTTCGCCCCCCAGCAGCCCACGCTCGCGCAGATCTTCAAGGAAGTCATCCTGCCCGCGCCCGCTCACGAACTCGAGGAGGTCCGCTGATGTCTCTCGCCCCACACCCCACTCTCTCGCCCACCCAGGGCATCTGGCTGGTCGCCGAACGCGAGCTGTCGACGCGTCTGCGCAGCAAGGCGTTCCTCATCTCCACCGGCATCCTGCTGCTGGTCGCCCTCGCCGGCGTGATCTGGATGGGGATCGCATCGAACACGACGAGCTCGACCCCGATCGCCGCGACGAGCGAGGCAGCCGCCCTGCTGCCCGAGGGCGACGCGTTCGAGGTCACCGAGGTCGCCGACCGGGATGCCGCGGCCGCGCTGGTCGAATCCGGCGACGTGGATGCCGCGATCATCGCCGACTCGAGCGCAGCGACCGGCGTCGTCATCATCGCGAACCAGTCGCCGCCGGATTCCCTGGTGAGCGTCTTCTCGATCGCGCCGACGGTCGAGCTGCTCGACCCGAACGCGCCCACCTTCGGCATGCGGTACATCCTCGGCATGGTCTTCGGGCTCGTGTTCATGATGGCGGCGCTGAGCTTCGGCTCCCCCATCGCGACGAGCGTCGTGGAGGAGAAGCAGACGAGGATCATCGAGATCCTGCTGTCGGCTATTCCGGCACGCGTGCTGCTGGCCGGGAAGGTGATCGGCAACACGCTGCTCGCGATCACTCAGATTCTGCTGCTCGTCGTCGTCGCCGCCATCGGCCTGATCGTGACCGGACAGACCGAGATACTCCAGGGCATCGGGGCGCCGCTGATCTGGTTCGCGGTGTTCTTCCTGTTCGGGTTCGTGCTGATCGCGACGATGTTCGCGGCGGCGGGGTCGCTCGTGTCCCGACAGGAGGACGTCGGATCGGTCTACACGCCGATGATGATCCTCGTGATGGCGCCGTTCTACCTCGTGCTGTTCCTCGGCGAGAACCCGACCGTCATGACGATCCTGTCGTACGTGCCGTTCTCGGCACCCGTCGCGATGCCGATCCGACTGTTCTTCGGAGAGGCCGCCTGGTGGGAGCCGCTCGTCGCCCTCGCGCTGCTCGTCGCGACGTGCGCGCTGGTCGTGCTGCTGTCCGCAAAGATCTACGAGAACTCGCTGCTCAAGATGGGAGCGCGGGTCAAGCTGAGCGAGGCGTTGCGCGCCTGAACCGCAGCGGTACGGCCCACTACTGTGGGCCGTACCGCTGCTGATCTTCCGGACGATCCGAGATCTCCGGGTGGACGGGACGCGGGGCGCATCGACGCCGTCCGCCCGCTTCAGCGGGGCGGTGATGGAGGCGATCACCGTCACCATGCTGGTGTACCTCTTCGTGCTCGTCCCCACGACGTTCGCCCAGCCGGGCGCCTACGAGCCGTTCACCCTCACGGATAACCTGATCCACATCATCACGCCGTGCCTGCTGATGGCCGACTGGCTGCTCTTCGTGCGCAAGGGCGCGTTCCGCTGGTTCGATCCGCTGCTGTGGACGCTCATCCCCTATGCGTATCTCGTGGACGTGGACGCGCTTGGCGTGGGCGGAGTCGCTCTCTGGATCGGGGGTCTCACGATCGCCCTCGTGACGGTCGGGTACATCTATTGCGCGCTGGATCGGATTCTGAGCCGGATGACGCGCCGCCGCCCCTGACCACGGGCGCGTGTTGCGTTCCATGACCGCGGGAATTCACATTCAGCTGAATGCGTTTAGCCTGAGACAGGCGCGGACGACGGAGTCGGCACACCACCCGACTCCGAAAGGTCACGCATGTCCACTCCTGTCCTCACCCGCACCGCAGACACGAACGCCCCCGTCCTCGACGTGCTCGCCGAGCGTTGGAGCCCGCGTGCCTTCGACGACTCCACGCCGATCGACGAAGGCAAGCTCGCGTCGGCGCTCGAGGCCGCGCGCTGGACCCCGTCCGCGAACAACACACAGCCGTGGCGCTTCATCGTGGCCCGTCGCGGGTCCGAGCTGCACGCGCAGATCCACGCGGGGCTCGTGGGCTTCAACCAGATCTGGGCGGGCAACGCCGCGGTCCTGATCGTCGCCCTCGCCGAGACGACGAACACCGAGGGCAACACCCTGAGCCACGCGCTGTACGACCTGGGCCAGGCCGTCGCACACCTCTCGGTGCAGGCGCACGCCGACGGTCTCGTCGTGCACCAGATGAGCGGCTTCGAGCGCGAGGCGCTGCAGCAGCTCCCCGGCGTCGAGGCGCGCTTCGAGCCGACGACCGTGATCGCCCTCGGCGAGTTCGGCGACGTCGAGTCGCTTCCCGAGGTGCTCCAGGAGCGCGAGGTCGCTCCACGCGTTCGGCGCTCGCTCGACGAGACCGTGCTCGTCAGCGCCTGAGGCCGTCGAGGGCGACGCGCAGCACGTCATCTGCGAGCTCCGCGGCGCCCTCAGGACCGGTCGGCCGGTACCACTCCACGATCGAGTTGACCATGCCGAACAGCAGGCGCGTGGCGAGTGACGCGTCGACATCGTCGCGGACGCTGCCCTCCTCCTGCGCGGCCCTGACCAGCGCGGTCACCTCGCGGTCGAACACCCGTCGCCGCTCGAGCGCGCGCCGCTCGACGTCACTGTTGCCTCGGACGCGCAGCAGCAGTGTGACGTAGGGCAGCTTCTCGACGAGCACGCCGACCGCGCCGCGCAGCACGTACTCGAGCTTCGCCCGCGCGGTCGCGCCCTGCGCCGACGCGAGGACGCCCTCGAGCCCGCCGAGCGCTTCCTCCAGAGCCACTTCGAGCAGCTGCTCCTTGGATGCGTAGTGGTGGTAGAGCGCCGACTTCGACAGGCCTAGCCGCTCGGCGAGCGACGCGACGGACGTGGCGTCGTATCCGTGCGCGATGAACTCCTGCACGGCGACGTCGAGGACCTGCCCCTGGTCATAACCGGGGCGCCCGCGGCGCGCTGGAGTGTCGGACACGGATCCAGTCTGGCACCGATTGCTCCCAGCCCTTCTCCCTGACATACTGAATTCCTGACCGATCGGTTGGTAATTACGCATCGAGGACGATGTCAGGGAGCGCTGATGCCTGAGGCCTACCTCGTCGGCGGGGTCCGCACGCCGATCGGCCGCTACGGGGGCGCACTCTCCGGCATCCGCCCGGACGACCTGGCCGCGCTCGTCGTCTCGGCCGCGGTCGAGCGTGCGGGTGTCCCGGCATCCGACATCGACGAGGTCATCCTGGGGGCCGCCAACCAGGCCGGCGAGGACAATCGAAACGTCGCGCGCATGGCCGTGCTGCTGGCCGGGCTTCCGGATGCCGTCCCCGCCGTCACCGTGAACCGACTGTGCGCGTCGGGGATGTCGGCCATCACCATGGCGGCGCAGGCGATCCGCGCGGGCGACGCCGATCTCGTCGTCGCGGGCGGCGTCGAGTCGATGACCCGCGCACCCTGGGTGCAGACCAAACCCGACCGCGCGTGGGCGAAGCCGGGCGCGGCGTTCGACACGTCGATCGGCTGGCGCTTCACGAACCCGCGGCTCGCCGCCCGCGACAAGGCGACGTTCACGATGCCGGAGACGGCCGAGGAGGTCGCCCGCCTCGACGGGATCAGCCGAGCGGATGCCGATGCCTTCGCCCTGCGCAGCCACCGCCGCGCGGTCGCCGCGATGGATGCGGGACGATTCGACTCCGAGCTCGTGACCGTCCCGACACCGGCGGGGACGGTCACGGCGGACGAGGCTCCGCGCCGCGACACCACGCTCGAAGCTCTCGCGGCACTTCGGCCCGTCGTCGCCGGCGGATCGATCGTCACGGCGGGCAACGCCAGTGGGCTCAACGACGGTGCCTCGGCGCTCGTCGTCGCCAGCGCCGAGGCCGTCGCACGCTACGGCTTGACGCCGCGGGCGCGGGTCGTCTCGGCATCCGCCGCGGGCATCGCCCCCGAGATCATGGGACTGGGGCCGGTCCCCGCGACCCTGAAAGCGCTCGCCCGCACCGGGCTCACGGTCGACGACCTCGACGCGATCGAGCTCAACGAGGCCTTCGCTGCGCAGGCGATCGCGGTCCTGCGACGCCTCGGCATCGAGGACGACCGCGTGAACGCCGACGGCGGCGCGATCGCGCTGGGTCATCCGCTCGGCGCGAGCGGATGCCGCATCGTCGTCACGCTGCTCGGCCGCATGGAACGGGAGAACGCCACCCGGGGCCTGGCTACCATGTGCGTCGGCGTCGGGCAGGGCACCGCACTGATCCTGGAGCGAGCCTGATGGCCGGATCTCTCCTCGTCGAACGGCGCGATGATCGCGTCGTCGCGACCTTGAACCGTCCGGAGAAGCGCAACGCGATCGACCTCGCCATGGTGGAGGCGCTGCACGCGGTGTGCGCCGAGCTCGAAGCCGAGCCGCGCACGCTGATCCTCACCGGGACCGGCGGCGCGTTCGCCGCGGGCGCCGACATCGCGCAGCTGCGGGATCGGCGCGCGGAAGACGCCAGGAAGAACATCAACGCCGCGGTCTTCGGCCGCATCCACGAGCTGCCGATACCGGTCATCGCTGCGATGGACGGATACGCGCTCGGCGGCGGCGCCGAGCTCGCGTACGCCGCGGACATCCGCATCGCGACGCCGTCGCTGCGGGTCGGGAACCCGGAGGTCGGCCTCGGCATCCTCGCCGCCGCAGGCGCGACGTGGCGACTGCCGGCGCTGGTCGGCGAGGCCCTCGCCGCCGAGATGCTGTTCACCGGCCGCATCCTGACCGCCGACGAGGCGTTGGCCGCGGGACTGATCTCCGCGATCCATCCGGCCGAGACCCTGGGCGATGCCGCGCACGCGATCGCCGACCGGATCGGCGCGAATGATCCGCTCGCGATCCGACATACCAAGACGGCCCTGCGCGCCCCGCTCGCCGACCACCCGCGCATCGACTCGGAACTGCAGGCCGAGCTGTTCGAGAGTCCGGAGAAGGTGCGTCGGATGACCGCGTTCCTCGAGAAGCGGGGACGCGCATGATCACCAGAGTCGGCGTGCTGGGCGGCGGACGGATGGGCGCGGGGATCGCGCACGCCTTCCTGCTCGCCGGCTGCGACGTGACGGTCGTCGAGCGCGATGCGCCCGCTGCGGATGCCGCTGGCGCACGTATCCGCGACCTGCTGACACGGTCGGCGGCACGCGGGCAGCTCGCCCCGGGACCCGCGGAACTCCGCGTCTCCACCGACGTCCGTGGCCTCTCGGATCGTGAGCTCGTGATCGAGGCCGTCCCCGAAGACCGCGCGCTCAAGAGCGACGCCCTCTCGCGCGTGGAAGCGGTGGTCGACGGGACGGCGCTGCTCGCGTCGAACACGTCGTCGATCTCGATCGACGTTCTCGCCGGCGGGCTGACCCACCCGCAGCGGTTCCTCGGCTTGCACTTCTTCAACCCGGTGCCGACGTCGGAGCTCGTGGAGATCGTCGTCGGCACGACGTCATCCCCGGATGCCGTCGCACGGGCGCGCGCGGCCGTCGATGCCATCGGGAAGACGCCGATCGTCGTCCGCGACTCCCCCGGCTTCGCCTCGAGCAGGCTCGGCGTCCTGCTCGGCCTGGAGGCGATCCGGATGCTCGACGAGGGCGTCGCGGATGCTGAGGACATCGACCGGGCGATGGAGCTCGGCTACCGGCATCCGATGGGACCGCTGCGGACGACCGACCTCGTCGGGCTGGATGTGCGGCTCGGGATCGCCGAGGAACTGCAGGCCGCGCTCGGCGAGCGGTTCGCTCCGCCTGCGCTCCTGCGCCGGATGGTCGCGGAGGGCCGACTCGGCCGCAAGAGCGGCGAAGGCTTCTACAGATGGGACGCATCATGACCGGCATCCTGCCCAGCTATCTCAGGGATTCCTGGTGGACTCCCGCCGCAGCGGACGACACGGCCGATGCGGCCGTCGTGCGCGACGCGTCGACCGGCGACGAGATCGCCAGGGTCAGCACGGCGGGTCTCGACCTCGCCAGCGCGCTCGAGCACGCGCGCACCGTCGGCCAGCAGAGCCTGGGTGAGCTGACGTTCCACCAGCGCGCCCTGCTGCTGAAGCGGTTCGCGCTCGCCCTGACGGAACGCAAGCAGGAGCTGTACGACCTGTCGGCGCGCACGGGCGCGACGGCCGCCGACTCCTGGGTCGACGTCGACGGCGGGATCGGCGTGCTGTTCGCCTACTCCGGCAAGGGGCGTCGCGAACTGCCCAATGGTCACGTGTACGTCGACGGACCCGTCGAACAACTCTCGAAGGACGGCTCGTTCCTCGGTCGGCACATCGCGACGCGCCTGCCCGGCGTCGCTGTGCAGATCAACGCCTTCAACTTCCCCGTCTGGGGACCGCTGGAGAAGTTCGCCCCGGCGTTCCTCGCCGGGATGCCGACGCTCATCAAGCCCGCCACACCGACGGGGTATCTCACCGAGGCGATGGTGCGGATCCTCGTCGAATCCGAGCGGCTGCCCGCGGGCTCGCTGCAGCTCGTGAGCGGAAGCGTGCCCGACCTCTTCGACCACCTGCGCCTCGGCGACCTCGTCGCATTCACGGGCAGCGCCTCGACGGCCGAGCACCTGCGCGCTCACGCGGCCGTGCAGACGGGCGGCGTGCGCTTCACCGCGGAGACCGACTCGATCAACGCCTCGGTGCTCGGCCCTGACGCGGTCGACGGCACGCCGGAGTTCGACGCATATGTGCGCCAGCTCGTGACGGAGATGACCGCGAAGGCCGGCCAGAAGTGCACCGCGATCCGTCGCGCTATCGTGCCGATGAGCGCCGCCGACGCGGTCGTCGAGGCCGTCCGTGCGCGGCTCGCGGACAAGGTCGTGCTCGGCGACCCGCGCATCGACGGGGTGACGATGGGTCCGTTGGCCTCGCTCGCGCAGCGCGATGAGGTGCAGCGTCAGGTGCGGAAGCTCGTCGACGGCGGTGGACGGATCGTGATCGGATCCACGGATGCGCCCACCGCGCGCACGGCGGACGGGCAGGATGCCGTGGACGGCGCCTTCCTCGCCCCGGTTCTGCTGCGCTTCGACGATGCGGCAGCCGACGTCGCGCACGCCGTCGAGGCGTTCGGCCCGGTGTCGTCGTTGATCACCTACGACACGATCGCCGAGGCATCCGCCATCGTCGCCCGCGGCGGCGGGTCCCTGGTGACCAGCGTGGCGACGCACGATGCGACGTTCGCCGCTGAACTGGTGAGGGCGGTCGGCGCACACAACGGACGCGTGCTAGTGCTCGACCGCGACGACGCCCGGTCATCGACCGGTCACGGCTCGCCCCTCCCCGCCCTCGTGCACGGCGGGCCTGGCCGGGCGGGCGGCGGCGAGGAGCTCGGCGGCATCCGGGCCGTGCTGCATCACATGCAGCGAACGGCCATCCAGGGCTCGCCGGACATGCTCACCGCGATCACCGGCGTCTGGCACGCGGGCGCGGAGGCATCGAGCTCCGGCATCCACCCCTTCCGTAAGCCCCTGAGCGATCTGCGGATCGGAGACCGGATCGCCTCCGCCTCCCGCGAAGTGACCCTCGACGACATCGAGACCTTCGCGCACTTCACCGGCGACACCTTCTACGCGCACATGGACGAGGGCGCAGCGGCGGCGAACCCGTTCTTCCCCGGGCGGGTCGCGCACGGGTACCTGCTGGTGTCGTGGGCGGCGGGCCTCTTCGTCGACCCCGACCCCGGCCCCGTGCTCGCGAACTACGGCCTCGAGAATCTGCGCTTCGTCACCCCGGTCTCGCCGGGCGACAGCATCCGGGTCGATCTGACCGCGAAGCAGATCACGCCCCGCGAGACCGACGACTACGGCGAGGTCCGCTGGGACGCGGTGATCCGCAACCAGAACGACGAGACGGTGGCCGCCTACGACGTCCTCACGCTCGTGTCGAAGCAGTGACCCTCGGCGATCAGCCGCGCAGAGCCAGCACGAACGGCAGCACCCCCGTCGCGCCGGCCTGTCGGAGGATGCGGGCGGCGACCGTCAGCGTCCAGCGGCTGTCGGCCTGATCGTCGACGAGCAGCACCGGGCCGGCAGGGATCTCGAGTCCCTCGGCACTGAAGCGGTCCCAGAGTCCGGCGAGCCGGAACGCGCTGTTGCCGCCCGGCTGCCCGGTCGGCCCGCCGTTCGCGAACGACAGCGCCCCGGCATACGGCAGGCGCCCGACCTCGGCGAGGCCGCGCGCGAGCGAATCCACCAGGAGCGGACGCGACCGGGACGGCATCGCGACGACCGCGACCGGTCGCTCCTCCCAGCCCCAATCGGCGAGCACGCGGACACAGGCGGCGAGCACCTGCGGGGAGACCGGCGCATCCGCGGCGCCCGCCGCGAAGAGCTCCCGCAGCGTGCCACCCCAGCCGAGGTCGGTGAGACGCGCGAGCGCGCGTCCGTCGACGGCCTGCTCCGCGGGGGCGATGCGCCCCTTGGCGGGGACGCCCAGCCGGTCGGCTCCCGTCGGCCAGGCCTTGCGCGGTTCGAGCGGGACGCCGACGCGGTCGAGCGAGCCAGCCGCCGCCTCGGTCGCGGTCTTCCGGATCTCGCTGGGGAACCAGACGCCCGCACAGTTGTCGCAGCGGCCGCACGGAGCAGCCGTCTCATCGTCGAGCGAACGCTGCAGGAACTCCATCCGGCATCCGTCGGTGCGCTCGTAATCGATCATGTGCTGCTGCTCCGCGACGCGCTCGGCAGCGATGCGGTCGTACCGCTCCGCGTCGTAGGTCCACGGCTGCCCCGTGGCGACCCAGCCGCCCTGGACTCGGCGGACCGCGCCGTCGACGTCGAGCACCTTCAGCAGCAGCTCGAGGGGAGTCCGGCGGATGTCGACCATGGCCTCGAGCGCCGGCGTGGAGATCGGCGCCTCGCCGAGTGCGGCGATCACGCGCTCCGCGCGTTCCCGGTCGGGCATCGATGCCGTCGCGAAGTAGTGCCAGATCTCGCGATCCTCCATGCCGGGGAGCAGCAGCACGTCGGCGCTGTCGCTCGCGCGCCCAGCGCGACCGACCTGCTGGTAATACGCGACCGGTGACGACGGGGCGCCGAGGTGCAGCACGAATCCGAGGTCCGGCTTGTCGAAGCCCATTCCCAGCGCGCTGGTCGCCACGAGGGCCTTGACCTCGTTGCGCTTGAGCATGCCCTCGGACTCGGTGCGCTCATCCGTGTCGGTCTGGCCGGTGTACGCGCGCACCTCGTGCCCGTGCTCGCGCAGCAGGCGGGCGGTGTCGACCGCAGCCGCCACCGTCAGCGTGTAGATGATGCCCGACCCCGGCAGGTCGTCGAGATGGCTGAGCAGCCAGGCCAGTCGGCTCGCCGAATCCGGCGGCCGCAGCACGCCGAGACGGAGGGATGCTCGGGCCAACGGGCCGCGGATCGTGAGCACACCGGCATCCGCAGTTCCGGCATCCGCACCGCCCGACCCGAGCTGCTCGGCGACGTCCGCGACGACGCGACTGTTCGCCGTCGCGGTCGTGGCGAGCACAGGCACCTCGGCGGGCATCTCCGCGATGAGGTCGCGCAGCCGACGGTAGTCGGGGCGGAAGTCGTGCCCCCAGTCGCTGATGCAGTGCGCCTCGTCGACCACGAGCATGCCGATCCGACGCACCAGCGCGGGCAGCTGCTGCTCGCGGAACGCCGGATTGTTCAGCCGCTCCGGCGAGACGAGCAGCACGTCGACCTCATCGCGATCGAGCTGCGCGAGCACGTCCGACCATTCGTGCGCATTGGTCGAGTTGATGGCCACGGCGCGCACACCGGCGCGCTCGGCCGCCGCGATCTGGTCGCGCATGAGCGCCAGCAGCGGGGACACGAGAACCGTGGGCCCGGCACCCTGACGGCGCAGCAGCAGGGTCGCGACGAAGTAGACCGCCGACTTGCCCCACCCGGTGCGCTGCACGACGAGTGCGCGGCGGCGGCCGGCCACCAGCGCCTCGATCGCCTCGTACTGTCCGTCGTGGAAGTCGGCATCCGGACGTCCGACGAGCTCGCGCAGCGCAGCGAGCGCGGCAGCGCGCGTGTCGGCGGGTGAAGACGAGCTGGTCATGCTCCCCACTCTGCCTTACACGACCGACAGAGCCGGCCCCGTGCGACGGTCCTAGTCTGGAGGGATGATCTCCCGTGAACTCGCCATCGCTCTGCGGGATGCCGGCCTGACCTGGCGGCCGGACAGCGGCGACCGGTTCCAGCTCGACCTTCCGAACGACGTCGAACTCGAGGCCGAGGCCGACGTCTTCACGGTCAGCGAGATGACGATCGAAGCGCGGCGCACGCCGAGCGGCACGGATCTCGCCTTCAACGGCACCACCGAGTGGGCACTCGACGCGGTCACTCTCGAGGATGCCGTGTGGCTGCCCCGCGAGGACCAGCTGCGCGACCTTCTGCGCGGGACGTTCCGCCGTCTCATCCGGCTCGACGACACGTTCCGCGTGGAGGTAGAGATCGCCGGGGAGGCGCTGCAGTTCGAGCATCCCGACCCGTCGGAGGCGTACGCGAACGCGCTGCTGGAACTCATCTCCCGCTCCCGCTGAGGGTCGTCTCGTCCGCGCCGGACGCCCTTCGCTTTACGACCTCGCACCCGTGTGCGAGAATAAATGAACGCTCGGTCAGTAAAGCGCGACGAAGGAGTCGACATGGACGACCAGTCCGCGGGGCAGCGACGATTCGATGAGATCATCGCGGCGGATTCCCGCGTCGAGCCGCGCGACTGGATGCCGGACGACTACCGGAAGACCCTGATCCGCCAGATCAGTCAGCACGCGCACTCCGAGATCATCGGCATGCAGCCGGAGGGCAACTGGATCACGCGCGCGCCGAGCCTGAAGCGCAAGGCGATCCTCATGGCCAAGGTGCAGGACGAGGCCGGTCACGGGCTGTACCTCTACTCGGCCGCGCAGACGCTCGGCATCGGCCGTACCGAGATGACCGAGCAGCTCATCGACGGGCGCGCACGGTACTCGTCGATCTTCAACTACCCGACGCCGACCTGGGCGGACATGGGGGCGATCGGCTGGCTCGTCGACGGAGCCGCGATCTGCAACCAGGTGCCGCTGTGCCGGGCATCCTATGGTCCGTACGCCCGCGCGATGGTGCGCATCTGCAAGGAGGAGTCGTTCCATCAGCGACAGGGATTCGAGATCCTGCTGACCCTGATGCAGGGTACGGCCGCGCAGCGCGAGATGGCTCAGGATGCCGTCGACCGCTGGTACTGGCCGAGCCTGGCCATGTTCGGCCCACCGGACGACGAGTCGCCCAATTCCGCACGGTCGATGGCGTGGAACATCAAGCGCTTCTCGAACGACGAGCTGCGCCGGCGGTTCGTGGGGATGCTGGTGCCGCAGGCCGAGATCCTCGGCATCGTGCTTCCCGACCCGGATCTGCGCTACGACGAGGCGACAGGTGAATACGAGATGGGCGAGATCGACTGGGACGAGTTCTCCGCGGTGCTCTCCGGCAACGGTCCGATGAACGCCGAGCGGATCAGGGCCAGGCGCGAGGCCCACGAGGAGGGCGCCTGGGTGCGCGAGGCCGCATCCGAATACGCCCGCACGCATGCGTCTTCGCTCCCCGAGCCCGCTTCCTCGCTCCCCGAGCCCGTCGAGGGGGCCGCATGACCGATTCGACCTGGCCGCTGTGGGAGGTGTTCGTGCGCGCGAACCGCGGGCTCAGCCACGTGCACGTCGGCTCACTGCTCGCACCGGATGCGGACCTCGCCGTTCGCAACGCCCGCGACCTCTACACCCGGCGCGGCGAGGGGGTCTCGATCTGGGTGGTCCCGGCCGAGGCGATCACCGCGAGCGATCCCGACGCGAAGGGCGCGTACTTCGAGAGCCCCGCGGGCAAGAACTTCCGTCATGCCGTGTACTACACGGCATCCGAGGGGGTGCCGCACCTGTGACCACCGAGCGCCCGACCGCCAGAGGGGACGCAGATCGCCGCTTCCCCGACCCCGACGCGGTCGAACGCGACACGGCCGAGCGCGCGGCCTCCGCCTCACGCCCGCTCCCGCACGGTCGCGTCACGGTCGACGAGCTCGCCCTCGCGGCCGAACTGACCGGAACGGATGCCGTCGCATCGCCGGCCACGGCGGAATACGCCCTGTGGCTGGGCGACGACGCGCTGATCCTGTCCCAGCAGCTCGGCGAGTGGATCGCGCGCGCACCAGAGCTCGAGGAGGACGTCGCGCTGGCCAACATCGCGCTCGATCTGCTGGGCCACGCGCGATCGCTGCTGCGCTACGCGGGCACCGCCGACAGACGGAGCGAGGACGATCTGGCGTACTTCCGCGACGAGCCGGACTTCCGATCGGCCTGGCTGTTCGAGCAGCCGAACGGCGATTTCGCGCGGACGATCGCCCGCCAGCTCATCGCCTCGGTCTACCTGTTCGAGCTGTACTCGGCACTGCAGCACTCCTCGGACGCCGCCCTCGCAGCCGTCGCAGCGAAGGCGGTGAAGGAGGTCGAGTACCACCGTGATCATGCCGAGCAGTGGACGCGTCGGCTCGCCGGCGGCACGGACGAATCCCGCCGCCGGATGATCCGCGGCCTCGCCGACGTCTGGCCGTATGCCGACGAGCTGTTCCACGACGAACCGCTCATCGACGCCCTCGATGGAATCGCCGTCCCGCCGTCGTCGTTGCGCGCGCGCTTCGACGCGCGGATCGGCGCCACGCTCAGTGAGGCCGCACTCGACATTCCGGCCGGACCGGCCGCGGCCGGAGGCGGTCGCCGCGGCATCCACTTCCCGCAGCTCGGGCGGATCCTCGCCGAGATGCAGGTGCTGGCCAGGCAGCATCCGGGGGCGACATGGTGACGCCGGTCCGCTCGCCGAGCGAGCGAGAGGTCCGAGACGCGCGGGCGGTGGCGGCCTCCGTCGCCGACCCCGAGATCCCCGTGCTGACGATCGCGGACCTCGGCATCCTGCGCGGCGTCGCGGTCGACGACCGACGGGTCGTCGTCACGATCACCCCGACCTACAGCGGATGCCCGGCCGTCGAGGCCATCCGCGATGATGTCCTGCGCGCCCTGGCGGATGCCGGATTCACCGACGCCGCCGTCCGTACCGTGCTCTCCCCCGCCTGGACGACGGACTGGATGACGGACGCCGGCAGGCAGAAACTCCTCGACTACGGCATCGCCCCGCCGACCGGTGATCGTCCGGCCGGCCCCGTCGCCGTCCCCCTGAGCGTGCGCTGCCCCCAGTGCGGATCCTTGGACACCCGCGAGCTCACGCGTTTCGGATCGACCGCGTGCAAGGCGCTGTACGAGTGCCGCGCGTGCCTCGAGCCCTTCGACCACTTCAAGTCGCTATGACCATCGCGACGCGCCGACGCGGGCGGTTCCACGAGCTGGACGTGATCGAAGTGCGAGACCTCACCGCCGACAGCATCGAGGTGACATTCGCCGTGCCGCCCCACCTGCGTGCGGAGTACCGCTACCTGCCCGGCCAGTACGTCGCACTGCGCGCGACGGTGGACGGCCGTGAGGTGCGGCGCAGCTATTCGATCTGCCGTGCGCCGGATGCCGTGGGGCCCCGCTCGGGGACCGCGGGCACAGGGACCATCAGCGTCGGCATCAAGCGCGACCTCGGCGGACTCTTCTCGGTGTGGGCGCACGAGCACCTGCGCCCCGGCATCCGGATCGCGGTGATGAGTCCGGAGGGCCGCTTCACGTCGCACCTGCCGGATCTCGACCATGCGCATCTGGTCGGGATCGCCGCAGGATCCGGGATCACCCCGATGATGGCTCTCGCCTCCTCCGTGCTCGCGACGTCGACGACCGCCCGGTTCTCGCTGATCTACACGAACCGCGCGACGCGCGATGTGATGTTCCTCGAGGACCTCGCGGATCTGAAGGACCGGTATCCCGCCCGACTCGCCCTGCACCACGTGCTGTCCCGCGAGCAGCGCGCCGCACCGCTGCTCTCGGGCCGGATCGATGCCGCCAAGCTCGACGCGATCCTCGACGGACTGGTCGAGCCAGACCACGTGACGGAGTGGTTCCTGTGCGGACCGTTCGACCTCGTGGCCCTGTGCCGGGAGAGGCTCGCCGCCCGCGGCGTCCGCGACGAGCAGATCCGCTTCGAGTTGTTCACGACCGACGCGGACGAGCCGGGCGCGGACCGCGGGCGGACCGTCGCGGTCCGTCCAGACGATGAGACGTACCGGTTGGAGTTCACGCTCGACGGACTGTCGTCGACCGTCGAGTCGCCGATCGCGGCCGACGAGCCGCTGCTGGACGCCGCGCTGCGTGTGCGCGGCGACGTGCCGTTCGCGTGCGCCGGAGGCGTGTGCGGAACATGCCGTGCGCGCCTGATCGAGGGCGATGTCCGGATGACGCAGAACTTCGCCCTCGAGCCGGACGAGCTCGAGCGCGGCTACGTGCTGACCTGCCAGTCCCACCCGACGACGCCGCGCGTGGTCGTCGACTACGACGTGTGAGGAGCAAGCCATGATCGAACTGACCGTCGACGACGGCGTCGCCGAGGTGGTGCTGAATGCGCCGGAGAAGCGCAACGCGCTCGACCCCGACGCGCTGCTCGCCCTGGACGATGCGTACGATCGGGCCGAGGATGCCGGGGTCCGCGCCCTGGTGCTGCGCGGCGAGGGGCCGGGGTTCTGCGCCGGCCGGGACATCTCGGGCGTCGACCCGCGCGACGACGACGTGATCGGCTATCTCGGCGGCCTCGTGACCCCGCTGCTGCAGCGGATGGCTGCTTTCCCCGCGCCGACGTTCGCCGCCGCCCACGGCGCGTGCCTGGGGGTCGGCCTCGGCCTGCTCATCGCGACGGATGTCGTGTACGTCGCCGACACCGCGAAGATCGGCTCGCCGTTCGCCGCCCTGGGCGCCACCCTCGATTCCGGTGGGCACGCCCTGTTCCTCGACCGGCTCGGGCCGCACAAGACCCTCGATCTCATCTACACCGGACGCCTCATGACGGGATCCGAGGCGGTCGAGTCCGGCCTGTTCTCGCAGGTTCTCCCCGCCGGCGACCTGGAGCAGGCGACGAAGGAGGCCGCGGTGCGCACCGCATCCGGTGCGACCGCGGCCTTCCTCGCGTCGAAGCGCCTGATCGCCCGGATCAGGGACGAACGGCTGTCGCTCTGGCAGAGCATCGCGCTCGAGAACATGACCCAGGCCGAACTGTGCGACACCGCCGACTACCGCGAGGGGTTCGCGGCGTTCCAGCAGAAGCGGAAGCCGGACTTCACCGGCCGCTGAGTCCGGCCGTTCAGCTCGCGCTGGTCAGCACGAGCCCCGATCCGTCGGCCGCGACATCCACCCGCACCGTGTCGCCGTCGCGCACCCCGCCGGAGAGCAGAGCCGTCGCCAGTTTGTTCTGCACCTCGGACTGGATGAGACGGCGCAGCGGCCGCGCGCCGAACAGCGGGTCATAACCGCGCTCGGCCAACCAGGAACGCGCGCCAGGCGTGACCGCAAGGCTCAGTCGACGCTCGTGCAGGCGCGCCTGCAGCTGGTCGACCGCGAGCTCGACGATCTGCGCGAGGTCGTCCTCGGTGAGCGCCTGGAACATCACGATGTCGTCGAGGCGGTTGAGGAACTCCGGCCGGAACGCCTGCCGCACCAGCGCCATCACCTGTTCGCGTCTGACCTCGGGCGAGATGGTCGGGTCGATGAGGATCGGCGAGCCGATGTTGCTGGTCAGGATCAGGATGACGTTCGAGAAGTCGACCGTCCGTCCCTGCCCGTCGGTGAGCCGACCGTCATCGAGCACCTGCAGCAGCACGTCGAACACTTCGGGGTGCGCTTTCTCGACTTCGTCCAGCAGCACGACGCTGTAGGGGCGCCGGCGCACGGCCTCGGTGAGCTGACCGCCTTGCTCGTAGCCGACGTAGCCGGGAGGGGCGCCGACGAGGCGCGACACCGAGTGCTTCTCGCCGTACTCCGACATGTCGATGCGCACCATGGCGTGCTCGTCGTCGAAGAGGAACTCGGCGAGCGCCTTGGCCAGCTCCGTCTTGCCGACGCCCGTCGGGCCGAGGAACAGGAACGATCCGGTCGGGCGGCCGGGGTCGCTGATGCCGGCACGCGAGCGGCGGACGGCATCCGATACCGCCTTCACGGCATCCTTCTGCCCGATCAGCCGCTTGCCGAGTTCGGACTCGAGGTGCAGCAGCTTCTCGCTCTCGCCCTGCAGAAGGCGGCCGACGGGGATGCCGGTCCACGCCGCGATGACGGCCGCGATGTCCTCCTCGGTGACCTGCTCGTTCACCATGCGCGGCTCGGCCGACGCCGTGGCCTCGGCCTGCTCGGCCTCGGCGATGTCGCGCTCCAGCCGCTTGATCGTCTCGTACTCGAGCTTGGACGCCTTGGTGTAGTCGGCGTTGCGCATGGCCTGGTCGCGCTGCGTGATCGCGTCATCGAGCTTCTTCTTCAGGTCGCCGACGCGATTCAGGCTCTGCCGCTCGCGCGCCCAGCGCTCCTGAAGGACGGCCAGTTCCCGCTCGAGGTCCACCAGATGCTCGCGGAGGGTGCCGAGGCGCTCCTTGGACGCGGCATCCTTCTCCTTCTTCAGCGCGAGCTCTTCGAGCTTGAGGCGATCGACCTGGCGCTTGAGCTGGTCGATCTCGACGGGCGACGAGTCGATCTCCATCTTGAGGCGCGACATCGACTCGTCGACGAGGTCGATCGCCTTGTCCGGCAGCTGCCGGCTGGGCAGGTACCGGTTCGAGAGAGCGGATGCCGCGACGAGCGCGCTGTCCGAGATCGTGACCCCGTGGTGCGCCTCGTACCGGCCCTTGAGGCCGCGGAGGATCGCGATGGTGTCCTCGACTGTCGGCTCGCCGACGTAGACCTGCTGGAAGCGGCGTTCGAGCGCGGCATCCTTCTCGATGAACTCGCGGTACTCGTTCAACGTCGTGGCGCCGATCATGCGCAGCTCGCCGCGGGCGAGCATGGGCTTGAGCATGTTGGATGCCGCGACCGACCCCTCCCCACCACCGGCGCCCATGAGCACGTGCAGCTCGTCGATGAACGTGATGACCTTGCCGTCGGATTCGGTGATCTCCTTGAGGACCTGCTTCAGCCGCTCCTCGAACTGCCCGCGGTACATGGCGCCGGCCACGAGCGCCGAGATGTCGAGGGTGACCAGCTCCTTGTCCTTCAGCGATTCGGCGACGTCCCCGGCGACGATGCGCTGCGCGAGGCCTTCCACGACCGCCGTCTTGCCGACGCCTGGTTCGCCGATGAGCACCGGGTTGTTCTTGGTGCGACGGGTGAGCACCTGGCTGACGCGGCGGATCTCGCTGTCGCGTCCAATCACCGGGTCGAGCTTGCCCTGACGGGCGCGGTCGGTGAGGTTGATCCCGAACTGCTCGAGAGCGGACTGCTGGTCTTCCTGTGCCGGGTTGGTCATCTTTCCTCCTGCGGAGACTCCTTCATCAAAGTTGAGTGGTGTTGACTCAAGTTTAGCAGGATCGTGCCGGACCGGCCAGCGTCCGTCAGATCAGGATCGGGAACGTCAGCATGATGACCGCGCCGGTCACGCCGACGCCCACGGCCAGCCCGAGAAGCACCCACCGCACCCACATCGTCAGATCGCGCTGCGACATGGCGGTCAGGAACAGCACGAGAGCGAACAGCACGGTCAGCAGGGTGTAGTTGTCGCCGCGCTGGTTGCTCTCGAGAGCGTCGGCGAAGCGGGCGTCGGCGCGTTCGGTCAGCTCGGCCGCCTCTGTGCTGCCCGGCGGCACGTATTCGTTCATGACGAACGGGCCGCGTTCGACCCTGCCGCCCGCCTCCCAGGCATCGAAGGCGACGGCGAACTCCGGGCTGAACCGCTCTTCGATGAACGCGGTGAGCTCGGCATCCTGAGCCCGATCCGCGAGCACCCACTCCGTCCAGATGGTGAGGTCGTACTGGCGCGCGTCCCGCGCCTCGCCCTCGGCCACCCCGGAGTTGATGCGCGCGCCGGATGCCTCACTGAAGGCGATCGACATGTCGCCGCCCCACTTGGAGGACTCGAAGCCGCACCAGGCGGTCAGGACGGCAGTGATCGACAGCACGAACACGGCGATGACGTCGAAGACGTCCCTCCGCTTCCTAGTGGTCTGGGTCATGCTGTGATTCTGCCCGATCCGCGGGGCCGACAAGAACAGGCGTCAGACGCGAACGGCGAGAACCCGATCCCAGATCGCCGCGGCGACCTCGCGCTTGGATCCGGATGCCTCGCCGACCACCGCACCGCCCTCGCCGATGATCTCGACGCTGTTCTCGGCCGTCTCGAACCCGTGCTCGGCATCGGCGAGGTTCACGACGAGCATGTCCACGCCCTTGCGCTCGCGCTTGCGGCGCGCCCGTGCGCGGCGCTGCTCCGGATCGGTGAGCGTCTCAGCGGCGAACGCGACGATGCTCTGCCCCACCGGCCGCGTGGCGGCGAGCGCCGCCACGACGTCCTCGTTCTCGACGAGATCGATCCTGGTGAGGATCGCATCCTCCTTGGTGAGCTTGTACTCCGCCGCCTGCGCCGGCCGATAATCGGCGACCGCGGCGGCCATGATCACGACATCGGCGGATGCCGCGGCATCCTTCATCGCGATCGCGAGCTCGCCGGCGGTGCCGACCCGGCGAATGGTGGCGCCGTGCGCTGCGGCGAGCACGTCGGACGCAATGTTGGCCGCGACGAGGATGACATCGGCGCCGCGCGCGACGGCCTCGGCGGCGAGGGCTGCCCCCTGTCGACCGCTGGAGCGGTTGCCGAGGAAGCGCACCGGGTCGATGGGCTCGCGCGTCCCGCCGGCGGAGATCACGACGCGCAGCCCGGTCAGATCGCGGGTGGGCGTGAGGACGGCATCCAGGATCTCCTCCGGCTCCAGCATCCGACCTGGGCCGGAGTCTCCCCCGGTGAGCTCGCCGTCGCCGGGACCCACGACCTGCACGCCGCGCGCGCGGAGGGTGGCGATATTGGCCCGCGTGGCCGGATGCCGCCACATCTCGGTGTGCATGGCCGGAGCGATGGCGACCGGCGCCGTGGTGGCGAGAAGCGTGGTGCCGAGCAGGTCGTCGGCGAGACCGGCGGCCATCTTCGCGATCGTGTTCGCGGTGGCGGGCGCCACGATCACGAGGTCAGCAGCCTGGCCGAGCGCGACGTGTCGCACCCGTGCGACGTCGTCGTGGACGCTGGTCGTGACCTCGTTGCGGCTGATGGCCTCCCAGGTCGGCAGCCCGACGAACCGCAGCGCGTCCTCGGTAGGGATCACCGTCACGTCGTGCCCCGCCTTGATGAGCAGGCGCACCAGGTGCACCGCCTTGTACGCGGCGATGCCGCCCGTCACGCCGACCACGATGTTCATGCGTCGATTCTCCCCGACGGACGGCTGGTCGTGGTGCGCGTCGGCGCGGCGCCGGTCCGCGCGGCTAGGCTGACGAACGTGTGCACCGTGGTGATCGACGTGGCGGATGCCGGAAGTTCACGCCTGCTGGCCGTGCGCGACGAGGACCCCGAGCGCGCGTGGGATCACATCGGCGCATGGTGGCCGTCCGACTACCCTGGCGTCGTCGGCATCCGCGACCGCCGTGCCGGTGGGGCCTGGCTCGCGGCGAATCCCGCTGAGCACCGACTCGCCGTGCTGCTCAATCGCGCCGATGTCCTCGACCTCCCGGACGCCGCGTCCCGGGGGTCGCTCGCACTCGAGTCGGTCATGGGGCGCTCACCAGCCGGCATCCCGCGGATGCACGGCTTCAATCTGCTCGAGGCGACGCCGGATGCCGCGCGCGTCATCTCCTGGGACGGACGCACGCTGCGCGAGACGCCGATCACCCCCGGCGTGCACATGATCGCCCACGACGACCTCGATGACCCGGCGACCGCGCGCATCGCCGCCTGGCTGCCGCGATTCCGCGCCACGGAATCGGATGCCTGGGTGGCGCTGCTCGCCGAGACGGCCGAGCTCTCCGCGGAGGACGACCGTGCGATCATCCGCGACAACCGCCCGCACGGCTATCCGACGCAGTCCCTGCTGTTCTGCACGGCAACCGTGTCGGATGCCGGGGTCGAGGTCCACGACGAGGCGCTCCCGTCCCCCGGCCACTGGTCCGCCGCCTGAGCTCCGATCAGGCCGCGGACTCGTCCCGCGTGCACGAGAACGTGGCGCGGTAGGCGGTCGGCGTGGTTCCCAGCACCCTGGCGAAGTTCTGCCGCAGCACGGCGGCGGACCCGAAGCCGCATTCCGCCGCAATGCGGTCGAGGCCGAGGTCGGTGCGCTCCAGCATCCGCTGCGCGTGGATGATGCGCTGCCGGGCGAGCCAGGCCGCCGGCGTCGCGCCGTGCTCGGCCTTGAACCGGCGCGCGAAGGTCCGCGGTGACATGTGCGCGCGGTGCGCGAGCTGCTCGACCGAGAGATCCTCGCGCAGGTTCTCGATCGCCCAGTCGGTGACGAGCGCGAGCGAGTCGCTCTGCACGAGCGGCAGCGGACGGTCGATGAACTGCGCCTGACCTCCGTCGCGCTGCGGCGGTACGACCATGCGCCGCGCGACCCGGTTCGTGAGCTCTGCGCCGATCTCCTGGCGGAGCAGGTGCAGACAGGCGTCCAGTCCGGCGGCGGTACCAGCGCTGGTGATGATCCTGTCGTCCTGCACGAACAGCACGTCGGGGTCGACGTCGATCTGCGGATACATCTCGGCCATGACATCGGCGTACATCCAGTGCGTCGTCGCCCGCTTCCCGTCCAGGATCCCGGATGCCGCGAGGATGAACGATCCGCTGCACACGCTCAGCACCCACGCGCCGCGCTCATGCGCTGCGCGCACGGCGTCGAGGACCAGCGGGTCGATGTCGCCCCAGCGCTCGCGCGGCAGCGGGCACACCACGACGAGGTCGGCTTCGTGGGCGAACGCGAGGTCGTCGTCGACATTGATCGAGAAGCCCAGCTTGGATCCGATCGCCCCGGGGTGCGGCGCCACGACGCGGAAGTCGAAGTTCGGGACGCCGTCGTCGGATCGATCGAGGCCGAACGCCTCGCACGCGACGCCGAACTCGAACGGCGCGAATCCGTCCTGGACGATGCAGGCAACGGTCTTCATGCGCACTCCTTCTTTCTCCGCCCATCATGGCAGTTTTCACGCGAGTCATGTCCATTCTGCCACTCGTGGCGCGAATCGCGCGAGCGTAGCGTTTCTGCCATGATCATCGTCTTCCTCCTCATCGCCCTCTCCGTCTGGGGTATCGCCTGGACGATCATCGACGTGCGCCGCGACGGATACCGCCGCCGCGCGACCGACTGGGACCGCATCGCCGGTCGCGACAACGACGCGCTCCGCCGTGCCGAGTCATCGACCACCTATCGCTGAGAATCCGACCGACGACTATGCTCGGCGTCATGAGCGACCCCCACCAGCCGCAGCAGCCGCAGGTCCCGCCGTATGCGCAGCCGCAGCAGCCGGCATCAGGACCGTTCGCCGCGCAGCCCACGTACCCGGCCGGCCAGCACGCGCAGCCGCAGGGCTACCAGCTCAACGCGAGTTCGGTGCAGGCGGGGTATCCCGCTCAGCCCGGAACCGGCCACGCCAACCCGCCAGGGCGCCTCGGGTTCATCTTCGGACTCGTCGCCGTCGGCCTCGGACTGATCTCGACCCTGGCCAACACCGTGCTGATCTACAGCTACTACGGCAACGGCTACGCGATGATCGAGGTCGCGAACTGGCTCGGCACGCTGCTCGTGCTCGCCGTCGCGGGTCTCGCCCTCGGCTTCGGCATCGCCGGCCTTCGTCGACCCTCCGCCCCGCACGGCCGGGCAGGCATCGCGGTCGGCATCGGAATCGCCGTCATCGTCGGGGCGCTCGGCAGCATCCTCATCAACGCGATCGGCCGGGCGTTCATCGGCTTCTTCTGAGCCGCGCTCTCACCGCGCCCACGGCCAGGGCCGTCGACGGCGCACCGGCTCGGGTTCGGGTTCCGGTTCGGGTTCCGGCGGCACCGCGGAACGGTCGCCGGACGCCCAGCGCATCAGCAGCGCGTCCGGGTTGCCCTCGAGCACCAGCGTCCGCACGAGCAGCGTCAGCGGGATCGACAGGATCGCACCGAGCGGGCCGATCACGAACGTCCAGAACACCACCGAGACGAAGCTCAGCGTGAGGCTGAGGTCGACGGCATCGCTGACGAACTTCGGCTGCACCAGCACCTGCAGCACCACGTTGACGACGCTGTAGACGATCAGGACGCCCAGCAGCAGCGGCCAGTCGCCGACGAAGAACGCCAGGATCGCCGGCGGGATGACCCCCAGGACGAAGCCGATGTTCGGGATGAAGTTCGTCACGAACGCCAGCACCGCCCAGACGACCGCCCCCGGCACGTTCATCGCCCACAGCGCCAGACCGTCGATCACCGCGACGATCGCGCCGAAGGATGCGTTGACGATGTAGTACCGGCGGATGCCGCTGTTCAGGTGCGTGATGCGGGTGATCACCGCGCCGTGCGTGGCCTGGAAGACCACGCCGGCCTGGCGGTACCTGGACGCATCGATCGCCATGAAGATGATGTACGCGAACACGAAGAACAGCGCGGTCGCCACCGCCAGCACGGTCCCGCCGATGCTCGACACCACGCTCAGCAGCGTCGCCGGATCCAGAGCGGATGCCGCGGCATCCGCCGCCTCGCCGGCGATGCCGATCGATTCGAGCCAGCCGACCGTCTCGTCGAGTCGCTGCGACAGCCCGCCGTCGGCTGCGAGGTCGACGACGAGACGCGCGAACTGGTTGCCGGCGAACCACAGCAGGAGCCCCATGACGCCGAGGACGACATAGGCGACCGCGATCACAGCCGCCGACCCGGCCCAGCTCGGCCAGCCCCGACGTTCGAGGGGGCTGCGGAGAGGCTCGCAGATGACGACGATGACGATCGCGAGCGCGATCGGGCCGACGATCTCCCGAGCGAACGAGAGCCCGGCGATCACGACCACGGCCGCGGCCAGCGACAGCAGCACGCGCAGGCTCGGCGAGAGCAGTCGGTCGGTGGACGGTGCGGGGCTGGTCACGGGGCAAGCGTATCCGCTCGGTCCGCGTCAGGACCCGAGCACCCGCTCGTAGACCGCGATCATCGCGGCGGTGCGCGACGACTGCCGGAACGCCTCGGCGACCTCGGCATCCGGAACCGGGGCCGTACCGCCGGCGATGTCGGATGCCGCGCCCCGCAGCGTCTCGGCCAACGCTGCGATGCGCTCGGGTTCCGCGGCGTCGGAGGCCGGCACCGGCCACTGTCCGCCGCGCAGTTCCGCACCGATGTCCGGATCGCACACGATCGTCGGCGTGCCGAGCGCTGCCGCCTCGAACGGGGTCATACCCTGCGTCTCGAAGCCGATCGAGGTCTGCACCACGGCATCCGCCGCGGCGATGCGCTCGAGCGTCTGCGCATACGGCAGCCGTCCGGCGAACCGGATGCCGTCGTGACCGCGCGCGATCCGCTCAGCCGCGCGCAGCTGTCCGCCGCCGCCGATGATCTCGATGTCGGCGTCGACGCCGGACGCGACGACCGCTTCCAGCAACGGCAGCAGGCGCTTCTCCGGGCTCATGCGTCCGAGCCAGACGAACCGCGGGCGTCCCGGTTCCCGCGCGTCGCGCGTCGCGAGGGCGCGATCGAGCAGCTCGTCGTCGATGCCGTTCCACACCACATCCACGGCGTCGAACACCGCGTGCTGCTCGAGTCGGCGCGCGAAGTGACCTGATGGCGCGGTGACCGCACCGGACTCCTGCGCGATGCCGCGCAGGTACGCCCAGCCGTCGCTGCCGGAGATCGGGATCCCGATTCCCCGCATCGCCACGCGACGCCAGGCGTTGAGCACGGCGAGCACCGGGCGATGCAGCGGCGTCACGGCTGCGAGCCCGACATCCACCCTGTTGTGCATAGTGTGCACGACGGGGATGCCGTGGCGATGCGCGAAGCGGTGGCCGATGAACGCACCCCAGAAGTCGGCCTGCACGTGCACGAGATCGACGCGGGACCGCGAGGCGAACGCGCGATCGAGGAAGCGATCGACCCGCTTCCCCGGCCAGCTCATCGAATACTCGCGGTCGAGCGTGATGGGCATGGATGGGGTGTCGAGATAGGACGGGTCAGGTTCGGCCCTCGACCAGGACGGTGAGGGCCGGGAGATGTGCATCTGCGGCGCCACGACCGTGACGGTGTGGCCGGCGCGCTCCAGGAACCGTCGCTGCAACCGCATCGACACCTGAGCCCCGCCGAGCGAGTCGAGGTGCTGATCGCCGAACAGGACGATGTGCATGCCGCTACTCCGGCAGGGCTTCGCCGCGGTACAGCGCCTCGAAGGTGTCCAGCGTGCGGTTGATGTCGTGCACGCGCACGCCGTCCAGCGAGGCCCGCTGCATCCGCTCGTACTCCGCCGGCTCCGCCGTCAGCACGTCGGTGAGACGCGCGGCCAGATCGTCGGCATCGCCCGGCGCGAACAGGTAGCCGTTCTCCCCGTCGTGCACGAGGTGCGGGAGGGCCACGGCATCCGCCGCGACGATCGGCAGAGCAGAGGCCATGGCCTCCATCGTGGCGATCGACTGCAGTTCGGCGATCGATGCGATCACGAACAGGCTCGCCCGCGACAGCAGGGAGCGCAGTTCGTCATCGCTCGTGCGACCGTGGAAGGCGACCCGGTCGGACAGGCCGAGCTGGGTCACGAGGTGCTCGAGGTTCTTGCGCTGATCGCCGCCGCCCACGATGTCGAAGTGCACATCGAGCGCCGGGTCGAGCTTGGTCATCGCCTGCAGGATGACCTCGATCTGCTTCTCGGCGGTGAGGCGTCCGACGAAGACGATGCGGTTCTCGTCGCGCGGAGCGATCACCGGCAGGTACTGGGTGCGGTCGATGCCGCAACTCACCGGGATCACGCCGTGCACGTCGATCGTGCGCTCGAGGAAGTCCGCGGCCCGCCGCGTCGGCGTCGTCACGGCGCGGGCGAGGTTGAGCGTGCGCCCGGCATCCTTCCAGGCCGCATCGATGATCGGACGGTTGACGAAATCGGGGAAGGCGGAATGATCGAGGATGTTCTCGGCCATGACGTGGTTCGTCGCCACCACGGGGATGCCGCGTTCGCTCGCGATGCGGGACAGCCCGCGCCCGATGATGATGTGCGACTGGATGTGCACGACGTCGGGGTTCACGGCATCCAGCACCTCGCGCGCGTAGTGCTTGGAGCGCCACGGCCAGACGAAGCGCAGCCAGTCGTGCGGGTACCAGCGCACCGACGGGAGTCGGTGCAGCGTCATCCGCTCGCCCTCGATGACCTCGGTATGCGCCCGCGCGCGGCGATAGGCCTGGTTGGGCGCCACGACGTGGACCTCGTGGCCGCGCTGAACGAGCCCGGCGGCGAGGCGCTCGGCGAAGCGCGCGGCTCCGTTGATGTCCGGCGCGAACGTGTCGCATCCGATGACGATCTTCAGCGGGCGGGAGACGGGAGCGCTCGACGGGTCGATCGGATCGTCAGAAGAAGTCACGGAGATGCTGCCTTACGGTCGGGCGGCCACGGAGATTCGGTGCCTGGTCTGGCGCAGCAACTCTACCCGAGCGCCCTGCGCAGGCCGCGGAGCGGCACCCCTGGAATATAGTGAAGTAACGTAACTATGCAGTATCATCAAGATATGGACCCGCTCCTCCTCGACCGCCTGCTGCAGATCGCCGACCTGTTCCAGCGCGACCTGGCCCGCGCCTTCCACGGCACCGGCCTCACGCAGGCGCGCGTCCACCTGCTGTGGGTGCTCTCGCACAACGGCCCGTCGACGCAGCAGTCCCTCGCGGTCGCCTGCGGCGTCAGTCCGCGCAACATCACCGGACTCGTCGACGGGCTCGAGGCATCCGGCCATGTGCGCCGCGCGGCGCACCCGACCGACCGCCGCGCGGTGCTCGTCGAGCTCACCGAGACCGCGACCGCCCTGATGAAGCGGATGCAGAGCGAGCACGTCGAGCTGAACGACACGCTGATCGCGGCGATCGATCCCGCGGACCTGGCCGCGGTCGAACGCGGGCTGAACGCGCTGATCGCGAAGCTGTCCGCGCTGGTCGACGAGGCATCCGAGGCACCTGCGCCCGCGTCGCCGGAGCGCCGATCATGACCGACGTCGCAGCGCTCCCGTCCCGCACCCGACGATTCGCCTCGCTCGCGAAGCGCGCCCTGCACGCCGAGCTGCGGGTGTACTCGAGCATCGGGCGCGCGATCGCACGGCGTCCGGCGATCGAGCGGGACGGCACCGGCATCGGCTATCACCGGCCGGTGCTCACCGTGCTCATCGTCTTCATCGTGCTCTCGGCGGTGGAGATCCCGATCCTCGACCTCATCGTGCATCCGTGGCCGGCCGTGCGCATCGCCGTGCTGATCCTCGGGATCTGGGGGCTGACCTGGATGCTGGGACTGCTGTGCGCCATGCTTCAGCGTCCGCACGCGGTCGGGCCCACCGGCATCCGCGTCCGAAACGGCCTGGAGGTCGACGTCGCGATCCCGTGGGGCGCCGTCGCATCCGTCGAGATCTCGAAGCGGGTCGACGAGCCGAAGAGTCCGCGCGTCACCGATGACGGCGAGTACGCCGAGCGGATGCAGGACGAGACGGACATCCTCATCGAGCTCGAGCGGCCGACGTCGATCCGGCTGCCGGGGCTCGCTCCGCGCGGCGGTGCGCACGAGGTCACGCGGGTGCGGCTGTGGGCGGACGACCCTCGGGCGTTCCTCGCCGCGGCACGGCCGTTCCTGCTCGAGAGCTGAGGCTCGGCCGCGTCCGCACACACGCGGATCCCAGCACGTTCCCCTAGCGTGGAGCCATGCGCCTGACAGCATCCGCCGACCCCGCACTGTGGATCCCCGTCACCGACTCGTTCGGGTGGAAGGGCCGCCGCCACCGCAAGGCCGCCCTTCGGATGCTGCTGGGGCAGGCGAACCAGCTCGCCGGCGCGACCGCGCGACCCGGTTCGCGCTTCGGCGCGTGGCTGATGAGCCAGGCGGCGCCGCTCGCGATGCGCAAGGCGGACGGACGCGTCCTGGCGTGGACGTGGAAGGCCGACCCCGAACTGGTCGTCGCCCTCGCGACGACTCAGGAGCTGACCGCGCAGGTGCGCACCGCCCGCGCGATGATGCCGATCGAGTACGACGACACCGAGTCGTTCCCGTCTCCGCTCGGCGTCGGCGAGAAGCTCGTGATGCCGATCCCGCCATCCCCCGAGTCCCCGCCGTTCGCCACCTACACGTGGGACACCGGGACGCACCTGGTCACGCTCAATGTGATCTGCAGCGACCGCGAACGGTTCGGCACACTGCTCCCCGCGCTGGACGACCTCGCCCGCAGCATCCGCATCACCGACGATCTGACGACCGGCGAGTCGGGAGACGTCCTGCGCCTCCCGCCCGCCTGACGACGCGGCCGCCGCCGCAGCTCAGGTCAGTTCAGCGCGGACGTCAGCCGGAAGACGCCGTCGAGGAACGTGGACTTGACCGGCTCCTGACGCCACTCCTCGAGGGTCAGCTCGCGACCGGCATCCCGGTAGGCCTGTTCGACCGCGCGCATCTGCGCGACGAAGGACTTCCCACGCACGAGCATGGAGATCTCCATGTTCAGCGTGAACGAGCGGATGTCCATGTTGCTCGACCCGATCACGGCGATGTCGTCGTCGATCGAGAAGTGCTTGGAGTGGAGGATGAACGGGGCCGGGTACAGGAAGATCCGCACGCCAGCCTCGAGCAGCGCCTCGTAGTACGAGCGCTGCGCGTGGTAGACCATGCCCTGGTCTCCCAGCTCCGAGACGAACAGCTGCACCTCGAGGCCGCGCTGGCGCGCCGTCGTGATGGCGTAGACCATCGCCTCGTCCGGCACGAAGTACGGGCTCGTGATGATGACCTGCTCGGTCGCGCCGTGGATGAGCGAGAGGAACAGGCGGAGGTTGTTCTCGGTCTCGTAGCCCGGCCCGCTCGGGACGAGCTGGCAGACGAGCGCATCCGGCGAGGCGGACGCCTCGACCTCGGATGCCGGGACGATCTCGTCCAGCTGATCACCGGTCTCAATCAGCCAGTCGGAGAGGAACACCGCGTCGATCTCGGTCACGGCAGGACCCGTCACGCGCGACACGAGCTCCTGCCACTTCAGGCCACGGCTGATGTTCTTCGGGGAGTTGTAGGTGCGGTCGATGAGGTTCTGCGAACCGACGAAGGCGACGCGCCCGTCGACCACGACGAGCTTGCGGTGGTTGCGCAGGTCGGGTCGCTGGTACTTGCGCTTGAGCGGCTGCACCGGCAGCATCCAGCTCCAGATCACACCGATTCGGTCGAGCTCGGCGAAGGTCTCATCGGCCTTGGCGACCTTGCGCGAGGCGATGTGGTCGGCCAGCAGGCGCACCGTGACGCCGCGAGCGACAGCGTTCTCCATGGCGGTGAAGAACACCTTGGTCGTCTCGTCCCAGCTCACGATGTAGAACTCCACGTGCACATACGTCTCGGCGGTGTCGATCGCCTCGGCCATCGCGATGATGGATGCCTCGTAGTCGCCGAACAGCTCGGCGGTGTTGCCCCCGACCGGCGGGAAGCTGGTCAGGTTCGTGTTCTGCGTCGTGACGCGTGTGAACCACGTCGGCCAGTCCGACGAGTCCACGCGAAGGTCTCCGGCGGCGACGCGGTCGCGGATGATGCCGTCGATCCGCGCCTGCTCGGCGCGGCGCTTCTTGGGAAGCTTGACGTTGCCGATCAGGAGGAAGATCACGAGGCCGGCGATCGGCACCAGGAAGATCAGCAGCAGCCAGGACATGGCGGCGGTGGGCTTGCGTCCCTTCGGGATGACGATCAGCGCCGTGATGTTGATGACGAGCACGATGATCGCGCTGGCGACCCAGCCGAGATTCGCGAGGAGAAGGGAGTTCACCTGTGCATCTTCCCGCATTCCGTGCGGATGCCGGTAGATTCGCGCTGTGACCACGACCGCGCCAGGCACCAGCCGTCCCCGTTGGCTGCTGCCCACCCTCAACGGATACCGGCGCTCGTGGCTGGCCTCCGACATCATCGGCGGGCTCTCTGCCGGAGCCGTCGTCGTGCCGCAGGCGATGGCGTACGCGACGATCGCGAACCTGCCTGTGCAGGTGGGGCTGTACACCTGCATCATCCCGATGCTCGTGTACGCGCTGCTGGGCGGCAGTCGAGCGATGAGCGTGTCGACCACGTCGACGATCGCGACCCTGACCGCGACCACACTGGTGACCGCCGGTGTCGCGGCGAGCGCGGACGACCCCGACGCTGCACTGGGCTCGCTCGTCACGCTCACGCTGCTCGTCGGCCTCATCCTCGTGATCGCCCGGCTGCTGAAGCTCGGCTCCCTCGTCGAGAACATCAGCGGCGCCACCGTTCTGGGGCTGAAGATCGGCGTCGGCGCCACGGTCGCGGTCGGGCAGCTGCCGAAGCTGCTCGGCGAGACCGAGAACGCGTCCGGTCACGGCTTCATCCACTCGCTGCTCGCGGTCGGCGGCGCTCTCGACAGCGCGAACGGACCGACCATCGCGCTCTCGGCGGGATCCATCATCGTGCTCGTCGTGCTGCAGCGGTTCGCTCCGCGCGTGCCAGGCACACTGATCGTGGTGATCGGCGGCATCCTCCTGGCGGCGTTCACCGGGCTCACGGCGGCCGGTGTCACCCTCATCGACCCTGTCCCCTCCGGGTTCCCTGTGCCCGTCCTCCCCGATCTCTCCCAGATCGCGGACCTCGTCCCCGGCGCGTTGGCGATCGCCGTGATGGCCTTCCTCGAGTCGGCGGCGGTCGCCCGCGGCATCCGGAAGGCGACGGATCCGCAGATCGACAGCGACCAGGAGCTCTTCGCCACGGGAGCCGCGAACATCGTCGGTTCGTTCTTCACGGCCATGCCGGCGGCAGGCGGATTCTCGCAGAGCGCCGTGAATCAGAGCGCCGGCGCGAAGTCGCAGCTGTCCAGCGTCGTGACGGTCGGCCTCGCGGTGCTCGTCGCACTCTTCCTCGGACCGGTGCTGAGCCTGCTTCCGCAGGCGACCCTGGCGGCCATGGTGTTCGTCGCGGTCGCGGGGCTCATCAACATCCCCGAACTGGTCCGGTGGGCGCGCATCAGCCCCCGTGACTTCTGGATCGCGCTCTCGGTGGCGCTGATCGGGCTCTCCGCCGGCCTCCTGCCCGCCGTGGCGGTCGGCGTCGTCATCACGCTGATCCTCGTGCTGCGGGAGCTCAACATCCCGAAGCTCGACGTCGTCGGGCGGCGCGGCACCGCCCTGGGCATCCACCTCGGCCGTGGACTGTACACGGCGAATGCGCTCGAGAACGAGCGGGCCATCATCGCCCTCGCGACCGGTCAGCCGGAGGCGACCACCGCCGTCGTGCTCGACGTCGAGCGGCTCGACAAGATCTCCGTCACCGTACTCGACGCCCTCGAGGATCTCGACCGCGAGTTCGACCAGCTGGGCATCGTCCTGCACCTCGCGAAGCTTCCGGCCGGTGCGGCCGAGATCGCCCGCCGCCTGCCCTGGTACGCCGGGCTCGAGAAGGCCGGGCGCGCGCATGCCTCGGTCGAAGAGGGACTGGCCGCGGCATCCGCCTGACACGCGAAGGGTGGCGGATGCCGAAGCATCCGCCACCCGTGCGTGATCAGTCGCGGGCCAACGCGGCTGCGAGGTGCGCCTCGAGGTCGACGTAGGCGTCGTCGGCGATGTCGAAGACGACCTTGGCGATCTCGCCGCCGGTGAAGTCGAACCCGTAGCCGTACAGCGACGAGACCGGGTCGGCGCTGTCGCGTCCGATCGTGAGCCCCTCACCGCACAGCGAGAAGTGCCCGAGCACCGTGCGGATCTGCTTCTCGCCGACCTGCTGCTCGTCGACATAGAGCTTCACCGGCCCCTTGGGCTCGCGATAATCTCCGACCCCCTCCTTGACGAACTCGACGCCGATGATGTGGCGGCCGGAGGTAGGCGCCGGGGCCGACACGTGATCCTCCGGAGGGATGCCGAGGAAGTTGTACACGTAGTGCACCTGACCGTCCTTGACGACGAGTGCGTGACCGCCGAAGCGCGAACCGTGCGCGAAGATGACGCCCTCCGTCTCGGGCGTGAACTCGACCTCGGCGGCGATCTTGTAGGAGCCGCCGTGCACGTTCGCCGCACTGCGCTCCGGCACCTCGCTGGTGCCGGGGTAATAGACGAACTGGCCGGAGGCGGGCGCCGGCTGGTGGAACTCCATCTTGTTCACGAACAAATCGAAGTCTGCCGGGTTCGACAGGATCGCCAGATCATTGAGCGGGAGCACCAGGTTCTGCTTCGCCTCCGATAGCCAGAGCGCTTTGAGCTCTTCGAGTTTGTCGGGATGCTCGGCCGCGAGGTCATGGGCCTCGGCCCGGTCGACATCCGTGTGGTAGAGCTCCCACACGTCGTTGTCATAGTCGCCCTTGCCGCTGACCGGCCCGTGCACGGTGACAGCCTTCCAGCCCTCGTGCCAGATGCCACGCTGCCCGAACATCTCGTAGTACTGCGTCTTCTTGTTCGTCGGCGCATCCGGCTCCGCGGCGAAGGACGGCACCATCGAGACGCCCGAGAGCGGCGTCTGCGGAATCCCGCTGTACGTCTCGGGGAACGTGACGCCGCAGGCCTCGAGGATCGTCGGGACGATGTCGGTGGAGTGGTGGTACTGGTGGCGCACCTCGCCCTTCGCCTGGATGCCGGCCGGCCAGTGGATCACGAGCGGGTCGGCGACACCGCCCTGATACGTGTAGCGCTTGAACATCTTGTACGGCGTCGAGAACGCGGCGGCCCAGCCGGTCGGGTAGTGGTTGTAGGTGTCAGGGGAGCCGAGCTGGTCGACCTGCCGGAGGTTGTCCTCGAGACTGTCCGGGTAGCCGCCGAAGATCTTGCCCTCGTTGACGGAACCGTTCGGGCTGCCCTCACCGGACGCCCCGTTGTCGGCGCAGTAGATGATCAGGGTGTTATCGAGCTGACCGGACTCCTCCAGGTAGTCGACGATGCGGCCCACCTGCGCGTCGGTGTACTCGCTGAACCCGGCGAACACCTCGGCCATGCGACTGAACATGGCCTTCTGCTCGTCCGAGAGCGTGTCCCACGGCAGCACCTCGTCGGACGGCGAGAAGGTCCCCTCCGGCATCGGGTTCAGCGGCGTGAGGGCGGTGTCGTCCGGGACGATGCCGCGCTCCTTCATCCGCGCGAGCACCCAGTCGCGGTACGCCTCGTAGCCGTCGTCGAAGGCGCCCTTGTACTTGTCGATGTACTCCTGCGGGGCGTGGTGAGGTGCGTGGTTGGCGCCGGGGCAGAACCACAGGTACCAGGGCTTGTCGGGCTCGGTCTGCTTGACGTCGCGGATCATCTTGAGCGCCTGGTCGGCGAGGTCCCTGGACAGGTGATAGCCGTCCTCGGGCAGATAGGGCTGGTCGATGTAGTGATTGTCCTCGGCGAGCGAGGGATACCAGTTGTTCGTCTCACCGCCGATGAAGCCGTAGAACCGGTCGTAGCCCTGCGCCAGGGGCCAGTTCTTCTTGCTCGCGCCGGCCGTCCACTCGTCGATCGGGACGTTGTGATTCTTGCCGACCCAGAACGTCGACCATCCGGCGTCGCGCAACACGTTCGCCATCGTCGCGTTCGATGGCGGGATGTGCGAGTTGTACCCGGGAAAGCCCGTGGACGACTCCGAGATCGTCGCGAACCCGTTGAGGTGATGGTTGCGTCCGGTGAGGAACGTCGAGCGCGTCGGGGAGCAGAGGGCGGTGGTGTGCCACTGCGAGTAGGTGAGACCGTTCTGCGCCAGGCGGTCCATGGTCGGCATGTTGATGCGACCGCCGTACGGCGACCACGCGGCCATGCCGGTGTCGTCGTAGAGCACGACCAGGACGTTCGGGGCGCCCTGCGGCGGGCGGGTCGGCAGGAAGGCATCCCAGTCGGCGACGGAGTCGCGGACGTCGAGTTCGATCTTCCCCTGGAATTCGCGTGGCATACGGCTCTCCTTCGTTCGGCGCCGCGGGCGGCGCTGTACTCCCCTGAGGACGAACATATTGGTGCAGAGATCCGCACGGAAGAGCCGCCGCCGAAATCGCCGGACCGGTATCGTCGACGCCATGACCGACATCCTGCCTTCGTGGCGAGACACCGCCACCCGTGCCGCGATCCTCGAGTTCGTCGACGCCGTGACCGACGAGTCAGGGTCCCGCTATGTCGCGCCGGAGGCGCGCGTCGCCGTGTTCGACAACGACGGGACGCTGTGGACCGAGAAGCCGATGGTGACGCAGCTGCACTTCCTGCTCGGGGAGTGGAAGAAGGCGGCGGAGGCTGACCCCTCGCTCGCCGACAAGCAGCCCTACCGCGCGGCCGTCTCGGGCGACCTGGCCTGGCTGGCCGGCGCGGTCGACAAGCACTACGCGGGTGACGACTCGGACCTCGGCGTGCTCATCGCCGCCGTGGCCGGAAGCTCAGCAGGACTCAGTGTCGAGGACTACGCGTCCGCGGTCGAGGCGTTCTACCGCGATGCCCGGCACCTCACCCTCGGTACACCGTACTCGCAGACCGTCTACCAGCCCATGGTCGAGCTGGTCCGCCACCTCGAGGCGAACGGCTTCACGACCTATATCGTGTCCGGCGGCGAGCGCGACTTCATGCGCCCGATGACCGTCGCGAACTACGGCATCCCGGCGGAGCGCGTCGTGGGGACCGGGCTCGGACTCACCTACGACGCCGAGGCGAACGTGGTGCGCTACGCACCGAAGCTCGCGTACTTCGACGACGGGCCAGAGAAGCCGGTGCGGATCTGGATGCGCACCGGGCGCCGACCGATCCTCGCCGCGGGCAACTCGAACGGCGACCTTCCGATGCTGCGGTTCGCGCAGGGCAGCGCGCAGAGCCTCGCGCTGCTCGTGCATCACGATGACGACACCGACCGCGGCGACGCCCCCTACGACAAGGGCGCAGAGGAGGCGCTCGCTGCGGACGGCCTGACGGTCATCAGCGTGCGGGACGACTGGTCCCGGGTGTTCCCGACGACGTCCTGACCGACCGGATCAGGCGTCGCTCGCGCAGCGAAAGCCGATGTGGCTCATCCCGGTGTCCTCGGCCTGCGGCGATCGAGCGGCCGGCCGGAAGCGCAGGCAGTAGTCCGGCGAGCACAGCTGCGAGCCGCCCTTGAGGACTCGGCGCGGGATCTCGGGGAATCCCTCCTGCGCGCTGGCGGCTGCAAGTAGATTGGCGCGCTTGCCGGCATCCACCGGCTTGTCGGACAGGCGCAAGTGACGCGGGGTGTAGAAGTCGCTCGTCCACTCCCACACGTTGCCGATCAGGTCGAAGAGACCGTAGCCGTTGGCCGGGTAGGACCCGACCGGCGCCGCGTCTCCGACGCCCTGATTGTCGTACGGGAAGCGCCCGAGCCACGAGTTCGCCTGCGGCACGCCGTCCGGATACGGCTCGTCGCCCCACGCGAAGCGGGCGCCTTCCAGACCGCCCCTCGCCGCGTACTCGTGCTCGGCCTCGGTGGGCAGGCGGAGCCCTGCCCATTCGGCGTAGGCAGTCGCGTCTTCGAAGGCGACGTGCACAACCGGATGCTGCGCTCGATCGTCGATGGTCGAATCAGGACCGAACGGACGGCGCCAGGAGGCACCGGGCTGCCAGCGCCACCAGTTGCGCCAGTCGCGCAGGTCGACGGGCCCGGTCGTGGGGGTGAACACCATGGAGCCGGGAACGAGATCAGCGGGGTCCGCGCCCGCGAACTTGGCGGGATCCAGTTCACGCTCGGCGACCGTGACGTAACCGGTGTCGTCGACGAACACGGCGTACTGCGCGTTGGTCACCTCGTACCGGTCGATGCGGAACGGCGCGACCGCGCGCTCGTGCACCGGGCGCTCGTCGGGGTAGAACTCGTCGGATCCCATGAGGAACGTTCCGCCGTCGAGGAGGACCTGGTCGTGTGTCGTCACGCTCCCACCATATTCGCCCGACGCGGCACGGCAGCGTTTTCCCCTAGCCCGAAGCGGGTGACAGCCTGGCGCGTCGCGCGCGCATCCGGATAACGTCGAGACACCTGCGCGCGCCGTCTGCGCGCATTCGATCGGAGGGCAGCAATGGCCAAGGAATTCGCCGGCAAGATCGCACTCGACGTCCGCGACTCGGTCGCGGACTGGGGACCATACGAACCGACGAGGGCGAGTCAGGACGTCCCCAATATCCTCGTCATCCTCTATGACGACACCGGGATGGCCTCGTGGTCGCCGTACGGCGGGCGCATCAACATGCCCACGCTTGATCGCCTCGCCGAGAACGGCCTCACCTACACGCAGTGGCACACCACGGCGCTGTGCTCGCCGACGCGCTCGACCTTCCTCACCGGGCGCAACCACAACGCGGTCGGCATGGGCTCGATCATGGAGGCCACGAACGGTTTCCCTGGATACTCCGGCCACATCCCCGAAGACTGCGCGACGGTCGGCCAGATCCTGCAGAAGAACGGGTACTCCACGTTCTGGGTCGGCAAGAACCACAACGTGCCAGAGGAAGACGTCTCCACCGGCGGAAGCAAGGAGCAGTGGCCGCTTGCGCAGGGCTTCGACCGCTTCTACGGATTCCTCGGCGGCGAGACGAACAACTGGTACCCCGACCTCGTCGAGGACAACCACTTCATCGAGCCCCCGTACGCCCCTGAGCAGGGCTACCACCTCTCCAAAGACCTCGCCGATCAGACCATCCGCCTGATCCGCGACCAGAACGCCTCGAACCCGTCGAAGCCCTGGTACACCTGGTTCTGCCCAGGCGCGAATCACGCGCCGCACCACGCACCCAAGGACTACATCGACAAGTACAAGGGCGCCTTCGACGACGGTTACGACGCCTACCGCACCTGGGTGCTTGAGCGCATGATCGAACGCGGCATCGTTCCCGCGGGCACTGCGCTGACGCCGCTCAACCCCATGCCGGACGATCAGGCGAATCCCGCCGACTATGTCAAGCCGTGGGACACCCTCTCCCCGGACGAGAAGCGCCTGTTCGCCCGCATGGCCGAGGTGTTCGCCGGCTTCAGCGAGTACACCGACGCCCAGATCGGCCGCATCATCGACTACCTCGAGGATTCGGGACAACTCGACAACACCCTCATCTTCTACTGCGCCGACAACGGCGCCTCTGGGGAGGGATCCCCCGACGGCTCGGTCAACGAGAACAAGTTCTTCAACGGGTTCCCGGACGACCTGAAGGAGAACCTCGACAAGATCGGCGTCCTGGGCGGCCCCGAGACCTATAACCACTACCCGACCGGGTGGGCGGCGGCGTTCTCGACTCCGTTCCAGATGTTCAAGCGGTACTCGCAGTTCTCGGGCGGCACCTGCGACCCGATGATCATCCACTGGCCGGCGGGCATCACGGCCAAAGGCGAGATCCGCCACCAGTACCACCACTCGACCGACATCGTCGCGACGATCCTCGACGTCGCAGGGATCGAGATGCCATCGGTGTTCCGCGGGATCGAGCAGCGTCCGCTCGACGGCGTGTCGATGAAGTACTCGTTCGATGCGGCGCCGGACGGGCCCACCGAGAAGAAGGTGCAGTACTACACGATGCTCGGCACGCGCGGCATCTGGAAGGACGGATGGAAGGCCTCGGCTATCCACGCCCCGCTCACCGGCCACGGCAGCTTCGACGAGGATCGCTGGGAGCTCTACCACGTCGAGACAGACCGGTCTGAGTCGAAGGACCTCGCGGCTGAACACCCCGAGAAACTGAAGGAGCTCGTCGAACTGTGGTTCTCCGAGGCCGAGCGCAACAATGCGCTCCCTCTGGACGACCGCTCCGCCCGTGACCTGATCACGATCGAGCGACCGCAGGCCGAACCGCCGCGCACCCGGTACATCTACTACCCTGACACCACAGCCGTCGCCGAGAGCGTCGCCGTGAACGTCCGCGGCCGGTCGTACAAGATCATCGCGGACGTCGAGCTCGAGGAAGGCGCCGAGGGCGTGCTGTTCGCGCACGGTTCGCGCTTCGGCGGGCACTCGCTGTTCATCAAGGACAACACGCTGCACTACGTGTACAACTTCCTCGGCATCCCGCCGGAGCAGAGCTTCGTCTCAGGGCAGCTCACCCCTGGCACGCACGCGCTGGGCGTGGAGTTCATCCGCGAGAGCGCAGGAGAGCACGGCGAGTCGGTCGGCACCGCGAAGCTCTACATCGACGACCAGGTCGTCGCCGAGGGCCCGATGCGCGCGCAGGTCGGCAAGTTCACGCTCGCCGGAGACGGTCTGTGCATCGGCTACGACAGCGGAGACGCGGTCAGCGGACAGTACTCCGGCGGGTTCCCGTTCACCGGCGGCACGCTGCTCGGTGTCGGAGTCGACGTGAGCGAGGAGCAGTACCTCGACCTCGAGCTCGAGGCGCAGGCGGCATTCGCCCGCGAATAGCCGGTACGCACGAAGCGGGGCGGGGAGGTTTCGACCTCTCCGCCCCGCTTCGTGTCGTCAGGCGGCGCGCTCGTACTCGGCGAGCACGACGCCGGACTCGAACGCGGTCGTCGCCGTGCGAGAGAGCGCTTGCGGCGCGTAGCCGCGGCGTCCGAACAGCGGGATGCCGTCGCCGATCATCACCGGATTGATCTTCAGCACGAGCCGATCGATCTCATCCGCCAGAGTTGCGGCGAGCGCGCCGCCGCCGCACAGCCAGATGCCCTTGCCATCCTCCGCCTTGAGCGCGCGCACGGTCTCGACCGGGTCGCCGGAGACGAACTCGACGCCCTCCACCGGTTCGGGAGCGCGGCTGGTGAAGACGACTTGCCGAAGATGCCGATACGGGCTCGGCAGCACTGGCAGCCCGACCGCGTAGGTGTTCCAGCCCATCAGCACGGTGTCGAACAGCTCGCCATCGGTGGGGATGCCGAGCGCTTCATTGATCTGCGTCGGGATGGTCTGGTTGAACCGGGTGTTGATCGCATCCCGGTGATCGCCCTCCGCCAGGAAGAAATCGAACTCCCCGGCAGGCCCAGCGATGAAGCCGTCGAGGGTGACGGCGACGTAGTAGGTCAGTTCGCGCACAGGATCTCCAATCACGACAGGTGAAGTGGTCAAAGACTACAACAGGTGCAGTGGTTGCGCTAGTCTCAGGTCATGGCGAAGAACGAAGCGCGGCGCAACGCGCTGGCGGATGCCGGCATCGCCGTCCTGGCGGCGGAGGGATCCCGAGGGCTCACGCACCGCGCGATCGATGAGCAGGCCGGAGTTCCCACCGGCACGGCATCGAACTACTTCCGCACCCGCGAGGCGCTGATCGCCGGTCTGTTCGAACGGATCGGTGCCCGCCTCGCGCCGACGCCGGAGGATCTCGAGCGTCGAGCGTCCCAGGAGCCCAGCCGGGAGCTGTTCGCCGAGTACCTTCGTGACATCGTGCGGCGCCTGTCCACGAACCGCGAGGTGACCCTGGCGCTGTTCGAGCTGCGGCTGGAATCCGCGCGACGCCCCGAACTCGCGGCCACCGTGTCGTCGTGGCTGCGCACCGGCTTCGCCGCCGACGTCGCATTCAACGCGGCAGTCGGCCTCCCCGGCGGCGCGGCGGAGATCGCCCTGTTCCACTACGCGATCGACGGCCTCCTGCTCGACCGGCTCACGTCCTCGATCGATCCGGGAACCTCGACGGATGCCATCGTCGACGCCCTGGTCGAGGGGCTGCTTCCGCGAGAGAAGTGACAGGACCTCCACGGCGCCGCTCTCCGGGGACCCCTAGCATCGGAGCATGACCGATTCCGCACTCGTCCTGGTCGCCAATGCCGGCGACGGCTCCCTCTCGTCGTTTCGACTCCAGGACGGTCGCCTCGAGCGCCTGTCCGTAACCGAGGGGATCACCGGTTGCTCGACGTTCGCCGTCGACACCGAACGCGACCTCGTTTTCGCCGCGGTGAAAGGCGAGCCGGCCGGAATCCTGACACTGTCGCTGGATCGCGCGAGCGGTCGCCTCACTCCGCTGTCCCGGCGGGATCTGCCGGCGGGCGGCATGAACTACCTCGCGCTCGCTCGCGGGGGAACCCTGCTGCTGGGCGCCGCGTACGCCGGCGGCTACGGCATCAGCTGCCCGATCGAGGACGGCGCCGTCGGCGAGCCCGTGTCGACGATCGAGTACCCCAACCTTCACTCCGTGATCGCCAGCGACGACAGCCGCTTCGCGTACCTCGTGTCGCTGGGCGCGGACCTCGTCGCGCAGTACGCGATCGACGACGACGGTCGTCTCGTGGCGCTCGATCCGGGCACCGTGGCCGCCCCCGCGGGCAGCGGGCCGCGGCACCTCGTCATGAACGCCGCACAGGATGCCGTGTACATCCTCACCGAGTTCTCCGGCGAGGTCCTGCACTACCGCAGGGACACCACGGCGGGCACGCTCGCCCTGCACGGCGCGACCACCGCTCACGACATGTCGCGCGGGCTCGGCCACAGCAGGTTCGGCGCTGACCCCCGCGAGCACCACTACATCTGGGGCGCCGATCTGCATCTGGACGCATCAGGGCAGCACCTGTGGTGCTCGGAGCGCACCGAGAGCACCCTGGGCGCTGTGCGGATCGACGACGACGGATCCGTCACCCCTCCCACGCGATTCACGGTCACCGAGACGCAGCCCAGAGGGTTCGCGGTCAGTGCGGACGGCGCGTACCTCGTCGCCGCCGGAGAGGCGTCGACCACCGTCTCGCTGTACGCGATTCACGACGACGACCTCGAGCTGCTCCAGCAGGCCGAGACCGGCCGCGGTGCGAACTGGGTGCGCTTCGTCTGACGTCGGGGACGATGCGGACACGCGGACACCGCAGGAACCGGCTCGCCCACCGAAGCACCCTCGCCCCACCGGACTCACACGCGCGCTCCGTAGACTCGCCGGATGAGGCCGCGCAGGAGAGGAGGCGGATCGAACGTGCGTTGGCGGACGATCTTCGGCGTGCTGCGCCTGCTCACCGCCGCCGTGTGCCTGGCCGCTCTGACCCACCGCCTCTTCTGGGGGCTCAGCTCGAACACGGTCGCCGGTGACAACTTCTTCGCGTATCTGACCGTGCAGTCGAACTGCGCCCTCGTGATCCTGCTCACGATCGGCGGTTTCCTCGCGTTCCGACGCCCCGACGACCCTCGATGGTTCACGATCGCCCTCGCGCTCGCCCTCACCTGGACGATCACCGCCGGGCTCGCCTTCTCCCTGATCGTCTGGCAGGCGGGCCTGCGCGGCATCCGCATCGACGTGCCCTGGTCCGATCAGCTGCTGCACTTCTGGCTGCCCGCCTGCACGGCGCTCGCCTGGGGGCTAACCCCCGGGCATCGCCGGGTGACGTGGCGCGTGGTGCCGGCATCCCTCGCGTTCCCGATCGTGTGGGGTCTGGTGACGCTGTGGCGCGGGCCGTCGATCGGCTGGTACCCGTACTACTTCCTCGACCCGCGGCAGGTGTCAGGGCCACCGGAGTTCGTCGTCACGTGCGGCCTCGCGCTGGCGATGTTCGCGCTGGTCGCGACCGCGGTCGTCGGCGTGAGCCGGATGCCGAGCCCCTGGGCGCCCCTCGCCAGACGACGCGCGGCGAAGCGGAACTACGACTCGGCGGGGATGAAGGGCGCGAGCGACGCGAGGGCGGCGACGACGGCATCCTGATCGCCCAGCTCGGCGAACTCCTCGGCCGCCTCACCGCCGACCAGGCCGACGAGCACCGGCTCGCCCGTGCCGGGCGCGAGATTGAACCACGTGCGGATCAGGGCATCCCCGTCGACCACGTGCCACAGGGCCGCCTCGGTGTCCCAGAAGGCCTCGTCGAACCGCAGCCAGATCGTCTCGATCGCACCGACGCCGAGCTCGGCGATCGCTCCGCGGTGCGTGAACGGAAGCGCGGGTGAGAACTCGATTCCGCCGTGCTGCAGCACCCCGAGCGGAACCGTCAGCACGACACGATCAAACGAGAGCGATTCCCCGGTTCCGAGTCGGAGGCTGACTCCGGTGTCGTCATACGCGACGCGTGTGACCGGCGACGACAGGCTCACTTCGAGCCCCTCGAGCAGAGATTCGACGAACGCGGTCAGGTCGGCTGACGGCGCCGCGTAGCTCTCCGGCGGGAGCGCGGGAGGGAACCAGGACGACTGCACGTCCGCATCGGCGCCGGATGCCGCCGTGACGGTCGCGAGCAGCGCGGCCAATGCGGGGTCCTCGGTATCCACGCCTGCTGCGGTGAGCGCGTTGGCGACCGCGATGTCGGCCGGCTGCGCCTGAGCGGCTTCGAGTGCACGGGAGACGACCGCGGCGTCGAACGGGTCGACGGGGCCGTCGGACGAGCGCCAATCGGTGTCGACCAGATCGAGCAGCCGCGTGTCGATCGTGGCGAACCGCTCGCGCAGATCGGTGTCGTCGCCGCTCAGCATCCAGCCGCCGAGCTGCACCGGAAGCGGCCAGGCGTCGTCGACGCGCGAGTCGATGCGCCCGCCGAGCCGATCACGCGCTTCGAAGACCGTCACGGCGGCGCCGTCCGCGGCCAGGCGCCCGGCCGCCACGGCACCGGCGAGACCGGCGCCGACAACGGCGATGCGTTCGCCCGCAGCCGCACGGGTGCGCAGCTCGATCGCGGCGCGTTCGCCCGATCGGATCGCGCCGCGCATGGTTCCGGGCGCATGGGCGTCGGTCGCCTCACCGGCGAAGAAGAGCCGCTGCTCGATCGGGTCGGCGAGCGCCTGACGCAGGCTCGGCTGCGCACCGACCGGCGTGAAGCTCACGCCGCCGCGCGAGAACGGATCCGTCGACCACGTGCTGCGCATCGAATGCGTGGGCGCCGGGCCGGCGAACGTCGGCGGCGGATCCGTCGGGGTGCGAGTCGGCGTGGGCGTCGGCGTCGGCTCCGGCGTGCAGGACGCGAGAAGCACACTCATCGCGCCGACTCCGGCGCCGATCAGCAGTGTGCGACGCGTCATCCTCATGGTGCCGCCACCTTACCGCGGCGACCTGTCCGCGGGCCTGCGCCCGCCGGCATCGTCAATCCTGATCGTCGCGACGATCACCCGGTCGCCACAGCACGACCTCTGTGGATCGGCGGATGCGGCGGCCGGATGCCATGGGGATGACACCGCTCGCTCCGGCGGCGAAGACGCGCACGCCAGGGCGGTTCTCGCGTTCCGCGCGCAGCGCGCCCTCGAGGTCGAGGACGCGACGGCGCAGCATCCGCACCTCGTCCTCCAGATGCAGCAGGCGTGAGATCGCCGGCAGACTCATGCCCTCGCCGGACAGGCGCGCGACCTCGCGCAGCTGCTGCACGTTCCGCGCCGAGTACCGGCGCGAGCCGCCACGCGTGCGACCGGGGATCACGAGCCCGATGCGGTCGTACTGGCGCAGCGTCTGCGGGTGCATGCCCGCGAGTTCGGCGGCGACGGCGATGGTCAGCACCGGAGCGTCATCATCTTCGGGGCCCATCGCCGTCGCCTCCTGAGGCTCTATCGAATCGTGCCGCGCTCGACGAGCACGGGGTGGATCAGCCGCGCGCCTTGGCCATCAGGTCGCCGCGCGGGTTCTCCTTCGGCTCGGCAGCCGCGAAGGCCTCGAGTGCCGCGCGGGCGTCGTCGTCGAGGTGCGACGGCACAGCGACCTGCAGCTCGGCGAGCAGGTCGCCCGTGCCCTTGCTGCTCGTGATGCCCCGTCCCTTGACGCGCAGGACGCGCCCCGACGGCGTGCCGGGCGCCACCCGGAGCTTCACGGTGTCGCCGCCGAGCGTCGGCACCTCGATCGTCGCGCCCAGCGCAGCCTCGGTGAAGGTCACCGGCACCGTGATGCGGAGATTCAGCCCGTCCCGCGTGAACACGGGATGCGGACGCACCGCGATGCTCACCACGATGTCGCCGCTCTCCCCGCCGTCCGGCGACGGCCGGCCACGTCCGCGCAGACGGATCTTCTGACCGTCCGCCACCCCGGCCGGGATCTTCACCTTGAACGGCTTGCCGTCCTCGCCCTGCAGCGTGATGGTCTCGCCCTGCGCCGCCGTGACGAAGTCGAGCGTCGTCCGCGCGGTGACGTCGGCACCGCGCTGCGGTCCGCCGAAGCCGCGGTAGCCGCCGGATGTCTGACCGAACCGACCGGAGCCGAACGATCCGCCCTGCCCCTGGTTGAACATCGCGAAGATGTCCTCGAAGTCGGCGGACGACTGACCGCGCTGCCCGAACCGGCTGAAGACGTCCTCGAAGCCGCCCGCACCCGCACCGCTCGCGGTGAAGCGCGCACCGGAGCCCATCGCACGGATCTCGTCGTACTCCTTGCGCTGCTCCGCGTCGGAGAGCACCGAGTACGCCTCGCTGATCTCTTTGAACGTCGCCTCGGCCGCGGCATCCCCCGGGTTGGAATCGGGGTGGTACTTGCGGGCGAGCTTGCGATAGGTCTTCTTCAGATCCGCATCGCCGACGTCCTTCGAGACGCCGAGCGTCTTGTAGAAGTCCTTGTCGAACCAGTCCTGGCTTGCCATCTGACCCCTACTCCGCCGGGACGGCGACGACGACCTTGGCCGGGCGCAGCTCGACATCGCCCAGGCGGTAACCCACCTCGACGACCTCGAGCACCGTGGTGGTCGTGGCGCCAGGGGTCGGCTGCTGGAAGATCGCCTCGTGGTGCTGCGGGTCGAACTCCTCGCCCTTCTCGCCGTACGAGACGACGCCGAGGCGCTCCACGACGGCCCGCACCTTCTCGGCGATCACGGCGAAGGGCGTGCCCTCCACGAGATCGCCGTGCTGCGCGGCGCGATCGAGATCGTCCAGCACGGGGATGAGGCCCTTGACGGCTTCGCCCTTGGCGCGATCGATCTCGACCTGACGCTGCTCCTCGGTGCGCCGACGGTAGTTGGCGTACTCGGCCTGCAGACGCTTGAGGTCGTCCAGCAGCGCGGATTCGAGATCGGCCAGTACGGCGTCCTCCGCCGCGGCCTCACCGGTCTGCGCGGTTCCGAGGATGTCGTCGACCGTCAGGTCGTCCGCGGGGGACTCATCCGAGCCCTCAGCAGCTGCGGCCTCGGAGGAATCCGGTTGCGGAGCGTTGTCGAAGCGGTCCTGCGGCGCGGGGCCGGATGCCGCAGCATCCGACCCCTCGCCGCCGGGAACCTCGTTGTCGAAGTTCTTGTCCGTCATGGTTACTTCTTCTCTTCGTCCTCGTCGATGACCTCGGCGTCGATGACATCCTCCTCGGCGGAGGCGTCACCGGCGGGGGCGTCGCCCTCGGGTGCGGCTCCAGCCGCGGCATCCGCCTGGCTCTGCGCGTAGATCGCCTCGCCGAGCTTGCCCTGCGACTCGTTCAGCTTGTCGAACGCGGCCTTGACGGCGTCGTCGTCCTCGCCGGCCAGAGCCGTCTTCAGAGCGTCGACGTCGGCCTGGACCGAGTCCTTCACGTCGGAGGGGAGCTTGTCCTCGTTCTCCTTGATGAGCTTCTCGATCGAGTACGCGAGGGTCTCGGCCTGGTTGCGCTGCTCGAGGGCCTCGGCGCGCTTCTTGTCCTCTGCCGCGTTCTCCTCGGCTTCGCGGACCATGCGCTCGATGTCATCCTTCGACAGCGACGAGCCGCCCGTGATGGTCATCGACTGCTCCTTGCCGGTGCCCTTGTCCTTCGCGGACACGTGCACGATGCCGTTCGCGTCGATGTCGAACGTGACCTCGATCTGCGGGATGCCACGGGGAGCCGGGGCGATGCCGGTGAGCTCGAAGGTGCCGAGCGGCTTGTTGTCGCGGGTGAACTCGCGCTCGCCCTGGAAGACCTGGATCGCGACGGACGGCTGGTTGTCGTCTGCCGTGGTGAAGGTCTCGCTGCGCTTGGTCGGAATCGCCGTGTTGCGGTCGATGAGCTTCGTCATGCGGCCGCCCTTGGTCTCGATGCCGAGCGACAGCGGGGTGACGTCGATGAGCAGCACGTCCTTGCGCTCACCGCGCAGGACGCCGGCCTGCAGGGCGGCGCCGACGGCGACGACCTCATCCGGGTTCACGCCCTTGTTGGCGTCCTTGCCGGTCTCGCGCTTGACGAGCTCGGCGACGGCGGGCATGCGGGTGGAGCCACCGACCAGCACGATGTGGTCGATGTCGGCGACCTTGATGCCTGCCTCGCGGATGACGTCTTCGAACGGCTTCTTGGTGCGGTCCAGGAGGTCCTTCGTGAGGTCTTCGAACTTCGCGCGGGTGATGGTCTCGGACAGCGACACCGGGCCGGATTCGGTCAGCGACAGGTAGGGCAGGTTGATGCTGGTGCTCGACGAGCTGGAGAGCTCCTTCTTCGCCTGCTCAGCGGCCTCCTTGAGACGCTGGAGGGCGATCTTGTCGCCCGAGACGTCGACACCGGAGGTCTCCTTGAACTGCTTGATCAGGTGGTCGACGAGACGCTGGTCCCAGTCGTCGCCGCCGAGGCGGTTGTCGCCGGCGGTCGAGCGCACCTGGATCGTGGAGAAGTCGTCATCCTTGCCCACCTCGAGCAGGGAGACGTCGAACGTTCCGCCACCGAGGTCGAAGACGAGGATGAGCTCGTCCTCCTTGCCCTTGTCGAGACCGTAGGCGAGAGCCGCAGCGGTGGGCTCGTTGATGATGCGCAGGACGTTCAGGCCCGAGATCTCGCCGGCCTCCTTGGTGGCCTGTCGCTCGGCGTCGTTGAAGTACGCGGGGACGGTGATGACGGCATCCGTGACGGTGTCGCCCAGGTACGACTCGGCGTCGCGCTTGAGCTTCTGGAGGATGCGCGCGGAGATCTCCTGCGGCGTCCACTTCTTGCCGTCGACGTCGAACGTCCAGTCGGTGCCGACGTGGCGCTTGACGGAGGCGACAGTGCGGTCGACGTTCGTGACGGCCTGGCGCTTCGCGGTCTCGCCGACGAGCACCTCGCCGTCCTTCGTGAACGCGACGACCGAGGGGGTCGTGCGGAAGCCCTCGGCGTTGGCGATGACCTTCGGCTCGCCACCTTCGAGGACGCTGACGACGGAGTTCGTCGTACCGAGGTCGATTCCAACAGCACGTGCCATGTGATTCTCCTTGTGATTTTCGGTCGGGGGTCTGCGGCGATCAGAAAACCTGAGTCGCGATGACTCAACTGTACCTCGAGCTCCGGATGCTGTCAAACAAAGTTGATACGAGTTCACTCAAGTTTTACCGAGGCGGGCGACACGTGACCGTGCATTAGACCGCATGACCCCACATGCACGCCTTCTATGTCGTCATGTTTCGTCGGCTGACGTCATGTGTCACCTTCCCGTGACGTCTTTCGGGGTTAACGCCAGAGTTGTCCAACGCCATCTCCGACGAGCAGTGCCGAGCAGTGCAGAGAGCCACCTCCATGACCACGCCACAGCAGACCCCGATCCGCGGTGCACGCACCCGCACGACCAGGACGCCCACCAAGCCGCACGGTCAGTGGCTGGTCGACGGCACGGAACCCCTCAACGGCAATGAGGAGTTCAAACTCGCAGACAACGGCCTCAACGTCCGCGAGCGCATCGAGAACGAGTATTCGGTCGGCGGGTTCGCGTCGATCGATCCGACCGACCTGCACGGCCGTTTCCGGTGGTGGGGGCTGTACACGCAGCGCAAGCCCGGCATCGACGGCGGCCGCACGGCCCAGCTCGAGCCGCACGAGCTCGAGGACGAGTACTTCATGCTGCGCGTCCGCATCGATGGCGGCCAGCTCACCACTCACCAGCTGCGCGTGATCGGTGAGATCTCCACCGAGTTCGCCCGCGACTCCGCCGACCTCACCGACCGGCAGAACATCCAGCTGCACTGGATCCGCGTCGAGGACGTCCCCGAGATCTGGCGCCGCCTCGAAGCGGTCGGGCTCAGCACGACCGAGGCCTGCGGCGACGTGCCCCGCGTCATCCTCGGATCCCCCGTCGCCGGCATCGCCGCCGACGAGCTCATCGACCCGACGCCGCAGATCCAGGAGATCGCGGAGCGCTTCGTCGGCGATCCGACCCTCGCGAACCTGCCGCGCAAGTACAAGACCGCGATCACCGGCCACCCGAGCCAGGACGTCGTGCACGAGATCAACGACTGCGCGTTCGTCGCCGTCGAGCATCCTGAACTGGGCATCGGCTACGATTTGTGGGTCGCCGGCGCACTCTCGGTCGTCCCCCGCCTCGGCGAGCGCCTCGGCGTCTTCGTCGCCCCTGACCGTGTCGCCGAGGTGTGGCACGGCGTCACCCAGATCTTCCGGGACTACGGGTATCGGCGCCTGCGCAACAAGGCGCGTCTGAAGTTCCTGCTCGCCGACTGGGGCACCGAGAAGTTCCGGGACGTACTCGAGACCGAGTACCTCGAGAGCCCGCTGCCTGATGGCCCCGCGGCCCCGATCCCGACCACGATCGGCGATCACGTCGGCATCCACGAGCAGAAGGACGGCCGGTTCTACGTCGGTGCGGCGCCGCTCGTCGGCCGCGTCTCGGGCAGCACCCTGACCGCCCTCGCGGATCTCGCCGAAGTGCACGGATCGCAGCGCGTGCGCACCACGCCGTACCAGAAGCTGCTCGTGCTCGACATCCCCGAAGCCGAGATCGACGCCCTGGTCACCGGCCTCGACGCGATCGGCCTGTCGGCGCGCCCGAGCCTGTTCCGCCGCGGCACGATCGCCTGCACCGGCATCGAGTACTGCAAGCTCGCGATCGTCGAGACCAAGGCGAATGCCGCGACCGCGATCGAGCAGCTCGAAGAGCGCCTCGGCGCCCTCGAGCCCGAGATCGGCCGCCCGATCACGCTGCACGTGAACGGATGCCCGAATTCCTGCGCCCGCATCCAGACGGCCGACATCGGCCTGAAGGGCCAGCTCGTCTCGATCGACGGCGAGCAGGTGCCCGGCTACCAGGTGCACCTCGGCGGCGGCCTCGCCGGCGTCGACCGCGCGGAGGCCGGCCTCGGCCGCACCGTGCGCGGGCTGAAGGTCGCGGCTGACGGCATCGCCGACTACGCCGAGCGCGTCATCCGCCGCTACCTGGCCGACCGCGTCGACGGCGAGAGCTTCGCGCAGTGGGCCCACCGCGCCGAGGAGGAGGCACTGCAATGACCGTCAGTCTCGCCCCCCGCATCCGGACCAGGCGCACCAGGGAAGAGCTCGCCGCCCTCGCCGCACAGGGCAACGAGGAACTCGGCAGCCTGACCGACCACGAGGCCTCGGCCGCCGAGGTCGTCGCCTGGGTCGCCCGCAACTTCGGAGCGGATGCCGCCGCCGTCGCCTGCTCGATGGCCGATGCCGCGCTGCCGCACCTGGTCGCCGAGCACCTCCCCGGCGTCGACGTGCTGTTCCTCGACACCGGCTACCACTTCACCGAGACCTACGCGACGCGCGACGAGGTCGAGCGCGCGCTGGACGTGCGGATCGTCGATGTGACACCGGACCAGACGGTCGCCGAGCAGGATGCCGAGTTCGGCGCGAAGCTGTTCGCACGCGACGCCGCGCTCTGCTGCGCGCGCCGCAAGGTCGCTCCCCTCCAGGACGCGCTCGGCGGGTACGAGCTGTGGTTCACGGGCGTGCGCCGTGACGAGGCCCCCACCAGGACGAACACTCCGCTCGTCACCTGGGACGAGCGCAACGGCCTGGTGAAGGTGAACCCGGTCGCGGCGTGGAGCTTCGACCACGTGCTGGAGTACGCCGCCGAGCACAAGGCACCGGTGAACCTGCTGGTGAACTTCGGGTACCCGTCGATCGGCTGCGAACCCTGCACGAAGCAGGTCGCCCCTGGCGAGGACCCCCGCTCCGGCCGATGGGCCGGGCAGGCGAAGACAGAATGCGGGCTGCACGAATGACGATCAACACGACCGCCGCTTCGACGCGCTCGGCGACCGAGGGCAGACTCAGCGCCCTCGACCAGCTCGAGGCCGAAGCCATCCACATCATCCGCGAGGTCGTCGCGGAGTTCGAGCGCCCCGTGCTGCTGTTCTCCGGCGGCAAGGACTCCGTGCTCGTGCTGCACCTGGCGACCAAGGCGTTCGCCCCCGGCCGGGTGCCGTTCCCCGTGCTGCACGTCGACACCGGGCACAACTTCCCCGAGGTCATCGCGTTCCGCGACGAGACCGTCGCCCGCCTCGGCCTCACCCTCGAGGTCGCGAGCGTGCAGGACTACATCGACGACGGCCGGCTCACCGAGCGCCCGGACGGCACCCGCAACACGCTGCAGACACAGCCCCTGCTGGATGCGATCACCGCGGGCAAGCACGACGCCGTGTTCGGCGGCGCGCGCCGCGACGAGGACAAGGCCCGCGCCAAGGAGCGCATCATCTCGCTGCGCGACGAGTTCGGCCAGTGGGACCCGCGCAACCAGCGCCCCGAGCTGTGGAGCCTGTACAACGGCCGCCACCTCCCCGGTCAGCACGTGCGCGCCTTCCCGATCTCCAACTGGACCGAGCTCGATGTCTGGCGCTACATCGAGCGCGAGAACATCGCGCTGCCGCCGCTGTACTACGCATCCGAGCGCGAAGTCTTCCGCCGCGACAACATGTGGTGGGCGGTCGGCGAGTTCGCCCAGCCGTCGAAGGGCGAGGAGATCGAGCGCCGCGTCGTCCGCTACCGGACGGTCGGCGACATGAGCTGCACCGGTGCGGTCGAATCGGATGCCGTCGACACAGCATCCGTCGTCGCCGAGGTCGCGCGGTCGACGCTCACCGAGCGCGGCGCCACCCGTGCGGACGATCGCATCAGCGAAGCCGCCATGGAGGACCGCAAGAAGGACGGGTACTTCTGATGAGCATCATCCACGCTTCGACGGACGCAGCGAGCGGGGCAGGCTCGGCGAGCCCGCAGGCGACACTGTTCCGGTTCGCGACGGCCGGCTCCGTCGACGACGGCAAGTCGACCCTGGTCGGTCGACTCCTGCACGACGCCAAGGCGATCCTCGCCGATCAGCTCGAGCAGGTCGCCTCGACGTCCCGTGCCCGCGGCTTCGCGCATGGCGAGTTCGACTTCGCCCTGCTGACGGACGGCCTGCGCGCCGAGCGCGAGCAGGGCATCACGATCGACGTCGCGTACCGCTACTTCGCCACGGATCAGCGCAGCTTCGTCCTGGCGGACTGCCCCGGTCACGTGCAGTACACCCGCAACATGGTCACCGGCTCCGCGACCGCGGATGCCGTGATCGTGCTGGTCGACGCGCGCAAGGGCGTGATCGAGCAGACCCGACGGCACCTCGCCGTCGTCTCGCTGCTGCGAGTCGCGCACGTGATCGTCGCGGTCAACAAGATCGACCTCACCGGCTACGACGAGGACCGCTTCGTCGCGATCGAGCTCGAGGCCGAGCGGGTCGCCGAGCAGCTCGGACTGTCCGGCATCCACGTGCTTCCGGTGTCGGCGCTGGAAGGCGACAACGTCGTGGACCGGTCGCCGCAGACGCCCTGGTACACCGGCCCGACGCTGATCGAGCTGCTCGAGACCCTGCCGACGCAGGAGGAGACCGAATCGGCGGATGCCGCGTTCCGCCTTCCCGTGCAGCTGGTGCTGCGCCCGCAGGGCGGCCTCGACCCCCGCATCCCTGCGGAGGAAGCCGAGCGCTACCGCGACTACCGCGGCTTCGCCGGTCGTGTGTCATCGGGCACCGTCCGCATCGGCGACCGCGTCGAGGTGCTGCCCGGCGGACACGAGACCGTGATCACCGGCATCCGAGTCGCCGGCCACGAGGCCGAGTCGGCCGCGGCAGCGCAATCGATCTCGGTGACGCTCGCCGACGAGGTGGATGCCGCCCGCGGCGCCGTCATCGCGGCAGCCGGCACGGCACCGGTGCCTCGTCGCGAAGCCGTCGTCGAGGTGTTCCAGCTCGACACGCGCGACACCGTTCCCGGCGCCAAAGTGCTCGTCAAGCACGGCACGTCCACGGTGCAGGCGCTGATCGCCGAGATCGTCGACCGCCGCGACCTCGAGACCCTCGAGCATGAGGCGGCCGAACGCCTCGCCGTGAACGAGATCGGCCGCGTGCGCCTGCGCTTCGCCGCCGACCTGCCGCTCGAGCCGTACGCGGTGAACCGCGCCGCCGGCTCGCTGCTGCTCATCCACCCCGTCGATGGGGCGACGCTCGCCGCCGCCACCGTCGTCGACTGAACCTGCACCACCCCTCACCGTCTAAGGAGGCGAAACCGTGAAGATCACCCGCAAGACCACCGCTCTCACCGCGCTAGGACTCGGGGCCATGATGCTCGCCGGCTGCGCTTCCTCCGCGCCAGGCACCGAAGCAGAGTCCGTCGACGAGGTCCGCCTCGGCTACTTCGCCAACGTCACCCACGCACCGGCCCTGGTCGGCGTCGAGGAGGGGCTGTTCGCCGACGCGCTCGGCGACGACATCGAGCTCAAGACCGAGATCTTCAACGCCGGCCCCGCCGCGATCGAAGCCCTCTCGGCCGGTGCGATCGACGCGACCTACATCGGCCCGAACCCGTCGATCAACACGTTCATCCAGTCCGGCGGTCAGTCAGCGCACATCATCGCCGGGGCCACCTCCGGCGGTGCGGCGCTGGTCGTCCGCGACGGGATCGACGATGTCGCGGATCTCGAGGGCACGAACATCGCGAGCCCGCAGCTGGGCAACACGCAGGATGTCGCGCTGCGCAGCTGGCTCGCGGACGAGGGCTTCGAGACCTCGACCTCCGGCGGCGGCGATGTCACCATCACCCCGACCGAGAACGCCCAGACGCTGACGCTGTTCCAGCAGGGCGAGGTCGACGGCGCCTGGCTGCCCGAACCGTGGGTCTCGCGCCTGATCGTGGATGCCGGCGCGCACGTGCTCGTGGACGAAGCGGACCTCTGGGACGACGGCGCCTTCCCGACGACCGTGCTGCTCGTCCGTGCCGAGTTCGCCGAGGACCACCCCGACGTCGTCGAGAAGCTCCTCGAGGGTCACATCGCATCCGTCGCCTGGCTCGACGAGAACGCCGCCGAAGCCCCAGAGGTGATCAACACGGCACTGACGGACGCCACGGGCAAGGGGCTCTCCGACGAGGTGCTGACCCGGGCTCTCGAGAACGTGACGTTCACGGTCGACCCGCACGCGGAGACGTTCACGACCCTGGTCGAGAACGGCCTCGCCGCCGGCACGCAGAAGGACGGGTCCATCGACGGGCTCTTCGACCTGACCGCGCTGAACGCGCTGCTCGAGGAGGACGGCCAGCAGCCGGTCTCCGCGGGCGGCCTCGGGGACGAATGATGACGCGCACCCCGGAGGGCCGCTCAGCGACCACCGACAACTCCCTGGCAGCGACCCAGGAACGGCCGAAGGGTGCGTCCTCGCTGGGGCCGAGCTTCGACGGCGTGACTCCGATCGCCCCGGCATCCGCTCCGGTGGAGCCGATCGTGCGGATCGACCACGTCACGAAGCGCTTCGGAACCGGCCCCGTCGTCCTCGATGACGTGTCTCTCGACATCGCTCCCGGCGAGTTCGTGTGCCTGCTCGGGGCATCCGGATGCGGAAAGTCGACGCTGCTGAACCTCATCGCGGGCCTCGAGCCGGTGTCGAGCGGGTCGATCTCCGTGCCCAGCAGCGGCGCGGCCGTGATGTTCCAGGAGTCCGCCCTGATGCCGTGGCTGACCGCCCGCCGCAACGTCGAGCTCGCGCTGCGCCTGCGCGGCGTCCCTCGTGCGGAGCGCCGCGAGGAGGCACGGCGCCTGCTCGGAACGGTCAACTTGGCGGATGCCGGAGACAAGCGTCCGCACGAGCTCTCCGGAGGCATGCGCCAGCGTGTCGCCCTCGCGCGCGCGCTCGCTCAGGATCGCTCCGTGCTGCTGATGGACGAGCCGTTCGCCGCGCTCGACGCCATCACCCGCGACCTGCTGCACGAAGAGCTGGAGCGGGTCTGGCGCGCCACCGGGCGCACCATCGTGTTCGTCACGCACAATGTGCGCGAGGCCGCACGCCTGGGCCAGCGCGTCATCCTGCTCTCCAGCCGCCCTGGCCGGATCGCCAGGGAGTGGAAGCTCGGCGGCACCGCCGGGCGGCGCATCGAATCGCCGGAGGTCTCGGCACTGGCCGCCGAGATCACCACCGAGCTGCGCGAGGAGATCCGACGCAATGCCGCTTGAGACCGTCAAGACCCCCGCCGCCTCCGGCGCGGACGAGCTCGACACGCTCTCCGCCGGACTCGACCGGCTGCAGAGCGAAGAGGACCAGCGCTCGTCGCCCTGGCGCAACGTCGTGGGCAAAGTGCTGCCGCCGATCATCCTGCTCGTCGCGCTGCTGGCCGCCTGGCAGCTGTACGTCGTGATCGCCCAGCCGCGGCCGGACATCTCCCCCGGCCCCCTGCAGGTGGCTGCCGCGCTCGGCGACGCCTGGGAATCCGGACGCCTCCAGGAGGCCGTCGCGACGAGCCTCGAACGCGGCATCCTCGGCTTCCTCATCGCGATCGTCATCGGCACCCCGCTCGGACTGCTGCTCGCCGAGTGGAAGGCGCTGCGCCGCGCCGCCGGCCCGCTCATCTCCGGCCTGCAGGTGCTGCCCTCGGTCGCCTGGGTGCCCGCCGCCATCATCTGGTTCGGCCTCAGCGACGCCACCGTCTACTTCGTGATCCTCATGGGCGCGATCCCCTCGATCATCAACGGCCTGCTCTCCGGCATCGACCAGGTGCCGCCGCAGCTGCGCCGCGCGGGCATCGTGCTGGGCGCAAGCCGCTGGCAGCTCGCCACCGCGGTGATCCTCCCCGCGGCCCTGCCCGGCTACCTCGCGGGCCTCAAGCAGGGGTGGGCGTTCTCGTGGCGTTCGCTGATGGCTGCCGAGATCATCACGGGCGCCGGCACCATGGGCTTCGGCGTCGGCACGATGCTGCAGCAGACCCGTGAGCTCGCGGACCTCGCAGGCGTCCTCGGAACGATCCTCGTGATCCTCGCGATCGGCATCCTCATCGAACTCGTCCTGTTCGGGCCGCTCGAACGGCGTCTGCTGCGCAGCCGCGGGCTCGCCCCCGGAGGTGCACGATGACCGGTCGCGTGACGCTCGTCGGCGCTGGCCCCGGGGATGCCGGACTGCTGACGCTTCGCGGGCTCCGCGCCCTCGAGGAGGCGGATGTCATCGTCGCCGACCGGCTCGGCGCCCGCGCCGTACTGGACCAGCTCGCAGCGGAGGGCACCGCCCTCACCGCCGAGGTGATCGATGTCGGCAAGCTGCCAGGGCACCACACGGTGCCCCAGGACGGCATCAACGCGCTGCTCGTGCAGCTCGCCACCGAGGGCAAGCGCGTCGTGCGCCTCAAGGGCGGCGACCCGTTCATCTTCGGACGCGGACGCGAGGAGCAGCTGTTCTGCGAGGAGGCCGGGGTGGCGGTCGACGTCGTCCCCGGCGTCACGAGTGCCATCTCGGTCCCGGCTGTCGCCGGCATCCCTCTCACGCATCGCGGTGTGTCGACGTCGTTCACGATCGTGAGCGCGCATGACCAGATCGCCCCGGGCGGGACCTTGAGCCAGTCGAAGAGCGACCACACGGTCGTGCTGCTCATGGGCGTGAACACCCTGGGCCACTCGGCGCATGTGCTCGCCTCCGGTCCGCGCGGCGCTGCGTGCCCCGTCGCGATCGTCGAGGACGGCTACGGCGCGAACGAGCGCGTGACGATCGGCACGCTCGGCACGATCGCGCACCTCGCCGCGATCCGCCAGGTCCGCTCGCCAGCCGTCGTGGTGGTCGGCGATGTGGTGCGGCTCAGCCCGCACGCGGCATCCCTCCCGGCCTCCGAACCGGCTTCCGAGTCCGCACCCCGCGCCCGCTGGTTCGAGGCGATGGATGCCGGACTCGCGGTCGACACCGGCCTCGGCCGGGCGATCGACAGCACTCTCGACTACGTGATCTGACCCCGTTCGCACGCTCCGCGGAGCGGCACCCCGAAAGGCCATGCCCATGTCCTCCTCTCCTCTTGTTCTGCGCGTCGCGATCGTCGGCGCCGGGCCCGCCGGCATCTACGCCGGCAACCTCCTCGCGAACGCGGTCACGGCCGTCCGACAGGCTCACGGACCGATTCAGGGCGTCGAGATCGACCTGTTCGAGTCGCTCCCCGCGCCCTACGGCCTCATCCGCTACGGCGTCGCACCCGACCACCCCCGCATCAAGGGCATCGTGAACTCGCTGCACGAGATGCTGGACGCCTTCCCCGAGACGGAGGAGGGCGCCGAGAAGGGCGCGCGCCGCACCATCCGCTTCATCGGCAACGTCGAGGTGGGCCGCGACATCGCCCTGGACGAGCTGCGCGAGCAGTACCACGCGGTGATCCTGGCGACCGGCGCGATCCGCGACGCCGCGCTCAGCATCCCCGGTGTCGACCTGCCCGGCTCGTACGGCGCCGCCGACTTCGTCGCCTGGTTCGACGGCCACCCCGACGTCGCACGCACCTGGCCGCTCGAGGCGCGCGAGGTCGCCGTGATCGGCAACGGCAACGTGGCGCTCGACGTCGCCCGCGTGCTCGCCAAGCACGCCGTGGACCTGCGCTCGACCGAGGTCCCCGACAACGTGCTCGCGGGCCTCGAGTCCTCCGCCGTCACCGACGTGCACGTCTTCGGTCGGCGCGGCCCCGCCGACATCAAGTTCACCCCGATCGAGCTGCGCGAGCTCGGCGAGGTGCGCGACGTCGACATCGTGCTGCACGAGGAGGACTTCGACGGCGTCGACCCCGCCGCGGCATCCAACAACCAGCTCAAGGTCATGCTGCGCACGCTCAACAGCTGGCGCGACCGTCAGAAGGCGGAGTCCGCGGCATCGTCGCAGGGGGCGTCGCGCCGCCTGCACCTGCACTTCTGGCACGCGCCCGTCTCGATCGAGGGAGACGGACAGGTCGAGAGCATCCGCTTCGCCCGCACCACAACGGATGCCGAGGGCAACCTCGTCATCACCGACGAGATCCGCGAGTACCCGATCCAGGCGGTCTACCGCGCGGTCGGCTACTACGGCACGCAGGTCAACGGCGCACCGTTCGACGGCGTCCGAGGCGTGGTTCCGAACGACGGCGGACGCGTGGACGACGAGTCCGGCCTGTACGCGACCGGCTGGATCAAGCGCGGTCCGGTCGGACTCATCGGCCACACCAAGTCCGACGCCCTCGAGACGATCACCCACCTGGTGGCGGATGCCGAGGCCGGGCTGCTCTCGGCGGCCGACGGTCCCGACGTGCTCGAGCTTCTCGACGAGCGCGGGACCGAGTACACGACATGGGACGGCTGGCTCGCCCTGGACGCTCACGAGCGTCACCTCGGCGAGACGCACGAGCACTCCCGCGAGCGCGTCAAGGTCGTCCCCCGCGACGAGCAGGTGGCGGTGTCGCGGGACGGAGCGCTGGTCTCATGACCTACGTCATCGCGCTGCCGTGCGTCGATGTGAAAGATCGCGCCTGCATCGACGAGTGTCCTGTGGACTGCATCTACGAGGGCGAGCGCTCGCTCTACATCCACCCGGATGAATGCGTGGACTGCGGCGCCTGCGAGCCGGTCTGCCCGGTCGAGGCGATCTACTACGAGGACGACCTCCCCGAGGAGTGGACCGACTACTACAAGGCGAACGTCGAGTTCTTCGAGGAGATCGGATCCCCCGGCGGCGCGGCCAAGGTCGGCGTCTACGATTTCGACCACCCTGTGGTCGCCGCACTCCCCCCTCAGGGCGACGGGCATGACTGACGATTCCGTCTACGACGTCCTCGTGATCGGCGGCGGGCCTGCCGGGCTCTCGGCCGCGCTGAACCTCGGGCGCGCGCTCATGCGCGTGCTCGTGATCGACGCCGACCGCCCGCGCAATGCGGCGACGCTGAACTCGCACGGGTTCCTCACACGCGACGGCATCCCGCCGCACGAGCTGCGCCGGCTCGCCCGAGAGGAGCTCATGGCCTACTCGGACGTCGAGGTGCGCTCGCGCGTCGTCGTGGCTTCGCTGTCGCGGGAGGACGATGCGTTCGTCGCCGGGATCGGCCGCCGCGAGGCGTCGTCGACCGTGAGGGCGCGGACGGTGCTGCTCGCGACCGGGCTGCGCGAGACGCTCCCCGACGTGCCGAACCTGCGCGGCTTCTACGGCATGAGCCTGTTCAGCTGCGCGGCGTGCGACGCATGGGACCTGCGCGACCGCCCGCTCGCCCTGATCGGCGAATCCGCGGATCTCGCCGACCGCGCCCGGTTGATTGCCCGGTGGACGCCGCACCTCACCGTCTTCACGAACGGCGCGGACGTCGTCTCGACGGCCGAAGAGGCGGAGCTCGCCGCCGCGGGCATCGATGTGGCTCGGCATCCGATCGCAGAACTCGTCGGAGAGCGCGGAAGGCTGGAGGCGATCGTGCTCGCCGACGGCACGCGCGTGCCGGTCGATGGCGGATTCGTGCGCCCGGAGTGGGACACGAACCTCGCCTTCCTCGACGGCATCGCGCCCGCCCTCGACGAGTCGGGGCACCTTGTCACGGATCGCAACGGACGCACCGACGTGCCAGGGCTGTACGCCGCAGGGGATGCCGCAGCCCCCGGCCCCCAGCAGCTGATCGTCGCCGCGGGTGCCGGTGCGCGCGTGGCCGCCGTGATCGTGCACGACGCGATCGGCGTCGCGACCGCGCACTGACCCGATCCAGTCGCCCGGTCGACCCTCCGGTCGCAGTTCCTGCCGCTTCAGAGCGGACGGAGCAGCACGAAGTGCGACCGGAACGACACACACGACACCTGAAGCGGCACGAAGTGCGACGGGAATCAGCACCCCTGGCGGAATGCCGCGGGCACCGCGTGTGTTCCCCTCGGTGACGCCGGATCACGGCGCGATCTCCTCACGCCCGTACCCTGGAACAGTCATGTCTGCACCCGAAGAAGACCACGCCCGCTGGCGCAACGAACGCCACGCCTCCGTCGCACGGCCCACCGGCAACCTCGCACTCGTCGAGACGCGCTGGATCGGCCAGGAGCGCCCCGACCTCGCAGCCGCGCAGGCCGCCGCACCGGAATCCGTCACCGTGACTCCGCTCCAGCGCACCGACATCTCCACCGGCGCGCCCGAGTACGGCCTGCGGTTCTGGGATGCCGATTCCCCCGCGATCCGCGCCTACGACCGCATCGACGCGTACGAGTACGACCCGGCCTGGGTCATCGAGGCGCACTTCGCTCCGGTGGATGCCGGCCGCACCGTGCCGTTCGAGCACATCCGCGACAACGGCGGAACGCGCGATCTCGCCGTCCCCGGCGACATCACGTTCACGCTGGACGGCACCGAGCACCACCTCGCCGCGTTCGACGACGGCGGCACGCTGCTGCTCGTCTTCGGCGACCAGACCAACGGCACCGAGACGTACGGATCCGGACGCTTCCTGTTCGTGCGGCGCGATGACGAGGCCGGTTTCGGCGACGCCGGATCCGTCGTGCTCGACTTCAACCGCGCGTTCGTGCCGCCGTGCGGATTCTCGGCGCAGTACAACTGCCCGCTGCCGCCTGCGCAGAACCGGTTCGCCCAGCCGATCCGCGCCGGAGAGAAGAACGTCGTCTTCGTCGACGACTTCGATATCTACACGGCCTGAGCCGCGGCATCCTGATCCCACCCGAAATCCCTCCCCGAACCCCCAGGAGACCCCTGTGAGAACTCCGCTCGCGCTTGCGGCGACCATCGTCGCCTCGGCCCTCGTCCTCGCCGGCTGCTCATCCAGCACGCCCTCCGCCGAGGACGCCGCCGACGCCACCGTCTACATCGGCTCGCTCTACGAGCCGCAGAACCTCAGCAACACGCAGGGCGGCGGCCAGGGCGTCACCGAGGCGTTCAACGGCAACGTCTACGAGGGGCTGTACAAGCTCACCGACGACGGCGAGGTCGAGCCGCTGCTCGCCGCGAGCGAAGAGGTCTCAGAAGACGGCCTCACCTACACGATCACGCTGCGCGACGACGTGACGTTCCACTCCGGCAAGGCGCTGACCTCGGCCGACGTGAAGGCGAGCGTCGAGGCCGTCACCGCAGAGGACTCGAAGTCCGCCCGCAAGTCGGCTTTCACGGTGATCTCCGGCATCGAGACGCCCGATGACAGCACCGTCGTCTTCACGCTCTCGCAGCGCTCGATCTCGTTCCTGTACAACCTCGCGTACATCTGGATCGTGAACGCGGATGCCGAGGATCTCACCACCACCGAGGACGGCACCGGCCCCTACACGCTCGACGAGTGGAAGCAGGGCAGCACCCTGACCCTGACCCGCTGGGACGACTACTGGGGGGAGCCTGCGGCGAACGGCGAGCTCGTCTTCACGTACTTCACCGAGGCGACCGCGCAGAACAACGCGCTGCTCACGGGCGAGATCGATGTGATCACCAGCATCCAGAGCCCTGACGCGCTCGAGCAGTTCGCCTCGAACGACGAGTACACGATCAGCGAGGGCACGTCGACGACGAAGGAGCTGCTCGCGTTCAACGACCGCGTCGCTCCGTTCGACGACGCGCTGGTGCGCAAGGCCGTGTACTCGGCCATCGACACCGAGAAGCTGCTCACCTCGATCTGGGGCGACTACGGCACGCTGATCGGCTCGATGGTGCCCCCGACCGACCCCTGGTACGAGGACCTCACGGACGTCAACCCGTACGACGTCGACCTCGCGAAGCAGCAGCTCGCCGAGGCCGGCTACCCGGACGGTTTCGAGTTCACCCTCGACACCCCGAGCTACGACCCGCACCCCGTCGTCGCCGAGTTCCTGCAGTCGCAGCTCGCCGAGGTCGGCATCACGGTGAACATCAACACGATCAGCGCCGACGAGTGGTACACGAAGGTCTTCCAGGAGCGCGACTTCGAGGCGACGCTGCAGGAGCACGTCAACGACCGCGATGTCGTCTGGTACGGCAACCCCGACTTCTACTGGGGGTACGACGACGCGGACGTGCAGCAGTGGGTGGCCGGCGCCGAGCAGGCGGCGACGACCGATGAGCAGACCGCGCTCCTGAAGCAGGTCAACGAGAAGATCGCCGAGGATGCGGCGAGCGTATGGTTGTACCTCTACCCGCAGATCGTGGTCGCTTCCAGCGACCTCAGCGGGTACCCGGTCAACGGTCTGAACTCGCAGTTCTTCGCTTACGACATCGTCAAGTCCTGACCCCTTCGGATCGCGGGGCAGGATGCTGACGCATCCGCCCCGCGATCCTCACGCCCCTCATGCTCACGTATCTGCTCCGCCGCTCGGCCTTCCTCCTGGTGTCGCTCGTCGTCGCCATGATGGTGATCTTCGTGCTGCTCCGGCTGCTGCCAGGCGACCCGGCGAACGCCCTGCTGTCGGTGGACGCGACCCCCGAGCAGATCGCCGCGGCACGAGCGCAGGTGGGCTCCGACCGACCGCTCATCGAGCAGTTCGCGCTGTGGGCGGGCCAGATGGTGCGGTTCGATCTGGGCGAGTCATACATCAGCACGCTGCCGGTCGGTCCCGAGATCGCGGCACGCCTGCAGATCACGTTGCCGCTCACGCTCCTCGCCTTCGGCCTGGCGCTGCTGCTGTCGCTCGTGATCGGCATCACCGCCGCGGTGAAGGCCGACACCTGGTACGGCACGGTGCTGTCCGGCTTCTCGCAGCTCGGCATCGCTGTTCCGGTGTTCTGGGTCGGCATCCTGCTGGTGTGGGTGTTCGCCCTCGGTCTCGGCGTCCTCCCCTCCGGCGGCTTTCCTCGGGATGACTGGGAGGATCCGGCGGATGCGCTGCGCTCCCTCGTGCTGCCGGTTCTCACGGTGGCGATCGTCATGAGCGCGTCGCTGTCGCGCTACGTGCGCGCCGCCACGCTCGACGTGCTCGGCAGCGATTACCTGCGCACCGCCCGCGCGGGAGGTGCCGGCCTCGGCGAAGCACTGCTGCGCCACGGGGTCCGCAACGGCGCCGTGCCCGTGATCGCCGTCCTCGGCATCGAGCTGTCCACCACGCTGCTGGGCGCGGTCGTCGTCGAGGCCGTCTTCACCCTTCCCGGCCTCGGCAGCATGCTGCTGACCGGTATCGAGCAGCACGACTTCGCGAACATCCAGGGCGTCCTGGTCGTGTCGACGGTGTTCGTCCTACTGGTCGGCTTCCTCGCCGACATCTCCCAGCGGCTCATCGATCCTCGGCTGCGCGCACGAGTGGCCGGTGCACGATGACGGGCGTCGTGGAGCAGATCGAGGATGCAGCGCCCCGGCGCCGCAGCGGCAGCCGCACGACCCTCGTGGTGGGCCTGTGCCTCACCGGACTCATCGTGCTGCTGGCCGTCGTATCGCTGCTGTGGCTGCCGTACACGCCGAGCGACATCAGCGGCGGCCGCCTCGAAGGGCCGAGCGGCACGCATCTGCTGGGCACGGACAAGCTCGGCCGCGATCTGCTCACGCAGCTCATGATCGGCGCGCGCATCGCGCTCATCGTCGGCATCGGATCCGTCGCGCTGGCGGCGGTGCTGGGGATCACGATCGGCCTCATCGCCGCGTTCGCCCGCCCGTGGATCGACGACTCGATGTCGGCAGCGCTGGATGTCATCATCGCCTTCCCCGTGCTGCTGCTGGCCATGCTCGTCGTCGCCGTGCAGGGGGCGTCGCTGTGGTCGGCGATCCTCGCGATCGGACTCGCCATGTCGGCCGTCATCGCACGGCTCACCCGCATCCTCGCCCGCCGCGTGCTGCACGAGCAGTTCATCACTGCGGCGAAGACCAGCGGCACGCGGTGGCCGGGGATCGTGGCGTTCCACGTGCTGCCCAACATCTGGCCGACGCTCGGCGTGAGCCTCGCCCTGCAGTTCGGTGCGGCGGTCCTCGCCGAGGCGAGCCTGTCGTACCTCGGGCTCGGCGCTCCGCCGCCGAACGCATCGTGGGGTCGACTGCTGCAGGAGGCGCAGGGCACCGTACTCACCGCGCCGGTCGGTGCGATCGCGCCGGGGATCGCCCTCGTCGTGCTCGTGCTCGGCGTGAACTTCGTCGCCGACGGTCTGCGCGATTTCGCCGACCCGACCCGCAGGAGGTCACGATGAGCCTTCTCGAGATCACCGGACTCACGGTGACCGCCGGCGGACGCCGGGTGGTCGACGACGTGTCGTTCGCCGTCGCCGCGGGTGAGCGCGTCGGCATCATCGGCGAGTCCGGCTCGGGCAAGTCGGTCACCTCGCTCGCCGCCACCGGTCTGCTGGGCGCTGGACTCACGGCATCCGGGTCCGTCCGGCTCGACGGCACCGAGGTCATCGGCGCGTCCGACCGAGCCCTGCGGCCGCTGCGCGGACCCGTCGCCGCGCTGCTCTTCCAGGAGCCGCTGACCGCCCTCGATCCGCTCATGCGGGTGGGCCGTCAGATCGCCGAGCCGATGCGCCGTCACCTCGGCCTGCGCGGACAGGAGCTGCAGGATGCCGTGCGCACCGCCCTGGCCGACGTCTCGCTCCCGGACGAGCGCATCGCCCGCGCCTATCCGCACGAGCTGTCCGGCGGGCAACGGCAGCGGGTCGCGACCGCGATCGCGCTGGCCGGGCATCCGAAGCTCCTGATCGCCGACGAGCCGACCACCGCGCTCGATGTCACCGTGCAGGACGAGATCCTCACGCTCCTCGACCGCCTGGTCGCCGACCGCGACATGGCGCTGCTGTTCATCAGCCACGACCTCGCGGTCGTCGCCCGCATGACCGATCGGGTGATCGTGATGCAACGAGGACGGTCCGTCGAGCAGGGCCTGGTGGGGCAGATCATCTCCGCCCCGCACGATCCGTATACGACGGCGCTGGTCGCGAGCGCCAGGGCTCTGGATGCCGCGCTCGACGAGCCGACGGCATCCGATGGTTCCGAGGGGAGCGGACGATGAGCATTCTCGAGCTGCGCGACACGCGCTTCGCGTACGGCCAGCGCACGGTCATCGACACCGTCTCGCTGCAGGTCGCCGAGGGCGAGGCCGTCGGGCTCGTCGGCGAATCCGGGGCGGGCAAGTCGACGATCTTCTCGCTGCTGCTCGGTCTCGCCGCGCCTCACGAGGGCGAGGTGCTGTTCGACGGGCAGCCGCTGAACACGCGCGACCGGGCGCTCATGCGGCGCTTCCGTGCCGACGTGCAGACGGTCTTCCAGGACCCGTACTCGTCGCTCGACCCCCGGCAGCGCATCGACCGCATCGTCGGCGAACCGCTGCGTTCGCTCGGCATCGCCCGCGGGGAGACGGCCAGGACGGCGGTGGCGGATGCCGTCCGATCGGTCGGCCTCGACGCCGATGTGCTCGGGCGGTACCCGCACGAGTTCTCCGGCGGGCAGCGGCAGCGCATCGCGATCGCGCGGGCGATCGTGTCGCAGCCGCGGGTGCTGCTCGCCGACGAACCGGTGAGCGCGCTCGACGTCACGACCCGCATCCAGGTGATCGATCTGCTGCGGACGCTCCGCGCCGAAACCGGCCTGGCGCTCGTCATGGTGTCCCACGATCTGAGTGCGGTGGCGGCGCTGTGCGAGCGGACGGTCGTGCTCCGCGACGGACGCGTCGTCGAGGAGGGACCGACCCGCGGCATCCTGAGCGCACCGCAGACCGACTACGCGCGCACGCTGGTCTCGGCGATTCCGCGGCTGCCCGCGGCCTGAGCGGACCGTCGCTTCGGAATACGGCCGACCCGCCCCCGGTTGCATCCACACATGACGACTGTCGATCCCGATCGCCTCGCGGAGGTGCTGTCCTCCTTCGATGTCCGACTCGGCTTCGCGCGCCGCACCACGCTGTCGCAGGACGGCGTGCTTCCGCTGCCGAAGGGGCAGGTCACGCTCGCCTACGTCGTCGAGGGCGAGATCACCGGCGACGTGGTGCTCGACACCAGCTGCGCCCTGGATGTCGCCCGCGGCTCTGCGGCACCGGCCAGCGGGCCGCGCACGCTGCTCGCCGGAGACGCGTTCCTCAGCATGGGTCACCGGTCGATCGCCCTGGAGTCCACCTCCGGTGCACGACTGATGACCGCCGATCTCGAACTCGACTCGGCCGCCGTCGACGGCATCCCCGGCTTCGTCTTCGTGACCGGATTCGCCGAGCTCGAGCCGGCCGCCGCGGCGCTGGCCGCCAATCTCGGCCCTGTCGACCCGAGCGCGCACGACGAACGTTCGGGCGACCCGCTCATCTGCCGGATGATGGTCACCACGGTGCTGCTGAGCGTGATCCGGGCCTGGGCGCAGAACGGCTGCGCGCCGCAGGGGTGGCCGTCCCGTGCGGGCGATCCTTTCCTCGACCGGGTCGTCGATGCGATCCACTCCGAGCCGGGGCGCGACTGGACCGTCGACCTGCTCGCCAGCGTCGGCGCGATGTCGCGCTCGGTGTTCGCCGAGCGGTTCCGTGCCGCCGTCGGTCAGTCTCCGGCGAGCTACGTCACCGACGTGCGGATGCGTCAGGCGAAAGAGCTGCTGGATGCCGGGCACAGCGTCTCCGAGACCTCGCGCGAACTCGGCTACGCGTCGGACGAGGGGTTCAGCCGCGCGTTCCGCCGCCACACCGGCGTGACGCCGTCGCTGTGGCGCGCCAGTGGGCGCACCGCGATCCCGGCCTGACCGGCCCGGCCTGACCGCTCCGGCGGCGGATCAACGCCCGCCGGGAGGGCCGACGAGCAGGAGCACCACATAGAGGGCGACGATCGCGAGGACGAGCAGCCCGGCGAGCACCCACGGCCGCCGCAGGAACCAGCGCATCAGCCGGTCGTACCAGCGGCCGTCCCGCGGGTCGTCGCCGGCCTCGAGTCGCCAGTCGCCGCGCAGGCGACCCGTGCGCTGCAGCCAGATCTCGGTGGGGATGGTCGCATAGGGGATCACTGCGCTGACGACCGCCAGCGCCGCGACGCCGATGTGCCAGCGCTGATTGAGCGCGACGAGGATCGCCGTCGCACCGTACGCGAGGAACACGAATCCGTGGATGCCTCCGCCGATCGTCACCACGATCCCCGGTGCACCGACCGCTCGCGCGATCATCGCGGAGATCAGGATCGTCCAGGTGATCGCCTCTGCGATCGCCAGGACACGGAAAAGGCGGGCGGGTGCACGGAACACGGATCTCCTCGGGTGGGGGGGCGGTTCCAGCCTAAGCCGCGTTCGAATCAGCCCCGCACGCGGTTCGACGCCCCGAACAGCAGCGCCCCGAGGACGAGGATCACCGCGCCGACCACGTAGTTCAGCTCGACGCCCAGCGCATCGACGAGGATGCCGCCGACACCCGCCGCGAGCATGATCGCACCCTGGAAGCCGACGACGACCAGGCTGCCGCCCGCCTCGAGGCGATCCGGCATCCGGTGCCCGACCCACGTGTTCACGACGATCAGCCACGAGGCGAAGAAGAAGCCCCACACGAACACGGCCGCCGCGATCGCGGCGAACGATCCGGGCAGCAGGATCGTCGCGAACACGGCAGCCGCGATCGACACAGGCCCGACCACCGCGAAGACCCGGAAGGTCCGGTCGACGACGAGCCCGATCACGAGGTTGCCGACCAGCCCACCGGCACCGAACAGGGCGAGCAGGAGGACGATGGCCCCGGCATCCACATCCGGCATCCGCTCCAGCGCGAGGCGGATGTAGGTGTACGCGAGGAAGTGCCCGAGAACGACGAGCACGTGCCCGGCGAGCCCGAGCCCGACGCCCGGGCGGCGGATCGTGTCGACGAGGATGCGCAGACTGGAGGCCTGGGCGGCAGGCACCGAGGGCAGCAGGGTCCGCAGGCCGATGGCCAGCACCGCGGTGACGACACCGGCGAGCGCGAACACCGCACGCCAATCGAGGACCGCGCTGAGCATGACGCCGATCGGGACGCCGGCGACGGTCGCCAACGACGTGCCGGCGGTCGTGAACATGACGGCTCGGCCGATGCGCGCGGGCCCCGCGATGCGCGCGGCGACCGTGATCGACATCGACCAGAACGCGCTGATGGCGGCGCCCAGCAGGAACCGCGCGAGCAGTACGAGCACGAGATTGGGTGCGATCGCGACGATGAGGTTGGATGCCGCGGCGGCGAGCGCCATCCAGACCAGCAGGCTCCGCCGATCCAGTCTCGGGAAGATGAGACCGACCGTCGGCGCGACGAGGAGCCCCACGAGAGCCGTCACGGTCACGGTCTGCCCCGCCTGCCCCGGCGTGACGCCGAGGCCGTCCGCCATCTCGGTCAGCATCCCGTTGGGCAGGAACTCCGCCGTGACGAGCAGGAAGCTCATCAGCATCAGCATGATCGGCCCGCCGTAGCGCATGCGCTCGACGGTGGCCGGGAGGGCGGTGGGGACGGGGGCGGTCGTGGTCATGATTCCACCCTCGCAGGATGCCGGCGTCCGCACCCGATCGGTCGTCCGCGGCATCCGACCGATCGTCCGGGTCTGGACGGCGCCGCAGGAGGCGGATATGCTCGACGGGCGCCGGGGCGTCCCCGGAAGGAATCAGCGGAAGGAGCAAGCCATGACTGCTGTCGTCGTCGTGCCCACTTCCGACCAGATCCTTCCCCTCGAGGCCGCCCACTCCTGATCCACGGGTGGTCTCCTTCTCCCGGAGCAACCACCGTGTCTGATCTCTTCGCGTCCACCGACGCATCCCCCTTCGACATCTCTCTCGCCTTCGCCGACATCGAGCCGGGCGAGAACCAGCGCTGGACCACATGGCCGGCCGTCACCCCGTCCGAACGCGGGCCCGAACCGCAACCCTCGTGGGTCGTGACGAGCGCCGGCGCCCTCGACACCGAACTCGGCATCCTGAAGACCGGCAAGGAGGCGGATGTCTTCCTCATCGAGCGCGCCGTGCCAGACGACCCGTCGCAGCGCACCCTGCTGGCGGCCAAGCGGTATCGCACCTCGCAGCACCGCACGTTCCACCGGTCGAGCATCTACACCGAGGGACGCCGCACCCGGAACTCGCGTGACGCCCGCGCCACCGAGAAGAAGTCGCTCTACGGACGCGAGGTCGCGGCGGCGGAGTGGTCGTTCGCCGAGTTCGAGGCCCTGTGCCGCGCATGGGAGCTCGGTGCCCCCGTGCCGTACCCCGTGCAGGTGAACGGCACCGAACTGCTGATGGAGTTCATCGGAACGGGTGCGGTGGCGGCTCCCCGCCTCGCACAGGTGCGCGGCGACGGCAACGAGCTGACTGATCTGTTCCGCCAGGTCGTCGATCTCATGCACGTCTTCGCGGCAGCAGGCTTCGCGCACGGCGACCTCTCGCCGTACAACCTCCTTGTGCATGACGGTCGCGTGCGGGTGATCGATCTGCCGCAGATCGTCGACGTCATCGCGAACCCACAGGGGTTCGATCTGCTGCACCGCGATTGCGTCAACGTGTGCGAGTGGTTCGCCCGGCATCGGGTCGAGGCGGATGCCGAGGCGCTGTTCGCCGAGCTCGTCGCGGTGTCCTTCGGGTGAGCGCGCTCGGAAGACGTCCCGGCGCGCCGCTACCCCGTGTTCACCGGACGCGGCCAGACTTCGAGGCATGAGCACGCCGGAGAACACGCCGACCCCACCGCCCACCGCGAACAGCGGTGCGGTCGGCGTCATCGGGCTCGAGCTGCGCGGTGACACTCCCGCGCCCAAGAAGCAGGTGTACTCGTGGGCGCTGTGGGACTGGGCGACGCAGCCGTTCAACACCGTGATTCTGACGTTCATCTTCACGGCGCTGTATCTGACGACCGAGGCGTTCCTGCCCCCGGAGGTCACTGCCCTCGGGGATAAGGACCCCGCGTACCTGGCTGCGGAAGCGGACCTCGCGAGCGGGCTCGGACTCGGATCCACGATCGCCGGACTCGCGATCCTCGTCTTCGCGCCGGTGCTCGGCCAGCGCGCGGATGCCGCCGGGCGCCAGAAGCTCTGGCTCGGGATCGGCACCGGAGCGCTCATCGCCTGCATGTTCGGGCTGTGGTTCGTCGAGCCGACGCCGACGCTGTTCTGGCTGGGCGTCGCGCTGATCTCGGCCGGCAGCGTGTTCGGCGAGATCGCGGCGGTCAACTCGAACGCCATGCTGATCGGGATCGCGAACCCGAAGACCATCGGACGCATCTCGGGGCTCGGGTGGGGCTTCGGCTACATCGGCGGCATCGTCGCGCTCGTGCTCGTCGTCGTGTTCTACATGCTCGACTGGTTCGGGCTTCCGACGGAGTCCGGTCTGCCGTTCCGGATCATCGCGGTCGGCTGCGCGATCTGGGCCATCGTCTTCAGCATCCCGATCTTCCTGAACGTTCCGGAGCCGTCGCTGGGACGTCCGGAGCGCAAGGTCGGGTTCTTCGCGTCTTACGTGCTGCTGGTGAAGGACGTCGTCGGGCTGTACCGCGCGCCGGCGACGCGGCCCACGTTCTGGTTCCTGCTGGCGAGCGCAGTGTTCCGCGACGGCCTGGGCGGCGTGTTCGCGTTCGGCGCCATCATCGCCGGCCAGGTGTTCGACTTCGACTTCCTGCAGCTCGTGATCTTCGGCATCGCGGCGAACCTCATCGCCGGTGTGTCGACGATCCTCGCCGGTCGCCTCGACGATCGGTTCGGCGCCAAGCGGATCATCCTCTTCTCACTGGCGTCGATGGTCGTCGCCGGGCTCGCCGTGTTCTTCCTCGCGGAGGCCGGTGCCGTCGTCTTCTGGATCGGCGGCCTGCTGCTGTGCGCGTTCGTCGGGCCCGCCCAATCGGCATCGCGATCGTTCCTCGCTCGGGTGACGCCGGCCGGGCGTGAGGGCGAGATCTTCGGGCTCTACGCGACAACAGGGCGTGCGGCGAGCTGGATGGCCTCGGCCGCCTGGACCGCCCTGATCGTGCTGACCGCTCAGACGAAGTTCGGAATCCTCGGCATCGTCATCGTGCTGCTGCTCGGGCTCCTGCTGCTGCTTCCGGTTCCGGAGCGCCGCGCGGCCTAACCCGCGTCGCCCCCGGATTCAGACGCCGGGACCCCAGTTATCGGCGAGTTTGCCGAGCAGTCGCGCCAACTCCCTGCGCTCGGCCTCGGTGAAGGCCTCGAGCGCCGTCGACAACGCCTGCCTCCGCTCGCCCCTCACCCCGCTGGCGACGCGGATGCCGGCATCCGTGAGGGCGATCCGGGTGCGACGGGCGTCCTCCGGGTCGGCCTCGCGCCGGACGAAACCGCGCTCGACGCCCTGCTGCACCAGCCGTGACGCGCGGGGCTGATCGACACCGACGGCGTCGGCGAGCTCGCTCACGCTGAGCGGAACGGATGCCGCGGCGAGCGCCTCCAGCATCCGCATCCATGCCGGGGCCGCGAAACGCCCTGCAGGGCCACCAGCCCAGGGGCCGGGGCGCCCGGGGTGCGGGCCGGCGTGATGCCCGTGCGGACCCCCGTGGTGGCCGTGACCGTGCGGACGCCGCCCGCGCAGACGTGCGAGAGCTTCGGCGATGTCGTCGGCAGGATCCTGTGCGCTCACGCCTCCGATTTTACATGTTATTTGACATACTTCAGCATTGCATGTCACACTACATATACATGCACAATGACATTCAAAGGAACCACCCCATGAACACGCAGAACACACCATCTGAAGAGCGCCCCCTCGGCTACTGGCTCACCGCGACCGATCGGCTCCTCGCCGCAGAGTTCGCGCGCGTCTTCGAGAACGAGGACATCACGCGCCGCGACTGGCGCCTGCTCAATGCGATCGACGGCGACGTCCCGACCGGACGGCCGATCGACGATCGCAAGCTCGGTCGCCTGATCGAGCGCGGTTGGATCGCGGCCGCGGACGACGGCTGGTCACTGACCGAGGACGGTCGCGCCGCCAAAGAACGGCTGAGAGTCGTCGTGGATGGCATCCGCGCCACGATCGCCGAGGCCGTCAGCTCCGAGGAGTACGCGACGACCATCGCGAGCCTCGCCGCGATGGCACGAGCGCTCGGCTGGGACGAGAACACCCCACTGCCGCGCAAGAACCGCGGGGGTCGCGGGCACCGGGGGAATCGCGGGCACGGCCCCCGGCACGGGCACCCCTTCGGCCGCTTCGTCGGACACGCGGGCGAAGGCCACGGCTTCGACCACGGCGGGCACGAAGGACACGGACGCCGTTCCGGGCGCCCCGAGTTCGCCGGCGACCACGCTCAGCGCGAGGCTCACGACGGACGCCCTCACGCAGGCCACGGCCACGGCGCTCCCCACAGCGAAGGACGCGGACAGCACGGTCGCGGCGGCCTGCACCGCCGGGTCGCGCGGATGGCCCAGCACGCCTACGAACGCGGCTTCGATGCGGGGTTCGAGCGCGGCAGCACCGTCCGCTGACCCGCCGACGACGAGACTTGCTTTCCCGGGTGAGACGCAGCCGACCGGCTGCGCCTCACCCCGCAAAGCAAGTCTCGCGAGGTGCGAAGGAAGGCCAGAAGGGCAGCGCGAGGTAGAAGTCGAAGACGGTGTCGTCGTCCGGGCCCTCGATGAGCATCAGTCGCGGCGCGGCATCCGCGCTCGGCACATGTCAGATGATCGCCTGCTGCGTGCCGCCCGCAGAGGACACCGGCGCCGCGGCATCCTGCCAGTCTTCGCCCATCGTCCAGATCGCACTGCCGTCTGGGCCGACGATCCTGTTCCTCAGCGTGGCAGAGACCTCGACGCACAGGTCGGCGCATCCGGTCTCCGACGCCGCGTCGACCGCGACAGGGTCGGAGACGTCGGTGCTCGAGACGTCGGATGCCGCGCTCGACGGCGGGTTGTTCACGAGCACGAGGATCCCGATCACGGCCGCGACGAGCAGCACCGCGAGCCCGAGGAAGACCACGATCGGCCAGCCGCGGTAGGTGTCGCCACCCGACGGGTTCGAGGGGTCGGATGCCGGGGCATCCGGCACCTGGTCGAAAGGCGCAGCCGGGGCGAACGCCGCGGCTGGCTGCTCAGCGGCGACGGGCGACGGCGCACCCGGTGTCGCAAGGAGTGGCGGTGCCGCGGAGTCACGCTGCGCACCAGACGGCGGTGCACCCGACTGGCCCGCCGTCCGCGCGCGCAGTTCGGAGCGCGTCGCCGGGGGCGGAACTTCCGTGGACACCGCCGCCTTCTCGTCCTCGAGCAGCACGGCGGCCGTCGCGTCGAGCGGAGGGATCTCCGGAGGCTCCGGGATCGCGAAGTCCGGAACGGCGATCTCGGCGGGCGGGATGTCGAGGTCATCCACGCGCGACATCGCGAGATCGGCACTCACCGCGAGATCGTCGGGCATCGCATCGTCGGCCGCCGCGGCATCCAGTTCTTCGGCCGGCATCACGGACGCGCCGGCGACATCACCGCCGACGACGGGTTCCACCGTCGTCTCCTGCGGAGACGGGGCGGGCGGCGGGGGCGGCGGAATGATACGCGGCTCGTCGTCGCGCGGTCCGTCCGGATTCCCCGTATCGCCGGTCACGCTCTGATCCTATGCCGCGCGACGTCGAGGCGGGGTGGGGTGTCGCGTCCGGCACGCACCAGGACGCGCGACCCGCCGCTACGCCAGCGCGGTCAGCAGCGCCGCATCGGCTCCGGCGGCGATCAGCTGCTGCCGCATCCCGCGGGCCGCCCGGTCGTAGGCGTCGTCGTCGCCGAACAGCAGCGATCGACTGTTCGCGTGCTCGTCCAGGGCGATGAGGACGAACGCGATGTCCTCGGCATCCGCATCCTTGCGCAGCTCGCGTCCCTCAAGGGCGTACTGCAGCTGCGCGACGATGTAGCCGTACCAGTCGGACTGGGCCTCGCGCACGGCGTCGCGGACCGGCCCTGGCTTGGAGTCGAGGTCGGCCGAGGTGGCGATGAAGAAGCATCCGCCGATGAAGACGCGGTCTCGGGAGTAGTCCAGCGCCCGACGCATGAGCGTCGCCACACGGCGCACTCCACGCCGTTCGGCGCGCGACGGCTCGACGATCGCGGTGAGGAACACCTCGCGAGCCGCGGCGATCGTCGCCAGCTGCAGCGACTGCTTGCTGCCGAACAGCGTCGCGATGCTGCTCTTGCTGTGCCCCGAGGTCGCGGCGAGTCGCCCGATCGTGAGCCCGTCGAGACCGTCGACGGATGCGAGATCCGTGGCGTGCGCGAGCACGCTGCGTCGCGAGGCATCGCCCCGCGCCCGGCGCCCGTCCACCACCTGATCTGACACCCCCCTAGTTTACGCACGACCGTTCGTATACTCTACGTACGATCGTTCGTATTCATTCGGAATCGAGGAAGACATGCCACGCTCCGCCGCATTCGCCCGCACGACGCTTCGCGCGGCCGACGCACTGTCCCCCGCCTTGGCAGGCCGGATCGCGTACGGCCTGTTCTTCCGGACGCGCCCGCGCATGGTGCTGCGCGACCTGGATCGCCCCACGGATCTCGCCGCTCGACGCGCGCTGCTGCGCGTGCGCGGCAGGGACGTGGTCACCTATCGCTGGGGCGATGGGCCCCGCACGGTGCTCGTGCTCCACGGCTGGATGGGCAGAGCCACGCAGTTCGCGCCGCTCGCCCGCGAGCTCGTCGCGGCCGGTCTGCGCGTGGTGTCGTTCGACGCCCCGGCGCACGGCGCCTCGAGCGGGCGCCGCACCGACATCCGCGATTGGATGGCCGCGATCGACGGGATGCAGCGGCGCTTCGGCCCGTTCGACGCCGTCATCGGACATTCGGTCGGGGCCGTCGCGGGGCTCACCGCGGCGCGCACGTTCGCCAGGGCGCCCCTCGTCATCACGATCTCTGGTGCGGCGAGCCCGCTCGCGATGATCGACCAGTTCGCGCGGTTGGTCGCGTTGAGCGACGCCGCACGGGGCCACCTCACGCGGCTGTTCGCGGCACGGATCGGCGAGACTCCGGCATCCGTCACCGAGCACTTCGACGCCGCCGCGCACCCGCTCCCTGAGGGAACCCGCTTGCTCGTCGTGCACAGCAGGGACGACCGCGGCCTTCCGGATGCCGACTCCGTGCGCCTGCATCGCGCGCACGCCGGCCGATCGCGGATGCTGCGGCCATCCGGCCTCGGCCACAACCGCATCCTGTCGGACGACGACGTGCTCGACGCCGTCGTCGAGGCGGTCACCACCACCCACCCCGCGAGACCTGCTCTGCGCGGTGAAACGGAACCTGCACAGCCCGGCCTGACCGCGCAAAGGAAGTCCCGCACATCCTCCGGGAATACGTTGACATCAACAACATTTCCTGGCTAGGGTCTGAGAAACCGGTTCCCCATTCCGGTCTCACCTGCGAGAGGAACGATGATGTCCTTCAAGCCCCCGTCTTCCGGCGCGCCCATTTCGCTGGAATCGCCACCCGTCACCCCGCGAAATCAGGGCCGACGATACGTCGCCGCCGCAGCGATCGTCGGCGCACCGCTGCTCGCCCTGACCACGTTCATCCCATCAGCTGCCGGCGCGCAGCCCGCCGGCGACGCCGACCTGCTCGCCCAGATCGGTGCGCCCACCACCACGACCGCCGACGGTCCGGTGTGGTCCCCGACGGCGACCGGCTTCGCCTCGACACCGACCGCGGAGCTCCCGAACGGCACCACCGGCGGCGCGGGCGGCAACGTCGTCACGGTCGACGATCCGGCCGAGCTCACGGCCGCCGCAGCATCCACCGAGCCGCTGACGATCCTCGTCGACGGCACCATCGACGTCGGCGACGGCAGCATGATCAAGGTCACGGCGAACAAGACGATCGCCGGTGCCGCTGACGGCGGCGAGATAGTCAACGGCGGACTCTTCGTCGACCGCGTCTCCAACGTGATCATCCGCAACCTGACGTTCCGCGACTCCTTCATCGGCGCCGACTGGGACGGCAAGTCGCCGGAGAACGACAACGACGGCATCCGCATCGACACGTCACACCACGTCTGGGTCGACCACAACGAGTTCGAGCGTCTCGGCGACGGCCAGCTCGACATCCGCAAGGATTCGACCGCGGTCACGGCATCCTGGAACTACTTCCGCGACCACAATAAAACCCTGGGCGTCGGATGGACCGAGAACGTCGTGTCGACGCTGACGCTGCACCACAACCGGTTCTCGAACGTGCACCAGCGCAACAGCAGCCTCGACAACGTCGCGGCAGGGCACGTGTACAACAACTGGCTGTCCGGAGTGAGCTCGTACGGCATGAACGCCCGCGGCGTCGACACTGAGCTCGTCGTCGAGTCGAACGTGTTCGAGCACGCCCGCAATCCGCTGATCGGTGAGGGCTCAGTCTTCCAGCAGGGCAACATCTTCGAGGATGTCTGGGGCGAGCAGCCGCGCGACACGGGTGCGACCTTCGATCCGTCCGCGAACTACGCCTATACCGCCGACTCCGCCGTGAAGGTCCGCAAGCTGCTCAGCAAGCACGCCGGCCCCGTGCACGCCACGACCGATGAGGCCGAGCGCCGCGTCACCGTCGCACAGGACGGCAGCGGCGACTACCTCTCCGTGCACGCGGCCGTGGGTGCGGCTTCGCGCAGCGCGCACCCGGTCGAGATCGTCGTGCAGCCCGGGATCTACCGCGAGGTCCTCTCGATCTGGCCGGATGCCGATCACCTGACGATCGTCGGCGCCACCGGCGACCCGGCCGACGTCGTCATCACGTACGACAAGGCGAGCAGCGACTGGCCGACGGTCAACGTCTTCGCCGACGACGTCACACTGCAGAGCCTCACGCTCGAGAACCCGCTGGACGTGGATCCGCCCCAGACGGCTCTGGCGCTGCGTGATGCCGGGACGGGAACGACTCTCGACGATGTCGTCCTGATCGGCGACACCCTCGTGGAAGGAGCGGACCGATGAGAACGCGCACCCTGACCCGCGTGGCGGTCGTCGCGAGCGCACCGCTGCTCGCCCTGTCGCTGATCGCCGCGCCGGCGCATGCCGACGACGCCTCCGCCGGCCTCGACGGCGCCGCGCTGCTCGAGCGCATCGGCGCGCCGACAACGACGACCGCCGACGGCCCGGTGTGGTCGCCGACCGCAACGGGCTTCGCCTCGACGCCGAGCGACGACCTGCCCGAGGGCACGACCGGCGGTGGAGGCGGTCGGCTGGTCGTGGCCGACGACGCCGTCGAACTCGCCGAGTACGCCGCGCTCGAGGAGCCGCTGACGATCCTCGTCAAGGGCAGCCTGGATGTCGAGCCGTTCGGCTCGCAGATCACGGTCGCCTCCGACAAGACGATCGTCGGCGCCGGCCGCGACTCCGAACTCGTCGGCGGCGGGCTGTTCCTCGATCGGGTGTCGAACGTGATCGTGCGCAACCTCACGTTCCGCGATTCGTATGTCCCCGGCGACTGGGACGGCAAGAGCGCGGACAACGACAACGACGGCATCCGCATCGACACGTCGTCGCACGTCTGGATCGACCACAACGAGTTCACCCGCCTCGGCGACGGACTCGTCGACGTGCGCAAGGACTCGACCGCGGTGACGCTGTCGTGGAACTCCTTCCACGACCACAACAAGACGGTCGGCGTGGGGTGGACGAGCAACGTCGTCACCACGATCACGATGCATCACAACGCGTTCTCGAACACGTTCCAGCGCAACGCGAGCATCGACAATGTCGCGGCGGGCCACCTCTACAACAACTGGTTCGAGGGGCAGACGCACTACGGGACGATGTCACGAGGTGCCTCGCAGCTCGTGATCGAATCCAGCGTCTATGAGAACGGCGAGGACGCGATCGTCGCGAAGGACCCCGAGTCCACCGTGGAGTCGCGGAACAACACCTTCACGAACATCCGGGGCCGCAAGGACAACACGGGTCCGACGTTCGATCCGACGTCGTTCTACTCCTACACGCCGGATGCCACGGCCGACGTCGTCTCGATCGTCGACGCGCACAGCGGTCCGCTCGGCAAGGACGAGAAGGTCAAGAAGCGGATCACGGTCGCGCTCGACGGCAGCGGCGACTTCGCCAGCGTCGGCGCGGCGGTGGGCGCGGCATCCCGTGCGAAGCACCCGGTGGAGATCGTCGTCTCCCCCGGCGTCTATCGCGAGGTGGTCCGGATCTGGCCGGATGCCGATGACCTGACGATCCGCAGCTCGTCCGGGGTCGCGGAGGACGTGGTGATCACCTACGACCTCGCGGCAGGGCAGGCGAAGTTCTACGGCGGAACGTGGGGCCACACCGGCTCCCCCGTGCTGTCGGTGCTCGCGGACGACGTCACGTTGCGCGACATCACGATCGAGAACGCGTACGACGAGGCGGTCAACGGCAGCAGTCAGGCGCTGGCGCTGCGCACGGCGGCCGACCGCACGGTGCTCGACGGCGTGCGACTGCTCGGCAACCAGGACACGTTCCTGGTTGATCCGATCTCGAAGACGCAGCCGTCGCGCGTCTGGATGACGGACTCGTACGTCGCCGGCGACGTCGACTTCATCTACGGCGGCGGCACGCTCGTCGTCGAGGACTCCGAGATCCGCTCGCTCGATCGGGCGTCGACCACGAACAACGGGTACGTCGCGGCTCCCGCGACGGTACCCGGTGGCAAGGGCTTTCTGTTCGTCGACTCGGTGTTCACGTCGGACGCCGCGCCGGGCACCGTGTCGCTCGGGCGCCCGTGGCACCCGAGCAGCAATCCGGACGTCGATCCGGCCATGGTCGTGCGCGATTCCGAACTCGGCGCACACGTGCGCACGCCCGCATGGTCGGACATGAGCGGGTGGAGCTGGCAGGAGGACTTCTTCCGCGAGTACGCCAACTCCGGTCCCGGTGCGGTCGTCGGCGAGGATCCGGGGCGACCGCAGCTGACGGACGACGAGGCCGCCGCGTTCACGCGCGAGGCGTACCTGTCCGGCGATGACGGCTGGAGTCCGTGGAATTGAGCTGACGCTCTGCGCGAAGGGGCGCCCGGTCCTCGGACCGGGCGCCCCTCCTGCGCGTTCTCAGCCGCCGGTCGAGCCGAGGTCGGTGACCCCGACATCCGTGCGGTGGAAGTTCTGGAACGAGCGTGATGCCGTCGGCCCGCGCTGCCCCTGGTAGCGGTTGCCGTACGGGCCGGAGCCGTAGGGGTTCTCGGCGGGCGAGGTCAGGCGGAAGAAGCAGAGCTGCCCGATCTTCATGCCCGGCCACAGCTTGATGGGCAGCGTCGCGACGTTCGCGAGCTCGAGGGTCACATGCCCGGTGAACCCCGGATCGATGAAGCCGGCCGTGGAGTGCGTGATGAGTCCGAGGCGGCCGAGCGACGACTTGCCCTCGAGACGGGCGGCGACGTCGTCCGGTAGGGAGACCTGCTCGAATGTCGCACCGAGCGCGAATTCGCCCGGGTGCAGGATGAACGGTTCGTCGGGCGCGACCTCGATGAGGCGGGTGAGCTCGGGCTGGTCCTCGGACGGGTCGATGAACGGATACTTGTGGTTGTCGAACAACCGGAAGTAGCGGTCCAGGCGCACGTCGACGCTCGACGGCTGCACCATCGCGGGATCGTGCGGGTCGAGTCCGATCCGGCCGGAGGCGAGTTCTGCGGTGATGTCGCGGTCGCTGAGAAGCACGGGAACAGCCTAGTGCGCGGTGCTTCCGTCATGACGGCGACGCCCGGCCGTGCGCGCTCACGCGAGAGGCGTCCCGAGATGACGGACGAAGAAGCGTCCGGCGTCCTCTCCGGCGAATGCCGGGACGCCGGTGTGGCCGCCCATGTTGGCCTGCAGGGTCTTCTCCGCGGACCCGAAGGCGTCGAAGAGGTCGAGCGCCATCTGGCGGTCGTTGCCCTCGTCATCCCATTGCAGGAGGACGTGAAGAGGAATCGTGACCGTGCGGGCTTCTTCCATGATCGTCCGCGGGATGTAGCTGCCCGCGAAGAGCCCGGCCGCACGGATGCGCGGTTCGACGGCGGCCAGACGCACGCCGATCGCGATCACGCCGCCGGAGAATCCCACTCTCTCCCCGATCTCGGGCAGGTCCAGGACTGCATCGAGTGCGGTCTGCCACTCCGGCACCGCCTCCTCCACAAGAGGAAGAACCAGCCGGTCGATGGTCCGTGCGCTCGGCGCCTCGCCGGCCGAGAGCGCGCGGACCAGGTCCGATCGCGCCTGCTCCGCACCGGGCAGCGGTGATCGATCACCGGCTCCGGGCAGTTCGACGGCCACCGAGGCGAAGCCGTGCGCGGCTACGGTGCGCGCCCGTGCGGCCAGGCGAGGATGCATTCGACGCATCCCGAGCCCGCCGGGTTGACCCATCATGATGAGCGGAACGGGTGCGGACGGGGAAGCGTCCGACGGCGTCCACAGGATCCCGGGGATGCCGTCGAGAGCGAACTCGCGGGTGATGACGCCGTCATCGTGTTCTGAGGTGAAGCGCATGGTCGTGCCTTTCGGGAGTGCCATCAGCGGCGCTCCCGGACGACCTATCGCCCGGCCGTGCCTCCGCAGAGGAGCACCGACGTCATTCTGATCACGGGTACCACCTCCTCGAACCGCTGCACGGACGCTCCACAGTACCAGCGGCGAGCCCGCCCGCACTTTGGCCTGCGGCCGGGCGCCAGGTAGGCTGTCCGATACCTGCCTCTTCGGATGCCGGTACGGGGCTGTAGTTCAATGGCAGAACTTCTGCTTCCCAAGCAGACAGCGCGGGTTCGATTCCCGTCAGCCCCTCCACACCTACTCCCGTAAGGGATCGAGACAGACAGAAGCCCCGCCCTCCATCTCGGAGGTCGGGGCTTCTCGCTATTTACTCGCTTTCAGGAAGCGAACGCTTCGAGCTTCGCCGCCATGTCGGGTCGCTCGAGCGGCTTCTCCACGTAGTGCCTCGACGTCACTCCGGCATCCGCGTGGCCCAGCTGGTGCTGTGCGTCTTCGATGCCGAGTAGCGTCGCGACCGCCTTGCGGCAATCCTTCGGCGTCATCCACGACACCGCCGTGCCCTTGAGTGCACCGTTCCAGTGTGTGCGCACCGTCTCCGGCCAGCGGAGTCCACCGACGGCCGAGGGGAACACCCACTCGCAGTAGGCGTGCACGCGGCGACTGGTGAGCGCGTCGAGTACGAACCGAGGCAGAGCGAGCCGCCTGTTCGACGCGTCCGACTTCGGATGCTCCTGACGGATCAGGCCCTCCCCCTCGATGCGGGCGACGGTCGCGGTGATCGACACCCACCCGCCGTCAAGGTCGAGGTCGTCCCAGCGGAGCGCGAGGGCCTCACCCGGGCGGCACCCGGTGCCCAGGAGGATGTCGACAAGGTCGGCCATGTCGCGCCTGGCCCCGTCTCGGTGGGGCGGCAGCGCATCCCACGCTCGCATCGCGGCACGCAGCGTCCGGACCTTCCTCGACGCCGGGGGCGCGTACGACCTGTTTCGCGCGGGCCGGCAGCCGGAGCTCGTCGGCGGCGTTGGACTGTGAGGCCCCGTACCTGACTGCGAGGCTGCACATCCCGTTGAGGACGACGCCGAGCATCCGCGCCTGCGCGGGCCCGGACGACTCGGCGACTCGGTCGACGATGCGCTGCAGCCGGGGCGGTGTCGCTTCCCGGACACGGACGGCGCCGACATGCTCGTTGATCTGCGCGCGCACCGTCGACTTGTACCTAGAGACGGTCGCCGCCGCTTTCCCCTGCTTCTCGATCTCGCTCAACCAGACGCGCGCGAGATCAGCGAGGGTCGACTCTCGGGCGATCGATTCGCCGGTGGGGGCGACACGGTCGCGCAGGGCCTGCACGAGGGCCTGCTCCGCCTGCGCGGGCGTTTTCCCCTGGCGTTGCATCTTCCGGGTGACGCCGTCGCTGTCGCGGTAGTAGGCGACGGCGGTCGGCTTCCCGCCCACGGTCGTACGGCGGATGCGTCCCCACGTTTCGAGGACGAGCGGTGGTCTAGGCATAGCGGGCGATCCGTCCCTGGCGGATCATGCGCATGTACGTGCGCATGATCTTCTCTGTGACGCCGAGCTCGAGCGCGACGACGCCGGGGTCTTCGGTGACGTCGACGAACTCGTCGAGGCGTGACGGGCGGAGGAGGCGGCGGGCTGCGATGCGTCAGCGCGCTCCTCTTGTATGTCGTTGGCGCCGATGTCGCCGTGCTCGAAGTGCACGATCTCATGGGCGATCGCGCAGCGTTCGACGACGCCGTGCAGGTTCGGGCGGACGAACACGGCCTCGTGGTCCGGGGAGTAACAGGCGACCATCTCGTCGTCGGGAAGGTCGTCGCGGAAGATGATCGGGAGGTCCAGGATCTCGGCGTGAACCCACGGATCGTAGTCCATCGCGCACGGACCGTTCTGGAAATCGACGATCCCGAACATGTAGGCGGTGGTAGCCGTGGGGCTGCCCGTCGGCTCTCCGTAGTCGATCATTTCCATCAAGTTCAGTGCACCGTTCAATTCGTACCCCTCCGTTACGCCTCGCCCCGATCGGGGTTAATCGGCGTGTCCTTCGATGCGGCGATCCTCGTGTTATCGAGTTCCACCGTCTCCAGATCCTGCCTCGGGCGTCGGACATTGATCGGGGTCACTGTCGCGTCGGGGCGGATGGTCGCACGGCGATAGATCTCCTCGAAGCTCACGCCGGAAACTCGCTCTAGATGCTCGGAGACTTCCAGCACGAAGTCGAGGGATACCCTCGCGGTCCTGTCCTTGCCCGTCGTGGTCAGGTGGCGGCGCAGGGTCTTGTACGGCATGCCCAGATCGTCGGCAGCAGCTTCGAGGGTGCCGTACTTGGCGAGTCGATGGTCTTCGACGTCTTCAAGAGCGAGGACGGGTGGCACTTCCACCGCGCCTATGCCTGAATCCAGCTGACGGAAGGGTGACGTCGAGACGTTAGACGCCTTCCGGGTCGCCGAGGCGCCACGCGCCGTCGAATGCTGCGGTGGTCGGACCATAGATGCGGAAGTAGGCGAACCACCCGCGCCCGGGCAGAGTCTGAACCCACGGCCCTTGTTCGGCGGGTTCGGGGCCGAAGTGCAAGTCAATGTGGTCGCTGTCGAGTTGTCCGTCAAGCTCGAACAGTGAACGCAGGGCGGCGTTGTCCTGCGGTGTGCTGATCTGGCTTCTCGTTTCGGCGTCGTACACGGTGAGCGACCAGAACAACCCCGCGGGCACAGGAAGGGGAACGCGAACACGGTAGTTCCGTGCACCGTCCAGATATTGTCCTGCATCGTCGCGGGCGATGAACCAGTACAGCGACCCTGACCCGGCTTGCCGGCGGAACATGACCGGAGAGCTCGCGATGGCCTGGTAGAACCAGGTCTCGCGGGCGTCGACATCTGTTCGACCGTCGATAGCGAAGTCTGCGTTCTCGGGCCGTAGCGTGACCCACTCCCACTGGCGATCTGGCCAGACGATGCGATCCCGTCTCCGGTCCGCGAGTGACTGCACCCGCAGTTGCGCATCCGCATGCTCAGCCGCACACGCCAGGATCGTTCGCATCCGTTCGTCCGGCGAGAATGCCTGCCCGGCGCGGATACCGAGCGTGGCGAGTTCACCGAGGTAGGCGATATCAGCGGAGTGTGCGGGCTCGCTGTCGATGTACTCGTGCAGCAGCTTCCAGTACTCCAGAGTTCCCTGCACCGTCTGCGGAGTGGTGTCCTGCGGTTTCCCGGTCAGGTCGACCCATGACGGCTCTGCCCATTCGGCAGAGTCACCGAGCGGACTGACTCGGGTGGAGCGCAGCAACGCGATGGCGGCCTGCACGTCGCCATCCTGCGGGATCGCGCGCAGACCGACGACGACACGATTCCCCGCCGGACGGTGGACGAACCCGTCCGTCGTCAGGTCACCCTCCCACCCGGGCGGCAAGAAGATGTGACGTCCTCCGTGGCCCTGGTCGGGGCCGGGAATCCCGATGTCGGTGATCCAGCTCTGGTCAGTGTTCAGCGCCGCACCGATGACCGGCCCCGCCGGGATGGTCACCACCAACGGCCCGACCGCGAGGTCAAGTAGGACAGGACCGTAAGGGGTATCGGAGTTCAGCGTGAAGCCCACCTGCCCCGGTCGGGTGTCCATCGTCCCGAAGACCTTGTTCGGCACCACCCCGGCGGCCTGTGTTCCGGCCCAGATCGCCATCCCCGACACGGCAGGGAAGAAGTGCTTGTACACGACCACCGCACGGGCGTAGTCCGCATCGTCGTACGCCGCCTCGACGGTCTGCCCCGTAGGGTAGCCGCCTTCAAACTGATACCTCGACAAGCCGTCCTCCTCGGGATCCCACCTGATGAGGAGACTGCCACACGATCAGACAGGAAGCCAAGTATCAATAGCCCGGAAACGCCGGCCCGTCATGCTCGGGCGGCATCGGCACGCTCGGCACGGTGAGCCTATGCCCGCACTCCGGGCACACGTACGCGCCGGGGATCTCCCGCATCACGACGTCGTCGTGGGGGCTGTGCTGCTGAGCCGCCGCATCGAGGCTCACCATACCGACAGCGTATGTCCGTGGCTCTCGGCAGGGTAGAGCCCATGCCTCCCGAGACTCTGCTCGCGTTCGAAGCGCGCTGGCCGCGCCACAACGGCATGAAGGAAGAAGCGATCCGCCACGAGCTCGGCGTGACCCCGGCGCGGGTCTATCAGCTTCTGGGTCGTGCCGCGCACTCCCCCGACGGAGTGCGTTCGGACCCGATCACGGCGCGGCGCGTGCGAGAGCGGTCCGCTACGTTGGGCGCATGAAGAAACGCTTGTCGGTGGTCGCGCTCGTAGCAGCCACGATGACGCTCGCCGGTTGCTCGGCATCCTTCGACTCTGTCGCGGAGGAATGTGGTGGCAGCGACGCTGGGATCACGGTAACGAGTGACGGCGTGCTGGAGTACGACCAGGACCATGACTCCACCGGTGAGGCGTCGACGTGCCTGCTGCAGGGACTCGTTCCCGACAAGACCGAGCAGTACACGATCACTCAGGCACTGACACCTGGTGTATCCGGTGACGTTGAGGGCGGCGGCCACACGATTGTCTACGGCATGAGCCCTGACGGCGCCGTTCGGCTGTTCTTCAATCCGTAAGCCGCTCGCTAGTTACTCGCGGATTTGAGCGAGATTCGGCACTATCCAGGACCGTTGACCGACATCAGAAACACCTGATCAGAAACGCTTATCAACATTTCCGACTAGTGCGGGGCAGAACTTCTGCTTCCCAAGCAGACAGCGCGGGTTCGATTCCCGTCAGCCCCTCCACTGTTCGATCAGCCCGCAGGCGACGATCTCGGCCATTTGATCAGCATCTCGATCGACTCTTCGCTCCGCCTCGCGCGTGACACCAGCGGGTGCTTCCGCATCGGCCGTGAAGTGCAGAACGGCTCACCCGGGGCATGAGATCCTGCGCGCCAGCCATCCGATACGGTCGTACGAGGCGCGTCCTGGGGGTCATATGCAGCAGCAGTCGGTCAGAAACCTCGACGCGCGCGAGTTCGAGTGGGTGTGCAGCGGCATTATCGGCGAGATCGCGAAGGTCTACGGCGACGTACCGACGGGCCCGTCCGAGCTGATGGCGCCATCGACGGACGGCGGTATCGAGGCCAAGATCCCGACGACGAGCGGCTGGCTCGCGGTGCAGTGCAAGGCGTACCCCGGCGCGGGTTTCGATAAGGAGATCGGCTCGATCAAGCGCTCCTTCACCACATTTCTCGGCCGGCCGGAGCATGGCGGCGTGACCCGGTACATCTGGTGCTCGACCGCGGATCGCACCGGCGGCACCGGCGTTTCCGGTGCGAAGCACTCCTCGCCGGGCAACGATGCGAAGGCGAAACAGGCGATCGCCGCTATGACCGCCGAGGCCGCGAAGCGTGGGCGCACGGTCGACGTCGCCATCCGCTTCGCCACCGACCTCGACGAGATCGTCCGCACGGAACGCCCAGAGTACGCCGCGGTGATGGCGTCGCTGACACCGTTCCGCCTGGAGGATGTGAGGCGATACTCGGCCGCACGGGCCGGAAGCATCCTCACCCGCCTGGGTGGCGAACTGGCGCCGCAGTTGGAGTTTCCCGCGCCGCGCACTGCCGATCTGCTCGATCGACTGTCGGACTCGACCCGACCGAATGGACGCATCCGCCTCGACGGTCTCACCGAGTTGATTGACGAACTCCACCGTCGCGAACACGCCCTTCCCGCGGCCTCGCCGCTCGTCACCGATGTCCGCGATGCCTGCGCGGCAGTCCTCGCCGCTGGCACCGCCGTGCAAGGATCCCTGACTCTGTCTGCGACCGAGCTCGAAGCGCCACTGACCGAGCTGCGCGACCGGAGCGCGGCGGTATCCACGCTCGCCAGGACGACGGTTGGCGCGCGGCTGCCACTGCCGGAGGACAGCGAGGACGAACGACCGGTCCTGAAAGCGATCCTGAGGGTGGCCGCCTCAGCGGCCGCACTGCACACCCACGCCGAGCTCCTCGCCTGCGAGGCCGAAGCCGCCCGAACGCGCCGGCTGCTCATCTCCGGTGCGTGGGGCACGGGCAAGAGCTACCAACTCGCCGAATACACGCGCCGGGCCTCCGACGCCGGCATCCCGGTGCTGCTGCTGCGCGCCAGGGACTTCACCGCGACCGACGACCCGATCCTCGCACAGCCCTGGCGCGGCGCCTTCGAGAACCGGAACGCCGAACCGACGGAGATCGCCGCCATGCTCGACGCGATCGGGCACCGATCCGTCCGCGACGGCGGCTCACCGCTGGTGCTCATCGTCGACGGCCTCAACGAGGCGTCGATCCGCGATCTCCCGGTCGCCCTGCAGCGCCTGTTCGACACGGTCGGCCGGTTCCCCAGCCTCCGGCTCGTGCTCTCCAACCGAGAGGACCGGATGCCGGTCGCCGACGGCGGCGTGCCCGAATTCCACCACGACCGTCCCGAACGCGCCGTGCTGTCGCGCGCCGTGGAGCGGACGCTCAATGCCCCGGCCGGCACGCGCTGGCATGCCGTCGTGTCCAATCCCCTCTTGGCGTCGGTGGCCGTCCGGGTCATCAGTGCACGGCCCGATCAGGCGGATCGTGTGCTCAGTCGGACCGGACTGTTCGAGGCCTGGGTCGACCTGCTGTCTGACGAGGCGGCCGCCGCGTTGCAGATGCCCAGGGCGACGGTGCAGCGCATCATCGGCACGATCACGCACGCAGGGGGCAGCAGCGACATCACCGGGATCGCTCGCAAGGCCGAAACCCCTGCTCCGATTGTCGACCGCGTCGTGGATCGGCTGATCGACGAGGGTCTGCTCGAATCCGCGGGTGACGACGCTGTTCGCGTGCATTGGGACGGTCTCAGCGAGACGCTCCGGATGCGGCGCGCGATCGCCGACGGCTCTGTCGACGCGCTCTTCCGGGAGCTTCCCAGCGGGAAGCGAGAATCAGCTCTCGCCCTTCTCGCCGAGCTGCTCCCCCAGGCAGAACGTCGGCTCGAGCTTCCGGATTTCCCCGTTCCGAACGTCACCGACGACCAGCGCGACTTCGCGTTCGCCCTGTCCCTGAACGAGCGGACCGATGGCAGCATCCACGCAGGCACCGGTGTTCTCGCCGAACGGATGCTGCGCGCGGGCGGGGACGCGGGCCAAGCCGTTCTCTGGTCGGTGCTCAGCGTTCCGGGACGGTCGCGGATCGGCGTCACCTGGCTGTGCGACATCCTCCGGTCGACTCCGCTCGCTCAGCGATCCCGGTTCTGGCCGACGATCTTGGAGGACCTGTGCGAGCGTTCGCCGAGTGACCAGGACGATATGGAAGAGCTGCTCTCCTGGCTCTCCACCGAGCGGTGGCCGGAGTTGAGCGAAGACCAGGCAGACCCGGTGGTGGAAATACTCACCTGGATGACGTGCGCGAATGATCACACCGGTCTGCCCGGGTTCGCGGTGAGCAGCCTCGTCGAGATCGCGCACCGGCATCCGACGCTGCTGAAGACCGTGCTTGGACGGGTCGCTGATGTCGACGACGACCACCCTCGCGACGCGCTGTTCGCGGCGGCGGCCGGCATCATCGCCCGCTGGCCGGAGTCGCCATCCGCGCATATCGTCCGCGACGTGTGCACGGACGCGCTCCGAAGCGACCTCGCTGTGCAGTCGTACGCGTCGCTCGCGGCGATCCACCGGGCGATCGATTCCAGAGTTCCGATGCATGCGTTCCTCGATCACGCCCTGCCGCCGCTGCGCGTGCGCCGTCTCCGCTTCTCTCCCCGCCGTCGCGACCTCATCCGGGACGACGACAGGGCGATGTTCGCGGACGCACGATCCGAGCGCGACGCCGAGCGGTTCGAGACGGACATCCTCGACGCGATGGGCGTGCCGGTCACCGGACGCGATGCGGTCGTCGATATCGGGGACGCTTTCGACGGTCACGGGCTCTCCCTCGTGCGCGGGCGCTGGCTCGCGCGCCAGTATGCGAAGCATCCGTTCGGCGCGCGCCTCTCGGTGGGATTCGTCCCCGTCAAGGCGGGACGTCCGAGAATCCGGCGACGGAGATGCTCGAAGACCCGGATGGGGCGTGGCGCACACGGCTCGACCCGACCGTGCCGGTGGCGCTGATGCTGCGCGACTCGGATGCCGTGCCACCACGACGCTGGTGGGTGCCGCGGATCGGTCCGCTCGGGTCGGGAGGGCACTCTGCGCAGGAGCTCGAGGTCACCGATCCGGAGGGTACGGTCTGGGTCGTGATCGACGGACGGTTCCGTCTGCTCGACCCAGCGCACCGCCACCACGATCAGCGAGCGACGCTGCGCCTCGGACGACACCGATGGATGCTCGGAGACGACGATGACGACGGTCTCCCTGCTATCGGCCGCACCCGGCACGACGTGATCCGCATCGACGACGCCCGTCTGATTCCGATGGACGCGTTCGGCCCCGAACCCGTCGTCAGTCGGCGCGCCATCCGCCATGACCTGTTCGCCGACGCGTTCACAACGCTGCCGGAAGACGGTTCGGTCGTCGTCCCCGCGGTGGACGGCAGCGTCGCCCCGCTCAGCGCAGTTCTGCCGCGGCTGCTCGGAGCGCACTGGACTGGCTGGGGACTCGACGGAGTGGACGGCGATGGAGTGAAGGTGTTCACCGACCCCGCCGCCGGGTTGTCGGCTCCGCACGCCGTGCTCGTGCGTCGAGACGCGCTCTCCGAAGCCCTGGCGCGGACCGGCACGGAGTTGACACTCGCCGTCACCGTCTCGGACATGCGCGCGTCGTTCCACGGCTCCCGGCCCGTGACAGTGGTTCTCACCGCCGAGGCGTGAATCGGAGTCACGTTCCCGAAACCGGTCGCGGCCCGAGATGCTCCCCAACCGGTTACTGTGAACCCGGGGGACTCGTTCGTTTCAGTCGACTGCCGCGGGATGCGTGAACACAGCCGAGGAGATCGCATGTCCACCAGCACATGTTCCGCCCGGCTCGTCATCGCTCTCGGCAGCATCGCAGTGCTCGCCGGGTGCACATCGCTCACGCCGGACGCGTCACCATCCGACTCGAGTGCGCCCTCGACACCCGCACAGCCGGTGACGGTCATCGCCGAGAACCTCGACGCCCCGTGGTCGATCGTGTTCCACGAAGACACGGCCCTGGTCAGCGAGCGCGACACCGCCCGCATCCTCGAGATCGCGGCGGACGGCACCGCGCGCGAGGTCGGCACCATCGCCGAGGTCGTGCCGCAGGGCGAAGGCGGGCTCCTCGGCATCGCGGTCCGCGACGGCTATCTGTACGCGTACGCGACCGGTGACGATGAGAACCGCATCGACCGCTACGAGCTGACCGGCGAACCGGGCGGGCTCGGGCTGGGTGCGTCCGAGACGGTTCTCGACGGCATCCCCTCGGCCGGCAATCACAACGGCGGACGGATCGCGTTCGGGCCGGACGGGATACTGTACGCGACGGCCGGCGATGCCGGCGACAGGAGCAGCGCACAGGATCCGGACTCGCTGTCCGGCAAGATCCTCCGGATGACGCCGGATGGCGGCATCCCTGCCGACAACCCGTTCGCGGACTCCCTCGTGTACAGCTACGGACATCGCAACCCGCAGGGACTCGCCTGGGATGACGACGGCACGCTGTATGCGAGTGAGTTCGGCCAGGACACCTGGGACGAGCTGAACGCGATCGAACCGGGCGGGAACTACGGTTGGCCGGATGCCGAGGGCATCGCCGAGGTGCCCGACACGATCGATCCCGTGCAGCAGTGGGCTCCGTCGGAGGCGAGCCCCAGCGGTATCGCGATCGCGGACGGCACGGTCTACATCGCCAACCTGCGGGGCGAACGTCTCCATACGGCCCCACTGGGTGACCTGACGACGTCGTCCGAATGGTTCGTGGGCGAGTACGGTCGGCTGCGCGATGTCGCCCAGGCACCGGACGGCTCCCTGTGGATCCTCACCAACAACACCGACGGGCGCGGCGAGCCGGACACGGGCGACGACCGCATCCTCCGGGTACCGATCGGGTGACGCAACGAACCCGTCCGGCACGGCAACTCGCCAGCGCCGGTAGCTCTCCGGCCGCTGCAACGAGTAGAACGAGCCGTTCAGCTCGACGGTCGAGAACCGCGACCCGATGTACTCCAGTTCCCGCCGCTGTGCGAGTCCCTTCGGATAGAAGTCGCCTCGCCAACGCGGGTACCGCCACCCGGAGGTGCCTCTCCGCACGGCGGCTACACGCTCGACCCGACCATCGGCTGATGCGCATGCACGCTCGTCACCGCGATCAGGCGCCCGTTTCCTCGGCGCCCGCTGCATCCGAATGCCAGGTGATCGCGACGTCGACGCCTTCGGCGGCGAGCGCGACCGCAACGGCCCGACCGATACCGGAATCGACCCCCGTCACGATCGCCCGGCGCGGCTCCGCGTCCACGATCAGCGCCCGGCCGGCTTACGGTTCTCCGCGCTGACCATCCACGCGAACTGCTCCAGTTTCTCGATGACGGCGTGCAGGATGTCGGCGCTGGTCGGATCCTCCTCGTCCACGCCGTCGTGCACATCACGCATGGTCGCCACGACCGCCTCGAGCCGCTCCGTGATGAGATCGACCGTCTCGGCGGTGTCCACCTCGCCCTGCGGATACTCCGGCAGCGTCGTGCTCGACGCGACCGTATCGCTGCGCCCGTCCGGCACCGCGTGCAGCGCCCGCATGCGCTCGGCGACCGTGTCGCTGAACTCGCGTGCCGCATCGATGATGTCGTCCAGCTGTCGGTGGGTGTCTCGGAAGTTGCGCCCCACGACGTTCCAGTGCGCCTGCTTGCCCTGCATCGCGAGTTCCAGCAGATCGACCAGCACCGCCTGCAGATGCGCGCTCAGCTCCGGCGACGCCACGAAGCCCTTCTCGGCGTTCTGCCGACGTGTGCGCTTCTCGCCGCTCCCTCCGCGGGCGGTACGGGAGCCGGATGCCTTGGGGGATGTCTTCGTCGTTGCCATCATGCGGCCGACCGTAACCCACCCGACCTCGCGAACCGCAGGGGCTTGACAGCAGGCCGAGCCCCACCACGGGCGGGTCAGCCGAGGCGGGCGGCGACGACGCGCGCCGTCGCTTCCGGATCCATCCGGTGCCCGATCGACTCAGGCACCTCCACGAACTCGGCATCCGGCATCGCCGCGGAGAGCCGCGACGCGGCCGTCACGAGGATCGGCATCGTCTCCGAGCCGCGCATGATCGTGACCGGCATCCGCACCCCGAGCATCTTCGGCGTGGGCGTCGACACCCGCTGGGTGACGAGCGTGTCGTAGACCGTGGAGCGCCCGAGGGGCGCGACCTGCGCGAACGCCGGCGACGCTCGGAACTGCTCGATGAACGCTTCCGGCAGCCCCACGCCCTCGCGCTGGAACAGCACCACTGCGTCACCTGGTCGCCCGTCGTCGACCAGCGCCTGCAGCCGGTCGGCGAGGTCGGATGCCGGATCATCCACGCCGAACCGGAACGGCGGTTCGGATAGGAACAGGTGCGCGATCGGCACGCCCGCACCGGCTGCGAACAGCGCGAGCACGGCACCAGAGGAGTGCCCGATCACGGCGGCGTCGGATCCGGATCCCGCGATCACCGCCGCGAGGTCCTCGACCTCGCGCTCGGGCTCAGCGTGCGCTGCATCGCCGCTGTCGCCGCGCGCCCGCCGGTCGTAGGTGACCGCGCGCATTCCGGCATCCGCGAACGCACGGGCGATCTCACCGGCGTCGCGCGCGGTGGACATCGCCCCGTTGACGAAGACGACCGTCGGGCCGTCGCCCACTGTGTGGGTGGCGATGGGTGTCCCGTCTGCAGAGGTGACGATCTCCATCACCCCAGGCAACACCCGCACCCGCAGGGCGTCAAGGCATCTCCCCCGCGGCATCCTGCGAGTCGCATGACGGTCCAGTGCTGAATCAGGCCACGGCTTCCCCGGCCGAAGCGACATCGGCGAGAGCACGCGCGATCCGCTCGATCGCCTCGACCATGACCGGACGCGGCGTCGCGAACACGAAACGGGTGCACCCGATCGCCGCCTCCCCGCACGCGGACCCGTCGGTCATCGCGACACCGGCGTGCTCGCGGAACCAGGCGGCGAGATCCCCCGTCAGACCGGTCTCGCGGAAATCGAGCAGCGCGATGTACGTCCCCTCCGGAACCACCATGCTCACCCCCGGGATCTCGGCGACCAGCTCAGCCAGCAGCCGCCGGTTGCCGTCGAGGTACTCCACGACATCGTCGAGCCAGGGCTCCCCGCCCGTGTAGGCGGCGATGTTCGCGATCACGCCGACCGTCGCGGTGCCGTGCCCGGCCCATCCGCCATCCGCCTCCCACAGCCGATCGGACTCCTCGTTCGAGAAGATCAGCTGCGCGCACTTGAACCCAGCAAGGTTGAACGCCTTCGACGCGGATGCCGCGGTCAGCGTGTGCGCGGCAGCGACGTCCGACACCGACGCGTACGGGATGTGCACGCCGGGCGCGTACACGAGCGGCGCGTGGATCTCGTCGCTGAAGACCCGCCCGCCCGCGGCATCCACCGTCGCGGCGATCGCCAGCAGCTCATCGCGCGTCGCGACCGTGCCGAGCGGATTGTGCGGGTTGCACAGCACGAGCAGCTCCCCGCCGTCGGCGAACGCCGCGGCGACCCCGGCATGATCCATGACCCAACGACCGTCCACGCGGATGCTCGGCACCTCGATGACGCGTCGACCGAGACGGCCGGGCACCGTCAGGAACGGCATGTACGCCGGCGTCGGCACGATGACCGCGGCCCCGGGCGACGAGTACGACGCGATCGCGAACTCGAACGCCGAGATGACGTCGGCCACCGCGCGCACGCGCTCGGTCGGAACATCCCAGCCGTACTTCTCGGAGTACCAGGATGCCGTCGTCTCAGCGAGCTGTGCACTCAACCGCTGGGGCAGGTAGCCGGTGATTCCGGCATCCAATGACGCGGTGATCGCCTCCGTGATGGCGGGCGCGACGCCGAAGTCCATCTCGGCGACGAACGCCCCGATCGTGTCGGGGAACGCCGTCCACTTCACGCTGCCGGCGTGCCGAAGGTCGTCCGCAGTGATCGCGTCGAAGGGGTGCGCTGCCATGTCTCTCCTCAGAACCTCGTCCCTCCATTCTCCCCGGCTCTCGGCGGCGCCGGCGCGGCTACCACCCGGCGACGTCGCGCGTCAACCCTCGTGGCCTATCGCCCAAAGCGCGGCATTATTGTCTGCATAACCCGAGCGAAGGAGTCGTTCATGAACATCGCACTGGTGCTGATCATCGTCATCGCCGTCGTCCTGGCCATCGTCGGTGGCCTCAACACAGCCCTGAGCTGGCTGCTGTGGGTGGCGCTCATCGTCGGCGTCATCGCGCTGATCGCGTTCCTGTTCCGCGTGATCGGCGGACGCAACAGAGTCTGAGAACGGTAAAGGGAGAGGCCGCGGCGAGCAATCGCCGCGGCCTCTTCAGTTCATGGTCCTGCGGTGCCTCCGGATGGCACAGGAACGGTACCGCAGGAGGACGCGCGACCACTACTGTCCTCCGTAGCGTCGAAGCATGATCACCGACCACGGCGCTCACCGAGCGCGAGCGCGATGTCTTCCTGCAGATCGCGCGCGGCCTGTCGAATGCCGAGATCGCACAGGCGCTGTTCCTCAGCGAATCCACCGTGAAGACGCACGTCGGCCGGGTGCTGGCGAAGGTCGGCGCCCGCGACAGGGTGCACGCCGTGATCCTCGCCCATCGGCTCGGGCTCGTCGACTGACGAGGCCGCTCAGACGACGACCAGGTCGTGATCCAGATGCGTGGCCATCGCACGGGCGGCGGCCACGGCATCCTGATCCGCGATGCCCGCCAGGATCGCCGCATGATCCGCGTCGAAGACCTCCATGGCGGCGCCGATCTGCAGCCGACCCCCGCGGACCGCCATGCGGATCACCGGCATCACTGCGACGTACAGACCGGAGAGCAGACGCGTGCCCGACGCCTCGAAGAGGAGATGGTGGAAGCTCCCAGGGGTCTCGCCGAGCTCTCTCGCGAACGGCGTGCCCGCCGTGATCCGGCGGTCGCGCTCGCACACGGCGCGCAGCTGCTCCACCTGCTCGTCCGTGCGTTGGACGGCCGCCTGCCGCACCGCCTCCATCTCGAGGGCACGACGGTAGACCAGCACGTCCTCGAGCGAGTACTCGGCGAGATGGTCCGTCACGACGGACGCCACCGGCGTCCGCGAGCGCACGAAGGTCCCCACGCCAGTGATCGGCTCCAGCATCCCCTGAGTGGCGAGCGCCCTGACGGCCTCGCGCACCGTCGACTTGCCGACCCCGATCATCGCCATGAGCTCCGGCTCGCGCGGGATGCGGCTGTTGATCGGCCAGTCGCCCCGTGCGATGCGGGCTTTGAGGAAGTTCAGTGTGTCGACGGCCTTCGGCGAGCCGGTCGGACGATCGGGCACGAGCGTCAGCCGGCGGGAGGGGCGGCGCAGGTGACGATGCTGGAGATCGTGTCGTGGTACTGCTGGGCCGTGAACGGAAGCCCGAAGTCGGGTGCCGTCTCTCCGTCGGCGGCCGGAGCCTTGGACGCGATCGCCGCGAGCTCCCACGCGAGGTAGGCGGCGATAGCGCTGCCGGATGCCGAGTTGTTCAGCGTGACCGCGACCGTGAAGCCGGTGGCGGGGTCCGAGTACGCCGACGTGGCGTAGCCGGGGACCCAGCCCTGCTGGCCGATCATAGATCCGACGACGAACGCTCCGCCGGTGGCCTGGTACCAGGATGGTGAGGACGCCGAGACCGGCAGCGGGGTGCCGAACCGTGCGGGCTCGGCATCCTTGGCGCGCAATGCCTGCGCCGCTGTGGCCTGAACGTACTTGCCGAGGTCCTCGATCGTCGACACCGCACCGGAGTCGGTGTAGCCCATGCTCGCGGACGCGACGCTCACGTCGATGGGCGTGGTGCAGTCGTATCCGCCCTCGATCGCCGGGAGCGTGTTGCCGCGCAGCACGGCGTCGTCGGATGCTGCAGCCGCCCGCGACCCCGGCAGACGCGTCTGGGTGAGGTCGAGGGGATCCGTCACGTACTGGTTGATGAGCGCCGACGCGCTCTTGCCCGACGCCCGCTCGAGCGCGAGACCGAGCAGCAGGTACCCCGAGTCGGAGTCGCGGTAGGCGGTGTGCGGGGTCGACGCCTCCTGGCCGAGACCGAAGCTCGCGAGCTCCAGCGGAGCCCAGACGCGCTCCGGCGTGGTCAGCCACGCGCTCTTCAGCTTCGCCTCGGACGAGCCGATGCCCGCGGTGCCGTTGCAGAGATCCAGCAGCGTGATGTCCTTGAGATCCGCGACGCCCGAGACATAATCGGGCACCGCGGCGTCGAGTTCGATCAGGCCGTCGTCGGCCATGCCGTAGAGCACATCGCAGGTCATCAGGCGCGTGGCGTCGGCGATCCGGAACGACATGTCCGTCGTGACCTCGGTCTCGTCGCCCTGCGCCTGCGTTCCCGTCGCCGCGACCCATTCGCCGCTCCAGGGCACCCACACGCCGACGATCGCACCCGAGGAGCCGGATGCCGTGATGGCGTTGTCGACCGCGGCCTGCATCTGCGCGACCGTGTCGTCGGGGAGAGCGCCGTCCACCTGCGACGGCGGCGTGTACGTCGCGTCCGCATCACTCGAGCAACCCGCCAGAACGAGCGCGAGCGCCACGGCTGAGGCTGCTGCTGCGCCCAGACGGCGCGACGACAGAAGGTGCATTGATCCACTCCCTGGGTATCTCCAGAGAGTCTAGAGGCCGCATCCTGAAAGACACCCCGGATGGAACTGACCGGCCGGGTCCTACAGTGGTGGCGTGCCCCACACCTTTGACGCCGACGTGGTCGCAGCCGTGCTGCGCCACATGAACGGCGATCACACCGACGACAACCTGCTGATCGCTCGCGCGTTCGCCCCGGCATCCGGGAGCCTCATCGTGGATGCCGTGATGACCGGCTTCGACGGCGACGCCGGCACCTGGCGCGTGACCGGTGCCGACGACACGGAGGACGAGGTGCGCGTGCCGTGGCCGGGCGGCGCGATCTCCGAGCGGCCGGCCGTTCGCCGCGAGATCGTGGCGCTGTACGACGAGGCCTGCGCACGCCTCGGCGTCGAGCCGCGACCGCACGCCTGAAATCGTCTCTTCGCATTGAGTTAGGTTGCCCTTACACTGAGGGCATGTCCGAAATCCTGTCGTTCTCCGCAGCCCTGCGCGAGCGTTCCTCCGGGTCCCACTCCCGCAGCGAGCACGCCGGATTCATGGGCGAACTGCTGACCGGCGAGGGCTCGCGCGAGGACTACATCGCGCTCGTCGCGCAGCACTACTTCATCTACGCCGCACTCGAATCCGCCGCCGAGCGGATGCGGCGCGACCCGGTGGCCTCGGTCTTCCTCAGCGAGAAGCTCACGCGCCTGCCCGCGCTCGAGGCCGACCTCGCCTTCCTTCTCGGATCCGACTGGCGGGCGCAGATCCAGCCACTGCCGACCACCCGGCGCTACGTCGAGCGCATCGACCAGGTCGGCGCAACATGGCCGGGCGGCTTCGTCGCCCACCACTACACGCGCTACCTCGGCGATCTCTCAGGCGGGATCTTCATCGGACGCGTCATGCAGCGCCGGTTCGGGTTCGAGACGAACGGGATCGGCTTCTACCTGTTCGACGACATCGCCGACCCGAAGGCGTTCAAGGACGTCTACCGCGACCAGCTGGATGCTGCGCCCTGGGACGAGGCCGAGCGCGAGCGCGTCATCGCCGAGGTGCTGCTCGCGTACCGCTTCAACACCGAGCTCTTCGAGGATCTCGACCGCGCCCGCGTCGCCGCCTGATCAGGCGGTGACCTCGGGCGTCGAGTTGCGCTCCCACGCCGCGCGCATGAAGCGGCGGACGTCCTCGTCGACGCGGATGTCGCTCGGCCGCAGCGGCCGAGACAGGTACAGGCCGTCGAGCGACGTCAATCGGCTCAGGGCGACGTAGGTCTGGCCGGGGGCGAACGCGCCAGAGCCGAGATCGATGAGCGCTCGGTCGTAGGTCTTGCCCTGCGACTTGTGGATCGTGACTGCCCACGCGAGACGCAGCGGGAACTGCGTGAACTCCGCCACCACGTCCCGTGACAGGGTCTTGGTCAGCGGGTTGTAGGCGTACCGATACCTCTCCCATACGGCCGGTTCGACATCCACCTCCTCGCCGTCGATGTCGACGCGCACCGAGCCGCCGAGGATGCGGGTGACGGTTCCGATCGTGCCGTTCACCCACCGCGGCGGTTCACCGGCCATCGCGGTGTCGTTGCGCAGGAACATGACCTGGGCTCCGACCTTGAGCTTCAGCTCAGCATCCGCGGGGAAGTTCGCCTCACCGCGGCCAAAGTCGCCGTTGATCTCGGCCTTCGCGGTCTGCTCCCGGCCGCCGAGAGCGGTCAGGTGACGGCGGTTGATGCTGTTGACGATGTCGTTGCGCGTGGCGAGTGTGATCATCGGGACCTCGCCCGGCTCCGGCTCCGGCTGGGGCCGCGCACCCTGCGTGTTCAGCACCTGGGCGATCTCGGCGGTCACGCGTCCGTATCGGACCGCGTTCAGCATCGCCTTGAACCCGTCGTCGGACTGCCGATGGATCTCGACGAGCTCGCGCACGTGCAGCTCGGCGCCGTGCCGTCCGAGGTCGAGCAGTCCGTCGTCATCGCCGGGAGCGGATCCCGCCCACACCTTCGCGTCGAAGAACCAGAAGGATCGATAGTGATCGTCCACGTAGCGAGCCTCGTCGCCGCGCGGCGGCACGGGCGCGAGCTGATACGGATCGCCGAACATGACGACCTGCACCCCGCCGAACGGCAGACCGCGGCGCCCGCGCGCCTGACGCAGAGCGCGGTCCATCGCATCCATCAGGTCGGCGTTGACCATCGACACCTCGTCGATCACGAGGGTCTCGATCGCATTGAGGATGCGCCGGGTCGGATCGTTCTGGTCGATCTCGCTGTCGGCGATGAGCCCGATCGGCAGGCGGAACAGCGAGTGGATCGTCTGCCCCTCGACGTTGAGCGCGGCGACGCCGGTCGGCGCGCAGATCGCGATCTGCTTCTTGGTGTTCCACGCGAAATGCTGCAGCAGCGTCGACTTGCCCGTACCGGCACGGCCGGTCACGAAGACGTGCTCGTCGGTGTCCTCGATCAGCCGGAAAAGGGCTTCTTGTTCGGCGGAGAGGGCGGGGAGGGACACGGCATCCATGGTACGTCGCCCTGCCCCGTCACCGTCGGCAATGCTCGGCTTCGTCCCAGGCCCGCCCTCCTAGACTGACGCCATGGAGCTGCCTGCGCCGAGGTCGCCCCGGCGCGCGCGCCTCGGGGTCGATCTGTCGATCCTCGCGCTCGTCGGCATCCTCCTCCTCGCGGCGCTGGGCGCCGGCGGCGTCGCGCTGTACCAGCAGTTCTACAGTCCGGCGGCGTTCGTCACCCGTTATCTCGACCTGCTGGCCGCCGGTCGGGCGGGCGACGCGCTGCTCGTCCCAGGGGTGGCGATCGACCGCGCCACGCTCGAGGATGCCGGCATCGACCCCACCGCCTCCGAGGCGCTGCTGCGGCAGGCCGCCCTGACGCCGCTGACCGACGTCGACGTCGTCGCGACGACGACGCAGGACGACGTCAGCGAGGTCACCGTCGCGTACGCCGCCAACGGCCATGCGGGTGAGAGCACGTTCCACGTCGAGCAGGACGGCTGGATCGGCATCGCCCCGCGGTGGCGGTTCAGCGAGAGCCCCCTTGCGGCGGTCGAACTCTCGCTGCTCGGCGCCGACCGGTTCGCCGTGAACGGGTTCACGGTCGAGCGCGGCCAGGTCTCGGCGTCCGGATCCGAAGCCGACCCGACGGCCCCGCTCTCGATGCTCGTGTTCACCCCCGGCGTTTACTCGGTCACGGTCGACACCGCGATCTCGGAGTCTCCGGGCGTCAGCGTCCTCGCGGATGCTCCGGTCACGTCGACACCGATCTCGGTGACCGCGACGGCGACCGACGAATTCGTGGCGGTCGTGCAGCAGCGGGTCGAGGAGTTCCTCACGGCGTGCACCGCCCAGCAGGTGCTGAAGCCCACCGCCTGCCCGTTCGGCTACGACGTGAGCAACCGCATCGACGGCGTGCCGACCTGGTCGATCGCGCAGCAGCCTCAGGTCGCGGTCGAACCGGACGGCGGCGCGTGGGCGATCCCCGCGACGGATGCCGTGGCGCACATCGAGGTCGACATCCGCTCCCTCTTCGACGGCAAGATCCTGCATGTCTCGGAGGACGTCCCGTTCCAGGTGAACGGCACGATCACCATCCTCGCCGACGGCTCGGCATCCATCCTCGTCGGATCCCCGACCGACGGATAATTCACGGATGCCTCTCGGTCACTCGGCATCGGGGGGAAGAGCATCCGACGAGTACGGCCAGCCGGCGATGAGAAGCTGGGATGCCAGGGCGGCCGCGCTGTCATCCCGCTGCGCCGTTCCGATCGAGGCGCCGCGAGGCGGCGCCGTGCTGACGACTCTAGCGGCGCTCGCGTGCTGCTGCCCTGGCATCCTTGGCGGCGAGCTCCGCCAGCCGGGCGTTGTACTCCTCGAGCTCGGCCTCGCCGGTGCGGTCGGCGTGCCGGTCGCGTCGGCGCTGGACCTTCGTGTCGTTGCGGCTCCACTGGATCGCCACGGTGATCGCGAGGACGAGCGTGGGGATCTCGCCGACCGACCATGCGATGCCGCCGCCGATGTACTGATCCTCCAGCGGCGTCGGACCCCACGTGCGGCCCATGGCGCCGAACCACTCCGAAACCATGAGCCCGGTCTGCATCATGATCGCGATGCCGAAGAACGCGTGCATCGCCATGACGGCGATCAGCGTGATCAGGCGGCCGGGGTAGGGCAGGCGATACGGCACCGGGTCCACGCCGATGAGACTCATCACGAACAGGTAGCCCGAAATGAGGAAGTGCGCGACCATCCACTCGTGACCGAGGTGCTCGTACATCGACCAGCGGAACAGATCCGTGAAGTAGAACGCCCACAGCGAGCCCACGAAGAGCCCGGCCGCGACGAACGGATGCGTCACGATGCGCGCGAACGGCGAGTGCACGGCCCACATGATCCACTCGCGACCGCCGCGGGTGCCGTCGTCGCGCTTCTCGATCGCGCGCAGCGCGAGGGTGATCGGCGCACCGGACACGAGCAGCAGCGGAATCGCCATCGACAGCAGCATGTGCCCCATCATGTGCACGCTGAACAGGTAGTCCTGGTAGGCGTTGAGGGCGCCGCTGGTCACCCAGATCAGCAGCAGGACGCCGAAGACCCAGAACACCGTGCGGTGGATCGGCCAGCGGTCCCCGCGGCGGCGAAGCCGCAGGACGCCGGCGATGTAGAACACCAGCCCGAAGCCGCCGAGCACGAGCCACAGCACGTCGATGTTCCACTCGGTGAACCAGCGATCGAGCGTGAGCTCGGGGGGCAGCGGCGAGTCGGTGAGGATCTCGGCCGGCGTCCGAACGGCGGGCGGTGTCTCGCCGACGGGCGGCTCCGTCCTGGCGAGAGCCGCGGCGGCGCCGGAGGCGAAGCCCATGAGAGCGACCTCGCAGAGCACCAGCATCCAGAACCAGCGGCGGTTCTGGTCGAGCTTGGGGATCAGTCGCGAGCGGTACCAGGCGCCGAGCGCGCCCATCGCGACGAGCAGGACGACCTTGGCGACCAGGATGCCGCCGTACGGCGTCGCGAGCCCCGACCAGTCCCCCAGCGCGATGATCGAGCGGGCGAGCCCGGAGACCGCGACGACGACGAACGCCGCGAGCGCGAGCGTCGAGTAGCGCTGCACGAGCGAGGCGACCGCGACGTCGGGGGTGCGCCGCAGCAGGACGACGAGCAGGAGGCCGCCGAGCCACACCGCAGCGCCGATCGTGTGCAGCAGGATCGAGTTGACCGCGATGTTGTGCCCCGCGACATCGCCGGAGTGGCCCTGGGTCGCGAGCGGCAGGAAGGATGCTGCAGCCAGGATCGCCGTGAGCAGCACCGGCGTCCAGGTGCGCCACGCGAAGGCGACGACGGTGACGGTCGCGCCCATGAGAGTCGTGATGAGCCACGCCTGGCCGAGCGCCGTGTTCAGCAGGAAGCTGCCCAGCTGCTCGCCGAACAGCCGGTCGGCGCTCAGTGCCGGGTTGAACACCGACATGAAGGTGAGGAACGCGGTCGTCCCCGACGCCACGGTGAACGCCGCGGCTCCCGCCGACGCGGCATCCATCGCCCGCTCGAAGGGCTTGGTGCCGGTACGGAGCGCGAAGAGCGCGAGCACGAGGGAGCCGAGCATGACCGCGCCCGTGACGTTGCTCAGCATCTTGACGACCGGCAGACCCCAGCGCACCACGGGGCCGGGGTCGAGCAGACGGGGCGCCTCGGCACCCCCGCCGTAGATCAGGGCGAGAACGGTGGCGACGACACCGGCGATGAGGAGGATCGCGGGCCCGGCGACGCGATACGCCGAGACCCGCTGCGCTGGCGTGGTCACCCGTCCAGCCTACGCGGCGCGGAGGCCGCGGATTCCCAGGTGAACGCGCGAAGGCCGCCCCCTCGACGGGAGCGGCCTTCGAAAGGAAGCAGTCTTACTTGACGGCAGCCTTGAGCTTGGAGCCGGCGGTCACCTTGACGCGCTTGCCGGCCGGGATCTTGATCTCGGCACCGGTCTGCGGGTTGCGGCCCGTGCGGGCGGCCGTGTCGACCTGCTCGAACGAGATCCAGCCGGGGATCGAGACCTTGCTGCCCTTGGCAACGGCGTCGGAGACCGAGGAGAACAGAGCGTCGAGCACACCGGAGACGGTGGCCTGGCTCTGGCCGGTGGCGGAAGCGATGCTCGCGACGAGCTCGGTCTTGGTGATGGACTTGTCAGCCATGTCATCCTCCAGCGACGAGGGTCCCGTCGCGTTGTTGTGTGGGTCGGAGCGGATGCTCCTGGTCGAGCGACCGCCTCGAATGTATCAACCATGACCGACATTTCCGCGTCATTTCGCGGGTTTTGACGTTTTCAGCGGCGTGTCGGGCCACATTCGTCACTCCCGTCACACGCTTGGGAGTTCTGGGGCGACCGTTCGGGAGGACATGAGCCACCCGGGAGGACGCCTCGAGCCGAGTGCTCCTCCCGGGTGGCTCATGTCCTCCCCTGCGGATCGCGCCCTCACGCGAGGTGGAGGCCCTGCGCGATGGCGGCCATGATGATGGCCTGCACTTCGTGCCAGCGCTCCATGATCTGTTCATAGCTGAACCGCAGAACGTGGTAGCCCCGGAGCGTGAGCCGGGCATCGTGATCGATGTCGCTCGTGCGCTGCGCGCCGACATGGTGGCCGCCGTCGATCTGAATCACCAGCCGGTCGCCGATCAGCAGATCGACGCGATGTCCCAGCACCCAGGCCTGCGGCAGCAGTGGAAGATTCAGCCAGCCAAGACGCTGGATCAGAATGGTCTCCAACCCCGAATCCGAGAACGGGGTCGCGCGCTCGAGGACCCTCCTCGCCGCCGGCGGCAGGGCATACCTGGTCAGAACATGCGCGTCGATGAGCTGGCGGCGCAACGCCGACTCCCAGACGATCACGGCCTCCTCGATGGGCACGCACCCCGCCAGGATGACCAGTGCGTTCTCGACGGGGTCTTCCAGGTCGTCGGGATGCCGCGGAATCAGAGGAGCGCCCCAGTGAACCTTCGCTCGCGTCCTGATGTGGCCGGCGTGCGCCGGCGCCGCGACATGCGGCGCATCCGGACTCGCGGAGACCCAGAGCCCCAAGCGCTGGGCGCGGCTGACGCACGTGTACACGATCCCGTGCCGGGCGGCGGCTACGAGCACCGGGTCGGCGCCTTCGACGGCGACCCAGCCGCGGGCGACCGTGCGGATCAGTTCCGCCTGCTTCGCACGTTTGATGGCTGCGAGACTCGCCCCGGCATCCATCAGCGCCTGTACGCGCATGATGCCGCGCGCTCGTACTGTTTCGACGATATCCACATCGAAAGCATGATCCGCTCCGAGGCACGGCATCCGCCTCATCCGGCGAACGTGTGGAGATCAGGCCAGCCCTCCGCTTCTGTGCAGAGCGAGCGGGCCGGCAGTCTTAGCATCCTGGGGAGGAGATGAGCTGTGCGGGAGGATGCCGCGGGCTGTTCGACCCTCCCGAACGGGTGCTCTCCTCCCGAACGGACGCGGCGTCCGGGCACGAAAAAAGCGGGGTTCCGAAGAACCCCGCCTTTTCGAATGCGATGCTTACCAGCTGGACTTGGTCACACCGGGCAGCTCGCCACGGTGGGCCATGTCGCGGAAGCGCACACGGGAGATGCCGAACTTCGTCAGCACGCCACGGGGGCGGCCGTCGATCGCGTCACGCGAACGGACGCGAGCCGGCGACGCGTTGCGCGGCAGCTTCTGCAGACCGACGCGAGCGGCCTCGCGGGCCTCGTCGGTGGCGTTCGGGTCGACGAGCGTCTTCTTCAGCTCGGCGCGACGCTCGGCGTAGCGCTCGACGATGACCTTGCGCTGCTCGTTGCGAGCGATCTTGCTCTTCTTAGCCATGGATCAACGCTCCTCTCGGAATTCGACGTGCTTGCGGACCACCGGGTCGTACTTCTTCAGCACGAGGCGGTCGGGGGTGTTGCGACGGTTCTTCTTGGTCACGTAGGTGTAACCGGTGCCCGCCGTCGAGCGGAGCTTGATGATCGGACGGACGTCCTGTGCCTTCTTGGCCATTAGAGCTTCACACCCTTCGCCTTGAGGTCGGCGACAACCTTCTCGATGCCGCGCGCGTCGATCACCTTGATGCCCTTGGCGGACACGTTGAGCGTGATCTTACGACCGAGCGACGGGACGTAGTAAGTCTTCTTCTGCACGTTCGGGTCGAAGCGGCGCTTCGTCCGGCGGTGCGAGTGCGAGACGTTGTGACCGAAGCCGGGAACAGCTCCAGTCACCTGGCACACTGCTGCCATGTGATTACTCCTTCAATACCGTGAGACCGGACGGCCTCACCCAAGATCCCTTGTCTGCGCGCTGACCTTCGACAGGCTCAGGGAGCCGGAATCCGGAACAGCATGCGAACTGCGCACAGGAGTGTGCGCAGACAAAGAGACAGTCTAGCATCCTTCGGCGGACTCAGCGGACCGCGGCATCGGCCGCCCCGCGGCCCCACCGGAACGGCGACACGGTCGGATCCCCCGGGATCCAGAAGCGCCACGGGAACGCGTCGGTTCCGGCGACACCCGCGACCCCGACCCTGGGTCCGCTCGCGATCGCGCTGAGCGGGTCGTCGAGCCACAGTTCGGCTGTCGCGCCCTCGTGATCGGCGCCGGTCACGGCATCGATGCCGTCATGACGCGGATGCCGCAGCCCCGAGACCTGCCCGAATCGCCCCGGCCCTCTGGCCAGGTCCCGCCCCGTTCGTCCGGATCGGGATGCCGCGGCATCCGCCCCTTCGATCACCTCGCCCGCCCGGAGCAGCACACCGCCGGCGACGCCCTCCGGCGCGCACACGACGTTGACGCAGGAATGGATCCCGTGGCTCAGGTACACGTAGAGGCGACCCGGGTCTCCCCACATCGTGGCGTTCCGCGCCGTGCGCCCCATCCTGGCGTGCGACCCCGGGTCCGGCACGAGCCCCGTGCCCTGTCCGTGATACGCCTCGGCTTCGGTGATCCGCAGCGTCACCACCGTGCCGTCGACGACGGTGCGGAGTCGTCCGCCCAGCAGGCGAGGTGCGACCTCCAGCGGCAGGCCGTCGAGCTCCTCGCGCGCAGCCCTGTGGAGCACGGGTCAGAACACCGGTCCGACGGGGCACCAGGAGATGTCGAATCCGGTCACCGGGACGATCTCCTCTCCCGTGTCGGTGTCGAGCACGTGCGTGTGCAACGTCTGCGGCAGCGGCGCGAGCAAGTCGTCGTACGGGTTGTTCGCGAGATCGGGCGCGACGGTGACGGCCGTGTACTGCCCGCTCGGCGATGCGCACACCTGCAGGATCGTGTCGGTGCTCGGCACCTCGAGCAGCGGCGTCGCCGCGCCGTCGTCATCGACCCGGATCACGGACTGGCCCGTCGGGAGACCGTTCTCGTCCCGGGTGACGATGTGCCGCAGGGTCCCTCCGGGGTACGGCGCGATGGTGGTCGCGACCCCGTAGTCCGGATCGGATGCCGGCAGCGGCGTCTCCGATCCGTCCGCGAGGTTCAGCTCGACGACGCTGCCGTCGGTGCGCTCGATGATCGCGGTGTACGTGCCGCGGGAGACGCCCATGATGCTCATCGCCGTGCCGAGGGCCTGCGTTCCGGCATCCGACGAGAGATCCTCGAGCGCGAGCGCGCCCTGCCAGTCGATGAACAGGACCGCGGCGGAATCCGGCACGAACTCCCACTCCGCGATGCTGGCCTCGACATCGGCGACCTCGACGATCCGCGGCTCACCCGAACCGTCGAGCGGCTGCGTGACGAGCACGCTCGCCCGCCCGCTGGTGTCGGTGAGCTCTCGGTCCGAGTACGTGTAGCCGACCAGGCCTCCGCGGTCGGACACCTGCACGCCGGTCACGAAGCCATCGCCGGGGAGAGTCAGCTCGCGCGGCTCGGATCCGTCGCGATTCATCACCAGAATCGAAGAGCCGTCCTCGTCCTCGACGGCGACGACGAGCTGCGCGGTGGTTGCGCGGAAGTCGTCGATGCGCTCGGCGGAGTACACCGGCACGCCTGCGCCCGTGAGGTCGGTGCGGAAGATGCTGTCTTCGCCCTCGGCATCCCGCTTGAGAAGGAAGACCTCGGAGGGCGGCGTCGTGAAGGAGGTCACGAGATCCGCGGACGGGCCGCCGCCGGTGCTCGTGACGTCGGCGATGCGCACGTCGTACGTCGTCTCGTCATCGAGCGGGACGGTGAAGCGGATGCCGAGGCTGCGTCCCGCCGCGTCGACGGTGAAGGGGACGGCGGGTTCGACCGTGACCTGCTCGGGGTCGATGGCCGTCAGCGGCTGGTTCGTGGTGAGGATCAGCCGGCTGCCGGAGACCTCGATCGCCTGCGCTGGGTCGATCTGCTCGTCCACAAGGCGCGGTCCCTGCGTGACGCTGAGGATGCCGAGGGTCGCGCCGATCAGCGCCAGGATTCCGAGGACGGAGCCGAGCAGGATGCCGAAGCGGTGGGTGCGGGGTGCGCGGGGCTCGGTGGACTCGCGGGGCTCGGTGGGTGCTCCGGCCGGCGGCGTGTCCGTGGCGGGAGGCGTATCAGCGGAGCCAGGTGCGTCCGCGGTCGTCGCGCTGGCCGGCTCGCCGGTCTCGGCGGGAGCTGCGGGAGTGGTCGCATTGTGTCGGGTCGCAGCATCCGAAGCGACCGCTTGCGTCCCCTCGATGATCGGCGTGGAATCGGGCACCGGCACGAAGCCCCGCGAGGTGTCGCGAATCGCCGCGTCGAACGCCGAGACGCGGCCATCCGCGTCCAGAGACGGCGCAGCATCCCGAGCCGCCTGACTCGAAGGGTCCTGATTAGCCGCCTCGGCATCCCCTACGAGACCATCCGCGGCGGCCGCGTCGGCAGCGGCGCGCAGCGCACGCAACTCGGCTCTGGTGCGCGGCGGGTTCGGCGAATCAGTACTCATACGGATCCCCCGGCTCGTCGATCGCCGTGACCTCGGTGGGCTCCACGCTCAGAGTGCCGTCGGCATCCGCCGTGATCGTGCCGGTGATCTCCACCCACTGCCCCACGTCGTAGTCGCTCGACCAGGAAGCCGACACCACCGGAATCGACGCGGGCTGGGCATCGATCACGCAGTGCGTGATGACCAGGCGGGACAGGTTCATCTCGTCGTCGCCGTCGCCCGGGGTGACGAATCCGGTGAGCGTCACGGTCGAGCCGTCATAGCTCTCCGGCCGGGTGGCCGTGGCGAAAACGCTCGCCCAGTCCCCCACTCCGAACGTCGACGTGTCGGCGACGCCGAGCGTCACGGTGTCCGCGCCGGCGAACAGCGTGCCGGCTTCGCCCGCGCGAGACATGGCCAGTTCGACGGACAGGGATGCCGGCGGCAGCACGAGCCCCGCGACCACGACGCCCGAAGCCACGACACCCGCCGTGATGCTCCCGACCGCCGCGAGCGTGCGCCGGGGCGAAGCGGCGTCGGCCGCGGCATCCGTTCCGTGGTCGTGGTCGTGGTCCATCTCCTCGCCGAGCGGGAGTGTGCACGACCAGACCGCGCCCGCGAGCGTGACGACGGCGCCGGCCACGGCGAACCAGACCGACTCCGGGCTGATGTAGAGCGAGAGGCGCCCCGTGAATGCGAGGCCGAGAGTCACGACCGCGAGACCGGCGGCGAGGCCGACGCCCAGCCACCGCGACCACAGCGCACGCCGACGCGAGACCTGCTCAGACAAAGACGTTCACCCCGATCCCGATGACGAACGCGCTCAGCAGAACGATGCCGACGATCCCCACCAGGGTGCGGGTGGTGAACGTGGTACGCATCAGCGCGAGCATCTTGATATCCACGAGCGGACCGACCAGCAGGAACGCGACGATCGCTCCGGGCGAGAACGTCGAAGCGAACGACAGGGCGAAGAAGGCATCCACGTTCGAGCAGATCGCGACGGTCATCGCGAGAGCCATCATCGCGACGATCGACAGCACGGGGTTCGATCCGATCGCCAGCAGCACGTCCCGCGGGATGAGCACCTGCACGGCCCCGGCGACGGCCGAGCCGATCACGAGCGCCGGCATCACCGCGCGCAGCTCGATGAGGAACTGCGTGAGGCTGCGGCGGATCGGGGTGCCGTGCTCATGCGTCACGCGGTCGCAGGTGGCGACGAAGCGCTCGGTGAGGAGGGCGTCGGGTGACGGGTGACGGCTGTAGATCCAGCCGACGAGGTTGGCGATGAGGTATCCGCCGACCAGGCGCGCCACGAGGATCCCGCCGTCCCAGCCGAACGCCGCGTGGGTGGTGAGGATCACGATCGGGTTCACGATCGGCGCCGCCATGAGGAACGTCAGCGCCTCAGCGGGCGCCAGTCCGCGCATCATCAGTCCGCGAGCGAAGGGCACGTTGCCGCACTCGCACACCGGGATCAGCATCCCGAGCAGCGACAGCACGGCTCGGCGCGCCCAGGCGCGCCGAGGCAGCCAGCGCTGGATCGCGTCGGCCGGCAGCCACACCTGCACGACGATCGACAGCAGGACGCCGAGGATCACGAACGGCAGCGCCTCGATCAGCACGCTCAGCGACAGGGTCAGCCCGTCCTGGACGCGGTTCGGCAGCGACACCGAGTACAGCTGGGGCAGGAACAGGTCGATCGCGAACAGCACCACGAGGATGCCGAGACCCACCGCGACGCCGACGATCGGCGACGTGCGGCGCGTTTCTGCGCGGCCGGGGGCGGTGAGCACGTTCACGCGGTCGCCGACTCCAGCGCCTGCTTCGCTTTCGCGCACGGGGTGCACAGGCCGAAGATGTCGACGACGTGCGCCGCTTCGGTGAAGCCGTGCAGCGCGGCAGTCCGCTGCGCCCAGGCCTCGACCTCCGTGGCCTCGATCTCGACGGTGAGACCGCACGAGCGGCAGATCAGGTGGTGGTGGTGGCCCTGCGTCGAGCAGGCGCGGTAGAGGGCTTCGCCCTCGGGGCTCTGCAGCGAGTCCGCATCGCCGGATGCCGCGAGACCCGCGAGCGCGCGATAGACCGTCGCCAGCCCGATGCCGGTGTTCTCATCCCGGAGGGTGGCGTGCAGGGACTGGGCGCTGACGAACCCGCGCGCATCGGCGAGGGCGTCGCGCACGCGCTCGCGCTGCCACGTGTTGCGCTGAGCCATACCCCGAGTCTAGGCCGCGGGCCTTGCGCGGGGCTGGGAGCCGTCTCACCGCTCCGATGCCATCGCCGACACCCGCGAATGCGCGGCTTCGTGCCGAGTGAACGACTCCGCCGCGCACGCAGGCCGTTCCCGCGAGCGCACCCCGTGCACTCGGCGATGGCAGCTCGTCAGCTCGACGGGCGGACCAGGATGCCGGCGATGGTCGCCTCCACGGCGGACGCCGCCAGCCGACGCTGCTCTTCGCGCGGCGAACCTGCCAGCGGACCACCCAGGCACAGCTCCGCGAAGCCGTGCACTGTCGCCCAGCACGACCACGCGGCGGCCTCGGCGGCTTCCACGTCCAGCGCACCCTCGGAGACGAGATCGGCGAGCGCGCCCGCGAGCGCGCGGAAGGTCGGCGTGGCGGCTGTCGCCTCCGGGGTGAGCGACCGCGACCCGAAGAACGCGACCGCGAACCACCCCGGCTCGGCGAGCGCGAAGTCGATGTAGGCGGTTCCGACCGTGCGGAGGCGATCCGCGCCGCCCGCTGCCCCGCTCGTCATCCCCGCCGCGACCCGCTCGAGGATCGCCGCCGCGACGGCATCGCGCAGTGCCGCGAGATTCGGGAAGTCGGTTCGTCATCATCACCAATGGCCCGATGGACGAGATCCTCACGTACAAGAAGAGGGTCGGGAACCGGATGACCTGGTACTCCGCGGCCGGCACGACGTTCGGCGCCGACGTGGACGCCGGTCCGGACGACGGATTCGCGTTCAACGTGTTCCTGCGCGACGGCGATGACGTGTACCGCACCTGGCACACCACCGGGCGGGGCGCCGAACGGTTCAGCGTGAACTTCGGAATCGCTGACGTTCTGCCGTACGGCCGTCAGGAGGAGTGGCAGGAGGTCCCGGACGGATGGCCGCAGGATGCGACGTATGAGCGGTGGCTCACGGCGAAGGACATCGCATCGATGTACGGAGACCTCGAAGCCTGAGGGATCAGGCGGTGCGGCGCACGCGACCGCGCTGATACTGGACGACCCAGCACACGACGTAGATCAGGAACGAGATCGTCGTGATGTAGGGGCTCACCGGCAGCGTGCCGGCCAGGGCCAGCAGGATGCCGCCGACCGCGGAGATGAACCCGAACAGCGCGGCGAGAAGCGGCACCGTGAGCGGTCCGGCCGCCACCCGCATCGCTGCGGCCGCAGGAGTGACGAGCAGCGCCATCACGAGCAGCGCGCCGATGATGTGCACGGCGACGGCGACGATGAGCCCGAGCAGCACCATGAACGCCAGGCTGATCGCCCGTGTCGGGATGCCGCGCGCCGACGCGGCCACAGCGTCGAGCGAGTCGAAGCGCAGCGGGTTCCACATCAGCAGCAGCCCGAGCAGCACCACGACGCAGATGCCGATCAGCCACCCGAGATCCGGGTTGGACACCGAGACGATCTGGCCGGTCAGCAGGCTGAACCGGTTGGCGCTGCGGCCGTCGTAGAGCGACAGGAACAGGATGCCGAGGCCCAGGCCGAACGGCATCAGCACGCCGACGATCGAATTGCGATCGCGCGCTTTCGACCCCAGCAGTCCGATGAGGATCGCCGCGACGAGCGCTCCCCCGATCGAGCCGACGACGACGCTCCCGCCGAACAGCAGTGCGGCCGCCGCGCCGGCGAACGACAGCTCGCTGATGCCGTGGACCGCGAAGGCGAGGTCCCGCTGCATGACGAAGACGCCGACGAGTCCGCCGACGAGCCCGAGCACGGCTCCGGCGATGATCGAGTTCGACAGCAGCGCGACGAGCGCTCCGTAGTCCTCGAACGAGAAGACGTCGCTCCAGTCGACCATGGGGGCGATCATTCGTGCTCCTCGTGGTGCGGCTCGGCATCCGGGATTCCGACGACGACCAGGCGATCCCCGGCCCGCAGCACGAAGACGGGGGTGCCGTACAGATCGGTCAGCACACGACTCTGCAGGACCTCGTCCGGTGTGCCGAGCACGAAGCGACCGCCCGCGATGTACAGGATGCGGTCGACACGGCCGAGGATCGGATTGATGTCGTGCGTGACGAACAGCACCGCGGCTCCGCGGTCGCGGCGCTGACGCTCGATGATCTCGGTGACGGCGCGCTGGTTGGCGAGGTCCAGGGCCGACAGCGGCTCATCGCACAGCAGCAGATCGGGGTGGTCGGCGAGTGCCTGACCGACGCGCAGGCGCTGCTGCTCGCCGCCCGAAAGCAGTCCGACCCTGCGGTCGGCGAAACCGGACGCGCCGACGGCGGCGAGCAGCTCGTCGACCCGCTCGCTGTCTCCGCGACGCGGCAGCGGGAAGCCGAAGCGCGTGCCCTGCACCCCGAGCGCGACGACGTCCCGCGCACGCATGCTGGTGTCCGGCGGAAACGGGCGCTGCTGCGGGATGTATCCGATGCGCGGGTTTCCGCGCTGCACGGGCGATCCGCCGACGCGGATGCTCCCGGCGGAGAGCTCCTGCAGCCCGAGGACGGCCCGCAGCAGTGTCGTCTTGCCCGAGCCGGATGGACCCAGCACGGCGATGAACTCACCCGGTTCGACGTCGAGGTCGAGGCCGGCCCACAACTCGCGGTCACCGCGCTGGATGGCGGCATCGCGGATCGTCAGAATCGGGGCGGCGTCGTCGTGCGCGGGTCCGGTACCCGCCGCGCTCACGATGCGAGCGCGTCGGCGAGGTTCTGGATCGCGTCTGCCATCCACTCAGAGTACGACGATCCGTCCGCGAGCAGTTCCGTGAAGGCCACGACGGGGATGCCGGCGGCCTCAGCTGTCTCCTCCACGCGCGTGGTCTCCGCGCCCCCGGTCTGCGCGTTGGTCAGCACGACGGCGGCGTCACCGGACTCGATGACCTCGATCGCGTCGAGCAGCGTGGCGGGGGCTACGTCCGTGCCCTCCTCGACGGACTCGGCGAAGCCCTCCGGCGTCACGTCGGTGAGGCCGGCAGCTGCGGCGATGTATCCGGGCAGCGGCTCGGTGATGAAGACGCCCGTGCCGGCGTACTGCGTGTTCAGTTCGGCGAGGTCGGCCTCGTAGCCCTCGAGGTCGGCGATGATGCCATCCGCGGCGGCGGCGAAGTCCGCCTCGCCGTCGGGGTCGAGGGCGGTGAGCTCTGCGGCGATGTCCTCGACGACGTGGATCATCGTGTGCGGGTCGAACCAGACGTGCTCGTTGAACCCCTCGATGTGGTCGTGGCCCTCGTGCTCGTCGACGTGCTCTTCGTCTGCATGCTCTTCTTCGGCGTGCTCGTCCTCGTGGTCGTGCGCCTCGGCATCCTCGTCGTGGCCCTCGTTTCCGGGGTAGTCATGCGAGAACTCGACGGCGGTGATGGTCACGGCATCCGATCCCTCGAGGAGGTCCTCGATGAACGAGTCGTACCCGCCTCCGTTCTCGATGACGAGGTCGGCCTCCTGCACGGTGAGGCGGTCGCGGGCCGAAGCCTCGTAGGAATGCGGGTCCTGCGAGGCCGAGTCGATGATCGAGGTGACCGAAACGCGGTCGCCGCCGATCTGCTCGGCGAGCGAGCCGTAGATGTTCGTGGTCGCGACCACGGTGAGCCCGTCGGTGCCGCTCTCGGACGCAGGAGTCGACGCGCATCCCGCCAGGGCGAGAGCGGATGCGGAGACGAGCGCGATGGCGGCGACGGACTTCTTCATGCCTCCATCGTACGTTCCTGAGAATGATTCTCAAAATCGCGTATGCTCGCCTCGGCATCCGATCGAGGGGACGCCGTCAGTCGACGAGGAGTGCGGGCTCCTCGAGGATCGCGGCGACATCCGCGACGAAACGGCTCATGCTGTCGCCGTCGATCACACGGTGGTCGAACGAGCCGGCGACCGTCGTGACGTAGCGCGGGCGCACCTCGCCGTCGACGACCCACGGCTTCTGGCTGATCGTGCCCATCGCCACGATGCCCGCCTCGCCGGGGTTGATGATCGGGGTGCCCGCGTCCATCCCGAACACTCCGATGTTCGTGATCGTGATCGTCCCGCCCTGCTGGTCGGCCGGCGGCGTCTTGCCCTCGCGCGCCGTGAGCGTCAGGCGGTTCAGCGCGCGCGCGAGATCCTTCATGCTGAGGTCCTGCGCATCCTTGATGTTCGGCACCAGCAGGCCGCGCGGCGTCGCCGCGGCGATGCCGAGGTTCACGTAGTGTCGGACGCGGATCTCCGCGCCGTTCTCGGTCTCGACCCATGCCGCGTTCACCATCGGGTTGCGGCGCACAGCCCAGATGACGGCGCGGGCGACGATCAGCAGCGGAGAGACGCGGATGTCGGCGTAGTCCGGCGACGTCTTCAGGCGCTTGACGAGCTCCATCGTGCGCGTCGCATCGACGTCCTTCCAGACCGTGACGTGCGGTGCGGTGTACGCGCTCTGCACCATCGCGTTGGCGCTCGCCTTGCGCACGCCCTTCACCGGGATCGCCTCGCTGCGGGCTTCCGCGTCCTGAGCCTGAGTCGGCGCCACGCCCCGCGCGATGCCGACCGGCGCGGCCTGCGGGGCCGGCCTCGTCTCCTCGCGCACCTCGCCCCACTCGGGTGTCTCGATGTTGCGGAACACGCTGGCCTGGGACGCATGCTTCACGACGTCGTCACGGGTGACCTCGCCGTCGGCGCCGGTCGGCGTGACGGAGGCGAGATCGACGCCCAGGTCGCGGGCGAGCTTGCGGATCGGCGGCTTCGCGATCACACCCACCGAGGAGCGCACCGGCCGCTGCGCGACGCGCTTGCGCCGCGAGGTCGCCCCCGTGCCGCTGCCGTAGCCGACGAGCACCGACCCGCCGCCCTCATCGGCCGCAGGAGCAGCAGGGGCCTCCGGGGCGGGGGCGTCGGCATCCGAGACGAACGAGATGATCGGCGTGCCGACCTCCACGGTCGTCCCCTCGGCGACGAGCAGCTCGCCGACCGTGCCGGCGTGCGGCGACGGCAGCTCGACAAGCGACTTGGCCGTCTCGATCTCGCAGATGACGTCGTTGATGGCGACGTGATCGCCCGGGGCGACCTTCCACGTGACGATCTCGGCTTCGGTGAGGCCTTCGCCGACGTCCGGGAGGGTGAAGTTCTGCGTGCTCATGGTCATGCCCTTCGACAGGCTCAGGGAGCGGATGGGATCAGTAGGCGAGAGAGCGGTCGACGGCCTCGAGGATGCGATCCGCATCCGGGAGGAAGACGCCCTCGAGCTTCGCCGGCGGGAACGGAACGTCGAAGCCGGACACGCGCAGCACCGGAGCCTCCAGCGCGTAGAACGCCTGCTCCATGACGGTCGCGGCGATCTCGCTGCCGACGCTCGCGAACCCCTGGGCCTCCTGCGCGTAGACCATGTGCCCGGTCTTGCGGATCGAGTCCAGGATGGGCCCGTAGTCGACCGGAGAGAGCGAGCGGACGTCGACGACCTCGCAGCTCGTGCCCTCGGCCTCGGCGAGCGCCGCGGCCTGGAGCAGCGTGGTGACCATGGCTCCGTGCCCGACGAGCGTGACATCGGTGCCCTGGCGAACGACGCGGGAAGAGTGCAGCGGTACCGCCGATGCCGACAGGTCGACCTCGCCCTTGCTCCAGTACCGGCTCTTCGGCTCCATGAAGACGATCGGGTCGTTCGAACGAATCGCCTCCTGGATCATCCAGTACGCGTCGTTCGGGGTCGACGGGCTCACCACGCGCAGGCCGGGGGTGTGCGCGAAGTACGCCTCCGGGCTCTCCTGGTGGTGCTCGACGGCACCGATGTGCCCGCCATACGGGATGCGGATCACGATCGGCAGGCTCAGTCGGCCGTCGTGCCGGTTCGTGAGCTTCGCCAGTTGCGTGGTGATCTGGTCGAACGCGGGGAAGACGAACCCGTCGAACTGGATCTCGATGACGGGACGGAACCCGGCCATCGCCAGACCGATCGCGGTGCCGACGATTCCGGATTCCGCCAGCGGAGTGTCGAGCACCCGCTGCGGTCCGAAGTCGCGCTGGAGGTGCTCGGTGATGCGGAACACTCCGCCGAGCTTTCCGATGTCCTCCCCCATGAGCAGGACCTTCTGGTCGTCCTCCATGGCCTTGCGCATGCCGGCGTTGAGCGCCTTGCTGAACGGCATCGTCTCGATGGTCATGCCTGCTCCCTCTCGAACGATGCCTCGTAGCGTGCCAGCCACTGGCGCTGCTGGTCCATCAGCGGATGCGGCTCGCTGTAGACGTGCGTGAACATCGTCTCGGCGGTCGGCGGCTGCAGTTCGAGGGTGCGCACGCGCAGGTCCTCGGCGGCGTCGGCGGCCTCGGTCTCGACATCCGTGAAGAAGGCTGCCGCGGCCCCGCGCCCTTCGAGGAAAGCGCGCATGCGGGGAATCGGGTCGCGCCCAGCCCAGTCCTGCTCCTCTTCGCTGCCCCGATACTTGGTGGGGTCGTCGCTCGTGGTGTGCGCGCCGAGCCGGTACGTCACGGCCTCGATCGCCCGTGGGCCCTGGCCGCTGCGGGCTTCGTCCAGAGCGACGCGCGAGACGGCGTAGCTCGCGAGGACGTCGTTGCCGTCGACGCGGACGCTGGGGATGCCGTAGCCGGCGCTGCGCTCGACGAGCGGGCCGCGCGACTGCGTGGCGACGGGCACCGAGATGGCCCAGTGATTGTTCTGCAGGAAGAAGACGGTCGGCGCCTGGTAGCTGGCGGCGAACACCATCGCCTCGTGCACGTCGCCCTGGCTGGAGGCTCCGTCGCCGTAGTAGACGACGACGGCCTCGTCGCGCTCAGGGTCGCCGGTGCCGCTGCGCCCGTCGAACGCGAGCCCCATGGCGTAGCCGGTCGCGTGCAGCGTCTGCGAGCCGAGCACGAGCGTGTACAGGCGCGTGTTGCCGTTCTTGGGATCGCTCGGATCCCACCCGCCGTGCGAGACACCGCGCATGAGCTTGATGATGTCGACCGGATCGACGCCGCGGATGCGGGTGACCGCATGCTCGCGGTAGGACGGGAAGATCGTGTCCTGCAAGCGCGCCGCGCGTGCGGAGCCGACCTGCGCGGCCTCCTGACCTCGGCTCGGCGGCCAGAGCGCCAGCTGTCCCTGCCGCTGCAGGTTGGTGGCCTGGGTGTCGATCGAGCGGATGACGACCATGTCGCGGTAGAACTGCTCGAGCTCGGCATCCGTGAGGGCGTCGATCATCGGCAGGTACCGCTCGGCGGCGGCGCTCGGTGCGAAGCTGCCGTCCGCCTCGAGGACGCGGACGAGAGGGGTCTCAGATGAGGTCACCCGCCCCACGCTACCCGCGCCCGCATGCCGCGTCACGCATAGCTAGGGGCCCCTAGTTTCTGCCTGGAATGCGCAGAATCACGAGTTGCGAGCGGGTCGCGGCGTGCGCCCGCGGGTACAGATGCACGGCCCGGGAACAGGTGCACGACCGGAGAACGAATTCCGGCCGTGCATCCGTTCCCGTGTCGTGCAGGTGTACCGCCGCCGGGACGGCAGGTCAGCGGACGGATGCCGCGACGGCGAGCACCCGCTCGATCGATGCGTCTTCTCCGACCGAGATGCGGATGCCGTCGCCCGAGAACGGCCGCACGATCAGGTCGGATGCGACGAACACCGCGGCGATCTCGTCCGTCCGCTCGCCCGTGGGCAGCCAGACGAAGTTGCCCTGGGCATCCGGCACCTCCCAGCCCTGCGCGCGCAGGCCGTCGCGCAGGCGCGTGCGCCGCTCGGCGATCACGGCGACGCGCTCGCGCAGCTCCGGCTCGGCATTCAGGCTGGCGATCGCCGCGCGCTCGGCGGCCGACGTCACCGACAGCGGGATGCCGGTGCTGCGTGCGGCATCCAGCACCCGCGGGTGACCGATCGCGTAGCCGATGCGGAGCCCGGCCAGACCGAACGCCTTCGAGAAGGTGCGGAGGACCACCACGTTGGGATGCGTCTCGAAGAGGCGCTCCTGAAGACCGTCGACCGCGCCGGGCGCCGTGACGAACTCGGCGTAGGCCTCGTCGAGGATGATGAGCACATCCGACGGCACGCGGGCGACGAACGCAGCGAACTCCGCGCTCGTCACGATGGGACCGGTGGGGTTGTTCGGGGTGCACACGATGATGGCGCGGGTGCGGTCGGTGACGGCATCCGCCATGGCATCGAGGTCATGGGTGGCATCCGCACGCAGCGGCACCTGCACGCTCGTCGCTCCCGCGATCAGGGGGATGCCGGGATACGCCTCGAACGAGCGCCAGGCGTAGATCACCTCGTCGCCGACGGATGCTGCGGCGACGACCAGCTGGTACAGGATCGAGACGGAGCCGGCGGCGACGTGGACGGCATCGGCCTCGACGCCGTAGCGCTCCCCCAGCCGGGCGCGGAGGGCTCCGGCCGTGGCATCCGGGTAGCGGTTGATCGGCACCGTGCTCTGCAGAGCCTCGACGACCGACGGCAGCGGGTCGAACGGGTTCTCGTTGCTGGAGAGCTTGAACGCATCCGCACCCGCCTGCTTGCCCTGGCGGTAGGGCGGAAGAGCGGCGATCTCCGGACGGATGCGGGGCAGGATGGGCTCGGTCACGCTCTGAAGTCTACGAGTGGCAGGACAAGGGCGCCCTCGCGGAGCATCGGCACGTCTCCGCGCACACCCGCCCCGCCTTGATCCGACTCGCCCACAGACCGGCATGCGAGAGTGGATGCCGTGAAACACGGATGGCTGCGCGAACTCCTCGGCTGGCTGGGCGCTGCGGCGATCGCCGTCATCGTCACGGGCCAGGTCGCATCGACCGCCCGCGGCGATCTGCTGCTGCGTGACAGCGACTCGCTCGTCGTACCGATGTTCGTCCGGTCGATCCTCGAGGGTCAGGGCGGGGACTGGTCGATGTCGACCGTGCTCTTCGTGCCAGAGTCCGCGCTGTTCGCACTGCTCAGGCTGCTTCCGTTCGGCATCGACGCACTGCTGCTGCTGAACGCGATCGTGAACATCGTCGCGCTGTACGGCGCGGTGCGGCTGGTCGCCGGTCGGCGTGCGCCGGGCCGCGCACCCGTCGCGTGGTCGCTCGCCGCCGTCGCGGTGTTCGGAGTGATCGCGGTCACCGAGACCAGCGCGTCGCGTGACTCGGCGGAGCTGGCGTCGCTGCTGCTCACCACGACCTATTACTCCGCGACCGTCATCGCGATGCTCGCGTCGATCGGGGTCGCGCGCCGGGTCTGCGACCGGAGCGGCCGCCGACGCGGGATGTTCATCGCGCTCGGCGTCGTGGCGGCCATCGCGACGCTGTCGAACCCGCTGTACCTGGTCTGGACGACGGTGCCGCTCGCTGCGATCCTCGGCTTCGCCGCGCTGCGGGCGCACGACCGGGGCCGGATGCTGTCGCTGCTGTGGTGGCTCATCGGCGGCACGGCCGTCGGACTTCTGGGACGTATTCCGCTGACGGCATGGATCGAGAACTCCGGCCTCGGCTACGCGAAACCGCAGCTGTGGCCCGAGTCAGCGGCCTACTACGGAGAGCTCGTCGTCGACCGCCTCTCGACCCCGCTCGGATGGGTGGGCTGGGTCGTCATCGCCGCCCTCGTCGTGCTCGCGATCCGCCGCACGGTGCGGGCGTCGACTCGAGCGGAGCGTCTTGTCGCGGCATCCGCCTGGGTGCTGCCGCTGCTGGTGACGATCGGGGCGATCGCGCTGGGCACGAACGCGGCGCGCTACCTCGAGCCCGTCGTGTTCGCGCCGCTGCTCGTGCTCGTCGCGGATCCGAAGACGCCGGCGCGGCTCTCCCCCGCGATCGCGCGCGTCACGACCGCGGTCGTCGCCGTCCTGCTGCTCGTCGGCGCTGGTCTCAGCGTGCCGCGGATCGTCAGCGCAGCCACCGCGCCGGACGCCGATCTCGCCTGCGTCGTCGACTGGATCGACGAATCGGGCCAGGTCGGTGCGGGGCAGTTCTGGACCGTACGGCTGCCGAAGCTGCATCTCGAGGATCCGACCAGGCTCGTGCAGGTGGACCACCAGCTGAACGGATACTCGTGGCTCGTGAACCGCCGCGACTTCGACAGCACAGCGGTGAGCTTCCTCCTCGTGGATGCCGAGACCCAGAGCTGGGAGCTGTCACTCGGCGCGATGCAGGTGAATGTCGTGGAGTGCGGCCGCTACGCGATCTACGACTTCGCGCCCGAAGAGGTCCCGCTGGGCTTCCCGCACTCCTGACGCGTCAGCGCGCGGCCGGCGTCGCGGTCGTCGTCCCGGCACGGAATCGGCAGGTCAGATGCTGAGACGCGGTGTCCTCGCCGCGCAGCATCCGGGTGACCTGCTCCCCCGCGGCCCGGCCCTTCTGCGTCGCCGGCTGCACGGAGGTGGTCAGGATGTGCCGCCCGAGACCGTCGACCGTGACGCCGTCGAAACCCGTCACGCTGAGATCCTGCGGTACGCGCAGCCCGCGCTCCTCGGCGGCGCGGATCACACCGGCCGCGAGCAGGTCGCTCTGCGCGAGCACGGCGGTCGGGCGGGTCTCGTCGTCGGCGAGCAGGGCACGGCCGGCGATCAGCCCCTCATCGATCGAGCTGTGCGCGGCGGACACCGCCGGCGCATCGGGGAACACCTCGCGCACGCCGGCCAGGCGGTCGAGCGTGACGTCGACGGTCGCCCCGGACAGCCGGTCCGGCGTCACAGCCCCTCGATCGCGCGAGCTGTCCAGCGGCAGCGTCAGCACCGCGACGGCGCGGTGACCGAGGCCGTGCACGTGACGGGCGACATCGCGTGCGGCATCCTGATTATCCAGTGTGATCTGGGGAATTCCTTCACCGGCATCCCCCTCGATGACGACGACGGGGATGCCGCGGCCACGCACGATCTCCAACGATGCCCTGGTCCGCCCAGAGCATCCGATCAGCACGACGGCGTCGACGGGGGCGTTGGCGAGGTTGGCCGCCTCCTCGGCGGCATCCTCTCGCAGCAGCAGCACGGCGGCACCGAGGTCGGATAATCCGTCCGTGATGCCATCCATCATCGGCATGGTCACCGGGTCGAGAAACACCGTCCGCAGCGGGCCGTCCAGCACGACGGCGACGATTCCGCTGCGCCCGGTGCGCAGGGACGCGGCCCGCGGGTCTGGTCCGGCGTAGCCGAGGGATGCCGCGGCCGCCAGCACGCGCTCGCGCGTGGCCTCGGCGACCTGGGCCTTGCCGCTGAAGACCACGGATGCCGTGGAGGGCGCGACGCCGGCTGCACGTGCGACATCGGCGATCGTCGCTCGGCGATGGGCTGAGTCCATGCTCCGAGGATATACGCCGATGTTTCCACGGCTCGAATCGATTCGATACGCTGTGTCACATGGATGCCGAGCTGACCCGATCCCAGTACGTGCGCTGGCGCAACGCGATCTTCGCGATCTTCCTCGCCAGTGGCGTCTCGATCGCGACCTGGGCTGCACGCGTGCCGGACATCAAGGCCGCGCTCGACATCGACAACGCGCAGATCGGCCTCCTGCTGCTCGGCATGGGCGTCGCGTCGATCATCGGCGTCTCGACGAGCCCCGCCGTCATGGCCCGCACCGGCGCGCGGCGAGGCATGCTGATGCTCCTCGTCGTGCTCGCGATCGGGCTCGCGGTGGTCGGTCTCGGCGCGACCGTCCTCGGCTCGTTCCCCGTGGTCATCATCGGCCTCGTGCTGTTCGGGTTCGGCAACGGCTGCCTCGACGTCATGATGAATGTCGAGGCCACCGCGGTCGAGCAGCACGCGGGCAAGACGATCCTGCCGCTGTTCCACGCGTTCTTCAGCTTCGGCACCGTGATCGGCGCCGGAGCCGCCTGGGCCGCGACGCGGCTCGGCGTCGAGGTCGCCCCGCACGCGGGCATCATCGCCGTCGTGATCCTCGTCACGGCCTTCGTCAGTATCGCGAACGTACCGAACCGCGCCGAAGCGCTCGACCCGGCAGAGCCGGGGGAGAAGCCGCACTGGCGCGATCGCATGCACACCGCGCTCGAGGCCTGGCGCGAGCCGCGCACCTATGTGCTCGGGATCGTCATCCTCGGCATGGCCTTCGCCGAGGGCGGCGCCAACGACTGGCTCGCGCTCGGCGTCAGCGAGGACCACGGCTTCGGCGCCGAGAACGGCGCTCTGGCACTGACCGTCTTCTCCGTCGCGATGACCACGGTGCGGGTCTTCGGCGGCCCGCTGGTCGATCGCTTCGGACGCGTGCTGGTGCTGCGCGTGCTCGCCGTGTCTGCGGCGGGCGGCATCCTGCTGTTCATCCTCGCGCCCACCATGCCGCTGGTCTTCGTGGGAGCAGCCCTGTGGGGCGTCGGCGCCTCGCTCGGCTTCCCGCTCGGGATGTCGGCGGCGGCGGACGACCCGGCCAAGGCCGCTGCCCGCGTGAGCGCCGCGGCGACCATCGGCTACGCGGCTTTCCTGTGCGGCCCGCCCATCCTCGGCCTGATCAGCGAGCACATCGGCCTACTGAACACGCTGTTCATCCTGGTCGCGCTGGTTGCGGCATCCGGCATCGCGTCCGGCGCCGCTCGCCCGCTCACCGAGGCTCAGAAGACCCGGGTGCGCTGACCGCGAGCACGAGCACATCCGTCGGCTGCAGTTCGACGCGCGTACCGGCCGTGAACGCGGTTCCGGTGAGCAGATCGGTGCCGTCGGCGTGCAGCGCGACTGTGACGGGGTCCGGTCCGTGGTGCAGCACGAAGTCGATCCGCTCGCCATCCGGCGCCACCCGCGTCGCGAGCTCGAGCCCCGGCACGTCGGCATACGGCCCGAGGAGGGCGTGCTTCTCCAGCGCCGACCGCACGATCCGCGCGAGACCGGGCTGCGCGAGCGGGGTGCCGATGTACCAGGCCTGTCCGCCGGATGCCGCGGTGCGCCGCGTCACCGCCGGCTCACCGGCGTAGAAGTCATCGCCGTAGCGGGCGACGACCTCGGCATCCTCGGCGATCAGGATCTCGAACACGTGCGTGCCCGTGCTGGTCGCGTCCGAGAAGACGATCCGGTTGGGGGCGTCGGGCTCTGCGGCATCCGTCTCGGCCACCCGGATGCCGCAGAGACCGCCCAGGGGACCGGGGGCGTCCATGAGGAACCGACGATCATCCTCGTCCACGCGGCCGGACAGGCAGCCGGTGATGAGCGTCCCGCCGCGCTCGACGACCTCGGCGAACCGCTCGGCGACATCGCCCTTGATCATGTGCAGAAGGGGAGCGGCGACGACGTCGTAGCCGGTGAGATCCGCGGTCACCGGCACGACGTCGACCTGCGCACCGGCATCCCAGAACGCACGACCCCACTCCTGCACCGTCGGCGCGTAGCGCAGCAGCCGGTTCGGCCCATCCGCCATCTCGACGGCCCACCACGAGTCCCAGTCGACGACGAGCGCGCAGCGCGCGGGGGTGCGCGCTCCGATGACGGCATCCCCGAGCGCGCCCAGCTCGGCACCGAGTCCTGCGACCTCGCGGAAGGTGCGGGTGTCGAGACGACCGGAGTGGTCGAGCACCGCACCGTGCGTCATCTCGCAGGCGCCGCGCGATGCGCGCATCTGGAAGAACAGCACCGAGTCCGCGCCGTGCGCGACCGCCTGCCATGACCACAGCCGCATGACCCCCGGGCGTCGTACCGGATTCACGTCTCTGGATGCCGTGACCGACGGCGTCTGCTCCATGAGCCAGAACGGCGCACCGTCCTTCAGCCCGCGCATGAGGTCGTGCGCGAGCGCGGTCGTCCACGGCTGGTCCATCGCGCGCGGGTAGTTGTCCCACGACGCGAAGTCGAGCTGCTCCGACCAGCGGTGGTAGTCCAACGGTTCGTAGAAGCCCATGAAGTTCGTGGTCGCCGGCAGGTCGGAATGCTCCCGGATCGCCGCCTTCTCCTCCGCGAACTGACGGATCGCGTTGTCGGTCGAGAACCGGGCGTAATCGAGTGTGATGCCCTGGAACGCGGTCTTGCCCGGGCCTCCCCAGTGCTCGGTGAGCGCGCTCGGCGGCTCGATCTCGTCCCAGTCGGTGAACCGGTGCGACCAGAACGTCGTGTTCCACGCCTCGTTCAGTGCGTCGAGGCTGCCGTAGCGTGCTCGCAACCAGATCCGGAACTCCGCCGCGCACAGCTCGCAGTAGCACCGCCCGCCGTACTCGTTGCCGATGTGCCACGCGACGACCGCGGGGTGCGATCCGTACCTCTCGGCGAGGCGCCGGGCGATACCGGCGGCGAGCCGGCGGTAGTTGGGCGAGCTCCAGCAGGCGTTGTGCCGCTGGCCGTAGCCGTGCCGGCGCCCGTCGTAGTCGGTGCGCGTGACATCAGGGTAGCGGCGGGCCATCCAGGGCGAAAGCGCTCCGGTGCCGGTGCCGAGGCAGATCCGGCGGCCTTCGTCTGCGGCGCGCTGGATGATCTCGTCGAGCACCGTGAAGTCGACCGTGTCCTCATCGGGCTGGGTGAGCGCCCATGTGAACACGCCGACGGTCAGCGTCGTGATCTGCGCCGCGTCGAACGCCGCGTAGTCGGCCGTCCAGACGTCGCGATCCCATTGCTCGGGGGAATAGTCCCCGCCGAACGCGATGTGATCCAGGCGGGGAAGTCGTGCGGGGGATGTCATCGGGTGAACCTCTCGGTGACGTCGGTGATCACGGGGCGGGCGAGGAGGGCGAGGAGGGCGGCGAACGCCCATGCGACCAGGAGCAGGGCGAACTCGGACACCATCAGCACCAGGGTCCCGGCGATGAGCACGAGGGACAGGATGCCGAGCGAGAACCGCCACTGCGACACGAGCTGCGACAGCGCGATGCGCGCGGCGTCCCTCGTCCGGAAGTGGAAGGCGGAGGTGAGGACAGCCATGTGGCCGCACCAGACGACCGTGATCGCCACGATCACGACGAGCACGGGGCGGATCATCGCCCCACCGGTGACGGCGGCGAGGTGGACGAGGTTGAAGGTGAGCAGGGCGAGCCCGGCTGTCGCGGGCACCGCCCATCTCAGCGTCGGCAGCAGGTCGCGACGGTAGGCGAGCACGAACGCGAGGGCGGGCGACAGATCCGGCGAGCGCTCCCATGCCCGGAGCGCCGCGAGCGCGGCGACGAGGGCCGGGGCGAGGGGGAGCAGGGCGAGCGTGAAGAACGGGACGTTGGACGCATCGCGGCCGAGCAGCACCACCACGGCGATCGCGGGCAGCAGGGCGAGCAGGAGCAGTCCTTCGAGCACCAGCATCCGGTAGACGAAGGCGGCGCCGCGGGAGAGCGGGCCGCGGCCGACCTCGTCTGCGGGGTCGGTCCTGGTGCGCGTGTCCGTCATGTCGATGCCTCCGGTCCGGCGGTGAAGGGCGGCCGGTCGCGCACGACCGGCCGCCCGGTGATCAGTTCTGCGTCCGCGCCAGGGCGGTGTTCATGGTCTCGATGAGCTGGTCCGAACCGAGGCCCTGCATCTCGGTCACGTACGCATCCCACTCGTCGATCGAGCGCTGACCGGTGATGAAGGCGGCGGTGGCCGCCTGCACGGCGTCCTTGAGCTGCGTCTCGACGAGCGTCGTCTGCTCGAGCTCCATCTCGTTCAGGCGTGCGGCCGGCGGAACGGGCAGCACCTCCTTCGCTTCGAGCTGCGCGGCGGTCCAGTCCGCGATCTCCGGCGTCATCATCGACTGCGTGAGCTCGGCGGACGATCCGTTGGCCAGGACGAACACGCCGTTGCTGTACCCGAAGTCCGCGTTCAGCTTCTTCGGGGCATCCGGGTTGATCGAGCTCCAGCCGACGTCGCTCAGCAGCGCGCGGGTTCCGTCGGATGCCTTCTCGAACGTCTCGCCCTCGACACCGAGCAGACCGAACTCGAGGCCCTCATCGGAGTAGTACAGCCAGTCCACGAACTGCAGCAGCGCCTTGAAGTACGGCTGCTCCGCCGCGTCGCTGCTGATCATGATCCCCGAGGTGAAGCGGCCGCCGGGCACGTTGGATCCGGCAGGACCGCCGGGCACGGAGATCAGTCGGATCGGGAGATCGCCCTTGCCGGCATCCGTCAGCTTGGTCCGGTAGTCCGAGAGCGCCTGGGTGTTGCCCGAGATCGCGGCCGACGCTCCGGAGACGAACTTCTGGATGGCCTGATCGTCGCTCTGCGTGATCTCGGGGTCGAGCAGGCCCTGCTCGACGAGGTCGGCCGCGTAGCCGACGAGGTCGCGGTAGCCGTCGGTCGCGCCGGTGAACACGAACTCCTCCGCATCGCGGTCGTAGTAGGTGTTCGCATAGCCCCACCCGGCGGCCGTGCCGTAGTTCGGAGCCATGACGTTGAGCAGCGATCCGAGCGGGGTCTGATCGGTCCAGCGGTCCGACAGCGCGTACTGGAGCTCGGGGTTGGCGGCCTTGACCGTCGCCAGCTGCTCGGCGAACTCGTCCCAGGTCTCCGGGTCCTCGGTGATGCCCGCGTTCTTCCACAGGTCGTCGCGGATCATGACCGAGTACTGGATGTCGGGGACCTCGCGTACGCCGGGGAGGAGGTAGTTCTTCCCGTCCTCCTGCTTGCCGGCCTCCAGCTCCTCTTCGAGCCCCCAGTCCTCGATCTTCTGCTGGAAGTTGGGCATGTACTCGAAGTAGTCCGAGACGGGAAGGATGGCACCGCCGGAGACGAACTGCGTCTCCTGGCCGGAGTACGTCACCGAGATGATGTCTGTCGCTTCGCCGCCACCGATGAGCAGCGAACGCTTCTGCTCGTAGTCCGCCATCGGGATGTCCGTACGCGAGAAGGTCACGTTGCGGTCGTCCTCGAGGTGCGAGAACACTGACCAGTCGTCCTGCACCGGGTAACCGGTGTGGTCGCGGTACATGAGGGAGAAGTCGACGGGTTCGGTGGCCTTGAAGCTCGTGCCGGCCTCGAACTCCTCCATGGCGCCGACGGACTGCTCGGCGCCGATCGTGGCGCTGCCGCCGCTCTCCTCTTCCTCCGGCGCCGCGCTGCCCGTGCACGCGGTGAGCGCAAGGGCGGCGACGGCGAAGCCGGCCACGGCCGCCGAGCGGATGTGCTTGTTCATGGTGTTCTCTTCCTGTGATTCGTATGGAACGTCGTCGTTCGACGCAGGGTGATGGGGAGGGTGGCGATCAGCCCTTGACGGAGCCGAGCATCACGCCGGAGACGAAGTAGCGCTGGATGAAGGGGTAGAGGCAGACGATCGGGAGGACTGTGAGCAGCATGGTCACGGCCTGGATGTTCGAGGCCACCTGCGCCGCTTCGCCGGCGACCTCCATCTCGGGCGCCCCGGTGGCCGACGCGATGAGGTTGCGCAGGTACACGGTGACCGGGAACAGGTCCTTGTCGTCGAGGTACAGGAACGCGCCGAACCACGAGTTCCACATCGCCACGGCGTAGAACAGCGTCATGGTCGCAAGCACCGCCTTCGACAGCGGCAGGACGATGCGGAAGAAGACGCCGTACGTCGACAGGCCGTCGATCGAGGCCGCCTCTTCGAGTTCGGTGGGGAAGTTCTCGAAGAACGACTTCATGACGAGCAGGTTGAACACGCTCAGCGCGCCGGGGATCACGACCGCCCAGATGCTGTTGCGCCAGCCGAGCCAGCTCGCGACGAGGATGTAGTTCGGGATGAGCCCTCCGCCGAAGAACATCGTGAACACGGCGATGCCGACGAAGAACCCGCGGCCCTTCAGGGCCGGACGGCTCAGTGCATAGGCGTAGGTCGTGGTCAGGAACATCGAGATGATCGTCGCGACGACCGTGTAGAGCACGGTGTTGCCGTAGTTTGTCCAGAACAGGCCGTCGCCCATCACGGCCTTGAACGTCTCGAGATTGAACCCCACCGGGATGAGGTTCACCTGCCCGGCGGCGATGTATCCCTCGGACGAGAACGCCTTCGCAACAAGGTTCACGAACGGGTAGAGCGTCACCACGCAGATCAGGATCAGCACGATCGCGTTCACGACGCGGAAGGTGCGGTACCCGACGGATTCCTTGATGATCCCGTTCTCGGCCCTGACGTGAGCGAGATCGGGCTTCGCCGGAAGGACGTCGGCCGCGGGGGAGATGTCGGTCACCATAGCGAGGTACCCACCAATCGACGGGAGATGAAGTTCGCGCCGAGCACGAGAGTGAGTCCGATCACGGCTTCGAAGAGCCCGATCGCGGTGGCATACGAGAACTGCGCCGACTGGATGCCCACGCGGTACAGGTACGTCGAGATGACGTCGGCCGTCGAGTAGATCAGCGGGTTCTGCAGCAGCAGCACCTTCTCGAATCCGACCGCCATGAACGAGCCGATGTTCAGGATGAGGAGCACCATCATGGTCGGTCGGATGCCCGGAAGAGTGATGTGCCAGGTCTGCTGCCAGCGGTTGGCGCCGTCGATGCGCGCGGCCTCGTAGAGCTGATCGTCGATCGTGGTGAGGGCGGCGAGATAGAGGATCGTCCCCCACCCGACGGTCTGCCATGCCTCGGACGACACATAGATGGTCCGGAACCATTCCGGTCGCTGCATGAACGCGATGGCGTCGCCGCCGAACGCCTCGACGATCTGGTTGATCGTGCCGGTCAGCGAGGTCAGCTGGAGCACGAGACCCGCCACGATCACGATCGACATGAAGTGGGGCAGATACGAGATCGTCTGCACGATGCGCTTGAACCGGCTCGAGCGCAGTTCGTTCAGCATCAGCGCGAGGATGATCGGCAGCGGGAAGCAGATCACGAGCGTGATCGTGCCCAGGATCACGGTGTTCCAGAACACCTGCCAGAACTGCGCGTTGTTGATGAACGCCTCGAAGTAGTAGAACCCGACCCATTCGTCGCCGAGAATCGACCCGCCGGGGCGGAATCGGCGGAAGGCGATGATGTTGCCGACCATCGGGATGTACCGGAAGATCAGCAGGAACACCAGCGGCAGGATCAGGAAGGTGTACAGGCGCCAGTCGCGCTTGAGCGCCTTGCGCCAGGTCAGCGTGCTGGTGCCCCGGCTCCTGCGCCACCACCTCCGCCCGGTGGGCGTCGGCGTGATGACGGCTCGCGTCTCGGTCATCCGATCCTCCCGTCCGCCGTGACGGCGCTCTCGACCGTGCTCGCGCTGAGCAGCGTCCGCGTGGAATCGACCGTGCGTGTGCGGCCAGCGAGCCGGAGCGCAACCGATCGATGCACGTCGGCGCTGGAGCGCGCGACCTGCAGCTCGACGGCACCGGGTTCGACGATCCGCTCGCCGCTGAGGCCCGTGAACGAGGTGAGATCGGCGTGCACGGTGAAGGTCACCGCCGTCCGTTCCGCCGGCTCGAGGGTCACGCGCCGGAAGCCGATCAGGCGCGCGACCGGTCTGGTCACCTGCGCGACGATGTCGTGCAGGTAGAGCTGGACGACATCGGAGAGCACCTGATCCGTCTCGTTCGACAGCTCGACGGTGAGCGTCACCGCGCCGTCCACATCCCACTCGACGCTGTCGCAGGCGACATCTCCCCAGGTCAGCGCGCCGTACGATTCGCCGTGCCCGAACGGGAACAGGGGAGTCGGGTCGATGTTCGATGGTGCGTCCGCACGCCCCAGCGGTGGCGCGAGATAGGTCGACGGCTGCGATCCGGCATCCTTCGGGATGCCGACGGGCAGGTGCCCGGAGGGATTCGTCGCCCCGGTGAGCACCTCGACGATCGCCTGACCGCCGCGCTGTCCGGGGAAGAACGTCTGCACGATCGCCGCGGCGCGACCCGCGAACTCCCCGAGCGCGTACGGCCGCCCCGACAGCACCACGATCACGGTCGGTGTTCCGGTGGCGAGCACCGCCTCGACGAGGTCGTGCTGCTCGCCGGGCAGGCGCAGGTCGGCCGCGTCGCATCCCTCGCCGGACGTTCCCTTGCCGAAGAGTCCTGCACGGTCGCCGACCACCACGATCGCCACGTCTGCGTCGCGCGCGGCCTCGGTCGCGGCGTCGAAGCCGTCGCGGCCGGCCTGCAGGACATCGCACCCCGCGGCGTAGGCGACGCTCGAGCCGTGCACGCGCTCGAGCTCTGCGCGCACGGTGGGGATGTCGATGCCCACGGGCACGTCCGGGTGGCGCACGCCGACATGCAGGGGGAAGGAGTAGCAGCCGAGCATCCCGAACGGATCATCCGCGAGCGGACCGACCAGCGCGACCCGCGCGCTCGGTCGCAGCGGGAGGATGCCGGAGTCGTTCGCGAGCAGCACGACGCTCTCGCGGGCCAGTCGCAGCGCGGTGTCCTGCTGCTCTGCCGTGTCGAACGAGATCTCGGGCGCGGCATCCGGCGTCCAGTCGGGATCGAGCAGGCCCAGCTCGGCCTTCTGCGTGAGGACGCGGAGCACCGCCCGGTCGACGAGCGCTTCGTCGACAAGTCCGGTGCGCACGGCATCCCGCAGCGGTTCACCGAACGCATGGACCGACGGCAGCTCGACGTCGATGCCGGCGGCGAGCGCGAGCACCGCCGCCTCGCCGTCCGTCTCGGCGACCCGATGGAGGGTGCGCAGGAAGGCGACAGCGAAGTAGTCGGCGACGACGATCCCGTCGAAACCCCATTCGTCGCGCAGCAGATCAGTGAGCACCGTCCGATCGGCCGCGGCAGGGATGCCATCGACCTCGGCGTACGAGTTCATGACCGACCGCGCCCCGCCCTCGCGCAGCGCCGTGAGGAAGGGCGGGAGGAAGACGTCGGCCATCTCGCGCGGACCCGCCGAGACCGGAGCGTGATTGCGCGCGCCGCGCGACCCGGAGTAGCCGGCGAAGTGCTTGAGGGTGGCCACGACATCCGCGGACTCGATGCCGCGCACGTAGGCCGATCCGATCGCGCCCACGAGGTACGGGTCCTCGCCGATCGTCTCCTCGACGCGGCCCCACCGGTAGTCCCGCACGACGTCGAGGACCGGCGCAAGACCCTGATGGACGCCGGCCGAGCGCAGCGAACCGCCGATCTGCGCGGCCATCTCCTCGACCAGTTCCGGGTCGAACGACGCGCCCCACGACAGGGGAACGGGGTACGCGGTCGCCTGCCAGGCGGCGAAGCCGGCCAGGCACTCCTCGTGGACCTGCGCCGGGATGCCGAAGCGATTGGCCGCCATGATCCGACGCTGCGCGCGAGCGAGGGACTCGACGCCCTTGGCCGGCTCGATCGGGTCGGAGCCGAACGGACGGACCAATTGGCCGAGACCGCTCTCGATCACGTCGTCGAACGTGACTCCGGCGTCGCTCATCTCGCGCTGGAAAGGCGCAACATCTCCGCCGGCCGCATCGGCGACGACCCAGAGTCCGACGAGCTGGCTCGTCTTCTCCTCGAGGGTCATCTCGGCGACGAGCGCCCTGGCCCGCTCGGCGACCGGAAGGCTCCGGGCGTGCCAGGGTCCGCTCACCCGCGTCGTCGGGGATGGGTCGATCATGGGTCTCACTTCACTGTGATTCGAAACTATCGGGCGATTACCCGAAAGAAAGGCTTGATCCGACCGTAGAGTTTGTTGTCGCTCCCGTCAATCCCCATTTCAAGCCCGGAAGTCACGGATGACAACGCCAGATCTGACGACTACGCTGGCCGATAGTTTCGAAAGGAATCCATGGCAAAGCCACGCGCAACGATCGCCGACATCGCCGCAGAGGTGGGTGTCTCGGTGCCGACGGTGTCGAAGGTGCTCAACGGTCGGATGGACGTCTCCGAGGCGACCCGGTTGCGCGTGGAGGAGGCCCTGTCGCGGCGCGAGTACCGCAAGCCGGTCGGATCACGATCCGGCGGGTCGAGGACCAGCACGTCGCGGCTGATCGACCTGGTCTTCCATCAGGGCGACAACCTGTGGGCGCAGGAGATCATCAGCGGAGTCGAACGCGTTTCCGCTCCGGCGCGCGTCGGTGTGGTGCTGTCCGGACTCGGCGGTGCGCATCGACCGCCGCAGGAGTGGATCGACGACGTGATGTCGCGCCGGCCGCTCGGCGTCCTGCTGGTGCTCTCGGGGCTCGATGAACGCCAGCGCCACCAGCTGCACTCCCGGGCGATCCCGTTCGTCGTGCTCGACACGCAGGGCAACCCGCCCACCGACGTGCCGACCGTCGGCTCGAACAACTGGAACGGCGGGCTGGTCGCGACGCAGCACCTGATCGGGCTCGGGCATCGCCGCATCGCGGTCATCATGGGGCCCTCCGACGTGCTCTGCTCGCGCGCACGAGTGGACGGATTCCGCAGCGCGCACGAGGAGGCCGGGCTGCCGTGGGATCCGTCGCTCGTCCGCTGGGGGGAGTTCGCCGCCAACTCGGGCTATCAGCATGCAAGAGAACTGCTCGAGCGGCCCGACCGCCCGACCGCGATCTTCGCGGGCTCCGACTACCTCGCGCTCGGCATCGCCCGCGCCGCGCTCGAGCACGGTCTGCGCATCCCGGAGGACCTCTCCGTCGTCGGATACGACAACCTGCCGATCACGCAGTGGCTGAACCCGCCGCTGACCACAGTCAATCAGCCCCTGCGCGAGATGGGAAGCCTCGCGACCCAGATGCTGCTCACGCTGGCCGAGGGGCGCGCACCGAGCTCGACGCGGGTCGACCTGATGACCGAACTCGTCGTGCGAGAATCGACCGCGCCGCCCCGAAACGCCTGAACCGCCTGACCGATCCTGGAGCGAAGATGCCCACCGAGACCCCCACGGCGCTGCCCACCGCTGCGCCCGAAGCGCACGGCCTGCGCACCGCCGAGATCCAGGCGCTGATCGACGAGCTCGAGGCCGCTGGGCTCGACCCGCACGCGCTGCTGATCGCCCGCCACGGCCATGTGCTGTTCCGCGGCGCGTGGGCCCCGTGGACGACCACCGCGCCCGCGCTCGTGTACTCGGTGTCCAAGACGTTCACCGCGCTCGCGATCGGCTTCCTCGCCGATGAGGGTCTCGTGGACATCGGGGCTTCGGTCGACCGCTACCTGGACGAGTCGAATCCGCACGGCATCACGGTGCAGCATCTGCTCACGATGAACACCGGGCACAGCCGCGAGCAGACGCTCGAGCTGCCGTTCTCCACCCATGCGCTGCTCACGGTCCCCGGCGACCACACCCCAGGAACGCACTTCGCCTACAACTCGCCGGCCAGCTACGCGCTCTCGGCCATCGTGACCGCGGTCAGCGGAGAGTCGCTCACCGACTACCTGCGCCCACGCCTGTTCGAGCCGCTGGGCATCGGGTCGCGATGGTGGATTCCACTGGATGGCATCGATCAGGGCTTCTCCGGTCTGCACCTCACCATCGACGACATCGCGCGGGTCGCGATCTGCCTCGCCGACGGCGGACGGTTCGCGGGTCGCCAGGTGATCCCGCCTGCCTTCATCGACGCGATGCCCCGCGCGTGGTCGGACAGCCGCGACCCCGACGATCCGGATTCCGGATCGGGAAACTGGGGACGCGGCTACGGCTATCAGGTCTGGAGCAGCCGACTCGGCTTCCGCCTCGACGGTGCCTACGGCCAGTTCGGCGTCGTCGTGCCGGAGCGCGGCATCGCGATCGCCTACCAGGGCGCGTCGACCGAGGCCCACCGCACGCTCGACGCGCTGCTGCGTCTGGTCGATGCGTTCTCGGACGCCCCGGTGGATGTCGTCGGCACCGCCCCGGCTCCCGAACGCGACTCCTGGACGTCCCGCACCCTGCTCGCGCAGGCGGATCCGGTTCAGGATGCCGACGGCTGGTCGCTCTCCGACCTGAGCGAGGACCGCTGGCTGCTCGGCATCCCCGGTGCCGGATCGATCGAGGTCGATGCCGCTGGCTGGAATAGCGCCGTGCTCGGCGCCGGTGACGAATCACTGGCCGTGGCGGTCCGCGGCGAGCGCGACGGAGACACCGTGCGTGCGCATCTGGTCGTTCTGACGTCGCCGCATCGTGTGATCCTCACGCGCGGTGCCGACGGTCTGCAGCTGCGATGGCACGCGACTCCGCTCTGGCGCCCGACGATCGACACTCTGCAGGTGCCGGAGCGGGTCGCTCAGGCAGCGCTCGGGAAGCCTGCCGGGTGAGGACGAAGTAGGCTCGACGGGTGCGTCTCGTCATCGCCCGCTGCTCGGTGGATTACACCGGTCGGCTCAATGCCCACCTCCCGCTCGCCACGCGCCTGCTGGTGCACAAGGGCGACGGCAGCCTGCTCGTGCACTCCGACGGCGGCAGCTACAAGCCGCTGAACTGGATGAGCCCGCCGTGCTCGCTGGCGACCGAGGTGCCGGGGGACGACGAGTCGTCGGCCGGCGTCGTCGAGGTCTGGCGGGTGACCCACAAGAAGACCGGCGACGCGCTCCGCGTGCAGATCTACGAGATCCTGCACGATACGAACCACGACCTCGGCATCGACCCCGGACTCCAGAAGGACGGCGTCGAGGCCGACCTGCAGCGCCTGCTCGCCGAGCAGGTCGACCTCGTCAGCGAGGGCGCCACGCTCGTGCGGCGCGAGTACCCGACGGCGATCGGCCCCGTCGATCTGATGATCCGGGATGCCGCGGGCGCGGCGATCGCCGTGGAGATCAAGCGCCGCGGCGACATCGACGGCGTAGAGCAGCTCACCCGCTACCTCGAGCTGCTCGGTCGCGACCCGCACCTCGCTCCGGTGCGGGGCGTGTTCGCCGCGCAGGAGATCAAGCCCCAGGCGCGAGTGCTCGCCGAGGACCGCGGCATCCGCTGCCTTGTCCTGGACTACGAGGCCATGAAGGGCATCGAGTCGGGCGTTCCGCGACTGTTCTGATCGCGCGTCGCCGGCGCACTCACGTCGGTCGCGATCAGCTACCTCGTCGGAGTCCTCGTTCCGTCACCCGTCACCGCTCTGACGAACTCTCAGGTCTCCGGACGCGTGTCGCCCCACCTCATCGATCCGCTCGCCGCTCTCGCGACCGGACTGGTCGGCGTCGTCGCGCTGGTGCGCAAGGACATCTCCGACACGCTTCCCGGCGTCGCGATCGCCATCTCGCTCGTCCCGCCGCTGAGCGCGGTGGGTCTCACGATGGAGTCCGGCCCAACCGCCCCTAGGCTGGAGGCATGCCCCATTCCCCGTATTCCTGCGTGCTCTGGGACGTCGACGGCACGATCGCCGATGCAACGCCCGGGATCTTCCCCCGGCTCCTGGAAGTGCTGGCATCATTCGAGGTCCCGGCACCGGAGCAGGCTTCCCTGGCCCGCTGGGTCGGTCCGCCTATGTACGAATCGTTCCAGGAACTCGCCGGGCTCTCACCTGCGCAGGCCGACGAGGCGCTGACCCGATACCGCGAGCTCGCGGCGCGTGACGGCTACGCGGCATCCGTCGACATCTACCCCGGCGTCCCCGAAGTGATCCGCGCTGTCGCCGCCGCCGGCATCCCGCAGTCGACCGCGAGCACCAAGCCCGAGAACCAGGTGCGCGCCATCCTCGAGCACAACGACCTGCTCGGGCTCTTCACCGCCATCTCGGGCGCCAGAGCAGGCGCGATCGGGCGCAGCGACAGCAAGGCCGACGTCATCGGCTGGGCGCTGGAGCGTCTGCATGCGGCTGGCGTCGACACGTCGAAGCCGGTGCTCATCGGCGACCGGCATCATGACGTCGAGGGCGCGCTGGACTACGGCTTCCCCGTCATCTTCGCGGAGTGGGGATTCGGCGACGCGTCAGAGGGCGACGCCGCCGCCTTCCGCGCTGCGGATGCCGCGGCGCTTCAAGCTCTGCTGCTCACGGATTGACCCCGTAAGCACAGGACTCCCCGCCGGATGCGCGGATACGCGCTCCGGTGGGGAGTCCTGTGAAGAATCGCCTCAGAGGGGGCGAATGTTCTCGGCCTGCAGGCCCTTGGGGCCCTGCGCCACATCGAACTCGACGCGCTGGTTCTCGTCGAGCGAGCGGTAGCCGGAGGACTCGATGGCGGAGTAGTGCGCGAACACGTCGGCGCCTCCGTCGTCAGGGGAGATGAAGCCGAAGCCCTTCTCCGAGTTGAACCACTTGACCGTGCCCTGGGTGCTCATGTACTGCCGTTCTGCTGGTATTGACGCCGACGCAGGGATGCCCCGACACGGCTAACGCTAGTGGAGCACGGCGCTCGCGGAAACGGGCAGGACGAAGAAGGTAACCCAAATGTTGCACGCCGGTCATGCACCGCGGCGCGCAGAGGCCCCGAGAAAGTGGAGTGGCCCTCACCGCGGGGGGAGCGATGAGGGCCAGAAGACGACCGGAGGGTGCGTCAGGAACAGCCTAACGCGAAATCGAGATCTTTGTCCCCCATTTGGGGGACAAAATGGAAATTTCGTGGGAAGATGACTCGATAGCGGCCCCCTCGAATAGCCCATTGGGGACTGAACTACTCGAGGGGGCCCAATCGCATGTGCGGATCGCTGGCTCTGGGGAGAACCGCTCGTCTGCTGGGGTAAGACGAACGCGATCGATCCCGGTGCACATGCACCTTCACCATAGGGGAGGTGAGTGGCCGCGTCCATGGACTGAGAACCACGGATCGCGGCCCGTGAAGGTCGGGAAGGACGCCGTGGGAACCGCTAACGCCTCGTTCCCCCGGCGTCAACCCCGTCGACCTCATTCGCTTTCCGGGCGCACAGTGGTTCCTCCGAACGAAGGAGGATGACATGGGCATCGACGACAAGGCAAAGAACGCCGCAGACAAGCTCGCCGGGCAGGTCAAGGAGACCGCAGGCAAGGTCACCGACAACGAGAAGCTCGAGGCCGAGGGCCGTGCACAGCAGGCGAAGGCGGACGTGAAGAAGGCCGCCGAGAACGTCAAGGACGCGGTCAAGGACTGACCCAGGGTCCCCGGGGTCCCGTCATGACCCGCTTCGGGGTCGAGGAGGAGTGCTTCCTCCTCGACCCCCTCTCTCTTTCCCCCGCCGCATCCGCCGGACGTGCCGCTCATGCGCTGGCGGATGCCGGCGGACCAGGCGCCTTCACCAGCGAGTTCCTCACCTGCCAGCTGGAATACGCAACCTCGCCCGTGCGCACCCTCGATGAGGCGCGTACGCAGCTCACCGCCGCACGGGATGCCGTGGTCGGCTTCGCCAGCGCGGAGCACTGCACCTCCGGCCCGACCGGCACGCCGTTCGGCACGGGCGGGGCCCACGTCTCACCCCGAGGACCGCATCCGCGCCCTGAACAGGCTGCGTCCGTGGCTGCCCGTCCTGCTGTCGGTGTCCGGCAACTCGCCGTTCTGGCAATCGCGCGTCACGGGCTTCCAGAGCTGGCGGACGGTGGTGATGCGGCGGCTGCCGACGATGGGCTGCCCGCCGATCTTCCGCGACCATGCGCACTACCGCAACCACCTCGCTCAGCTCATCCGCCTCGGAGCGTGTCCCGACGCGGCATCCCTGGCCTGGGCGGCGCGACTGTCCGATCGCTTCCCCACGGTCGAGGTCCGCGTGTTCGACACCCAGCTCGAACCGGACGACGCGCTCCTTCTGGTCGCTCTCGTGCGCGCGATCCTCGTCGCCGAAGAGATCGCCGTCCTGCCGCTCGATTCCGACCTCATCGATGCGTCGCTCTGGATGGCGGCCAGAGAAGGACGGGACGCGGCGCTCATCGACCCGGTCACGGGGGAGACGGCCAGCGCGCAGAGACTCGTCCAGGACCTGCTGCACCGCATCCGGCCGCACCTGGAGGAAGCCGGCGACGCGGACTTCGTCCGAGAGCGGATGGCCTTCGTCCGTTCCGACGGCACCGGAGCCGACCGGCAGCTCGCCGCACTGCACACAGGAGGAGTGCCCGGTCTCGCCGCCCTGCTGGGCGGGAGGACCGGGCACTCGTCGCATGCGGCGTGATCACGCGACGGCGTGGATGACTCCCGTGAGGATCAAGGTGACGAGGGTCGTCCATCCGATGATGGCGATGCCCTGCCAGATCAGGATGCGCGCTCTCCCCACACCGGTCGCGGCCAGCATGGTCGCCGTGAACTGCGTCGGCAGCAGCAACGGACCCAGCAGGCTGACTCCCGGCACACCGTAGCGCTCCAGCGCGCGCTGGAACTTGGCGCGGCGTGCGGCCTTGCGCTCGCTCTCCTCCGGCTCGACCTCGACGGATGCCGGCGCGCCGGATGCCGAGACCGCGACCGCCTCGCGCGCCTGAACTCGGGCGCGGTGCCTGGTCACGACCGCGTTGCGCGCACCGGCGCTGATGAAGACGAGGATCGCGACGCAGACGAAGTTGCCGAGGATCGCCGCGATCGCCGCGACGATCGGCGGGATGCCGCCGATGATGCCGATCGCGGCAGCGCCCTCGCCCTCGATGAAGGGGACGGCTCCGGCAGCCGCGACGATCAGAGGCTGGATGAACTCCGGCACCTGGGCGACGAGCTCCTGGAAGGTCTCGATGAGGTTCATGATGTGCTCCTGGGTGAGGCTCTGAGCGGCGGATCCGCTCGGCATGACACCAGTGAATCGCGGTGCGGCGGCGGCAAGAAGTGCCGGTCCGTCACCACTTCCCCTGCAGGTCTCACGGCCCGTGGGTGACAACTGTCATGGCCGTAATGTGGTGCACATGTCGAGTCTCAGCACGTCCGGATCGGATGCCGGAGCCGGGGGCGCCAGCCGCCTCACCCGCGGGATCACCGCGACGTGGTGGTACACCGCATCGGCCGTCATCTTCCTCGAGCTGGTCCTCGTGCTCCTGCTCCTCGCCGTCGTCGCCGAGCGGGGTGAGAGCGCGGCCGTCCTCGCCGTCGTGATCCTCGGCGGAATGCTGTGGTGGTGCGCGACGCTCGTGCTGCTGTTCCAGTACCGGCACCGCGACGACACCGCGGGGACGGGTCCGTGGCAGCGGATCGCCCTGCCGCTCGCGGTCGCGGCGATCTACGCCGCCGTCATCGGCCCTGCCACCGGGCTGTGGATCGCTGCCGGGTTCGCGATCCTGCAGCCGCTCGTGCTGCTGAACTGGCCGCGCGGCGTCCGGCTCCGTCTGGTCATCGCCGCCACGGTCGTGCTGATCGCACTGGCGATCGTCGACCGGAATGCGGGCTCGCTCGATCCGCGTGCCGAGACCAGCGTCTGGATGTTCGCCCTGTTCGCGATCCTGCTGCCCGCGATGTCGGTGACCTCGTTGTGGTGGTGGGACGTGCTCATCACGTTCGATCGCGCGCGCGCCGCCGAGTCGCGTCTCGGCGCGATGCAGGAGCGGCTCAGGGTCGCGACGGATGTCCATGATCTGCAGGGGCACCACCTTCAGGTGATCGCGCTGCAGCTCGAACTCGCCGAACGGCTGATGGCGAAGGACCCGGCTGCGGCGCTCGAGCAGATCCGCCTCGCACGCACCAGCGTGGACGAGGCACGACAGGGCACGCGCGACCTCGCGCTGCGGTTCCGCTCCGTTCCCCTGCGCGACGAGATCGCGAACGCCGTTGATCTGCTGCGCGCGGCCGGAACCTCTGCGGACGCGTCGGTGGATGCCGCGGCCGATGCCGCCCCGGCATCCGTCCTGGGGCCGGTGATCCGCGAGACGACCACGAACGTCCTGCGCCACGGCGGCGGGAGATGGGCGCGGCTGACGCTGACGCGCGTCGGCGACGCGTGGCGGTACGAGATCGCGAACGACACCGCCTCCTCGACGGTCGAGAGCGCCGACGGATCCGGCCTGGAGGGGATCGCACGACGCGCGGCCGAGGCCGGCGGCACGGTGGAGGTCGAACGGGGGCGCGCGGAGTTCTCCGTCGTCGTGACGGTTCCGGAGGTGTCTCGATGATCCGCGTGCTCGTCGCCGATGACGAGGTCATGATCCGGTCGGCGATCGCCGCGCTGCTGAATCTCGAGGACGACATCGAGGTCGTGGCGGAATGCGCGGACGGCACCGAAGCGGTCGACGTCGCCGTCCGACTGGCCCCCGACATCTGCCTGCTCGATCTGGAGATGCCCGGTCTCGACGGCGTCGAGGTCGCCGAGCGCCTCAGCCGGGTCGTCGCCACGCGCTGCATCGTCGTCACCCGCCACGCGCGACCCGGGGTGCTCCGGCGTGCGCTGGCCTCCGGGGTCGCCGGCTTCCTGCCGAAATCCCGCGGGGCGGACGAGGTCGCCGAAGTGATCCGACGGGTCGCGGCGGGCGGACGCTACGTCGACCCCGAGGTCGCCGCCGACGCGCTCAGCGACGAGCGGTCACCGCTCACCGAACGCGAACTCGACGTGCTGCGCGCCGGGCGCAGGGGTGAGACGACGGGACAGATCGCCAAGGCGCTGTCGCTCGCGCCCGGCACGGTGCGCAATCACGTCTCCGCCGTGCTCGGCAAACTCCACGTCGCCACGCGCCAGCAGGCCGTGCTGCTCGCGGAGGAGCGCGGCTGGATCTGATCCGGTCCGGTACCGCGCGCGGTCACAGCACGGTCGTGCCGAACAGGCTCCCCACGAGATAGGTCGCGGCGAGCGCGAGCGCTCCGCCGATCATGGTCCGCACGACCGCACGTCCTCGGTTCGCGCCGCCGAGCCAGGCAGCCACGTAGCCGGTGACGGCGAGCGCGACCAGCACCGTGACGAACGTCAGCCCGATGCGCAGCGGATGCGGGGCGAGCAGGATCGTCACCATCGGCAGCAGCGCCCCGAGGAAGAACGCGATTGCCGAGGCGATCGCCGCATGCCACGGGCTCACGACGTCGTCGGCATCGATGTTGAGCTCGGCCGAGAGGTGGGCGGCGAGCGGATCGTGCGCGGTGAGCTCGGTCGCGACCTGGGTCGCGGTCTCGAGGCGCAGACCCTTGGCCTGGTAGAGCCCGACCAGTTCGCTGAACTCGGCATCCGGATCCTCGGCGAGCTCGCGCCGCTCCTTGGCGATCAGCGCCCGTTCCGAGTCGCGCTGACTCGAGACGGAGACGTACTCGCCAAGCGCCATCGAGATCGCGCCTCCGACGAGCGCGGCCGCTCCAGCGATGAACACCGGACCGACCTCGGCGGTCGCGCCGGCCACGCCGACGACGACGGCAGCGGTCGAGACGATGCCGTCATTGGCGCCCAGCACGCCGGCGCGCAGCCAGTTCAGGCGCTGGGCGAGACCAGGCGCGTGCGGTTCATGCGCGTGCGCCCCCGGCGACTCCTGCATGCTCATCGGCCCTCCATCCGTCCCGCCCGATTGTGTCGCACTCCCGGGCCAGCCGCCAGGAGAGCCGTCGGCCTCCGAGAGATCGGGTCGTGCTCAGTCGTCCGTCGCCTGGCTGCGGAACGACCGCAGCCGCAGGCTGTTGCCGACGACGAACACGCTGGAGAACGCCATGGCGGCTCCCGCGAGCATGGGATTGAGCAGCCCGAGCGCGGCGAGCGGGATCGCAGCCACGTTGTAAGCGAAGGCCCAGAAGAGATTGCCCTTGATCGTGCCGAGCGTGCGGCGTGAGAGGCGGATCGCATCGGCGGCGCTGCGCAGGTCGCCGCGGACCAGCGTGATGTCGCTGGCCTCGATCGCGACGTCGGTCCCTGTTCCCATCGCGAGTCCGAGATCGGCCTGAGCGAGGGCGGCTGCGTCGTTCACGCCGTCGCCGACCATCGCGACGACCCTGCCCTCGGACTGAAGACGCGTGACGACATCGACCTTGTCGGCCGGCAGCACCTCGGCGATCACTGTGTCGACGCCGACCTCCGCCGCGATCTGCTCGGCGGCGGCGCGATTGTCGCCGGTGAGCAGGATCGGCGTGAGGCCGAGCGCCTTCAACTGGGCGATCGCCCTGGCACTCGTGGGCTTCACGGCATCCGACACCACGAGGAGGCCGCGGGCCTGACCATCCCAGCCGACCGCGATGGCGGTGCGGCCCTGCCGCTCGGCCTCCTTCTTGGCGGCGGCGAGATCCGCGGGGAGGGGCTGCGCCCAGTCGGTCAGCAGCGACTCCCGACCGACGAGCACGCCGTGCCCCTCGACCACGCCCTGCACGCCCTTGCCCTCGATGTTCGTGAAGCCCTCGACGGCGGGGAGCGCGCCGAACTCCCGCGCGGCGGCCTGGGCGATCGCCTGCGCGATGGGGTGCTCCGAGGCATCCTCCAGCGCGCCGGCGAGTCGCAGCAGATCGGCGCGTTCCACGCCGTCGGCGGCGTGCACGCCGACGAGCGTCATACGTCCCGTCGTGACCGTGCCGGTCTTGTCGAGCACGATCGTGTCGACGCGACGGGTGGACTCGAGCACCTCAGGGCCCTTGATCAGGATGCCCATCTGCGCGCCGCGCCCCGTTCCGACCAGCAGGGCGGTGGGTGTGGCGAGGCCGAGCGCGCACGGGCACGCGATGATGAGGACGGCCACCGCGGCGGTGAACGCGGCGGATGCCGGGAACCCGGCGCCGAGCCAGGCGGCGAGCGTCACCACGGCGATCGCGATGACGATCGGCACGAAGATGCCGGACACCTTGTCGGCCAGACGCTGCACGTCGGCCTTGCCGGACTGCGCGTCCTCGACGAGCCTGGCCATCTGGGCGAGCTGGGTGTCGGCGCCGACCCTGGTGGTGCGGACGACGAGGCGGCCACCGGCGTTGACGGTCGCGCCCGTGACGGCATCGCCCTCGGCGACCTCGACGGGGACGGACTCGCCCGTCAGCATGGATGCGTCGACGGCGGAGGTGCCGGAGACCACGACGCCATCGGTGGCGATCTTCTCACCGGGGCGCACGACGAACTCGTCGCCCACCGCCAGATCCGCGATCGGGATGCGGGTCTCGACGCCGCCACGCAGCACGGCGACGTCCTTCGCGCCGAGTTCGAGCAGGGCCCGAAGCGCCGCACCCGCCTGCCGCTTGGAGCGCTTCTCGAAGTAGCGGCCGGCGAGGATGAAGGTCGTGACGCCGGCCGCGACCTCGAGGTAGATGTTCGCGGCGCCATCGCTCGGAGCGACCGTGAGCTCGAAGGCGTGGGTCATCCCTGGAACTCCGGCCGTTCCGAAGAACAGCGCGTACAGCGACCAGGCGAACGCCGCGATCGTGCCCATCGAGATGAGGGTGTCCATCGTGGCCGCGCCGTGACGAAGATTCGTCCACGCCGCCTTGTGGAACGGCCACGCGCCCCACACGATGACGGGGGCGGCGAGCGTGAGCGACAGCCACTGCCAATACGGGAACTGCAGCGCGGGGATCATCGCCATCGCGATGACGGGCACGGCCAGCACCGCCGAGACGATCAGACGATTGCGCAGGCCGGTGAGCTCGGCATCCGGAGCCTCCGCGTCATCGGACTCGGTGTCCGCCGGCGGGGCCGGCAGTTCGGCGGTGTAGCCGGTCTTCTCGACCTCGGCGATGAGCAGCGCGGTGTCGAAGCCGGCCGGGGCTGTCACCTTCGCCTTCTCGGTGGCGTAGTTGACCGTGGCCGTGACACCGTCGAGGCGGTTCAGCTTCTTCTCGATGCGCATGGCGCAGGAGGCGCACGTCATGCCGCCGATCTCCAGCTCGACGCTGGCGACGTCGTTCGTCGTGTCGCTCATCGCTGTCTCCTCAGGGTGTCGATTCGCGAGAAACCACTTCCCGCGCGAGAAACCACTCCAGCGGTGGTTTCTCGTCTCGCATCTGGTTTCTCGGCGTCAGTGCCCGCCGTGGTCATCGGCGTCGCCGCCGCCGTCGGTGTCGCGTGCGGTGTCGGATGCCGCGGCATCCAGGACGAATGGGGCCGTGTGCACCTGCCCGTCGACCTGGAAGTCGAGGTAGAGCAGGTAGCGACCGGCCGACGGGACATCGGCCGTGAAGGCGACCGTCGGGCCTGCGGTGTCGCCGGTTTCCGGTTCGTCGCCGTGGGCGTGCACGTGCAGGTAGGCGAGGTCGCCGTCGCGGAGCGCGACGAGGTGGCCGAATGCGCCCAGATACGGCTCGAGCGTTGTGACGGGTGCGCCGTCGCGCGTCACCTCCACGGTCAGGTCGCTGTCGGATCCGGCGACGAGCTCGCCGGTGATCGCCACGTCGAAGCCGTCGACGGATGCGGCCCGGACGACCTCGGTCGCCGGCTGCGGCGTCAGGGTTCCGGCGACGTCGACGGTGCGCGACAGGGTCGCTGCGGTGCCGTCGGAGGCGAAGTCGGTGTACAGGCGGTAGGTGCCTGCGGCGTCCCAGGTCCAGAGAAGCGACCAGACGCCGGTGGCGGCATCCAGCTCGGGATGCACGTGGCGGTACTGAGTACCGTCGCTGCGGACCACGATGAGGTGCAGCTGCTTGTCGTGGGCCGTGTCGTAGGTGGTGACGGGCTCGCCGTCGGAGCCGAGGATGCGGAAGGAGAGTGCGCCGTCCGTCGTCGTGTCCGCGGGTGCGGACACCGGTCCGAGGGTGAATCCGGATGCCGAGGTTGTCGTGCCGCTCACGTCCTGCTCCTTCTGCTGCTGCGGGTTCTGCTGCGCCGGTTCTGTGTCGTGCGCTTGTTCGTCCGCGTGGCTCGCCTCACTCCACCCCGCGACCGTGCTGTCGGGCACGATCGCCCCGGCGGCCAGGTAGGCGGCGCCGAACGCGACCACAAGACCCGCGCCGTAGAGTCCGAGACGGCCCGCGGTGTTCATCAGACGCGCACCGCTGCGTAGCCGGCCTCGTCGACGGCGGCAATGATGGCCTCGTCGTCCAAGGGGGTGTCGCTCGTGACGACGAGCGAACCGGTCTGGGCACTGACGTCGACGCCGGAGACTCCGGCGATCCGGCTGACCTCGCCACGGACGGACATCTCGCAGTGACCGCACGTCATTCCGGTGACCTGGTATTCGGCGGTGCTCATGGCGGTTCTCCTCATCCCGTTCGGCATACCCAGGAGGGGTATGCGATTGAGTCAACCATATACCCATGGGGGGTATTCCCGTCAACGTGCTGAGTCGCAGCGGCCGATGCGATAGTCGCGCGTTCCGCGACCCGCTGCACCGGCTCTACCCGGATTCGCTGATCATTGCCGCCGAGCTGCCTCTCTTCCGACAGCTCCGATCTGACCGGCGCGTCGACAGCGTCTCGGTCCGGCCTGACCGTGACGTCCTGCCGCGAAGCGCCGAGACCGATACTGGACTCAGCGGCCAAGGGGTGCCGAGCCAGCTGATGCTCCGCTCAAGCCATCGCGTGCACCGGCCGCAGACCCGTCGCCGCGTACGCCCGCCCGGCACGCGGACTCGACAGCGCGTCGAGCAGCGCCCGCGCCGGAGCAGGATCGGGCAGGGCGGCGCCGATCGCCGCCGAGAACTCGGTGTAGTGCTGCACAGGCTCAGGCAACGGCCCGACCACCGTGGCTTCCGGCACGAACAGCAGCTCGCTCAGCTGCTGCACCGCAAGATCGGCGCGCCCGTCGATCACGGCGAGTGCGGTGAATCCCTTCTCGACGATCGTCGCCTGTGCATTGACCTCGCTCGCGATTCCGAGTTCCTCCAGCAGCCGGGCGAAGTACACCCCGCTCGCCCCTGTACGCGAGTAAGCCACCGACCGCGCCGAGCGCAGAGCCACGACGAGGGCATCCACCGTGTGGATGTCGGGGATCACGCACGACGGGTCGACGGCGATCCCGACGCCGACGCGCGCGATCGCCGTGCGCGAGTCGAGGTCCAACACCGCACCGAGCGGATCGAGCTGATGGGAAACGCCGATCATGAGGTCGGGCCGCTCGCCGTTCTCGATGCGCTGCAGCAAGACATTCGTCGGATCGAACACGCCGTCGACCTCGATCCCGGTCTCGGTCGTGAAGGATTCGAGGATGCTCTCGTCGAGGGCCTTCTTGACGGCGAGAGTGCTGTGCAGGGTGATGGAGACCACGGGTTGTTCCGTTTCGCTGGGGGACGGGATGGGAGAGGTTTCGGACGCGGCGTTCACCGCACCACCGTCGCCTTGAGCATCCTGGCGGCCGCCTGCGGTCCTGAGATGACGGGCAACCCGGTGTCACGGGCGACCCTGGCAGCGGCCGGCGCCAGCGAGAACTGGCCGAGAAGCACGGCGTCGACGCGGCCGGCTTCCCCTTGCACAGCCGCGACGAGCGCCCTGGCCAGCGCGTCGGAATCACCGGCTCTTGTGGCCGCGAAGGCATCAGGGACGGTCAATCCGATCACGCGCGACGGGGAGTCCTTCTCCGCGAGGAAGTCGCGCAGACGACTCATCGAGTCGTGCATCGCCGACTCGAAGGAGGCGACCAGCAGAACCGTGTCGTAACCGCCGACACGCACGGCCTCGAACGCCGCCTGATCCGGCGCGAGCACAGGCACTGACGCCGACGTGCGGTGCGCGACCGCGCCGTACATCGAGCACGTGAGCAGCACTCCGGCGGCTCCCTCCTCCAGCGCGAGCTCGATGAGGGCCTCCATGCGGTGCGCCAGGGAATCCGTGAGGCCGCCCGCGGCATCCGCATCGGGGAGCAGTCGGTCGTCGAGGATGTTCCACACCTCGGCGTCGTCGAACTCCTCGGCGAGCGCGTCGACACTCGGGGCGATCGCCGCGGTCGTGCCGTGAATCAGTGCGATGCGTGGGCTCCGTCCGCTCACGAGGTCAGCTCCGTGATCCAGCTCAGCCCGGCGACCGTGTCACCAGCGGGCGCGTACTCGCAGCCGATCCAGCCGTCGTAGTCGGATGCGGCGATGGCCTCGAAGACCGTTCGGAAGTTGATCTCGCCGGAGCCGGGCTCCGCTCGCCCTGGCGGGTCGGCGACCTGCACGTGGAACACCCAGGGGAGCACCTGACGAAAGGTCGTCAGCAGGTCTCCCTCGTCGATCTGCGCGTGATAGACGTCGAACATGAGCCCCACGTTGTCGGCATCCACCGCTTCGGCGACGGCCGCAGCGTGCGACTGAGTGTCCAGGATGAAGCCCGGAGCGTCACGCTTATTCTGCGCCTCGAGCACGATGCGCACGTCCGTGCCGGCCGCCGCCTGCGAAGCCCACGAGATATTGCTGACGAAACGCGCGAAAGCGCGATCGCGACTCACATCATCCGGACGGAGTCCCGCCATGACATGGATGAAGCGACTGTCCAACTCGACCGCGTACTCGAGGGCGAGCTCGAAGTCGGATCGGAACTGCGCCGCCTTGTCCGGCATGCAGGCGATTCCCTGGCGCTCCGGCGTGCCCGGCTGCCCTGTCGGCGTATTGATCAGCACCTGGGTAAGGCCGGCATCCGACAGACGCCGTCGCAGCTCGCTCGCTGGATAGGGATAGGGAGCCGCGTACTCGACCCCGATGAACCCGGCGGCGGCCGCCGCATCGAAACGCTCGAGGAAATCGACCTCGGTGAAGAGCCACTTGATATTGGCGTCGAAACGGAGTGCAGTCATCGGTCAGGCCTTCCGGTCGGGGAGCGCCCCGGCCGCGGCCAGGTAGTCCGGGTTGACGAGGTGTTCCGGTGCGGGATCGCCGTCCAGCAGTGCGATCACCTGCTTCGCCGCCATCAGGCTCGATCGCGACCGTGCTTCCACGGTGGCCGCTCCGATATGGGCGGTCACGATCACGTTGTCGAAGCCGCGCAGCCGGCTGTCCGCCGGCAACGGCTCCTGTCGAACCACGTCGAGTGCTGCACCGCCGAGGTGACCGCTCTCGATCGCATCCGCGAGCGCCTCCTCATCGACGACCTCACCCCGCGCGGTGTTGATGAGGAACGACCCCGGCTTCATCAGAGCGAGTGCCCTGCGGTCGATGAGATCGCGCGTCGACGAATCGAGGAAGATGTGCAGGCTCACGAAATCCGACGCCGTCAGCAGCTCTTCGAGGCTGACCGGACGCACGCCCGTCATCGCAATGAAGGCCTCATCGAAGAAGGGGTCGTAGGCGACGACGGTCATGCCGAGAGCAATGGCCGTGGTCGCCACTGTCTTTCCGATCGAGCCGAGGCCGATGATGCCGAGGGTTGATCCCGCCAGTTCTCGCCCACTGCGCTGCTGCCAGCCGCCGGCACGCACCGCGGCGATGTTCTGAGGGAGCATGCGCGCCGCATTGATCATCTGACCGAGCACCAGCTCGGCCACGGATACCCGATTCGCCCCCGGCGTGAACGTCACTGCGACTCCGTTGGCGGTCGCCGAGGCCACATCGATGTTGTCGTAGCCGACACCGCAGCGGCCGAAGATCCGGAGCCGCGGTGCGGATTCGATCACCTCGGCGGTGAATGCATCCGTCCCGGCGATGATCGCATCTACGTCGGCGACGGCATCCGTGAGTTCGGCACCGGTGCGCACACGGTCCTGGTACTTGGAGAAGGTCGTTTCGAACCCGGCGTCGCGGAGCATCCGGTCGACCTCCCCGTCAGGGAACAGGTAGGCCGTCGTGATGAGGACGCGACCGCGGCTCACGCGGCAGCCCCTTGGTCGGATGGACTCATCCGGTAGCTCACGAACGTGTACTCGTCGAGGCCCTCGGTACCGCCCTCTCTGCCGTAGCCCGAGCCCTTGGTTCCCCCGAACGGCGCCGAGGGGGCGGCAAGCGCGGTGGTGTTGAGCCCGATCATCCCCGCATCGAGCCGTGCCGCCACCGCGTCGAGCTGCTCCGGATCGGCCCCGAACACGTAGGCGGCGAGCCCCTGCTCGACGTCGTTGGCGCGATCGACCGCCTCGTCGATGCGATCGTAGGGAAGGATCGGTGCGATCGGCCCGAACGGCTCCTCACGGAGGATCCGCGCATCGGCGCCGACATCCGTGACCACGGTCGGCTCGTAGAACCAGCCGCCCAGCCCGTCTGGCCGCTTGCCGCCGGAGAGGAAACGGGCCCCGCCGTCACGCAGATCGTCCACGAGCACCTCGATCGCGTCCCGCCTGCGACTGTTCGCGAGAGGACCCACATCGACCCCGGGGTCCGTGCCGGGGCCGACGCGCAACGAGGAAGCGACCTCCGCGAACGTCTGTGCGAACAGTTCGGCCTGATCCCTGTGCACGAAGAAGCGAGTGGGCGAGATGCAGACCTGACCCGCGTTGCGGAACTTGGCTGCGGCCAAGGCCTTCGCCGCAGCGACGACATCGCTCTGCGGGAGCACGATGACCGGCGCGTGCCCGCCCAGCTCGAGACTCAGCGGCTGGAGGTTCTCGGCCGACAGACGCACCAGTTCGCGCCCGACCGGAATCGAGCCGGTCAGCGTGATCTTGCGGATGATGGGCGACCCGATGAGCCGACGGGCGATGGCGGATGCATCGCCCGTGACGAGCGAGACCACGTCCGCGGGAAGCCCCGCATCCCGCAGCGCGACGACGAGTGCTGCCGCCGCGCTGGGTGCCTCCTCCGCCGGTTTGACGACGATGCTGCATCCGGCGGCAATCGCCGGGGCGATCTTGCGCGCCGGAAGGGATGCCGGGAAATTCCATGCCGAGAACGCGGCGACCGGGCCGATCGGACGACGCCCGACCTGCGCGATCTGCCCCGGCCCTGCGGCGACGCTTCGGCCGACGTCACGGATGGCCTCGGAGGCGTACCAGTCGAAATAGTCCGCGGACTGCCCGACCTCGGCTCGCGCCTCTGTCAGCGTCTTGCCCTGCTCCGCCGTGATCGACGCGGCGATGCTCTCGGTTCGTTCCCGCAGCAGACGAGCCGCCTGCGACAGCACATCGGCCCGCCGCTGGGGTGCCGACGTCCGCCAGTGGGCGAAACCCCGCGCTGCGGCGGCGAGAGCGTCATCGACATCGCCTTCGGTGGCGCGCGCCACCGAGCCGATCAGTGCGCCGGTAGCCGGATCGATCAACTCGATGGTGCTCTCGTCGGCGGCGTCACGCCATTCGCCGTCGATGAACAGCCGTGACCGGCGCGCTGCGGTGCCGCCGGCGGGGCGAGGATCGAGCGTCATCGCGTCTCCAGGACGAAGAGGGACACCGACGGAAGCGGCAGGCTCGCCTCGAGGTTGAGCGCGCCGTCGACGGTGTCGATCCGGCGTGCGTCACCGACCGTCTCGAGGCCCTGGCGGGCGGTGATGCGGGCGAGTTCTTCCTCAGTCGGATCCTGCGGGGACCCCAGAGCCGTCCACACCGTGTGGGCGTTGGAGTGATCGGCATCGATGCGGTACTCGGCGACCGTGTAGCCAGACGCGGCGAGTCCTGTGAGCGACAGCCGCACGGCGGTCTCGGCGGAATCAGTGCTGTACTGATCATCCGCGTGGCGCCAGACCAGCACCGCGATGGTGCCGTCGTCTGAACGGGTCGCGAGCGCGTCGACCTCCTCGGGCATGCCGAACGGCATCCCGGACAGATCATCGATCGGCCAGGCGGCGTCGGAGGTCACCGCGAGGCGCTCCCCGCCGAGCTTGCCGAACAGGCGGTAGGCGTTCAGGAACGGCTTCTCGACGCCGCCGGCCGTCAACCAGGCGCGAGTCCCCTCGAAGTAGCGCTCCCCTTCGAAGTAGAAAGACCACGTGGTCGCTTGTTCGATGTTGTCCTGGCGGCTCTCGCTCAGATCGAGCAGCTTCTTCATCAGCTTGGCCTGGAAGACCGGGTAGTACTCCGTGTTCTGGAAGCGGAAGTTGGAGTTGTCGTAGGCGCCGTGGTGCGCGGGCACGCCGGCGTCGCACTCGTCGATGATCGCCGGCAGCGCCGCGTACCGCGGGAACTCCTCCATGACGGCGAGCAGCCGGTCGATCTCGAAGAGCATCTTCATGGTCGTCGGCGACTCCCGCTCCGGTGCCTCACCACCCGTGGGACCGTAGGTGCGCCACGGGGTGAAGAACGAGCCCTTCGTGTGGAAGGACACGTAGTCCAGCGGCGTATCGGTGCGGTCGCAATGCTCCAGAAATCCGCGCAGGAAGCTCGCGCCGTTGTCGCCGCCGGTGACCGAGGGACCGCCGATGCGCGCCTTCGGCAGCACTCCGCGGACAGCGTCGACCGTGACGGTGTACAGGTCGTAGTACTGCTGAGGCGTACCGCGCCAGTAGAAGATATCGGGCTCGTTCCACAGCTCCCACACCCACGTCGACACCTCTTCGGCGCCGTAGCGCTCGAGCACATGCTCGGCGACCGCAGCGCACAGGCCCGACCACTTGCCGTAGTCCTTGGGCGGGAACGACCAGAGACCGTCTTCGTAGCTGCTGTACACGGTCGGGCTGGAGTTCGCGGTGAAGACGTCATAGGCCTTGTCAGGCACCAGATCCTTCGGCGTGAAGCCCAGCTCGACGAGCACGTGGTGCCCTGCGCCGACGATGGCGTCGTACGTCTGGTCGAGGATCGTGAAGTCGTAGAACGGGTTTCCGTCGGCATCCTCGTGGTAGACGTTTCCGCTGCCCCAGTGCGGCAGACCGAATCCGCTGCCGCTGCAGAACATGTAGTGCGGTCGCACGTGGAAGGGCTGGGCGGAGAACTCGCGGATCCCGCGGAGCAGCTTCTTTCCGGTCGGACGGTAGGTCCAGTTGATCTCGTCGTATCCGACGCTCGCCCAGATCGGCGTGATCGCCCTGCTCGGTGCACTCGCATCGACGGCGATGCTCGCCGAGGAGATGTGCTTCGCGTCCGGGTTGGATGCCGCAGCCCCCGGGTGCTCGACGTTGTGGCCCGCGTGGGTGGGTCGTTTGAGATCTGTCATGACTAGCCTTTCAAGCCGGTGTTGCTGATGCCCTCGACGATGAAGCGTTGGGCGAAGAGGAAGACGAGAAGCGGTGGGGCGATGGCGAGGACGGTCGAGGCCATCACGACCCCGTAGTCGACGTCACCGTACGCCGAACGGAACGTGATCAGCGCCAGGGGGAGGGTCTGCATCGATGGCGAACTGGTCGCGATCAGCGGCCAGAGGAAGTCGTTCCATGCCGCCAGGAAGACGAGGATGCCGAGGGTGGCGAGGCCGGGGCGGATGAGTGGCAGCACGATGTAGCGGTAGTTCTGCCACGCGTTCGCACCATCGACCTTCGCCGCATCCGTGAGCTCGATCGGCAGGTTCATGATGAACTGCCGCAGCAGCACGACCCCGAACAGCGACACCACATGCGGGAGGATGAGCGCGCCGTACGTGTTCAGGATGCCCAGCGCCGCGAACTGCTGGAAGAGCGGGACGAGCACGACCTCGGCGGGGATCAGCATGGTGAGCAGGATGACCGTGGTCAGCGCCGTGCTGAATCGGAACGGAAGTCGGGCGAGGGCGTAGGCGACCATCGAGCACACGATGAGCGCGAGCACCGTCGAGACGATCGCGACGATGCTGCTGTTCGCGAAGGCGACGAAGATGTTCACCGCGCGGCCGTCGGGCTGGACGAGCTGCGTCCAGTTGCCGAGGGTCGGTTCGGTCGGCAGGAACCCCGCGCCTGTCGTCGCGCGCGCCCCGTTGAACGAGCCGATGATGACCCACAGCAGCGGAAGCGTCCAGCCGATGGCGAAGATCGTGGCGATCAGCGTCGCGACGCGCCGGGATCGACGTTCGCGCGGCCCGCGGGTGCTCGACCTGCTCGCGCCTTTGGTACGAGCGGGGCGGGTGGTGCCGGCATCGGCGGACACCGTGGACTCCGAGTTCGAGAGGACGGCGGTCATGATTGTGCTCCCCTTCGCGTCATGATGAGTTGGACGGCGGTGACCACGAGGATGATCAGCGCGAGCGCCCACCCGATCGCGGCGGCATAGCCGGTCTGGAAATCGCGGAAGCCGGATTCGTAGAGCATCTGCAGGACGACACGGGTGGAGCCTGCCGGCCCGCCGGCGGTGACCAGGTAGACCTGCTCGAAGACCTTGAACGAATCGATCAGGCGCAGCAGGATCACGAGCATCAGCACCGGTGCGATCGCCGGGAGAGTCACATAGCGGAACCGTTGGAACACGTTCGCACCGTCGAGCCTGGCCGACTCGTACAGCTGCGCAGGAATGTCCTGCAGCGCGGCGAGCAGCACGAGCAGCGGAAAGCCGACTCGCCACCAGAGGGTGATGAGCACAACAGCGCCCATGGCCTCACCCGGGTTGCTCAACCAGGCCTGCTCCGGCATCCCCATGGAGCTGAGGATCTGGTTCAGGTTTCCGCCGAGAGGATTCAGGACGGTCTGCCAGATGATGGCGACGGCCGCTCCCGTCAGCAGGTACGGAGAGATGAACGCCGCGCGGATTCCGGCGCGCCCGCCGAGGTTCTGATTCAGCATCAGGGCGAGCAGAAGACCGGCTGCCACGAGGACCGGCACGTTCAGCACGACGAACAGGGCGGTGTTGCCGAGGGCCGACAGGAAGTCAGGATCGGTGAGCAGGCTGGCGTAGTTCGAGAGACCCACGAACCCCCCGGTGCCCTCGGCGACGTTCGTGTCCGTGAGGCTGAGCCAGAATCCGCTGATGATGGGTGCGCCCCAGAGGAACAGGAAGAGCGCCAGGAACGGAGCAGCGAAGAGCAGCCCGATCTTCGTGCGCTGGCGCCTGGTCTGCTCCCGGTGCAGACGTCTTCTGTGCGACCGGTCAGCGGATCCGGGGACGGTGGCCGATCGAGTGTCCGTGGACTCCTCTACGGTGTGCGTACGTGCGGAGGTCATCGTCGAGCTCCTTGAATCGCGGCCGTGGCCTGCTTAGCCGCTGCATTGAGCAGCGCGGTGGGGTCCTGATTGCGGTAGATCGCGGACTGCGTGGCGTTGGTGGCGTAGCTGAAGGCGAGGTTCCATCTCGGCGCATAGGGCACGAAGCGTGCGCGGGGTGATTCGTCCACGAAGGTCTGCATGGCGGTGACGACGGGATCCTCACTGGCCAGCATGTCCTCCTTCGCGCCGATATACGCCGGCGCCTGCGCCCGGCCCCAGGTCGAGCTGCCCTCGCGGATCAGCCAGGAGATGAACTTCTCCGACTCCGTGCGGATCCAGTCGTCATTGCGCGCCTGCTTCGGTATGCAGTACACGTGCGAGGTCGCGGCCACGGCGGGCGCGGCATCGAAGAACGCGGGCATCGGGGCGACGGCGAGGTCCAGGCCCTGCTGGGCGTTGACATCGATGACGGACTGGAGGCCCCACGGTCCGATGAAGATCATTCCGACCTTCTCGTCGTAGAGTTGCTGGCCCATCTGCACGCCGTCGAGCAGCTGCGTGGGGGAGATCTTGTCCTCGTGGATCCAGCGGCGTTCCATCTCGACGGCCTCGATCATCTCCTTCGAGTTGAACAGGGCACGGTCGCCGTCGACGAGTTCGCCGCCGTTCTGCCAGTTCATGCTCAACCACGGGCTCCAGGACGCGGGCTCTCGGATGAACCCCCACGGCCCCGTCTCCTTGATGGCCTTGCCTGCAGCCACGAACGAAGCGGCATCCGTCGGTGGCCGGTCCGGGTTGAGCCCGGCCCGCTCGAACATGCGTCGGTTGTAGACCATGGCTTGCGGGCCCGTGCTCATGGTCACGCCGAGCTGCTTGCCCTCGTGCGCACCGAGTTCCAGGGTTCCTGGAAGGAAGTCGTTGCGCGAGAGCCCCATGCGGTCGAGGTCCATCGTGTGCAGGAACCGGCGCAGCGGCGGGACCTCGTAGCTGTGCAGCGCCATGATCGCCGGCGGATTCCCGGCGATGGATGCGGTGACGAGCTTGGTCAAGTAGTCGCCGCCGTACGCGGGGGCCGACATCCGGATCTGCGCTTCGGAGGACTGCGCGTTGTACTTGTCGATGATGCCCTGCATGATCGCGCCGTCCGGGCCGGTGTAGAAGGTCACGAACTCGAGCGTGCGTCCCCCGCTGGCCGTGGTGTCGTCGAATGGCGAGCTGCATGCGCTCAGCATCCCCGCGGCCGATAGCGCCGCTGCGGCACCGAAGAACTGTCTCCGTGTCATCTCGACCATTTGCTGCGCCTCCTCGCGCACGCCGACGTACATGCCAGCGATGGGACATCCCTGGCGGTTGCTCCGCCGATGCGGCCGCCTGCCTGAGCAGTCTGTCAGGGCAGATCCAAGATTGTCAACAACAAACAATAAGCAATCGAACCTCAGCTGGTGTACTCTCGGGCGGTACCGAACAGCCGTGGTGCCACCGCGGACACCGAGGAGAGGAACGCGCATGGATCTCGATGCGCCGATCGCCGCCAGTACTCCTGCTCTCGCTGCTCTGGCGGCCGACAGACTCCGCGAGATGATCACCCGCGGAGCGATCGGCCCGGGTGAGCGCCTCAAGGAGGTGGAGATCGCGAACGGCATGCAGGTGAGCCGTGGACCGATCCGCGAGGCGATCTCGATTCTCGCGGGCGAGGGTCTGCTCGAGATCCGTCGGCATCGAGGCGCAAGGGTCATCACGATGACTGCCACCGACATCGAAGAGGTCTACTCGCTGAGACTCGCCATCGAGCGACTCGCCATGCAACGCGCGGCGACGCGGATGACGCCGGAGATCCTGGACGCCATGGACGCGGTGATCGAGCAGATGCGTGAGACGACAGAGCGCGAGCACTTCGCCGAATCCGTCGCCCTCGATCTTGATTTCCACGACCTGGTCTACGAAGCCGCCGGGCACGAGCGTCTCAATCGCACCTGGCATCTCGTGCGGAGTCAGGTATCCGTGTTCCTGCACGCGCGCACCGACACCGATTACTTCCAGGGCACGGCAGCCGACAAGCACACCGCCCTTCGAGACGTCCTCGCCAGCGGAGATCCGGACGCCGCTGTGCGCGCGATCGAGCAGCACATCGGCTGGGCGCTCGAGCGGCTCATGCCATCACATGTGTCCGAGAGCGTCGGCGAGGGCGCGGGGGAGGATCAGTAACCGGGCTCAGCCCGCGACATCCGCTCGAAGAGGAATGTGCGTGGCACGCTGTCAGAACATGACGCGCAGACCCCTCATGTGCGCGCTCGCGCCTTCCACCGAGGAGGCGCGCAAAGCAACCGCAAAACGGCTGAACTCCCGAAATCCGGGTGTTCAGCCGTTCACGTTGTCCTGCGACATCCCATGTGGTTGTGGTGTGTTTAGGATTCTCGATCTACACGCCACCTAGCATGAGTTTCAGCCACCCCCAATTGCGTCGTTTCCACTCGCGCTACGCCGACTTTCCCGCTGCGCGCCCTAGAGTTTCCCGTGCAGCCCACGCCATCCGCGGAATCACGCCGATCTCGGACCCAGACGCAGAAGGCGTGTTCCTTGCACCTCGCCTGTGGTTCCGGCTCCGCGGGGAGGTTCTTGGCATGACGCATATCTCGTCCAGGGAGGCCGAGTACGCGACGGACTTGCAACCTCGTTGGCTCACGATGCTCGTCGGCGTCGGCCAGGACTGTGGTGACGTGCCTGCGAGAGTTCGTCGCGAAGACCTCGACCCGCGATTGACGGTGAGTCCTGGCAGCACCGCCGACAGCCGGCGAGGTGGTGTCGTGTTCCCCAAACGGTCTACAGACGCCGGGTCGAAAAACCTTCACCATCGGCGCTGAGTTTGGTGTACTGGAGTAGAGCGGCCAAGAGCGGCGACGTTGCATGGTCAACCTCCTCGATGAAAGCGAGTATGCGGGCGAGGTCGGCAGGTGCGAGCCGGAGTGCCCCTGGTGACGTCGGATCCGTGACTCCTCTAGCGATGGCGAGGGCGAACTCGGTCGCCGCGCCGCCTTTACCGAGGTCATCGCGAGCGGCGAGGATATCGACGATCTGATCCGTCATGATCGCGCTGGTCTCTTCGTGCGAGGAGTAATCGAGTTCCATCCCGCGGGCCGCGCGGAGGATCGACGCTTGGATGATTGGGTCGTTGAATCGGCCAAAGTTCATGGGGTCGAGCACGTACCCGTGTCCGGGTATCCCGAAGAGCGCGTAGCGCCCCTCCTTTGAGTATCGGAAGGCGTGGAGCACGGCCGACATTGTGAAGAACACCTCCGCTTGGCTGGGGTTTCTCCCATCAGCGAATCGGTCGAGGTCCTTGAACTGGAACTTCCAGAAGGCGAAGTTGGGATTGAGCTGTAATTCGTCGCCCGTAACGCCGTAGCCGGGCGCGGGGAAAAGCGTCAGCGGCGCCGAGTCATCCTCGGAGGTGCGCGTCAACTCGCTCATTCGCGCCTCCAAGGAAGTGAGCTCCGGTGCCCGCTTACCGTTCGACGGTTGGCGACGCAGACACGCGTCCGCACGGCGAAGCAACTCGAGCTCCAAGGCCCACGAGTTCTGGTCGCGTCGATCCGGTTCGTTGTCGACGGTCCAGATGCTGCGTAGCGGATAATAGCCGGGTCGTTCACCGTACTGCAGATCGCTCTTGAATGACTTCCAGCTCGCCGACCCGCGCGGCCGAGCGCACACGATGAAGTAGTGGATGTGGTCCTCGTGGAGGTACCTCAATTGGCGGCTGATATTCAACAGTGACCGACCGCTGGCGACTGTGCCGGCGACGACGAAGGCGTGTCCGCCACTAAGCTCCGCCTTCTCGTCCAGTTCCGTTGCGCCAACGATAGTCGCGTCCAGGCCCGCGAGATCGCACAACTCTTTGGCGATCTCCGCGACGGCGTTGGAGTCTGGATCGCTCAGCGTCACGATCCAACGAATGTGCCCTGGAAGCGCCAGCTTAAGCTCGCGGACAACGCGCGCTCGGATCGCGCTTTCTGAGTCTTGGAGGGCGTCCGCGAGGCGCACATCCACGCTACGCGATTCTCCCGGGGAGGAACCGTGGGACGTTCCGACCCGGATGGCGCCACGCCCGACAAAGTCGTACATGAAATCGCTGAGTTGCTGGCTGCCGTACTCGGCTTTGAGCATCCGGGTGGTGGCCCGGGTTGCTTCGGGGACGAAGTCCTCACCTTCGAGGCTTACTGTGATCAGTCCTTCCTCGCACAACTCGCACGAGTCCGCGGACCAGGTTGGGATCGGATCGATCTTGTACTCGTCGGCATCATCGGCTGAGGTTCGAGTAAGGTCGCACAGAACCGTGCCCATCGGCGATGCTCCAACGAAGAAGAGGGTGGCGATGTCATCCAAAGGCACGCCATAGCGTTCACTGATACGCACGGCTAGGCCGCCAGATGTGCTCGCCGAAATAATGATGAGTGGTTGATCCACAGGATTCGGCGGATTCTTTGCAAGCCGAACGTGTCCGCCGAAGCTATCAACGGACGTGACGGTCGGTACACCGCTGAAGGCGGATTGGAGAGCGGAAAGCGCGAACCCGACGCCGGCAATGGCGTTGGTGTCTACCCAAACGCGGCTGTACTCCCGTTGCGAGGCCCACGGCAGCAGCGCAGCAGCAGCAAAGTAGGTGAGGGGGCTGCGGGCCAAGACGGGGCCTGCCCGCAGGAAGCTTTGGGTGTGTCCGCCGCTTGGCTTAGCGTAGTGCAGGCCAGCGTGCGCCTGCATGAGGCCACTGCCTTCGCAGAACATGACTTTGAGTCCCTCGTCGCGGACCTGCTGAGCGGTCTTGGTATCCACGATCTTGTCAGCGTCGGTATCGAGCTCAGCCCACACGCCTTCGTGATCAAAGACGACTACCCGCACTGCGTCAAGCTTCGCGGCGTGCTCGAGGCGCTCCGTGAGCGAGGCGGAATCGCGGATACGCCGCAGTTCTTCGGCTACGTACGCAGGCCCCACCAGCCACAGCTCAGAGCTCAGAGCGTTGCGGGCGAAGAAGTCCCGTAGCTGGCTGCCGACATCGCTGCCAGCGCGCTTGTCGGTCGCGAAGAAGGCGACTGTCACGGTGCGGCCGGGCATGTTGCTGGGTGTAACCCTGGCACTGAAGATGTAGGTGTCCTGGATGACCTGCATCCTTGAGGCGTCAGTCATCCCCGGCTACCTCCCACAAGGTGTCTGTGGACGCCAATGGCGGAAGCGGGATGACGAGAGTGAAGCTGGTGCCGGCAAGCATGGGACTTTCTGAAGGTCGCTGAAGACCCCCGTACCAGAACCTCTCGTCGTCAGCGCCTTCCAAGTATGGGAACCGGGTGAAGTCCCGGTAGACCTCGAATCGGCCGCTGCGGATACGCGCGTAACCGCCGAGCGCGCTGAGGAATCGTTGCACACGCCGAAGACCCATGCCGCGCATGGGTTCTCGAGTGCGGCCACGAGAAGTCATGCGAAGAGCGCGAAGGAAGTACTCCAACTCCTTGTCCGGGGTGGGACTGAACTCGTTCTCACGAGCAAGGAGCGTGCGCGCGAGCCCCGGTCCGGAATCGAGGACTGAGACGGTCAAGAAACGAAGCTGGTCATCATCACCGACGGACGGGGCGCGCTGGTAGTAGTTCGACAGATCGTTGCGGTCACTGGTCTGCGACATCGTGGCCCGGGTCTGTGAGTATCCGCGCAGCTGCACGAGTCGAACTGACTTCGGGAGGGTGTGCCCCCGCGCGGTCCGACGAGCATGAAGATCTGTGTTCTGGACGAGCTCGAACAACAGCATGCCGAGAGCTCGCCCTGTCGCGGAGTACTTGTCCCCGAAGCCTTCCGGGTTCAGTGGGCCCACCCCGAGGGCTCGGTGCCCGAGGGGCGCTCTGCCACGCAGCTTGGACACGTCCATACGGTCGGAACCCGCGTAGAAAGGGCGCGCGAATTCGTCAAGAGCAGGGTGAGGGTAGAGCCCGTGCGGCTTCTCAAAGTCTGGGATGTGGTCGACGGCCATGACAGTGCGATTGGTGCCAACGCTCACGCCTGTACCCAGTTGGGGAAGGTCAGAGGAGGAGGCGGTCGCGGTTTCCGCGAGCGTTCGAGCCTGGTCAGTGATGTCATTGCCGGCAGCATCAATGACGGTTGGAGCAAGGTGAATCGCTGCGAGGAGGGGCGCGTTTCGTTCAAGCGCTTCCGAGACTCTAGGCGCATCGACATCGAGGTTCGTCTGTAGCGCCGCCGCTGCTGGCTTCGTGCCCCAGGTGATGACGGCTTGTGTCGCCAATGATGCGGCAACCGTGCCCTTGAAGCTGACCTTGGAGGGTACGTAGAGCTTGCTAGCGCCGCTATTGACTGCTGAGGCGAACTCGTCGGCGCGTGCCGCAGACACAGTCTGGGGCAGATTGAGGGTCTCGGTCACGTGGGCTCCTGCCGTTCTCGGCAACACTAGTGGGGACGTCAGGCGAGTGGAAAAGCCCTGACCGGTTGGCTCTATCCGGACAGCCGTGCCGTGGCGAAGGCAGCTCCAGCGAGTGACCTCCATATACGCGGCGCCGCTCAAGAGTCGTTCGGTGCTGCCGCTACGGCGACAGCACCTCGCGACATCGAAGTCCGCGAGTCGATGGCGAGAAGAAGACGCATAGGGGCGCGGCTCCACTCCCAGTCCTATCAACGTTATCCACAGGTACGAGTATGCGACGGCGGCTCTGCGCCTGTGCATGACATTCAATCCGCCCAGGATTCGTGCGGGAGCTGCGGACATTCCTGGATGACCTTATCCAGTTGCCCCGGCCGGCACCCGAGCGTAGACATCCCACGCACTTTCGCTCGTGCCGGAGAGACCGATAGTACAGAATTTGAGCCAGTATCTCGGTTGTGAAATACACGGCCTTGCAGTCGAAGTGGCAGTTCCTCAACACGGCCGAGCGATGGCCAGGCAACGTTGTCATGACGGTGCTCGCTGAGTCCAGAGAGCACCGTCGCCCTGCTCGATTACTCGTCAAATGCGCCAGGCGTGACGACGTTTGGCGCCGCCGGCAGGTCAGTAGCAAGGTCAACTTGCCTATCAGCCACCGGGCCCAAACTCGATAATCGAAGAGCCAGCCGACAGGCACGACTGTGCCACCTGCTGGAAGGCGGCGTCGAACGCTTCATCGCCCACACCACCCCCTGCAGCCGCCTGCATGACTGAGCGCAACTGCGCGCTCACCTCCGTGCTACCGAGCGGAAAAACGGACCATGCGTCCTTGACAGCCGCCAGCCGAGCGTTGAAGTGAATCGGCCTGACTTTCGTTCCTATCGGGAGCCTTGTCTGGCGGGTGCCGGATTGGCTGATTCGAGGTCAGCGTAGTACGCCTGTTCAACCTCGAGTGGGGTGCGCATGTCGAGCTCGCCGTGGAGGCGGGAGTTGTTCCACCACCACACCCATTCGAGAGTCGCGAGCTCGACCTGTTCGACGGTCCGCCAGGGCCCTTGCTGGCGGATCAGTTCGGTCTTGTAGAGGTTGTTGATCGCCTCGGCGAGGGCATTGTCGTAGCTGTCGCCAACCGTTCCCGTTGAGGGGACGGCACCGAGCTCGACGATGCGGTCGGTATAGACCATCGCCATATAGTTCGACCCATGATCCGAATGATGCGTCAGCCCGGTGAGATCACCGCCGGCGCCCCATGCGGCCATATCGAGCGCCTGCATCGGCAGGATCTCCGCGCGAAGCGTGGCGGCGACGT
>NZ_JBSJZG010000018.1:0-932 GCF_054798195.1 Microbacterium sp. GXF0217 | reverse complement strand
TGAATCGGCCTGACTTTCGTTCCGTTCTTCAAGCAAGGATGGAACTCGATGAACAGGAAGTACTCGCCGGAGATGCGTGAGCGTGCGTTGCGGATGCTCGCGGAGGCGCGGCCGGAGCACCCCACGATGATGGCCGCGATCCGGCATGTGGCTGGGTTGCTGGGGATGAGTCCGGAGACGCTGCGGCTGTGGCAGCGGCGCTACGAGGTCGATGCTGGTGTGAAGCCCGGTGTGACGACTGATGCGGCGGCGGAGATCAAGCGGCTGCAGAAGGAGAACGCCGAGTTGCGCAAGGCGAACGAGATCCTCAAGGCTGCGAGCGTGTTTTTCGCGAAGGAGCTCGACCGCCCCTGACCGAGATGATCCGGTTCATCGACGAGTACCGGGATCGTTTCGGGGTCGAGCTCATCTGCCGGGTCCTCAATCCGGCGGTCCAGGGATTCCTCACCTCTCGCGGCTATCGCGCCGCCGTCGGCCGCGCACCGTCGGCCAGGCAGCTGCGCGACGATCTCCTCGTCCCGGAGGTCGCGCGGTTGCATGCGGAGAACTACGGCGTCTATGGGCGCCGGAAGATGTATGCGCTGATGCGCCGGCAAGGCTGGGACATCGGCCGGGACCAGACCGAGCGTCTGATGCGGTTGGCCGGGGTGCGGGGCGTGAAGAAGTCGAAGCGGGTGTTCACGACGAAGACCGATCGGACGCAGTCGCTGCCGCAGGATCTCGTGAACCGCAGGTTCACCGCCGACGCGCCGCGGCGATTGTGGGTCTGTGACGTGACCTACGTCGCGACCTGGTCCGGGTTCGCCTATGTCGCGTTCGTCACCGACGTCTACTCGAGGCGCATTGTCGGCTGGAACGTCGCCGCCACGCTTCGCGCGGAGATCCTGCCGATGCAGGCGCTCGATATGGCCGCATGGGGCGCCGGCGGTGAT
>NZ_JBSJZG010000017.1:0-1070 GCF_054798195.1 Microbacterium sp. GXF0217 | reverse complement strand
CGCTGCGATTGTGGAAGAAGCGCGTCGACGTTGACGAGGGCCGCCAGCCGGGGACCTCGAGCGAGGCGCAGGCGGAGATCAAGCGGTTAAAGAAGCAGATCGCCGAGTTGGAGAAGGCGAACGAGATCCTCCGGTCGGCGAGCGTGTTTTTCGCGACCGAGCTCGGCCGCCCCTCGTCGAGATGATCGCGTTCGTCGACAAGATGCGTGATCGTTTCGGGGCCGAGCTCGTATGCCGTGTGATGCGGCAAGCCGAGGTGGGATTCCTCACCGCCCGCAGATACCGGGCTGCAAAGGCGCGTCCCGCGTCAGCGCGGCAGCTGCGGGACGCGCTGTTGATCCCGGAGATCACCCGGCTGCATGCGGAGAACTACGGCGTCTACGGGGTCCGGAAGATGCATGCGCTGCTGCGGCGGCAGGGCTGGATGATCGGTCGCGACCAGACCGACCGGCTGATGCGGATCGCAGGTGTTCGCGGGGTGAAACGCACGAAGAAGGTGTTCACCACGAGGCCCGATCCGACGAGCGAGAAGCCGAGGGATCTCGTGCAACGCAGGTTCACCGCCGACGCGCCCCGCCGGCTCTGGGTCGCGGACGTGACCTATGTCGCGACGTGGTCCGGGTTCGCTTACGTCGCGTTCGTCACCGACGTGTTCTCCCGCCGCATCGTCGGATGGAACGTCGCCGCGACGCTCAAAGCCGACATCCTGCCGCTCCAAGCGCTGAACATGGCCGAGTGGGCCGCGGACGGGAACCTCCACGGACTCGTCCATCACGCTGACCACGGGTCGAACTACCTCGCCGTGGTCTACACGGACCGGATCGAGGAGCTCGGCGCGACGCCGTCGACAGGAACCGTCGGCGACAGTTTCGACAACGCGATGGCCGAGGCCATCAACGGGCTCTACAAGACCGAGTTGATCCGTCGCCGCGGCCCGTGGCGCACGGTCGAGCAGGTCGAACTCGCGACACTCGAGTACGTGTGGTGGTGGAACAACCAGCGCCTCCACGGAGAACTCGACATGCGCACCCCCGCCGAGGTCGAAGCCGACTACTACGCTGGCCTCGACA
>NZ_JBSJZG010000016.1:0-1893 GCF_054798195.1 Microbacterium sp. GXF0217 | reverse complement strand
GCGTGTGACAACATAGAGGCGTGAAAGGCATCATTCTTGCGGGGGGTTCTGGGACGCGGCTGCACCCGATCACGTTGGGCGTGTCGAAGCAGTTGATTCCGGTGTATGACAAGCCGATGGTCTATTACCCGTTGTCGACGTTGATGTTGGCGGGTATTCGGGACATTCTGGTGATCACGACGCCGCATGATGCGGAGCATTTCGAGCGGTTGTTGGGTGATGGGTCGCAGTTCGGGGTGTCGATCTCGTTCGCGCAGCAGCCGTCGCCGGATGGTCTGGCGCAGGCGTTCACGATCGGTGCGGAGTTCATCGGTGATGATGATGTGGCCCTGGTGCTGGGTGACAACCTGTTGTACGGGCCGGGGTTGGGGTCGCGGTTGTCGCGGTTCGCTGGTCTGGATGGTGGGGCGGTGTTCGCGTACTGGGTGGCGGAGCCGAGCGCGTATGGTGTGGTCGAGTTCGATGGGGAGGGGCGGGCGATCTCTTTGGAGGAGAAGCCGGCCCGGCCGAAGAGCAACTATGCGGTCCCTGGCCTGTATTTCTATGACAATGATGTGATCGAGATCGCGCGGAACCTGGCGCCGAGTGCGCGGGGCGAGTATGAGATCACGGACATCAACCGGGCGTATCTGGAGGCGGGGAAGCTGCAGGTCGAGGTGCTGCCTCGGGGGACGGCGTGGTTGGACACGGGCACGTTCGATCAGATGACGGATGCGGCGGATTATGTGCGCACGATGGAGCGTCGGACGGCGTTGAAGATCGGGGTGCCGGAAGAGGTCGCGTGGCGGCAGGGGTTCCTCGATGATGCGCAGTTGCGCGAGCGTGCGGAGAAGCTGGTGAAGTCCGGGTACGGGTCGTACCTGTTGGAGTTGTTGGAAAGAGGAAAAGCGTGAGCCGTCTGCTCGTCACCGGGGGTGCCGGGTTCATCGGCTCCAACTTCGTCCACCATGTCGTTGCCACGACCGACCACCACGTCACGGTCCTGGACGCCCTGACGTATGCGGGGAACCGGGCGTCGCTGGCGGGGCTGCCCGAGGACCGGGTGACGTTCGTGCACGGTGACATCACGGACGCGACCCTGGTCGATTCGCTGTTCGCCGGAACGGATGCCGTGGTGCATTACGCGGCGGAGTCGCACAACGACAACTCGTTGAACGACCCGCGCCCGTTCCTGGACACGAACATCATCGGCACGTACACGCTGCTGGAAGCCGCCCGCAAACACTCCACCCGGTTCCATCACATCTCCACCGATGAGGTCTACGGGGATCTCGAGCTCGACGACCCGGAACGGTTCACGGAGAACACCCCCTACAACCCGTCATCGCCGTACTCGTCGACCAAGGCCGGATCCGACCTGCTCGTGCGGGCCTGGGTGCGTTCGTTCGGGGTGCAGGCCACGATCTCGAACTGCTCCAACAACTACGGCCCCTACCAGCACGTGGAGAAGTTCATCCCCCGCCAGATCACGAACGTGATCCGCGGGATCCGCCCCAAGCTCTACGGTGCCGGGGAGAACGTCCGCGACTGGATCCACGCCGACGACCACTCCTCCGCTGTGCTCACCATCCTCGAGCGGGGCGAGATCGGTCAGACCTACCTCATCGGCGCGGACGGCGAGAAGAACAACAAGGACGTCGTCGAACTCATCCTCACCCTCATGGGCATGCCCGCCGACGCCTACGACCACGTCACCGACCGCGCCGGCCACGACCTCCGCTACGCGATCGACTCCACCCGGCTCCGCACCGAACTCGGCTGGACCCCCGCCTACAGCGACTTCGAAACCGGACTCGCCGCCACCATCGACTGGTACCGCACCAACGAACCCTGGTGGGCCCCCTCCAAAGACACCACCGAAGCCTTCTACGCCACCAAAGGACAGTGATGACC
>NZ_JBSJZG010000015.1:0-1999 GCF_054798195.1 Microbacterium sp. GXF0217 | reverse complement strand
GGCCTGCAGGATGCCATCGACCTGTGGCGCTCGAGCGGCGGCGACGCCGTGACCGCCGAGATCAACGAGCTGGCGGACGCCGACTCCTGATCCGGATCGCCGGGGCGGCACCGCGTGCCGCCCCGGCCTCCCGAGAGGTTCCTCCCATGACCATGCTCGACAACGCCGTGACGGCGACCGAGACGCTGACCGTCGAGAAGACGTCCAAGCGGCGCCGCGGCGTCCGCGTGCACTTCACGCAGTTCAAGTGGCTCTACCTGCTGCTGCTGCCCGGCATCATCTACTTCGCCCTGTTCCGGTACTGGCCGATGTACGGCGCGATCATCGCGTTCAAGGACTACGTGCCGTTCCTCGGCATCCAGGACAGCCCGTGGGTCGGCTTCACCCACTTCGAGGACTTCTTCTCCTCGCCGGACTTTCCCCGGCTGCTGGCCAACACGCTGATCCTCGCGCTGCTGAGCCTGGTGATCGCGTTCCCACTGACCATCATCGTGGCGCTGCTGCTCAACGAGATGCGCCTGATGGTCCTCAAGCGCACGGTGCAGACGCTCATCTACATCCCGCACTTCCTGTCGTGGACGGTCGTCGCCTCGCTGACGTACCTGCTGTTCGCGCTGGACATCGGACCGCTCTTCCAGCTCATCAACGGCGCGCTCGGCACGGATGTCAACTTCCTCGCCGACCCGGCCTGGTTCCGCCCGATCATCGTGCTGCAGGACATCTGGAAGAACACCGGTTGGGGAACCATCATCTTCCTCGCCGCCCTCGCCGGCGTCGACCAGGCCCAGTACGAGGCCGCGATCATCGACGGCGCCGGACGCTTCCAGCGTGTGTGGCACATCACGCTGCCCTCGATCCTGCCGACAATCATCGTGATGCTCGTGCTGCAGATGGGCCAGGTGCTCAACACCGGGTTCGAGCAGATCTACCTCATGACGAACTCGCTCAACCGCTCGGTCGCCGATGTCTTCGACACCTACGTGTACTTCATGGGCATCACGCAGGGCTCCTACAGCTACAGCACCGCCGTCGGCCTCTTCAAGGCGGTCGTCGGCGTCGTCCTCATCTTCGGCGCGAACTGGCTCGCCAAGCGCTTCACCCAGGCAGGGATCTTCTGATGGCACGCGAGAAGTATCGGTTCAACACCCCCGCGGGGCGCGTGTTCGACGTGTTCAACATCGGGCTGATGATCGCGGTCGCGATCCTCGCGCTCGTCCCGTTCGTGTTCGTGCTGGCCGGGTCGTTCGCGACCGAGGCCGAGCTCGCGACCCGCTCGTTCTTCCTCTGGCCGGAGACGTTCTCACTCAAGGCGTACGAGGCGATCTTCACCAGCCCGGCGTTCCTGCGGGCGCTCGTCACGACGATCGCCGTGACCGCGGTCGGCACGATCGTCCAGCTCGCTCTGACGGCATCCATGGCCTATCCGCTCAGCAAGGCGAACCTCCCCGGCGGCAAGCTCATCCTGTCTCTCATCGTCTTCACGATGGTGTTCGGCGGCGGCATGATCCCGACGTTCCTCGTCGTGAAGGACCTCGGCCTGCTGAACAACTACTGGGCCCTGATCCTGCCGATGGCCATCAACCCGTTCAGCCTCATCATCATCAAGAACTTCTTCCAGCAGCTGCCCGCCGAGCTGGAGGAGTCGGCGAAGATCGACGGCGCGAACGAGCTGCAGACGCTGTGGAGCATCATCCTGCCGCTGTCCAAGCCCGTGCTCGCGACGTTCGCGCTGTTCTACGCCGTCGGCATCTGGAACGACTTCATGTCGCCGCTGCTGTACCTCAACGACAACTCGATGTGGACGCTGCAGATGTTCCTGCGCCAGGTGACGGTCGCGACCGACCTGTCGGTGGTCGAGCAGGATCCGACCCAGCTGCCACCGGCCCAGGGCATCAAGTTCGCGGTCATCATCGTGGCCACGCTGCCGATCATCCTGTTCTACCCGTTCCTGCAGAAGCACTTCGCGAAGGGGATGCTGATCGGGTCGGTGAAGGGATGA
>NZ_JBSJZG010000014.1:0-3063 GCF_054798195.1 Microbacterium sp. GXF0217 | reverse complement strand
TGACTCTGTCACTCTGATTTGGCCCAGGGGTGACGGTCTGATCTGGCCCATGTTGCGACGCGCCGGGGTGTTCATGTCGGTTTGATTTGGCCCACCCCCGTCAGCGTGGTCCTCAGTCGTAGTCATTGCGAGTGAGGAGGGCCAGTTGGGGTCCAGGGTGGAGTTGTTTGCGGAGATCCGGCGCGCGGCGCGGGTCGAGGGCCTGTCGGTAAACGCGTTGGCGAAACGGTTCCGGGTACATCGTCGAACGATCCGTCAGGCGTTGGCGTCACCGGTTCCACCGGAGCGGAAGGTCCCGGAGCGGCGGGCGCCGAAGCTCGAGTTGTTCAAGCCGCTGCTGGATGGGTGGTTGCGGGAGAACCTGACCGCGCCGAAGAAGCAGCGGATGACGGCGACCAGGATGCACGCCCGCCTGCTCGACGAGCACGACGCGGATGTCTCGTATGCCGCGGTCCGTGACTATGTTGCGAAACGTCGGCGGGAGATCCTGGTCGAGGCGGGCCGGGTTCCGGAGGTGTTCGTCCCGCAGCTGCACGCGCCCGGGGCGGAGGCCGAGGTCGATTTCGGCGAGGTCTGGGTGATCCTGGCCGGGGTGAAGACGAAGTGCCACATGTTCACGTTCCGTCTCTCTCATTCCGGGAAGGCAATCCACCGGGTCTATTCGACGCAGTCGCAGGAAGCGTTCCTGGAGGGGCATATCGACGCGTTCGATGAGATCGGCGGCGTCCCGGCCCTGCACATCAAATACGACAACTTGACCTCGGCGGTCACCGCCGTCCTGCACGGTCGTGACCGGGCGCGGGTGGAGAACGACCGGTGGGTGCTGTTCCGCTCGCACTACGGGTTCGACGCGTTCTACTGCCAGCCCGGCATCGATGGTGCGCACGAGAAGGGCGGTGTCGAGGGTGAGGTCGGCCGGTTCCGCCGCACCTGGCTGTCCCCGATGCCCGAGGTCGACACGCTCGCCGAGCTGAACGACATGATCCGCCGCTGGGATGCCCGCGACGAGGATCGTCGCATCAACCAGCGACGCACGACCGTCGGCGACGATTTCGCCGCCGAGAGGCCCCTGCTGCGACCGTTGCCGGTCGAACGGTTCGATCCCGGACTGGTGCTGCACCCGCGGGTCGACCGGTCGAGCCTGGTCACTGTTCGGATGGCGAAGTACTCCGTCCCAGCCCGGCTGATCGGACGCCAGGTGAGAGTCTCGCTGCGCGCGTCGGACGTCGTCATCTTCGAGGGCCGTGAGGAGGCGGCCCGGCATGAGCGGGTCGTCGCCCGCGGCGGGGAATCGATCCAGTTGGATCACTATCTCGAGGTCCTGCGCCACAAGCCCGGCGCACTGCCCGGATCCACCGCTCTGGCCGCCGCCCGGCAGGCCGGGGTCTTCACCGCAGCGCACGAGGCGTTCTGGCAGGAGACGCGGAAAGTCAACGGCGACGCCGCGGGCACGAGGGAGCTGATCGAGGTGTTGCTCCTGCACCGGAGCATGCGCGCTGCGGATGTGATCGCGGGGATCAGGGCCGCGCTCTCGGTTGGCGCGGTCACCGCGGACGTTGTCGCGGTCGAGGCCCGCCTGCACGCGGGCGGGGCCACGTTGCACCGACATCCTGTTGCTCACGACAACGACGTCGAGCAACGCGTTGTCAGCCTCACCCAACGCCGGCTCCGTGACCCGGCCGCGGTAATCGCGGACCTCCCGCCGGATCGGCGTCCGTTGCCGACCGTTACGCAATACGACGAGCTGCTGCGACGCCGCGTCCAGGCCACCGATGAAAGAGAAGGAACCACGAACACATGAGCACCCGAACCGCCGTGACCACGACCCTGCGCCGCCAGCGCGGAATGACCGAGGAAGCCGCCGCGGCCGCCGTCGACCAAGCCTGCCGGCGGCTCCGCCTGCCGACGATCCGGGCCGTGATGGATGAAGCTATCCGCGTCGCCGAGCACGAGCAGCTCTCCTACCAAGGATTCCTCGCCGAACTGCTGCTTGCGGAATGCGATGACCGGGACCGCCGCTCCACCGTTCGCCGCGTCACATCCGCCGGGTTCCCCAGACAGAAATGGCTCGGAGACTTCGACTACGACGCGAACCCGAACATCAACGCCGCCACGATCCACACCCTCGCGACCGGCGACTGGGTCCGCCGCGGTGACCCGCTCTGCCTCATCGGGGACTCCGGCACCGGGAAGAGCCACCTCCTCATCGGGCTCGGCACCGCCGCCGCTGAGAAAGGCTACCGGGTGAAATACACCCTCGCGACGAAACTCGTCAACGAGCTCGTCGAAGCCGCCGACGAGAAACAACTTGCCCGCACCATCGCCCGCTACGGCCGCGTCGACCTGCTCTGCATCGACGAACTCGGCTACATGGAACTCGACCGCCGCGGAGCCGAACTCCTCTTCCAGGTCCTCACCGAGCGGGAGGAGAAGAACTCCGTCGCGATCGCGTCGAACCAGTCCTTCTCTGGCTGGACGGACACGTTCACCGACCCGCGCCTCTGCGCCGCGATCATCGACCGGCTCACGTTCAACGGCACCATCATCGAGACCGGCACCACCAGCTACCGGCTCGCCCACACCCGCGCCACCGCATCTCCGAGCACCGACAGGTGATCGATCGACCAGCCCCACCACCAGCGCTCCAGCGTCGGCGCGAGAGGAGAATATGGAGATGACCATCGAGATCCTGCACATCGAGGAATGCCCCAGCTGGGAGACCGCGGAAGCCCACACACGAGAAGCATTGGACGCGCTCGGGCGGGCCGACATCCCCGTCACCACGCGACTGCTACGCACTCCGGACGAAGCAGCCGAAACCCCGTTCGCCGGCTCCCCGACGATCACCCTCAACGGGGTCGACATCTTCCCCTCCGACGGTCGCACTACTGACCTCGCCTGCCGCGTCTACGCCACCCCGCACGGACTCAAAGGCACACCCACCACCGAGCAGATCACCAGCGTGCTCCGCCCGCTCATCTGACCTCGAGCCGCGCCCGACCAGACTCCGCCTTGGGCCAGATCAGACCGTCACCCCTGGGCCACTTCAAGTTGACATAGCCA
>NZ_JBSJZG010000013.1:0-4087 GCF_054798195.1 Microbacterium sp. GXF0217 | reverse complement strand
CGCATCTCCGGCGAGTACTTCCTGTTCATCGAGTTCCATCCTTGCTTGAAGAACGGAACGAAAGTCAGGCCGATTCACCCGTCGGCGTTCGCGTATGGCTCCAAGAGCGGGTCAAAGAACTGCGGAACTTCGTACATGAGCCTGACGACGAATGACACCGGGGCTTGGGCGGAGCACCGGCACGGCACTATCAACGGTGCCAGCAAGGCGGCCTGGTCTGGGCCCGGTACGCACCGCTCCGGCTGGGGCACAGGGGTCCAGGCCTGGTTCGCACACGCCGGCGGCGACGTGACCTCAGCGTCAACCATCTGCATCGCCCCCTGACCGCTGCAAGACTCAGTCGCACGGCCGGCTCGCATCAGAGGCGGCCGTGCGGCTTTGTCGCGACCGGCGGAATTCGACCCCGAGATGCCCAGCGCCCGACCCGCCTACCCCGCGAAGTGCATACTCGGACTCAAGGGTCGACACCTTCCCAGAGATCGAGATCGCTGGTTCGTTTCTCGTATTTCACAACGAGATTTCGCCACGGGAACTCCGCTAACCGATCTCGAATACTTTCTCGGCACTCTCCGAAATACAGAATCTGAGACAGCTTTTGCTGACGGTCCGCTCGAGCATTTCACGTGGACGAATCAGCCTGCGAAGAATCTCTGCCTCGCCAGCTCCGGCGACGGGTTTCAACAAACACGCGCTACTGCCGGTTAAGCGAGTACCCCCAGGGCGCTCACCACCCAATGACGCTGCCCGCGCTGTGTACCGCATGCCGTCCCCTGGAACCCCGCGGGGACAGCACACGCGTGCATGCAAGCGTGTCAGTTGCAGGCGAACCTCTCGCTGGATCGCACGGCGGACCCGAGCGACTAGCGCGTCGTGAAGCGTGCTCCGCCGGTGTATGGTCGGGCTACGACCGGAGGCAGCATCATGGCTGGGCAGACCAAGCACCACACGGTCCCACGCACGTACTTGTCAGGGTTCTCCTCAGGCCTGCAGCTGACGGCAGTAAGCATCCACACCGGAAAGACGCATGGCGTCTCTATACGAGATGCCACCGTGCTCCGGAACTTCTACACAGTTCCCGAGGACGACGCGAACCCGAACTCGTTCGAAGATGCGCTCGGCGCCGTCGAAACTCCTGCAGGTGCGCTCTTACAGAAGATCGCTGCCGGACAGTGGCCGCTTACCGAAGCGGAACGAGCAACTTTTGCTGTGTACCTGACTCTTCAGTACATGCGCGGGCCCGACCATCGCCGCCAGTTGAGTCAACTGCTGAACGCCGAGCTTCGACACCTGGCAGAGTCGGCGCCTGACGAGCTCTCCGAGATGATGGCCCTGCCTGGGGCGCCGCTGGGGTTGGACCTTCTAACTGAAGAGCTGCCGGCCTCGCTCGTGGCTGCGGCCCACCTGACGCAGATCTCTACCTGGATCCCTCGCCATGTGGAGTTCTTCCTCCTGCGGCGGTGGCAGCTTGTCAGGTTCTCCAAGCCGTCACTGATCACCTCCGACGCGCCGATAACCCCGTTCGCGGACCCGGCAGGCGAATCCTCCGTCGCGCTGGGGATCGCGAACTTGTATGCGCTACTTTTCCCGGTGAATCGCTACCTCGGGCTGCAGATGTACCGCCCCGGAGCTGGACTAGAGCTACCCGGTGGAGTCGAATACACCGTCAGTGGTCACGCAGATTCGTGCGTGACCGGCGACGAGACCCACGTCAAGTCGTTCAACATGAACACTGTGGCTCACGCCATGGACCGGGTCTTTCACCACCCAGCTGACGCGGCTCTCCTTCCATCGGGCTTCATCGATATCGCGAAGCTCGGCGGTCGGGTCGACTTCGCTGCAGATTCTGCGGAGCTTCCCCCGGCCGGCTAACGGTGTTCGTCCGATGGAGGTGGTGTAGCCGCATTGGATGTCATGTGCCAGGCGCGCCGGAACGGTGCTGGTAGCCGATTGCAGGTTCGCCCGTCCGGATGGATATGGGGAGCGTCAGTCCGATCTCGCGTTCGTATCATCTGACGGCGTAGGTATCCTCGCATTGTGACCTCGAGATCCCTCAAAGCCGCGGAAGCCGCCGGCAGCGAACAGGCCCTCAACCAAGCAACGGAATGGGTGAAGTTTGCCGATACCAAGGCCACCATCCTCACCGCAGCACTCGGGGTCATCACGACGATGACTGTCGCGAACGTACCCGCCATCGTCACGGCGATGGCTCGTGGAACCACACAAACGCTCTTCGTCGGATTCGCTGTGTGCGTGTGCGTCGGCGCATTCGCTTTCACGCTCGGGCAGCTTCTTTCCGCGATTTACCCGCGTCGGCACCAGGCACGTGGGATCAACCGCTACTCGTGGCCAACTCTCGCCCGCGCCGACGTGGACCTTGTTCTCGACCACATGCGTCAGACCCCGGCGCACCTCGACGCGCTGTCGCAGACTCTTGTGCTCGCGGCGGTAGCAGAGGCGAAGTTCGCGGCTGTACGTCGAGCAGTCGGTGGGTTCGCGTTGCTGCTCGTCAGCGCAGTGACGGCCGTGGTCCTCGCCGTGGTCTTCAACACTCCCGCTTAGTCGACGGGAGCGTTCTCTTTCAAAGACTTCCCGCCGGTCGCCGGCTTCTTGAACTCCTCAAAACCATCCGGGGACTGTTCCTTCTCGCGAAGACCAGCCATAGCGTCAACCGGCGGCGCATGAAGATGCTCATTCTTCGACTTCGGAAGATACATCGCACAGGGCCAGTTGTCGTCGGCGTTACACGCATGACAGACGTTGATGATCTCCTGAGCGGTAGGTGGAGCTTGCATGAGCTTCGCCACACTCTTGTTCACGCCATCTTCGAAGTGTCGATCCAGGGCGAACAGAGGATAGTCGCGACCATCCCACACGCCCTTGAGGAGAACGTTCCCGCGGAAGACCACATCATCGACGTGAAGGTGCTCGTCCTGACCGGAGTTCGTGTCGTTACCGGCGGACGCGAGCGCCAGAGCCCAGGCGACCTCCACGGAAAGAGTGAAGTAGCGGTGGCTGGCGTGCGCGCTCACGCGGAAACCAGTGTCAATGCTGGGACCAAAATAGTCGAACTGATACTTCGCGTGGGAGCGGCGGGGAAGGCTGGGCTTGAGCGCGGCGTCATTCAAGGTGACCACGTCGAGGTCGGAGTTCTCAGACTCCGGGTTGCGAGGGATCGTAGCCTCGCTGTCGGGCCCTGGAAAGGTGGCGATGAACGCGCTCCCCTTCAGGCCGAGACGAGCTTCACGGAGGATATCCTCTTCGCACAAGTGCAGAGCGCGCAACCATACCCGCACTGCTCGACTGACATCATCCTCGTGCTCGACGCTGACTTCGTAGATCAGTTCGTCGCCAACGGCTTTCCAAAGCCGGAACTCGGGGGCCTCGATTCCTTCGCGGCGCAGGTCGCGCCACGCGCCATTGAGATACTGGGGGAACTGGCGGTAGAAGCTGAGGAAGACGCCCTGCCATTGACCTCGTCGCTTCTGCTTGTAGCTGGTTGACCCGACGAGATCAGCAGACAAGAACAGGACAGAACGCCCTAGGGTCCCCCCGGCCACCGGTTAGCTCAGACCCAGTGACTGCGCACGAACTTCCACAGCACGCGGGGACACGTCGAACGCATCCGCGACCGCCCAGACGTCGCCCGCGAGTCGCCGGTAGCTTTCCCGGAACCGTGCGGAAGGCATGAGAAGCGCGGCAGCGAAGTAATTCGCCTGCGTTTCCAACGGGTTGCGTTTGCCGCGCTCGAACTTCTCGGTGCCGTCCAATCCAGGTTCGCGGTAGTGCAGGAAGTAGTGCCCCAACTCGTGGGCGATAGTAAAACGGTCACGACGGGTGGACGTCATCGGCGGCAAGTGCACGATGAAGTCCCCGACACCGTTGACCGTGAGTGCCTCGTTGGCAGAAAAGCTCTCGGAGACTCTGGTGCGACCGCCCAGCTTGCTCAACAGCGCTTTGAGGTCCGCGGGCTGGTCCCGGCCGGGGAAGATTCCATGCGCGTCAGCGACCTTTGACTCTGTCACTCTGATTTGGCCCAGGGGTGACGGTCTGATCTGGCCCATGTTGCGACGCGCCGGGGTGTTCATGT
>NZ_JBSJZG010000012.1:0-5449 GCF_054798195.1 Microbacterium sp. GXF0217 | reverse complement strand
AGGCTGGGTCGGGGGAGCGTCTGATCCTTGAGAACTCAACAGCGTGCACTTGTCAAATGCCAAATTATCCTCGTCTCCATTTCGGTGGGGGTGAGAATTCCTTTGGATCAATTATATGGATGTCAGTGACATTCGTTTTTGGTCAGTTTCAAACTCGCTGCTTGCATGGTTTTCCCCGTGCGGGTATGCATTTCTTTTTTACGGAGAGTTTGATCCTGGCTCAGGATGAACGCTGGCGGCGTGCTTAACACATGCAAGTCGAACGGTGAAGCAGGAGCTTGCTCTTGTGGATCAGTGGCGAACGGGTGAGTAACACGTGAGCAACCTGCCCCGGACTCTGGGATAAGCGCTGGAAACGGCGTCTAATACTGGATATGAGACGTGATCGCATGGTCAACGTTTGGAAAGATTTTTCGGTCTGGGATGGGCTCGCGGCCTATCAGCTTGTTGGTGAGGTAATGGCTCACCAAGGCGTCGACGGGTAGCCGGCCTGAGAGGGTGACCGGCCACACTGGGACTGAGACACGGCCCAGACTCCTACGGGAGGCAGCAGTGGGGAATATTGCACAATGGGCGAAAGCCTGATGCAGCAACGCCGCGTGAGGGATGACGGCCTTCGGGTTGTAAACCTCTTTTAGCAGGGAAGAAGCGAGAGTGACGGTACCTGCAGAAAAAGCGCCGGCTAACTACGTGCCAGCAGCCGCGGTAATACGTAGGGCGCAAGCGTTATCCGGAATTATTGGGCGTAAAGAGCTCGTAGGCGGTCTGTCGCGTCTGCTGTGAAATCTGGAGGCTCAACCTCCAGCCTGCAGTGGGTACGGGCAGACTAGAGTGCGGTAGGGGAGATTGGAATTCCTGGTGTAGCGGTGGAATGCGCAGATATCAGGAGGAACACCGATGGCGAAGGCAGATCTCTGGGCCGTAACTGACGCTGAGGAGCGAAAGGGTGGGGAGCAAACAGGCTTAGATACCCTGGTAGTCCACCCCGTAAACGTTGGGAACTAGTTGTGGGGTCCTTTCCACGGATTCCGTGACGCAGCTAACGCGTTAAGTTCCCCGCCTGGGGAGTACGGCCGCAAGGCTAAAACTCAAAGGAATTGACGGGGACCCGCACAAGCGGCGGAGCATGCGGATTAATTCGATGCAACGCGAAGAACCTTACCAAGGCTTGACATACACGAGAACGGGCCAGAAATGGTCAACTCTTTGGACACTCGTGAACAGGTGGTGCATGGTTGTCGTCAGCTCGTGTCGTGAGATGTTGGGTTAAGTCCCGCAACGAGCGCAACCCTCGTTCTATGTTGCCAGCACGTAATGGTGGGAACTCATGGGATACTGCCGGGGTCAACTCGGAGGAAGGTGGGGATGACGTCAAATCATCATGCCCCTTATGTCTTGGGCTTCACGCATGCTACAATGGCCGGTACAAAGGGCTGCGATACCGTAAGGTGGAGCGAATCCCAAAAAGCCGGTCCCAGTTCGGATTGAGGTCTGCAACTCGACCTCATGAAGTCGGAGTCGCTAGTAATCGCAGATCAGCAACGCTGCGGTGAATACGTTCCCGGGTCTTGTACACACCGCCCGTCAAGTCATGAAAGTCGGTAACACCTGAAGCCGGTGGCCTAACCCTTGTGGAGGGAGCTGTCGAAGGTGGGATCGGTAATTAGGACTAAGTCGTAACAAGGTAGCCGTACCGGAAGGTGCGGCTGGATCACCTCCTTTCTAAGGAGCACTGCACTCTTCGGAGTGACAGAGCCGGATTCACACCGAATGTGTGTGACCGGAGCTCATGGGTGGAACATTTGACATGACGCCAGCGAGGCTGGTTTCTGCTAGTACGCAGCTCTTCGGGGTTGTTGGAACGGGGAGGCCGGCGGGTGTGGTGTCTGCACGCTGTTGGGTCCTGAGGGGCCAGACGTTTTGTCTGAATCCTCTGGGCCTCTTGTCGTTTCCCTGTTTGGGGTTGCGTGAGGGGTACCGCCCGTACTTTGAGAACTACACAGTGGACGCGAGCATCTTTGGACCGACCTTCGGGTTGGTTCATGAAGATGATCTTAAAGATCATTAGTCAATTTTTTGACGATTCGAACTCATGTGATTTCAAGTCTTTAAGAGCAAACGGTGGATGCCTTGGCATCTGGAGCCGAAGAAGGACGTAGCAATCTGCGATAAGCCTCGGGGAACTGATAAGCAAGTTTTGATCCGAGGGTGTCCGAATGGGGAAACCCCGCTGGGCGGCGTGCCGACCTAGTGACTCCCGCCTGAATATATAGGGCGGGTAGAGGGAACGTGGGGAAGTGAAACATCTCAGTACCCACAGGAAGAGAAAACAACATGTGATTCCGTGAGTAGTGGCGAGCGAAAGCGGATGAGGCTAAACCGAGTGTGTGTGATATCCGGCAGGAGTTGCATGTTCGGGGTTGTGGGACTTTCCTACCAGTTCTGCCGAGCTGGTGGCGTTACAGAAGCGTGTAGACGAACCGTCTTGAAAGGCGGGCCATAGTGGGTGCCAGCCCCGTAGTCGAAACATGTGTTCTGGCGTGGAGAGGATCCCAAGTAGCACGGGGCCCGTGAAATCCCGTGTGAATCTGTCAGGACCACCTGATAAGCCTAAATACTCCCAGATGACCGATAGCGGACAAGTACCGTGAGGGAAAGGTGAAAAGTACCCCGGGAGGGGAGTGAAATAGTACCTGAAACCGTTTGCTTACAAACCGTTGGAGCCTCCTTAGTAGGGGTGACAGCGTGCCTTTTGAAGAATGAGCCTGCGAGTTAGCGATATGTGGCGAGGTTAACCCGTGTGGGGTAGCCGTAGCGAAAGCGAGTCTGAATAGGGCGATTCAGTCGCATGTCCTAGACCCGAAGCGAAGTGATCTATCCATGGCCAGGCTGAAGCGACGGTAAGACGTCGTGGAGGGCCGAACCCACTTAGGTTGAAAACTGAGGGGATGAGCTGTGGATAGGGGTGAAAGGCCAATCAAACTTCGTGATAGCTGGTTCTCTCCGAAATGCATTTAGGTGCAGCGTTGCGTGTTTCTTGCCGGAGGTAGAGCTACTGGATGGCCGATGGGCCCTACAAGGTTACTGACGTCAGCCAAACTCCGAATGCCGGTAAGTGAGAGCGCAGCAGTGAGACTGTGGGGGATAAGCTTCATAGTCGAGAGGGAAACAACCCAGACCACCATCTAAGGTCCCTAAGCGCGTGCTAAGTGGGAAAGGATGTGGAGTTGCTTAGACAACCAGGAGGTTGGCTTAGAAGCAGCCACCCTTGAAAGAGTGCGTAATAGCTCACTGGTCAAGTGATTCCGCGCCGACAATGTAACGGGGCTCAAGCACGCCACCGAAGTTGTGGCATTGATATTTTTGGTAGGCCTTCGTGGTCCAGCCGTATTGATGGGTAGGAGAGCGTCGTGTGGCCAGCGAAGCGGCGGTGTGAACCAGCCGTGGAGGCTACACGAGTGAGAATGCAGGCATGAGTAGCGAATGACGTGTGAGAAACACGTCCTCCGAAAGACCAAGGGTTCCAGGGTCAAGCTAATCTTCCCTGGGTAAGTCGGGACCTAAGGCGAGGCCGACAGGCGTAGTCGATGGACAACGGGTTGATATTCCCGTACCGGCGAAGAACCGCCCAAGCTAATCCAGTAGTGCTAAGTATCTGAATCCCAGTGACTGATCCCTTCGGGGTGACGCTCTGGGCCTAGCGTACGACCCCGTGCTGGTGCGGCTAGCGTATTAACAGGTGTGACGCAGGAAGGTAGTCCAAGCCAGGCGATGGTTGTCCTGGTGCAAGTGCGTAGGCCGAGTCATAGGCAAATCCGTGACTCATACAGGCTGAGACACGATGCGGATAAAAAGTGGATGATCCTATGCTGCCGAGAAAAGCATCGACGCGAGGTTCTAGCCGCCCGTACCCCAAACCGACTCAGGTGGTCAGGTAGAGAATACCAAGGAGATCGAGAGAATCGTGGTTAAGGAACTCGGCAAAATGCCCCCGTAACTTCGGGAGAAGGGGGGCCTTCGACGTATTAGGACTTGCTCCGAAAGCGTTTGGAGGCCGCAGAGACTAGTGGGTAGCGACTGTTTATTAAAAACACAGGTCCGTGCTAAGTCGCAAGACGATGTATACGGACTGACGCCTGCCCGGTGCTGGAAGGTTAAGAGGACCGGTTAGCCGCAAGGCGAAGCTGAGAATTTAAGCCCCAGTAAACGGCGGTGGTAACTATAACCATCCTAAGGTAGCGAAATTCCTTGTCGGGTAAGTTCCGACCTGCACGAATGGCGTAACGACTTCCCAACTGTCTCAACCGCGAACTCGGCGAAATTGCATTACGAGTAAAGATGCTCGTTACGCGCAGCAGGACGGAAAGACCCCGTGACCTTTACTACAGCTTGGTATTGGTGTTCGGTGTGGCTTGTGTAGGATAGGTGGGAGACTTTGAAGCATGGACGCCAGTTCATGTGGAGTCATTGTTGAAATACCACTCTGGTCACTCTGGATATCTAACTTCGGACCGTAATCCGGTTCAGGGACAGTGCCTGGTGGGTAGTTTAACTGGGGCGGTTGCCTCCCAAAAAGTAACGGAGGCGCCCAAAGGTTCCCTCAACCTGGTTGGTAATCAGGTGGCGAGTGTAAGTGCACAAGGGAGCTTGACTGTGAGACTGACAGGTCGAGCAGGGACGAAAGTCGGGACTAGTGATCCGGCAGTGGCTTGTGGAAGCGCTGTCGCTCAACGGATAAAAGGTACCTCGGGGATAACAGGCTGATCTTGCCCAAGAGTCCATATCGACGGCATGGTTTGGCACCTCGATGTCGGCTCGTCGCATCCTGGGGCTGGAGTAGGTCCCAAGGGTTGGGCTGTTCGCCCATTAAAGCGGTACGCGAGCTGGGTTTAGAACGTCGTGAGACAGTTCGGTCCCTATCCGCTGCGCGCGTAGGAAGTTTGAGAGGATCTGACCCTAGTACGAGAGGACCGGGTTGGACGAACCTCTGGTGTGTCAGTTGTTCCGCCAGGAGCACCGCTGATTAGCTACGTTCGGGATGGATAACCGCTGAAAGCATCTAAGCGGGAAGCCGGCCTCAAGATGAGACTTCCATACCTTCGGGTGAGAGGCTCCCAGCCAGACTACTGGGTTGATAGGCCAGATGTGGAAGTGCGGTAACGCATGCAGCTGACTGGTACTAATAAGCCGATGACTTGATAACACTTCGAATCACCTCAAGGGTTGATTTGATGCTCCGCGTCCACTTTGTGGTTCTCGATGTACGGTCGAGAACCCTACAGGCACCACGCGTGTCTTTAGGTTTTTGTGTGAAACATCAATAGTGTTTCGGCGGCCATAGCGTGAGGGAAACGCCCGGTCACATTCCGAACCCGGAAGCTAAGCCTCACAGCGCCGATGGTACTGCAGGGGGGACCCTGTGGGAGAGTAGGACACCGCCGGACTTCTT
>NZ_JBSJZG010000011.1:0-17085 GCF_054798195.1 Microbacterium sp. GXF0217 | reverse complement strand
CGCATCTCCGGCGAGTACTTCCTGTTCATCGAGTTCCATCCTTGCTTGAAGAACGGAACGAAAGTCAGGCCGATTCAAAGCCCTCCTCGTCGATCTCTCCGATACTGAGCGCGTGTTCTGCGCGCGTAAGCATGCTGCTCAACGCACTTGCGTGCCCGCATTCCCATGATGCGCTGGGGACCATCGGGTCATTCGGCGTGCCGGGATCGGTCGACGCATTTGGCGCCGGAGATGCCGCGACCGGGGGTGCAATCGTCGGAGCATCACCAGGGGCTACCCCACACGCCGATACGGACAGCAATACTGCCACGAGCGCGCTCGCGGAGCCTACTTGCCTGATCTTGCTGGTGACTCTCTCGGCGTTCATGATGAGCACGCTAGCTCAAGACCAGCGTTGCGCGGAGAACGCTTGCCGATACTGTGACTCGAAATGGACTAACGGAGGCGTGATGAGGCACAGTGCCAGGAGGTTCTCGGCGTATACGGCGGGGGCAGTCGCGGGAATAGCCGTAGGGGTGATTGCGGGCACATCCGCTTTCGGGTCATCGGTCTCGACGCAGGAGGATCCGCTCGTCGTGCCTCAGGACCAGGTTCAGGTGTCCTGGACACTGGCCGTGGAAAGCTCCGACCTGACCCTGCCAGATGGGGTGAGCTTCCCCGCCGAGGCACCGAGTTTCTTTACGCCGAGCGATCCAGAAGCCAAGCACGTCTACGAACGCGGGCTCTTTAGTACGTTCGTCACCCAGTTCTGGCACTGCAGTTGGCTGGAAGCATCAGTCAATCCGCAACGCGCTACGTCCCAGAGCGCACGCGTCGAGTCGGAGCTCGCGCATTTCGTCGAAGAACTTCCCGCGGTCTCCGCCACGGAGTACACGGAGTACCGCCATCAGCTGTCGTTGTACGCGACGGAGGTTGGCCTCTCCGCCGAAGAGTTGGAACTCAACAACGATTGCAAGGGACTCACTCGATGACCGTCCACCGCGATTCCCGGGTAACTGGTACATCGAGCGACGCACGTGGCTTCCTTCGCACATTCGCCATCAGCGCTATCGCGTCCGTCGTCATTCTCGGCGGCATGACGCCCGCCAGCGCCGACATCAAGTACAGCGTTGGCGCTACCCAACCAGCAAACGTCGTACGGCACCACGACACCCCCCGCTACAACACGCATCAGTACAACCGTGTGCGAATCAACTTCCTCTCGTACAACGGCAACGGCACACTGAGTGCCGGCATCCGCAACACCGCCGGCACGCAGATCGCCCGAGCCCCTCTGTCCAACGGAGGCGCCCCGCGATACAACCAGTGGCTCGTGTTCACGAAGCCCAATGGCTCGATGACCATGCCCGGCGGCACGTTCTACCTCAACTCCCTGGGCACCAGCTCGTGCGGCAACAGCAGCTGCACGGTTCCACCCGTGACCTGGAACTCCAACCTCGAGTGGAACATCGCTCTCCCTGGCGAGGTATATCCGTGAGCAGCCGGTCGGCATCAGTCGGGCTCGGGCCTGGGGGCGACATGAACGCGCGGCACGGTGGCGAGCTCTCGACTCTGGATCACTGACACGCACCCAGCGATGAGCTCCATGCGGAACGAGGGCCTCAACGCATCCGATGAGGCGAACCGTTCCAGCAGGGCTACGGGCTCAAGGGAAGGGCAGCACGGTGGGCAACTGCCCTCTAAGCCGTGTTGGCAGTACTACAACGAATCAAGTTGTGATTGGAGAATCAGTGGCTCTCGGTTCAAGACACGCGGTCGCATCCTGCCTAATCAAATCGATGGTGCGCAAGCACCACCTGCGGCCGGTACCGCAGCCTTCCGAACGGAATGAAAAGAGATGAGCGCGCTTAGTAGGGCGGTCAACCAGCTGCAAGTATCCCGCCGGGGGTTTGTCACAGGTACGTCGATTCTCCTATTGACGTCATCGCTGAACCTGCGTGCCAATACGGGTCACAAACAGCTTCAGACCGGGTCAGCCAAGATCACCGTAGATAGGACGACAGACGTAGCCTGTTTCGCTCCCGACGGAACTGTGCGTTACGCCGTCGAGTTTCCTGAGGTGATCCTGCTTCCTGATGTGCCACTGAAACTTGTAACCGTGACTTGGGATCCACGCATATTCATAGTCGAACCGTCGGCCGTCGCAGTGCTCCACGGTGACACCGACCGAACGATGCTCGTCCCCGTTGATGCCACCGAGCAAAGCCTGACATTCTCGCCCGGCCAAGGAACGACTCGTCTGATTCTCTCGGCCCGCTCCGCCGCCACATACCCGAACGATCTCGTGAGCGAGCCGCTGCCAACCAACATCACCACCGATTCGGAGTCGCAGACCCTTCAGATCCAGCAGCACGCGGCAAGTGCTTGGGGAGCAGAGCTTCTCACGAGCTGGGTAATCGTGGGCGCTGAATACGTGCCCTCACTTATACAGATCAACAGCTACGGGCCGAATCCGACACCAAGTGGCCTCGTAATTGCAACGCGTCTCACGCCGGGCGGAAGCAACCACGTTGAGGGCCGCGCCTCCAAGTCCCGGAGCACCGCGAACCGTGAAGGGCCGAAGCATGAGGCGCTCTACCAGGTCGCCGAAAGAATTGAACCCGGAGCACTTTGGACAATGACATTCGACGTGAAGGCTAGGCGGTCGACAGAAGACGGCATGATCCCGAAGCTCAAGGCGATACCAACCGTCGACCTGGTCGTTCCCGAGCCGGAGGCCCCCAATAGCCGGATCACGGATCTCCACTCCTCCGCACCGCTGACAAACTCTGGCTTCATTCTGTCCGATTACACCAAGAGCGAAACGGCCTGACTATGGTTATTGATCTCCAGATCCAGGCCTCGCAGTTCTGGTTGAACTCCACCTACGGAGCAGAATCACAGTGGGTGGACGTGCCAACTAACGGGCAAACGGGCTGGCCGACGATATTTGGGCTGACGCGGGCGCTTCAGATTGAACTCGGCATCACTACTCTTTCCGACACCTTCGGACCGACAACCGAAGCGACGTTCGTCCAAGAGTTCGGCACTCTCAACCCGACAACGACAGATCAAAACGCGAATGTAGTTCGCATCCTTCAGGGCGCCCTGTGGTGCAAGGGATACAGCGGCGGCTGGGACCCGGGCGTATACGACAATGACGTAATGGACTCGGTCTCAAGAATTAACTCACATCTGGGCCTTTCGCCCTCGATTGTCAGCGTAAACGTCAAGCTCATGAAGTCCCTGCTCACCATGGACGCGTACGTGAGAGTCGGCTCAGGCACCCCAGAGAAGCGCGAAGCGCAACAGTGGCTTAACGGGCATTATTCCCACCGGCGCGATTTTCCGTTGCTTCCGTGCGATGGCCTCTTCTCTAGGAGCACTCAGCGCGGACTCATGTTCGCAATCCAGTATGAGCTCAATATGGACGACGGAGTCGCGAACGGGAACTTTGGCCCAGGAACGCGCTCCGGGCTGCAATCCAGTGCCTACGTGAGCAACGGCGACACCGACGGGTCGAAGAACTGGGTTCGTCTATTCCAAGCCGCACTTCGATTCAACGGCTATGCGGCAAGCTTCTCTGGAGCCTTTGACGCGGCTACTGCCACGGCGGCCACGACGTTCCAAGGGTACGCCGAGCTCCAAGCAAGCGGGAGCGGAGACTACCAAACATGGGCCTCGCTGCTAGTCAGCACCGGCGACGCGACACGCCCGGGCATCGCAAGCGACATGATGACCCAGTTGACAGCCGAACATTGCGCCTTGCTTTACGAAAAGGGCTATCGCACGGTCGGCAGGTATATTTCCGTTCTCGGAAAGCGTTACGCTCCGGGAGAGTTGGAAAGGATCTTCGCGGCCGGACTGAAGACCTTTCCAATCATGCAGGAGGCAAACACATCAGTCTCCGATTTCTCCTACGCAAAAGGGTTGGACCACGGATTTCAAGCACTCCGACGACTACGACAGCTCGGCTTCAAGCCGAACACCACCGTCTTCTTCGCTGTTGATCTCGATGCTCTAGATGACCAAATTACTGCCAGCGTGATTCCGTACTTCCAGGGCGTTTCCGACTACATTCACTCAACGGCCGTGGACTATCGGGTCGGGATCTACGGAACGCGAAATGTCTGCGCACGCGTTATCAACTCAGGACTTGCATCAGAGGGATTCATCGCCTCGATGTCTTGGGGATGGAGCGGAAACTTGGGTTTCTCACTTCCCCCCAGTTGGTCCTATGACCAGATTCAGAACTATACGTTGACCGGATCCAATGCTTCTTTGGAAATCGATAAGAATATCCAGTCCAGTCGCGCCCATCCCGTGGGGCAAACCGACATGAACCCCACAGCACTTGTCCCGCAACCGCCACTCGCCGACCTCCAATTCGACGAACCGTATCTCTGGTACCTGGTTGAGCTCGACGTGCGAGCAGAACACCTTGAAGGGCAAGCGAACATATTCACTCGAGACAATGTTCTGCGATTTATTCAACGTCAAGAAGCGAACTACACCGCGGGTATCTGGGACGTCTATACTCCCGCCGTCGAAGCAGATCCGCTTCTCAATCTCAACCAACTTATGGTCGCGGAGAAAACGGCTAGGCGCGGCCAGTTCGAGAGCGTATCGCCCCAGGCCGCCGCTTACCGCAAAAGCCTTTTGACTCATTTTTCCGCGACCCTTCGGGGTTATCTTCGGTGGGGACAGATTGAGCCCGCGAATTTCTTGGCGCGAACGGGCGATCTCGCTGGGTGGGCGGGCGACCTCGTGAACGCTTGGAATGAGTATTACAAGTCGTACCGCACAGACCCATCCTGGACCATTAGTGAGTGGTTTGCCGCGCACGTGGGTGGGACTCACGCTGATTCCCGCTTCTCTGCTGAAGATCTCCGCGCTGACGTAGATGCGTTCCTGTGCTATAAGTTGCTCGGCGATGCGCCGAACCGGTCGATCTCCGACTGTGTTCGCGAGATAGAATGGAACTCCAGCTCGTCACCGACCTGGCGGTATTCACAATTCGCCGCTCAACGGTTTGATGGGTCTCATGCGGTTGCCCAAGTCGCCGCGAAGTCAATCTTTGATGGTGGATGGCCATGGGTCGATGTGTCCTTGGCAAGTTTCTTAGAGACCGGGGTAGTTGGACCAACCGATGCCGAAGCGGCGGAGGTTGGCGCTGGCTTCGCTGACGCCCTATTCTCGAAGTTCTGATGATGGACCAAGCATTTCCGCCGCCGCCAAACCCCTCGACGCACGCCCGGTCTCCTCAGACTGCGCATGCCGCGGTCTACTTAGTAGCGACTGTCGCCGCGGCAGTCGCGGGCGTACTCGCCAGCTTTGTAATCACTGACGTCGAGTCATCCACGCGAAATCCGTGGCAGACAGGCCTCGTCGTGGTTGCTTGTATTGTCTTGGTCACCTTTCTGCCGTATTTGATTGCAGTGTTCTGGGTTCCAGCCGGTACCGCCCTGACCATCAGGCTGGTGGCCATGATGATCTCGATCCTGGTCCTGATTGCCTACGGCGCGCTGATTTGGTTCTCTGCCTGGATTGGCGCGTTAGGGGTCAGCGACCGAAGTGCCTCCTCCTTGCTCATCCCGCTGTTCTTGCTAGCACCGCTCTGCGCGTTGGTTGGGATCAACGTATTGGTAGCTACCCCGTTGTCCAAGCGGATGCGATGGAAGATCATGCTCGTGTGGATTGGAGTACTTGCAGTTGTCGGCGCAATCGCTGCCTACGCTCGGATCACGTGGTGGTACGGAGTATCGTGACCTCTGCTGTGAGCGAGCCCTGGTCCGTGCTCGTACGCGCTGTTGCTCCGATTATTGCGCCTTGAAGGTGATATCCCGCAGATCGTTCCGCTCGTTATCTCGACGACCTACGTCTTTGACAGACTCGTGACCAGTCGCCGGCGAGCCACACTACAGTTGCCGTCGTACATCTGAAGACGATGGGTTGCGCCCGGCGTCGCGCTTCTTGCGTCATGGCAACTGTTTCGTACACCTAATTCGGCGACACAACCGTGTAGGAGAGAGGCGGTGCGGCGCCTGCAAGTCCCTCGTTCGATCCTTCAAAATGCCTCCCCACGGGCGTTTGAGCGGGCGACTACTGCGCAGGTCGCAGGGCCTCCCCCGGTTGCATTCGTAGGGCGCGAATGGCTCCCGCGAAAGAGCCAAGAACTGACACGAGGACGCCCGCGGCGACAGCAATGAACAGCAAGCGGACGTCGAAGATCGGCGTCCATCGGTTCAGGATGGTAACGGCCAACAGGGCTGCCATGCCCAGGAATGCACCGCATGCGGCTCCGACGACACCGTACAGGGCAGCCTCGCCGGCGAGCATCGCGAGAATATGTTGGTGACGCGCTCCAACTGCTCGTCTCAGTCCGAACTCGACGCGCCGTTCACTCGCCGCCGACAGGGAGGCGAGAGCGATGGCGACGATGCTGCCGAGTATCGCCGCGAGTGTGAGCAGAATGAGGGTCATGTGCACGCTCGACTCAACGCCTTGCCGCATCGCGGACGGATCCGGGGGAGACGAGAGGTCAACACGTTCCGGCGCTGCCGGGTCTATGACGAGCGGTATCTCCTTGGACACCTGGATAGCGGCTCCTGGCTTCGTGGTGATCAACGTGCGGGCCTCACTACCTACCCCGACACTCTCTCCTCTAGGGGCGACGAGGATCGCTCCGATCCAGGAGGCTTCGCGCGGCGAATCTTCGATGATCCCGCGTACGAGGTAGGTCTGGCCGTTCACAACGACCGTCGAGTCTGTGTCCGCCGCGGGAATATTGAGTCGAGAAGCTAGCGCCGCCCCAACCAGTGCTTCACCTGGCTTCAAGCCTGAAGCGGCTATCTGTGAGCCTTCCTCGAGACTCAACCGTCCGGCAACGACGACGTCGCCACGAACGAAGAACAGCGAAGTGTCGACGAGCTCGCTGCCGGGATTGCGCTGTATCTGCGCCGACGTCTCGACCGCATCAGCGACGGCAACTACGCCGTTCAACTCTGACACGCGTCCGATGGTGTCGTCCCCGAGCGGTGCCACAGTGTCACTCAGCAACCGCGAAACTGTGATCTCTCGGCTCGTAGTCGCGTCGAACGCGAGCGATACCTGATGGGTTGCGGAGTGGGACAGCCCGAGCGTGGTCATGACCAACGCGACTGACATCGCGATGGCTGCGGCATAGCTGAGCAGTCGCGCTCGTCGTGAAACGACGTTCTTCCAGATGTCCCTTAGCATCGTCCCCGGGCGAACACGGCTGGGCAACCCCGGCGGCGCAACGGCCTTGGCCTGTGACTGCGCGACCCCATTTGGAGCGGAGTCATCCTTTACCTGACCATCACGGAGGGTGATCGTGCGCCCGGCGCGTGCGGCCGTCTCACGCGAATGGGTAACTATGACGACCGCAGCACCTGACCGGTGGGCTGCTTCGAGGGCAGCAATGACCTTGTCGGAATTGACGCTATCCAGATTTCCGGTCGGTTCATCTGCGATTAGGAAGGGAGTCCGTGATGCAATCCCGCGGGCCACGGCAACCCTCTGCCGCTCGCCGCCGGAAAGGAGGGCGCCCGGCGTCGACGCGCGGTCAGCGAGTCCGAGCATCTCCAAGGCTCGGTGCGAACGAGCATCGATCTCGGCGGAGTGCAGGCCCCGATAGAGGAGTGCAAGGCCAACGCTGTCTACCGCTGGGCGTCGTTCCAAAAGATGAAACGACTGAAAGATATGGGAGAAGTACTGCGACCGCAACCTAGCCTGCGTCGCGCCATCAACGTCATCGGCGAGAGTTGAATCTAGTCGATAGTGACCGGCAGTTGGGCGATCCAACAATCCGAGTATTCCGATGAGCGTCGACTTACCACTGCCGGACTCGCCCATGACCGAGACATACTCGCCCGAACGAATCTGCAGCGAGACCCTGTCGACAGCGGTGACCTCTGCCGCACCACGCCCAAAACGCCGGGAGACGTTGTCCAGGGTAATGGTCGTCATTCGAGCAGCACCTCGTCGCCCAGTTTCAGCTTCTCCGCGTCCGTGGGCTCGATCTGCGACATTCCAAGGCTGCTGTCGATCTCTTCGATCTGGACCTCTACAGCAGTGCCGTCATCTCGAAGCTTTCGCACCCAGAAGGTATCGGATCTGGAGATCACGGCACGTGTCGGTACAATCCATCCGGTTCCTTGATCTCCATGGAGCCGAACGCTAATTACGACTTCCTGCCCCATCGCATCTCCTGCGAGAGAATCGGGGGCAGAGAAGACCACACCGACTGTGCCGTCCTCAGCGACTGCGGACGAGATTTCAACAATCTCTACCTGTGCCTCAGCCGTGGCGTCGAGAATGTCGCCGCGCATGCCGGCGGACAATTGTGCCGATGTTTCCGCCGTCACCGAAGCGACCACCCGCACGCTTCCTGAAACCAGAGTCAGCGTTGCACCTTCCTCCGGCGTCAGACCGACGGCCGGTACGGCTGATGCCACCGCCGGGAGATTGCCCGTGATGATGGCCGCGCCAAGCGGAAGATACGGGTAGACCGGGCTTGTGCTGACCGACGCTGGCTGGTCCGCCCCGCTCGAATCGTCAGTCTCCGATTCTTCCGGCGGTGGCTGGACCGTACCGCCATCCGCGGCAGATGTCGGTGCCACATAGCCACGCGTGTCGTACAACCATCTAACTGCCGAGGCAGTTCCGTGGCCGAAGGTTCCATCGTCTTCGACTGATCTCCCCGCCGCTGTCAGAGCCTGTTGAAGCATGCGAACGTCGGGTCCTGAATCGCCCAATCGCAGGTCTCGGTAGAACGGGAACTCACCGGGAAGGGCGAAAACTGGTGCTCCGTTGACTTCAGAAACCACGGTCCCCGCAGCGATCTCCGAACCAATACCAACCGGCACCTCTGTAACCACGTCCGCAGCGTCAGCCGGCAACCGCACCTGTTCTTGATTGGACAGCTGCACGGTGGCTCGGAGGGTGATCTCCTCGCCGAGATCACCCTCCGTGACTTCGGCCGTGATCACCGATGGCGGAGGCGGCGATGATTGAGCGGCGATCTGCTCAGGTGATTGGAACGCCTCTGCGACTAGCCACCCGCCGGCGACACCGCCTGCGGCGACGAGCAACATCACCATCCCGAGCACGACAGGGCGCAGTGCCTTTCGGCGGACCTTCATGACCTACTCCGACTGTCTTGGGCTCTAGCGTTCTGGAGCCATGAGCGCCATGCGCTCGGAAATCTCTTGACGCACTTCTTTGATGTCTTCCCCCACCGAGACGAACGATTCATAGTTCTCTTCGAGAAGCGACACCTGGCGTTCCCATTCAGCGTCGTAGATCGACTCGCTATACCCGGAGCTCTCCTGGCATTTTGCGTCCTCGACGGCGTCCGCAATCTCGTCCGGAGTAAGCGGTGGAGCACTGTCCGCCGCCGTGTCAGCCCACCCGTACCGCTGACGCATCGAGTCCGTGGGCATACCGTTAGGGCTCGATGGAAGATCTTCGATGCCGATTGGCTTCATGCAGGTTCGCCACCGTTCGGCAGCAGCAGCTACTTGCGGGTCTTCCGAGGCACCAGTTATCGCTGCAGAGCCGAATGTTCCAGCATAGTTGAGCAGTTTGGGGGTCCATTTAGGGACGTCCGGGTTATCTACCACGTCATGAACACACTGGTCGAGGACAGCAAGCTCATCGTCCGAGATCGGGCGTTGGGTGTACTCAACCCAGGCCTCATCAGATGGGCTGGAAGAAATCGGGCTGTGGTAGCCGAATTCCGAAGCAACCGTCTCGTCGAACCAATTTCTCACGACGGTAGACTCCGAAGCGGCGAACTCCAAAGCCGGCACTTCGTGATGAAATCCTTGGTCACTCAGGCATTCCTGCGAGTAAAGCGCGTGAAGATATGCCTCCTTCTTCAGGTCAACTTCGCTAACGAAGTACGCGTCGAGCGGCATAACCCACAGTGACCGATTCTTATCCGGCAGGTCTATAGCCAGTCGCGATTCGGACGGTTGGTCCGATCCAGCGGTGTCAACCGCGCTACACGAGATGCTCAGGAACCCAACCACCATCAACAGGCCGATTCCTATCAACTTCTTGGCTGACATGCGTCAGTTCGTGCAGGATTCGGCGACCGTCACGAAGCGGCCTGAGCCCAGCGAAGCGAAGTTCGCGATATAGCCCTTGTCGTTGGTCACATTCCCGTCACCCGTCTTCTTCTGCAACGTCCGGCGGAAGAGGGAAGTGGTAGGACCACCAATGTCATAGCCCGAGTTCACGTACACGTATACGGCGTCGTAGTTTCCGTTGTTGTATACGGAAATCGGCTCAGACCCGCCGATGTTCGTACCTGAGTACTTCAGGCTGAAGTAGTCGCTTACACATTGCTGAAAAGCAATCTTGGAAGACGCGGAACCAGCCGTTAGATAGGTGTGATCTCGCCAGGCACATGTCGCACCACTCGCACAGTTGTTCTCCGGCGCCGCATAGGCGGCCGGAGCAGTGAGCAAAGACGCCACCAACACGAGCGAGACACCGGCCGCAACAGCCAACTTCTTCCCGAAACCACGAACCATTGCTGCATCCTCCATACGTCTACGTACACACGATTTTGTCCGCTCGAAGTTCCCCCTGCTTCGCGACGGGCAGGTCGTCACCAGAATGGGACGCCTAGCCGCACGCTAGCACCCGCTCACGAGCTTTATTGGCCGATGCGCTTCGATGCGCATCGGTTTCCTGGGCTCGGTCCAAAGATGGTCGCAGATCCTGTATTTGTGACAGCGAATGGGATGCGCGATGTCCGCAATGGCGTTCGAGATGCGCCTGCCGGCATCGACTACCTGGTGAGAACGTGGAGCCCACGGGTGCGGGCCTCAATAAGTTCAACCGATCCCTGAGCTTCGTGGTGAAGGCCAGCGGTGAGGTCACACGCTCCCCGACGACACGACGATCAGCCACACCAAAATCGCAACTGGCACGAGGAGCGCGGAACCACCGAGCCTGCCGTAGGTCATCAGCAACGATTGACGCGTTTTGACGCCAAGCTGCGTAGCCTCTCCGGAGGCCTGGCGTAGACCCCCTAGCGTCCTGAGATTGACGACGAGGCCGTAAATGCCGACCGTCAGCGCGCATCCCGCCAAGAGACAGAAGAAGTAGGCCATGGCCGATCCTCTCACGTTGCGCACGACCGACGACAGGCTCCACGTGGCTCGTCAACGACGAGAGCCGAACGACTATCCCCCGGTGTCCGACCATGGTTGGCGAGCGGTCGCGTGCGGACCGTCGGTAGCGCCGCGGAGCGACGGCTTTCCTTCAGCGCTCAGCGATTCCAGGAGCCATCCGCTCCGGGCGGCCGCCTGCGCAATGAGCAGCAGCTCGGAGAGACTCTGTCGCAAATCCTGTACTAAGTGCGTTGGACCGACTGTCCGTTCTCATAACTCCACTACAGAACAATGTCATCACGTCAGGTGGCGATATACGGTCGGCCGACTGACCCCGAGAACTTCCGCGATCTGCTGCACCGTGTGCTCCTGCGTGTCGTACATGGCGCGCGCCTGCTTGGCTTTCGCCGGCGTCATTTTGAACTTGGGCCCGCCTTTGCGTCCTCGAGCACGTGCAGCCGCAAGTCCGTCTTTGGTTCGCTCAACTATGAGGTCATGCTCGAACTCGCTGATGGCCGCCAGCATGTGGAAGAAGAGCCGCCCTCCCGGCGTGGTCGTATCTATGCCCTGAGACAGAGCCCTGAGCCCGACTCCGCGGCGCTCAAGCTCATCGGCGACGTCTTTGAGGTTCTTGACCGAGCGGCCGAGCCTGTCGAGCTTGGTGATGACGAGGGTGTCGTTCTCGCGCAGGTAGCTCATTGCCTCGGTGAGCGCTGGTCGTTTCGCGAGCGTGCCGGAGGCGTGGTCTACGAAGACTCGGTCGCAACCGGCAGCTTCCAGCGCGTCTGTCTGCGCGTCGGGATTCTGATCCTGCGTCGAAACTCTCGCGTACCCCACGTCTGCCATGGCGTCGACCGTAGCGGTGCCAGCCGACATCACCCGCGGGGTCTTCTACATCCCGACGTAGTTCAGCGTGTCCGCTGTGGAATCCCAGACGACGACGTTTCCGGCCTGCTCGTTACACCCGAGCGAGATCACACGCCTCCCGTCATCCATCCGGCCACCACCGACGACGTGCATATGCCCATGGAACAGATTGCGGGGCCTCACCGCATCCCAAACGCGCGAGACCTGAATCCGGCTGTCTCGCGATTCGTCTCGGGCCTGGCGAGTGAGGCCGAGCGGGTTGGTGCGGAGGACGCGGCGAACTGCGGGGACGGGGCTTCCGGCGGGGCTTTCGTGGGTGAGCATCGCATCGACCGGCCCGCCGGCGATGGCCTCCTCGACCATGGCATCCGTGATGCACTCGTCGGGCCACCATTCTTTGCCCGGGATCCTCCATCCTCGGTCAACGGACGCCGCACCTCCTAGGCTCAGCACCGACGTCTCCCCGATCCAGAATCGGTACGGGCGTGGCAGGGCGAGGACGCGCTGCGACAGCCGGATCGGCTCCTCAGGTTGGGCGTCGAGCATCGGAGTGAGCGTGCCCCAAAGCTCGTGGTTGCCGAGCGTGACCAGCACTCGTTCAATCCCGCTCTCGTTGCAGGCCCGGTCCACCGCGACCAGCATCGCTGTGCTTGACCAGAAGTCGCCCAGGTGCAGCACCGTCGTGACCTCGGGGTGCCCGTTGTGGATGGCTCGGATCATCTTCGTCGCCCACGCGCTTGAACCGTGCCAGTCGCCAGCGATAGCCACAGGGCCTGCCTCAAGCCGGAGTGGAGCATTCATAACGTCGGTCCTTCGGTCGGGTGCGATGGTCGACGATAGAACCATGCGCTGCCGACATCGAGGTGGGCTATCTCACGAACGTGGGTCTCGAGTCATTGATTATGGACACGGGTTATGAGACACGGACACACCGCGTTGCAGCCCTGAGGCGATTCGGTCTCATGTACGACCGTCTGCGAGACGGAAACCCGGTTCATTGGGGGGACATCGTCTCTCGCTCTATACCCTGCGGCACATCTGCAACGGACCACCGCCTCTGCCGTGCGCGTGCATTGAGGATCCCGACCCGCAGCGGCGACCAGTTCTTCCCGGAACTCTCAAGGTTCGTTGCCGCGGTGGGCAGTCGCAGCAAGAACAACATCCGAAAGGATTATGGGACGCGCAACTCACGGATCGGTTCTCTGCGGCTTGCGAGGGTTGCGGGCAAAAGTGCAGCGATAGCCGCCGTGACAAGTGTCAGAACGCCAAGAGCTCCCGTGAACGCGGTTCCGGGCCAGGGATCGCCGCTCACGCCAAGAATGATTGCGGACAATAGGGTGCCCGTCAGGATGCCCACGAGGGCGAGGAAGCTCGTTTGGACAAGGAGCAGTCCGATAATGAGGCCGCGGCTCGCGCCGAGTGCTCGGCGGCGTCCGAAGTCTTTCCGGCGCATCATGACAAGCCCGTACAGGAGCACCGCGACGAGAGTGCCGGTCAGCGCGAGGAGGGCAACGACCAGCCCTCGTGAGAAGGAACCGAGCTGCCCTTCGATGAGGCCGCGGAGCTGGGCGAGCGCTTCGCTGGTCTGCATTGTCACCTTGGTGGGGTCGTCCGGCGCGAGGACGGAGAGGACAGCTTCACTGACCGGCGCGACGAGTTCGGGTTCCTCGGCGATGACGATGAGGATGCTGACAGGTTCATCGCCGGTTGCGTTCGGCTGGGGGACGAGCACGACCGGTTCGAAGCCACTGAGGAAGTCGGGCGTTTCTATGCGGCCGGCGACTCCGTACGAGGCGCCGGATGTCAGTTCGACGCCCCCGGTCTCGTCAGGCATTCCCAGTTGTTCTAGAGCTTCGGCAGACGCCCAGGCGAGCTGGCCTGGGACGGCGGGGTTGGAGGGGATGCCAAGACGTGTGAACTGGTCGCCGTATGCCAGCCGGACTGGGACGCGAGTTCCGTCCGGGACGGTGCTATTGGTGGCGTCGACGGCGGAGGAGAATCCCGCCGCCCATTCGATTCCTTCGATGCCTGCGATTCGTTGCAACACGTCGCTGGAGATGCCTGCGCTAGGTTCCGCGCGCACCGTGATGGATCGCGTTCCTGCGGAGTCTATGGCTCCGAGCACTTGCTGTTCCGCGCCGACCGTGCGGCCCGTCGTCAGCATGACGGCAAGGATCATCCCCACGATCATCAGAACGGTGATGACGGATGCGACGGGTTGAGAGCGGGCGGAGGCCGCAGCCTCACGGAAGACCGACGCCATCACAACCGGATCTCCTCGTCGCTCAGCTCTGCAACTTGGGGCGAGTGCGTCACAACAATGACCGCATTCCCGGCGTGCGCATGTTCTTGGAGGGCGGTAACGACCAAGTCACTAGTTGCCGGATCCAGGTTCCCAGTAGGTTCATCGGCCAACAGGATGCTTGGAGAATTCAGCAACGCGCGGCACAGCGCGATGCGTTGCGCCTGACCGCCCGACACCTGGCCCGGCTTCCGGCGCGCGGGCAGATCGACGCCGAAGCGTTCGAGGAGTTCCTGTGCTCGGAGCTCGACTGAGCGCCGGGATTCGCGACGGTACAGCGCGGTCTCCGTGACGTTGTCGAGAACCGTGCGCGTGGCATCCAGCGCTGCGTCCTGAAATACGAACCCGAACTGATGCGCACGCATGCGCGCCCGTTCCGCGTCCCTCAGCCGAGCCGTGCTGCGCCCCTGTAACCGAATCTCGCCGCCGGATGGGTGCAGCATCAGGCCAAGGAGATAAAGGAGAGTGGACTTTCCTCGTCCGGACGGCCCCGTGAGCGCAGTCATGCTCCCCGCAGCAAAACGAGCCGACCAGGCATCCAGAACTGGCGTCCCAGGCAGATAGCTGAACCTAACGTCTCTCGCCTCCAGCAGTGCGGTCTCGCTGGGCGAGGAAAGCTGTCTCATTTCGTGGAGTCTTCGGTCGCTGGCACGCTGACACGCGTGCCTTCGTCGACACCGTCGACGATGGACAGCCCCTTGGCCGACGCAACGAGTTCCACAGGGACGCGTTCGCCATCAGCGTCGATTACGGCCGTGCTTCCATCGGCGGTGGTCACCAGCGCTGACGACGGTACGACCAGACCCGACACCTGCTCGACGGTCACGATCTTGGACGACAGCGTCGTCTGGCCTGAGACAGGAATCTGTCCGCATGCGTCCGCGCAGAGTGTGGCTCCGTCTGGTCCCGTGACGGCCACGAGTACGGTTCCGGTTTCCTCATCTCGCTTCTGTTCACCGGTGACTCCCTGCCAAGTCTGCCCTTCGGGTGAGCCCACCTCGATTGCTGTGCCGGCAGGCATCATCGCCGCCTGAGCCTCGGTTGCCGGCACCCAGAAGTTTGGAGCGGCAGGCAGCCCTTGCACTGCCTGCTCCCCTCCGCCCAGGCTCGCGCCTCGCTTAATCGTGTCGGGATTCAACACGATTCGCGTGGGAAGTCGAGGAACGAAAATCACGTCCGCCGCCTCGACCACACCAGTCTTCTCAATGCCCAAGCTCTGCTGCCAACGCTTGATAGCAGCCGTCGTCCCGCTCGCAACCTTCCCGTCAATCCCGGCGTGGTAGTGCCCCAAAGTCGCAAGCATCTGTTGCAGCTGTCGCACGTCATCGCCCGCGATGCCGGTGGAGATCGGACGGAACATCGGCACCTCACCCTGAGCGATTGTTACCGGTCGCAATCCCACCGAGTAGAGAACGGCGCCCGGCCCGACCTCAGAGCCGGGTTCGATATCCACGCTCGTGACAATGCCTGATGCCTGATTTATCCCCACCGGAACCTGCGACCACTCCGCCACCGAATTCAGCGTCACTGAGGCGCCGACCTCACCTTGGACGACTTCGACATAGGTGTGCTCAGCCGACGCTAGTGGGTCTTCCGCGGGTCGAAGTATGGTCAGCACAGCCCAAGTACAAGCGACGCCGATAAGCAGTAGGACCAGCCCGCCGCCGACGAGCATCGGCCAACGGCGAGTGCGCATGTCTTCTGCCATGGGATTACCTCTCAGTCGTGATCCGACCATATGTTCACCGGGACGGCCATCCAAGCGCCGCCGGGTCAGACATCTGACCCGGTTGGCGTTTCGGCGCGCGTGGCGTTCGCGCATCCTTCCCGCCGCGCTTCACGACTGAATCAGTCACCCCAGAACTCGTCCGGGAACTGCGGACATTCTTCGATGGCCTGGTCGATGTTCTCCACCGGCACTTGCGAATACACATCCCACACACCTTCGCCGGTGCCGGAGATGGCCTGCCTAAACAGCTCCTCGCTGGGCATGTTGTCGGGCCTCGCATCGAAGGCTTCGAGGCAAGGGAACAGCGTCGTCTTGGTGTACTCGTACAACCAGCTCACCTGAGCGTCGCTGAAGGGCGCCGAGTACTTCGACTCCGTCGGGTACTGTGCCCGGCATATGTAGTTCGCAATCGCTTGAGCTTCAGCCTGTTCCGGCGGGATCTCGCCGTACCTCACCCCGCCGTCCTCGTGCACGGTCGCCTCGAAACCGGCCTCGCCAAGGCACGAGACGAACACGTCGTTCCATTCCTCCCGGGTGACGAACCGGATTCGTTCGACCTCCGGAAGCTGAGCCTCGGGAAACGCCGCCTGCACATACTCGCCGTAGCTGTCGACCGTCTCCTGGTAAAGCGCGTCTTCCTCCGCGGCTGAAAGCTCCTCAAAAGCCGGAGGTGGTGGAAGTTCCTCTTCCGCCGCGCATCCGGTCGCCAGCAAAGCAATGCCTAGAATGGCACTCGCACCGGCTGCAACTTTTCGCCTCAAAATAGTCCCCCCGCTCCGGCTTGGCGCAATACCTGAACCGCTTAGTGACACCGAACGTACCGATTGACACCCCGGTGCACAACTGACACGATCCCACGTCAGAACCGGTCAAGATGACCGGCAACGATCGGAGGAGATCTCACATGTTCAACAAGAAGACGCGCACCAAGCTTGGCGCGGCGGCAATCGTCGCCATCGTCGCGCTCGGCGTCGCCAATGCCCCTGAATCGGCCTGACTTTCGTTCCTATCGGGAGCCTTGTCTGGCGGGTGCCGGATTGGCTGATTCGAGGTCAGCGTAG
>NZ_JBSJZG010000010.1:0-42971 GCF_054798195.1 Microbacterium sp. GXF0217 | reverse complement strand
CCGGAAGCTAAGCCTCACAGCGCCGATGGTACTGCAGGGGGGACCCTGTGGGAGAGTAGGACACCGCCGGACTTCTTCTGTGAAATGGCCACCCAAGGTTGGGTGGCCATTTTGCGTTAACAGGAAGTTGAAGAGAGCAGGGATCATGCCGGATGAGGAAGAGCGTCGCCCGCGACGCAGCAACGACGACCGTTCCACGAACTCCGGGGGCGGCCGCAACGATCATTCGCGCTCAGATCGCTCCTCTTCTCGACCGACCTATCGTGAGGGCAGCAGCTCGTCGCGTGACCGCGCTCCGCGCCGTGATGGAGATCGCCCCTCGGGCGGTTACCAGCGCCGCGACGCTGCGCCGCGCCGTGACGGCGACCGACCCAGCGGTGGACAGGGCCGCGACGGTGGCTACCAGCGCCGCGACTCGGCTCCTCGTCGTGATGGCGAGCGTCCGTCCGGTAGGTATCAGAACGGTGACCGCCGTGAGGGTGGCTACCCGCGCCGTGACGGAGACCGTCCCGGCGGAGGTCAGGGCCGTGATGGCGGATATCAGCGCCGCGATTCCGCGCCGCGTCGTGACGGAGATCGCCCATCGGGCGGGTACCAAAAGCGTGATGGTGATCGTCGCGAAGGCGGTTACCAGCGTCGCGACGGAGACCGTCCCGGCGGAGGCCAGAGCCGTGATGGCGGGTACCAGCGTCGGGATTCCGCACCGCGTCGTGATGGGGACCGTCCGTCTGCCGGTTACCAACGTCGTGATGGTGACCGTCCTTCCGGTGGGTACCAGAAGCGTGACGGCGACCGTCGTGACGGTGGTGGTTACCAGCGTCGTGATGGCGATCGTCCTTCTGGTGGGTACCAGAAGCGTGACGGCGATCGCCGTGACGGTGGTGGTTACCAGCGTCGTGATGGCGATCGTCCTTCTGGTGGGTACCAGAAGCGTGACGGGGAACGTCCTTCCGGTGGCTACCAGAAGCGTGACGGCGATCGCCGCGAAGGCGGATACAAGCGCCGCGACGACCTTGGTCGCAGCCCACGGCCGACCCGCGGTGGCGCTGAGCGTCCGCGCAGCGACCGCCCCTACGACGACCGTCCGCGTCCCGAGCGGGGTCCTGACATTCCCGACGAGGTCACTGCACGCGATCTCCCGGCGGCCGCGCGCAACGAGCTCAAGACCCTGAGCAAGGAGAATGCCGAGCAGGTGGCTCGTCATCTCGCGATGGCGGCGAAGCTGATCGACGAGGACTCCGTGCTCGCCCACGAGCACGCCCTTGCGGCATCTCGCCGCGCCGGCCGCATCGCGATCGTTCGCGAGACGCTGGGCATCACGGCGTATGCAACCGGCGACTTCGCGCTGGCGCTGCGTGAGCTGCGCACCTTCCGTCGGATCTCCGGCAAGGAAGACCAGATCGCACTCATGGTCGACAGCGAACGTGGTGTCGGTCGCCCCGACCGTGCGCTCGAGGCCGGTCGCGCTGTCGATCGATCGTCTCTGCCGGTCGAGGTCCGCGTCGCGCTGGCGATCGCGATGTCGGGCGCACGACTCGACCGCGGCGAGACCGAACTCGCGCTCGGCGAACTCGAGATCCCCGAACTCGATCCGGACCGTGCATTCAGCTGGAGTCCTGCGCTCTTCGCCGCGCGTGCTGCGGTGCTCGAGGACCTCGGGCGCAATGAAGAGGCCGAGTTCTGGGCGCAGCGCGCCGAGGTCGCCCTCGAAGCGCTCGGGCTCGATGAGGAGGGCGACGAGGAGCTGATCGTCGAGGACAGCCTGATCGAAGGCGAGTTCCCCGAGGAATCGGAGGACGAGTCCGCTGCATCCGAGGATGCCGCGCCGGCAGAGGAACCGTCGGATGACGAGGCTCCGGAGCATGTGTCGGCTGAGGCTGAGACTCTGGTTCGGACTGAGGTCGAGGTCGAGGATGAGACGCCGGTCGAGACTGCAGGCGCGACTGAGACCGAGGGTGACGCTGAGATAGAGACCTCGGATGCTCCCGTCGAGTCCGCTGCTACCGAGCGCGAACTGATCGAGCAGGAGGTCGCCGAGCTCCTCGGCGAGACCGGCGACCACTCCGAGACGAGCGAGGACGAAGAGGGCCGCGCCTGATGGGCCTGTTCGCCAAGAAGCATCCCACTCCTCTCAACGGAATCGATGTCGTGCTGGCCGACCTGGACGGTGTCGTGTACGCCGGTCCTTCTGCGCTTCCGCATGCGGTCGACAGTCTGAACGCGGTCGCCGGCGAGCGGCGCCTCGGCTACATCACGAACAATGCCTCTCGCACCGACGCATCCGTCGCCGAGCACCTCACCGAGCTGGGGCTCACCGTGGCACCCCAAGAGGTCGTCACCAGCCCGCAGGCGGCGATGCGCCTGCTGTCGACCATCGTTCCCGCGCCGGCGACGCTCCTCATCGTGGGTGGCGAGGGACTCGTGGTCGAAGCGGAGAAGGCCGGCTACACCGTCACACGCAGCGCCGCGGATGCGCCGGATGCCGTCGTGCAGGGCTTCGCGCCCGATGTCGCGTGGACAGACCTCGCCGAGGCCGCGTTCGCGCTCAAGGTGCCGGAGGACGAGGGCGGGATTCCCTGGATCGCGACGAACAACGACTGGACGATCCCGCGCGAACGCGGCATCGCCCCCGGCAACGGAACCCTCGTCTCGGCCGTGCACACCGCGGTCGGTCGCCTCGCCACGGTCGCCGGAAAGCCAGAGGTCCCGATCTTCGAAGAGGCGATCGCGCGCTTCGGCGGCCAGCGCACGCTGTTCATCGGCGACCGCCTGGACACCGACATCCTCGGCGCGAACCGTGCGGGGATCGACTCGGTCCTCGTCCTCACGGGCATCGATCGTCCGAAGCACGTGCTCGCCGCACCGGAGGGGTCACGGCCGACCTTCGTGCTGTCGGATCTGCGCGAGCTGCACGAGCCGTACCCGCAGGCCGTTCGCAAGGACGGCGCCGTGACGGTCGGTGACTCGACGGTGCGCGTGAACGGCGGAGACGTCGAGATCCTCGCCGACGGCACGAGCCAGATCGACCTGCTGCGCGCCGGTGCTCTGGCGATCTGGGAATCCGGCACGCCGATCTTCGTCCTGCGGGTGCCAGAGCGCCTCTACGAGGATCCGTTCCATCGGCCGTAGGCTGATGGGGTGAGCGACGACAGCACGGCAGGTCCGACCGACGGTCTCTGGAGCCGCCTGCGCCTGATCGAGGGTCAGCCGCTCGCGGCCCGCGCCGACGCCTATGCGGGCCTGCACGACGAACTGTCGCGCCGGCTCGACTCCGGCGCGCGGATCGACCAGCGCGAGAAGTCGTCGGAACGGTGACGCGCCTGGACGCAGCCCTCGCGGCACGTGGTCTCGCCCGTTCCCGCACGCACGCGGCATCCCTCATCGCGGACGGACTCGTCCAGGTGGCAGGACGCACGGTGATCAAGGCATCCACCGCGGTCGACGACAGCGCGGAGATCACCGTCGCCGGCGCCGACCACTACGTCAGCCGCGCGGCGCACAAGCTGATCGCCGCGCTCGACGGCTTCGACGTCCCCGTCGCCGGGCGCCTCGCTCTCGACATGGGCGCGTCCACCGGCGGGTTCACCCAGGTGCTGCGCGAGCGCGGCGCGGAGCGCGTTCTGGCGGTCGACGTCGGTCACGACCAGCTGGCGCCCGTCATCGCGGCCGACCCCGGCGTCACGGCCGTCGAAGGCTACAACGTTCGGCACATGACGCCCGAGAATCTAGCCGCAGCGACGGGGGAGACCCGCGCCCCTGACCTCATCGTCGGCGACCTGTCCTTCATCTCGCTCGAGCTCGTGTTCGGAGCGGTCGCGCAGGTCGCGGCATCCGCTTCCGATGTGATCCTGCTCATCAAGCCGCAGTTCGAGGTCGGCCGCACCGCTGTGCGCGGCGGCCTCGTCACGAATCCGGTCATCAGGGCGGATGCCGTGGCGCGCACGCTCTGGCGCGCATGGGACGCCGGATTCGGCGTGCACGGAATCCTGCCCTCGCCGCTCCTCGGCACCCACGGCAACGCCGAGTACCTTGTCCACATCGCGCCCGGCCGCGGGGCGTCTCCGGCAGAATGGACGAAGCAGATCGACGAACTGGCTGGAGGACGATGAACGAGCGCTACATCCTGGTCGTCGCGCACGCCGGCCGGGAGGACACGGTCGCTGCAGCTCGTCGAGTCGTCGAATCCCTGCGCGGCGCGGGCGCGCGCCCTGTCCTCGCAGCCGATGACCGCGCAGAGCTGGCCGCTGTCGATCCGGTGTTCTCTGATGTCGAGGTCCTCGGCGACGGCATCGCGGTCGACGACCTCGAACTCGCGATCGTGCTCGGCGGCGACGGGACCATCCTGCGTGCGGCCGAACTGGTCCGCGACAGCGGTGCGCCGGTGCTCGGCATCAACATGGGCCACGTCGGCTTCCTCGCCGAGATCGAGCGCGACGACATGGACGATGCGGTCAGACGCGTCATCGCGCGCGACTACGAGGTCGAGGAGCGCATGGCGCTGGCCGTCCGCGTGAAGGACGTCGCCGGCGATGTCGTCTACGAGACCTGGGCGCTCAACGAGGCGACCGTCGAGAAGGCCAGTCGCGAGCGCATGATCGAGGTCGTCGTCGAGATCGACGGACGTCCCCTCACCAGTTACGGCTGCGACGGAATGGTGATCTCGACGCCCACCGGATCGACCGCCTACAACTTCTCCGCCGGGGGGCCGGTGATCTGGCCCGGCGTCGAGACGATCGCGGTCGTGCCGCTGTCGGCGCACGCGCTGTTCGCCAAGCCCCTCGTCGTCAGCCCACAGGCGTCCGTCGCGATCGAGATGCTCGAGAGCACGAGCGGCACGGGCATCCTGTGGTGCGACGGTCGCCGTTCGCACGAACTGCCCCCTGGCGCGCGCGTGGTCGTGCGCCGCTCGTCGCGACCCGTCCGGCTGGCGCGCCTGCACCCGGCCGCGTTCACCGACCGACTCGTCCGCAAGTTCCGCCTCCCGGTCGCGGGGTGGCGAGGCAACGGCACGGAGGCTCCCGCATGATCGAGGAGATCCGGATGCAGCACCTCGGCGTCATCGCCGACGCCGTGCTGCCGCTCGGCATGGGCTTCACCGCGATCACCGGCGAGACCGGCGCTGGCAAGACGATGGTCGTCACCGGCCTCGGCCTGCTGCTCGGGCAACGCGCCGACTCGGGCGCCGTCCGCGCCGGAGCGGCGCAGGCCTCGGTCGCCGGGGTCTGGGTCGTCCCCGAGCAGGGCGCCGTCGCCGACATCGTGACGGATGCCGGGGGAGAGCTCGAACCCGTCGGAGCTGGCCAGTCCGAGCTGTACGTCTCGCGCACGCTCAGCTCCGAGGGACGCAGCCGCGCGAGTGTCGGCGGGCGTGCGGCCCCCGCTGGCGTTCTGTCCGCCCTGGCCGAGCAGCTCGTCGTCGTCCACGGGCAGTCGGAGCAGCTGCGGCTGAAGTCCGCCGCCGCTCAGCGAAACGCCCTCGATCGCTTCGCCGGCGAACCCGTGTCCGCAGCGCTGCACGCCTACACCGAGGCGTGGGAGACCTGGCGCGCCTCGGATGCCGATCTTCGCGACCTCACCGAGAACCGCGACCGGCGGGCCGAAGAGGCATCGCGCCTGCGCGAAGCACTGGCCCTGATCGAGGCGACGTCGCCGGAGGCAGGCGAGGATGAGGCTCTCGCCGAGCGGGCCGAACGACTCGCGAACGCCGAGGAGCTGAGGCAGGCGGCTGCCCTCGCGCACGGCGCACTCTCCAGCGAGGACGATGAACCCGATGCGGCCGGCCTCGTGGCCGATGCCCGCCGGCTTCTCGAGCGGGTCTCCGACCCCGTGCTGTCCGCCGTCGCCGAGTCGCTCGCCGATGTCGGCTATCGCCTGACGGATCTCGCCGGCCAGCTGGCCGGCTATCTCGCCGACCTGGACGAGGCAGGACCGCACGAGCTGGCAGCCGTGGAAGAGCGCCGCGCGGCACTCGGCGCACTGGTGCGCGCGCACGGCTCGCTCGACGACGCGCTGACGCTCTGGGAGACGGGTTCCGCTCGCCTCGCCGAGCTGGAGGACGACAGCAGCCGCGTCGAACGGCTCGAAGCCGAGCGCACCGCCGCGCGGACGGCGCTCGATGCGGCGGCCGAGGGACTCACCGCTGCGCGCGCGGAGGCCGCTGGACGTCTGGGGGCTGCGGTGTCCGAGGAGCTCCACGCGTTGGCCATGCCCGATGCCAGACTCGAGGTCGCCGTCACGCCTGGCGCGGAGAGCGCTCATGGGCGCGACGACGTCGCGATCCTGCTCGCGCCGCACCCCGGCGCCGAACCCCGCCCCGTCGCACGCGGAGCGTCCGGCGGCGAGCTGTCCCGCGTGATGCTGGCGATCGAGGTCGTGATCGCCGGCACGGATCCGGTTCCGACGTTCGTCTTCGACGAGGTGGATGCCGGCATCGGGGGAGCCGCGGCGATCGAAGTCGGGCGGCGACTCGCCCGACTGTCCGAACGATCTCAAGTCATCGCCGTCACGCATCTCGCCCAGGTCGCGGCCTTCGCCGGAAACCATCTGTCGGTCGTGAAATCCAGCGATGGCGCGGTCACGGCATCCAGTGTGCGCCGTCTGGAGGGCGCAGATCGCGAGGCCGAGATGGCCAGACTCCTGTCCGGATTGACCGATTCGGATGCCGCACTCACCCACGCCCGAGAACTTCTCAGTCTCGGCACCGCCGCTGCCTGTTAGGATAGAAGCCCGTGATGAACTCTTCTTCTGCGGGGCCCAAGAACGACACCACCAAGCACATCTTCGTGACCGGCGGTGTCGTTTCGTCTTTGGGCAAGGGGCTTACCGCCGCAAGCCTCGGCAACCTTCTCACCGCTCGCGGAATGCGTGTCGTCATGCAGAAGCTCGACCCGTATCTGAACGTCGATCCCGGCACGATGAACCCGTTCCAGCACGGTGAGGTCTTCGTGACCGACGACGGTGCGGAGACCGACCTCGACATCGGTCACTACGAACGCTTCCTCGACATCAATCTGTCCGAGGCCGCGAACGTCACCACCGGCCAGATCTACTCGCAGGTGATCGCGCGCGAGCGCCGCGGCGAGTACCTCGGCGACACCGTGCAGGTCATCCCGCACATCACCGACGAGATCAAGCGCCGCATGCGTCTGCAGGCCGACGAATCGCCCAAGCCCGATGTGATCATCACCGAGGTCGGCGGCACGGTCGGCGACATCGAGTCGCAGCCGTTCCTCGAAGCCGCGCGTCAGCTGCGCCACGAGCTCGGCCGCGACAGCGTGTTCTTCGTCCACGTCTCGCTCGTGCCGTTCATGGGGGCGTCGGGGGAGCAGAAGACCAAGCCGACGCAGCACTCTGTGGCTGCTCTGCGCCAGGTCGGCATCCAGCCGGACGCCCTCGTGCTGCGCAGCGACCGGCCGGTGAGCGAGTCGAACCGCAACAAGATCGCTCTCATGTGCGACGTCGACGCCGAAGGCGTCATCAATACGGTCGACCTGCCGAGCATCTACGACATCCCTTCCACGCTCAACGAACAGGGACTCGACTCCTACATCGTGCGTCGTCTCGGGCTCGCCGAGAAGGCGGCCGATGTGGACTGGACGCGCTGGAACAAGGTCCTGCACGCGGTCCACAACCCGAAGCACGAGGTGACCATCGGCCTGGTCGGCAAGTACATCGACCTCCCCGACGCGTACCTGTCCGTCACCGAGGCGCTCAAGGCCGGCGGATTCGCGCAGGAGACCAAGGTCAACATCCGCTGGATCCCCTCCGACCTGTGCGAGACGCCGGAGGGCGCCAAGGAGCAGCTCGGCGCGCTCGACGGCATCTGCGTCCCGGGCGGCTTCGGCATCCGCGGCATCGAGGGCAAGCTCGGCGCGCTGAAGTTCGCGCGCGAGCAGGGCATCCCCACGCTTGGCCTGTGCCTTGGCCTGCAGTGCATGGTCATCGAGTACTCGCGCAACGTCGCGGGCATCGACGGCGCCTCCTCGAGCGAGTTCGACCCGCAGACCCCCGCGCCTGTCATCGCAACCATGGCCGAGCAGGTCGACATCATCGACCGCGGCGACCTGGGCGGCACCATGCGGCTCGGACTCTACCCTGCGCGCCTGGCCGAGGGATCGATCGCCGCCGAGGTGTACGGCTCCACCGAGGTGCAGGAACGCCACAGGCACCGCTACGAGGTCAACAACACGTACCGCGATCGCATCGCCGAGGCGGGCATGCTGTTCTCCGGGCTGAACCCCGAGCTGGACCTCGTCGAGTTCGTCGAGCTGCCGCGGGATGTGCACCCGTACTACATCGCCACGCAGGCGCACCCCGAGCTGCGTTCGCGTCCGACCGCGCCGCACCCGCTGTTCCGGGGCCTCGTGGGCGCCGCCATCGATCGGCACCGCTCGAGTGAGCTCTTCGACGTCGAATCCGAGGCGTGACGTGCACGACGCGTCCGCGCTGAAGGACGAGCCGTTCGCGCCGGAGGTGCTGCAGAGCGACCTCGTCTACAAGGGCTGGGTCTGGGATGTCCGCTCCGACCGCGTCGCCTACGGTGAGGGCGAGATCGTGCGCGAGTACGTCGCCCACACCGGCGCCGTGGCGGTCGTCGCGATCGACGCGGACGGCCGGGTCCTGCTGATCCAGCAGTACCGGCATCCGATCCGGCATCGCGACTGGGAGCTCCCGGCCGGGCTGCTCGATGTGCCCGGCGAGGAGCCTCTGCTCGCCGCGCAGCGCGAGCTCGCCGAGGAGGCCGACCTCGTGGCCGAGAGCTGGGAACCGCTGATCTCGGTGTGGACGACGCCGGGCGGCAACGACGAGATGATCCACGTGTTCCTCGCGACGGGTGTCTCGGCGGCTTCCGAGGCGCACGCGCGCGAGGACGAGGAAGCGGACATCCGCATCGAGTGGGTTCCGCTGTCGGATGCTGTGGACGCGGCGCTCCAGGGGCGCATGCGCAACGGCATCCTGTCGGTCGGCGTGCTCGCAGCCGAGCGACGGCTCCGGGGCGCAGGCACAGGGCAGTAGTCGTGCAGGTCGCACGTGCGGTCGACGCCTATCTCCGGCACGTGTCGATCGAGCGCGGTCTGTCGACGCACACGGCGGCGGCGTACCGTAGGGACCTCGAGAACTACGCGCAGTGGCTCGCGGATGCCGGGATCGACGACACCTCGGCGATCACCGGATCGATCGTGAGCCGCTTCATCGCGGATCGCTCCGCCGCCGTGCCGGCACCGGCGGCGACGAGTCTCGCCCGACTGCAGTCCTCGGTGCGCGGCCTGCACCGCTACCTGGTGCGCGAGGGCGTCGAGCCGGAGGACCCCACCGGGCGTCTTCGCCCGCCCAAGACGCCGCAGCGCCTGCCCAAGGCGCTCACGATCGATCAGGTCGAGCGGCTGCTGGATGCACCGTCGCCGGAAGAACCACTGGGGATCAGGGACCGCGCACTGCTGGAGCTGCTGTACGCCACCGGCGCGCGGGTGTCCGAGGCGATCGGTCTCGACGTCGACGACCTGTCCTACGGCGAGGTGCTGCGGCTGAGGGGGAAGGGCTCCAAGGAACGGATCGTTCCGGTCGGGTCGTATGCGCGTGCCGCGGTCGATGCGTACCTGACCCGGGTGCGCCCGGGACTCGCGGCCAAAGGGCGCGCCACGGCGAAGCTGTTCCTCGGTGCACGGGGGGCGCCGCTGTCGCGGCAGAGCGCCTGGCTGATCATCCGCGCCGCCGCGGATGGCGCAGGGATCACCTCAGAGGTGTCGCCGCACACGCTGCGTCACTCGTTCGCCACGCACCTGCTGCAGGGTGGCGCCGATGTCCGCGTCGTGCAGGAACTGCTCGGGCATGCGTCGGTCGCGACCACGCAGATCTACACCCACGTCTCGGTCGACGCGCTGCGCGACATCTACGCGACATCGCATCCGCGCGCGCGGTAGCCGCTGCGCCAGCCGATTCGGCGGGATCGCCGGGGTCGGGCCGCGTGATCCGCCCGGCGTTGACTAGAATCGAGCGAGCACAAGGGAGCAGGAGAACCGGTGGCTGACAAAGCAGCGAAGTCCAAGGGAAAGACGTCGAAGGCGGACGAACCCCCGATCGGACCCACTGGTCGTCCCTATCACGGCTTCGCGACGCCCGCGCCTCTCGATTCGCACGGACCGGCGCGCATCATCGCGCTCTGCAACCAGAAGGGCGGTGTCGGCAAGACGACGACGTCCATCAACCTCGCGGCCGCTCTCGCCGAGTACGGGCGCAAGGTCCTCGCCATCGACTTCGATCCGCAGGGGGCGCTGTCCGCCGGTCTCGGCATCAACACGCACGACATGCTGACGATCTACGATCTACTGCTGGACACCAAGCGCGACGCGCATGACGCGATCGTGCCGACGTCGGTCGAGGGCCTCGACGTGATCCCCGCGAACATCGACCTGTCGGCGGCGGAGGTCCACCTCGTCAACGAGGTCGCGCGCGAGACGATCCTGTCCCGCGTCCTGCGTCAGGTCGCCGGCGAGTACGACGTCATCCTGATCGACTGCCAGCCGTCGCTCGGCCTGCTGACCGTGAACGCGCTCACCGCGAGCCACGGAGTGCTCATCCCGCTGGAGTGCGAGTTCTTCGCTCTGCGCGGCGTCGCGCTGCTCATCGAGACGATCGACAAGGTGCGCGACCGGCTGAACCCCGCGATCCAGCTCGACGGCCTCCTCGCCACCATGTACGACCCGCGCACCCTGCACTCCCGCGAGGTGCTGGAGCGCGTCGTGGAAGCGTTCGGCGACGACGTCCTCGAGACGGTCATCGGCCGTACCGTGAAGTTCCCGGATGCATCGGTGTCCGGCGTCCCCATCACCGAGTTCGCGCCGGAGCACGCCGCCGCCCAGGCGTACCTGCGGCTGGCGCGGGAGCTGGTCGCCCGTGGCGCCGTCGCCTGACATCGAATCCACGGAGGACTCCGGATTCCGGGTCTCCCTCGGCAACTTCGACGGCCCGTTCGATCTGCTGCTGAACCTCATCTCCAAGCATGAGCTGGACATCACCGAGGTCTCGCTGAGCAGGGTCACCGATGAGTTCATCGCGTACCTGAAGGACCTCGATCCCGAAGAGGAGCTCGACCAGGCATCCGAGTTCCTCGTCGTCGCAGTGACGCTGCTCGACATGAAGGTCGCTGGGCTCCTGCCGCAGGGCGAGCTCGTCGACGCCGAGGCCGTCGCGCTGCTCGAGGCGCGCGACCTGCTGTTCGCGCGCCTGCTGCAGTACCGCGCGTTCAAGGAGGTCTCGGCGTGGTTCGCGCGGAGCCTGCAGCGCGAGGACCGCCGGCACGTCCGCGCGGTGCGCCTCGACGAGAAGCACCGCAGACAGACCCCCGAGCTGGTGTGGACTCTCAGCGCGTCCGACTTCGCCGCTCTGGCACTGCTCGCGTTCGCGCCGAAGGAGATCCCGCACGTCGGACTCGATCACCTGCACGCACCGCTCGTGAGCATCCGCGAGCAGGCCGCGATCGTGGTGACGCTGCTGCGCAACACCGAATCGCTGACGTTCCGCGAGTTGGTCTCCGGAGTGGCCGAGCCGGGCATCGTCGTGGCGCGGTTCATCTCGGTGCTCGAGCTGTACCGGCACGCGGCGCTGTCCTTCGAACAATGGGAACCGCTCGGCGAGCTGACGCTCCGCTGGGCAGCCGACACCTGGTCGGATGAGATGCTCGCGACCCTGGGAGCCGACTATGACCGATGACGTGACCGAATCCGGCTCGCTCCCCGAGCAGTCCGAAGCGGCACCGCTGACCGAGAAGCTCGAGGCGATCCTCCTCATCCTCGAGGAGCCGCTCGGCCTCGTCGCTCTCGCCGCAGCCGTCGGCGCGCCGGTCCCGGCCGTCCGACAGGCGATCGAGACGCTCGTCGACGACTACGACGGTCGGGGCGGCGGTCCGCGGCGCGGCTTCGAGCTCCGCGAGGTCGGCGGCGGCTGGCGGTTGTACGTTCGGGACGACCACGACGGTCTCGTCGCCGAGTTCGTCGGCGGTCAGGCACCGGCGCGGCTCTCGCAGGCGGCGCTCGAGACACTCGCCGTGATCGCCTACAAGCAACCCGTCACGCGCGGCCAGGTCGCGTCCATCAGAGCCGTGAACGTCGACTCCGTCGTGCGCACGCTGCTCGCCCGTGGCCTGATCACCGAACTGTTCGCCGACTCCGAAACAGGGGCGATCAACTACGGCACCACCGAGGCTCTGCTCCAGAACCTCGGCATCAACTCGCTCGACGAGCTCCCCCCGATTTCCCCGCTGCTCGACGACGGGTCGAACGGCTTCGAAGAAAGCAGTATCCGATGACGCCCATGACCGAGCCAGCCGCCGACGGCATCCGACTGCAGAAGGTCCTCGCGAATGCGGGCGTCGCGTCGAGGCGGGTGATCGAGGACTACATCGTCGAGGGACGCATCCGTGTGAACGGCGAGGTCGTCACCGAGCTCGGCCGCCGGATCCACCCCGACACCGACCTGGTCGACGTCGACGGCACGGCAGTGCAGCTCGACGTGTCCAAGCGCTACGTCATGCTGAACAAGCCGGTCGGGGTCGTCAGCACGATGCGCGACGAGAACGGTCGGCCGGACCTGCGCCGCTTCACGAAGGACTACGACGAGAGGCTTTACAACGTCGGACGCCTGGATGCCGAGACGAGCGGCCTCCTCATCCTCACCAACGACGGAGAACTGGCGCACGTGCTCGCGCATCCGTCCTTCGGCGTGACCAAGGTGTACATCGCGAAGGTCGAAGGCGAGGTGACTGCGCAGACGATCGCGAAGCTCACGAAGGGCATCGAGCTGGAAGACGGACCGATCGCGGCCGACAAGGCGCGGCTGCTCGACACGTCCCGCGGATCCAGCCTCGTCGAGCTCACCCTGCACTCCGGGCGCAATCGGATCGTGCGCCGGATGATGGCGGCGGTGGGGCATCCGGTCACCGAGCTGGTGCGCCGGCAGTTCGGCCCGCTCCACCTGGGAACCCTCCCGGCGGGGAAGTCCCGCGAACTGAGTAAAATCGAACTCGGCGCGCTGCTGACTCTGTCGCGCCAGGATTCCCCTGCGGATGCGACGCCGGGAGACGTGCAGGAGACGCAGTGACCGAACAGTTCCGTGGTGCCGTGGTGCCCCCACGGCTGTCGGGGACCGTCCGCATCGTCGGATCCGGTCTGCTCGGTGCGAGCATCGGCCATGCGCTGCGTGCCAAAGGCGTCGATGTCGTCCTCGACGACGCGTCCCCGGCGCAGCTCCGCCTCGCCATCGACTACGGTGCCGGTCGTGAAGCGCGCGACGACGATCGCCCGTCGCTCGTCGTCGTCGCCGTCCCGCCGGATGTCACGGCCGACGTGATCCAGGTCGAGCTCGATCGCTACCAGGATGCCGTCGTCACCGACGTCGCCAGCGTGAAGCTCGAGCCGTTCCGCGCGCTGCAGGAACGCGGCGTCGATCTCACGCGCTACATCGGATCGCACCCGCTCGCCGGGCGCGAACGCGGCGGCGCCATCTCCGCCAGGGCCGACCTGTTCGTCGGCCGCCCGTGGGTGGTGTGCCGCGACGAGGAGACGCGTCCCGCCGATCTCGCGCTCGTCGAGGCGCTCGCACTCGACGTCGGTGCGATGCCGCTGGAGATGACCCCGGAGGAGCACGATCGCTCGGTCGCGCTGACCTCGCACGTGCCGCAGGTCGTGGCGAGCCTGCTCGCCGGACGCTTCACCTCCGCCGACGAGGACGCCCTCCGGCTGGCGGGCCAGGGTGTGCGCGACACCACGCGCATCGCGGCATCTGCTCCGGAGCTGTGGGTCCAGATTCTCGGTGCCAACGCGCAACCGGTGGTCGAGATCCTCGACCAGCTGGCCGACGATCTCCGCGATGTCTCCGATGCGTTGCGGGAGCCGGCAGCACCCGGCGCGCGCCGCGCCGTGGCTGATGCGATTCGCAAGGGCAACGAGGGCGTGGAGCGCCTGCCGGGAAAGCACGGTCAGAACCGACGCTTCGAGCAGCTGGTCGTCATGGTCGACGACACCGCCGGACAGCTCGGTCGACTCTTCGGCGAGCTCGGCGAGCTCGGCGTCAACGTGGAGGACCTGCGCCTGGAGCACTCGCCGGGCGCACAGTTCGGCCTCGCCGAGATCAGCGTCGCTCCGGCCGCGCTGCATGGCGCGATCACCGGATTGCAGGAGCGCGGGTGGCGGATTGCAGGGACGACCAATGACTAGTGCACTCAAGTTCATCGCGATCGACGGCCCGGCAGGCTCGGGCAAGTCCAGCGTCTCCAAAGCGGTGGCCCGCTCACGCGGCTACGGCTACCTCGACACGGGGGCTGCGTACCGTGCGCTCGCGTGGCACGTCCTCGACCGAGACGCCGACACGGCGGATGTCGAGGCTGTGCGCGCCGCGGCATCCGATTTCCCCCTGGTGATCGGGCTCGACCCGGATGACCGCTCCGTGCGCGTCGGCGACGTCGACGTGACCGACGCGATCCGCGAACCGCGCGTCTCCGGTGCGGTCAGCGGCGTCGCGCGCGTTCCCGAGGTGCGCGACCAGGTCAACGAGCTGTTCCGATCGCTCGTCGCCGATGCCGCCTTCGACGCCGTGGTCGTCGAAGGCCGCGACATCACCACCGTCGTCGCCCCTGATGCCCCCGTGCGCATCCTCCTCACCGCTGCCCCCGAGGTGCGCGCCGCACGCCGGGCCGGCGAGCTCGCCGGCGAGAACGCTGCGGCGGTCGCCGATGCGCTGCACCGTCGCGACGCCGCCGACAGCACGGTCGTCGACTTCCTCAACGCCGCGGACGGCGTCGAGGTCGTCGACTCGACCGCCCTCGATTTCCCCCAGACCATCGACGCCGTGCTCGCGGTGATCGACCGAAAGCAAGGAGCGGAACATGCCCGCTGAGGACGAGTACGAAGGCGGCCCTGACCGTCTCGAAGAGAAGATGAACGACCTGGACGAGGTGCTCGCGGAACAGCGGGCTGAGGCGCTGCGCGCCGGCCTCGCCGAGTACGACCTGGACGAGGACGACGCCGCTCTCCTCGCGGGTCTCGCCGGTGAAGAGGGCGGCATCGAGTTCCTGCCCGCGCTGCCGGTCGTGGCGATCGTCGGCCGACCGAACGTCGGCAAGTCCGCGCTCGTGAACCGCATCCTCGGTCGCCGCGAGGCGGTCGTCGAGGACACCCCTGGTGTCACGCGCGACCGGGTGACGTACAAGGCCGAATGGCTGGACCGTCGCTTCTCCGTGGTGGACACCGGCGGGTGGGAGCCGGACGCCAAGGGCATCGACCGCTCCGTCGCCGCACAGTCCGAGATCGCGATCGACCTGTCGGACGTGATCCTCTTCGTCGTCGACGCGAAGGTCGGCGCCACCTCCACAGACGAGCACGTCGTGAAGCTGCTCCGCAAGAGCGGCAAGCCGGTCTTCCTCGTCGCGAACAAGATCGACGACGCTCGCCAGGAGCCCGAAGCCGCCGTGCTGTGGAACCTGGGGCTCGGGGAGCCGTACCCGGTCTCCGCGATCCACGGGCGCGGTGTGGCCGACCTGCTGGACGCCGTGATGAAGAAGCTCCCGAGTGTCTCGGCCGTCGCCAAGGCCGAGATCGGCGGACCGCGCCGCGTCGCGATCCTCGGTCGCCCGAACGTCGGCAAGTCCTCGCTGCTGAACAAGGCGGCGGGGGAGGAGCGCGTGGTCGTCAACGACCTCGCCGGCACCACTCGCGACCCGGTGGACGAGGTCGTCGAACTCGGCGGCAAGCTGTGGCGTCTCGTCGACACCGCCGGCATCCGTCGTCGGGTCCACCTGCAGCAGGGCGCGGACTTCTACGCCTCGCTTCGGACATCGGCCGCGCTGGAGAAGGCGGAGGTCGCCGTCGTCGTGCTGGACGTGTCCGAGTCGATCAGCGAGCAGGACATCCGCATCATCGACCTGGTGCTCGAGTCCGGGCGCTCGCTCGTGCTGGCGTTCAACAAGTGGGATCGCCTGAACGACATCGATCTGGAGAACCAGGATCGTCGCCGCTACCTCGAGCGCGAGATCGAGCAGGACCTCGCGCACGTGGCGTGGGCGCCGCGCGTGAACATCTCGGCGAAGACGGGCCGTCACCTCGACAAGCTCGTGCCTGCGCTCGAGACCGCACTCGAGAACTGGGACCGTCGCATCCCGACCGGCAAGTTCAATGCCTTCCTGTCCGAACTCGTCGCCGAGCACCCGCATCCGCTTCGCGGCGGCAAGCAGCCCCGCATCCTGTTCGGGACGCAGGCGTCGACGCGTCCGCCGACATTCGTGCTGTTCACGACCGGGTTCCTCGACCCGGGCTACCGGCGCTTCATCCAGCGCCGTCTGCGCGAGATCTACGACTTCGAGGGGACGCCGATCGTCATCAACATGCGCGTCAGGGAGCGCCGCCAGCGCTGATCCTCCGGGGCTAGTATGGGCGGTGGATGCCGCAGATCAGCGGCATCCACCGAGCACGCCCACAAGGCCAGCCGAAAGAGGATGCGATGACGCACACCCTGCCCCTGCCCGACTTCACCCACGAGCGCGTGGAGGTGATCACGGGACGGCGCAGCGGTCTGTTCATCGCCGTCGCGTTGCACTCCTCGGCGCTCGGATCTGCCCTCGGCGGTGCCCGTCTGTGGACGTACCCGCACTGGAGCGATGCTCTCGGCGACGCGCTGCGGCTGTCGGCCGCCATGACGCTGAAGAACGCGGCGGCCGGTCTCGACGCCGGCGGCGGCAAGTCCGTCATCGGTCTCTCCGAAGGGACGGTGCTGGATTCCGAGCGTCGTCGTGCCGCGTTCCTCGATCTCGGCGACGCCGTCGAGTCGCTCGGCGGTCTCTACCGCACGGCGGAGGATGTCGGGTCGACGACGGAAGACATGCTCACGGTCAGCGAGCGCACCACGCACGTGGTCGGGCTTCCGGATGCCGTGGGCGGCTCCGGTGAGCCGGCTGGGCCGACGAGCCTGGGCGTCTACGAGTCGCTGCGCACAGTCCTCGAGCGTCTGACCGGGTCGTCGGATGTCGCGGGCCGACGGATCACGATCTCGGGTCTCGGCCAGGTCGGTGGGCGTCTCGCCGTTCGGCTGTCGGCCGAAGGGGCCGTCCTGACGGCGACGGACGTCAACCCGGCGCGTCGCCAGTTGGCGGCGGACCTCGGCATCGCCTGGGTCGAGCCGGGCACTGAGCACCTCGTCCCCGCCGATGTCTTCGTGCCGGCCGGCATCGGCGGACTGCTGACGGATGACGTGATCGAGACGCTCGACGTGCGCGCGGTGTGCGGTCCGGCGAACAACCCGCTCGCGGCGCACGACGGCGCGCAGCGCCTGGCCGACCGCGGCATCCTGTACGCACCCGACTTCGTGGTGAACGCGGGCGGCGTGATCTATCTGGATCTCGAGGCGAAGCACATCGGCACGCGTGCCGAGATCATGGAGCGCGTCTCCGGGATCGGCGACACCGTCCGCGGCATCCTCGACGACGCGGCCGAACGCGGGATCACACCCCTGCAGGCGGCCGAGGAACTCGCCGAAGCGCGTCTGCGCGCGGCACGCACCGCGCAGAGCGTGCTGTCGTAGGCGGGTGCCGGCGCCGTCGCGTCCCTGTGGACGGCGCCGGCAACGCCCGAACGTCAGCCTCGGGAGAGCACAGCAGTCGCATAAGGCGCGAGGGTGAACGTGCCACCGACCATGCGCTCACCGCGCGGCGGGAGATTCCCGGTCGTCACATCGACGGAGCGGAGGGTCGAAGGCTCACTCCAGCTGTCGACCGCGACATCGATGGGTACACCGCGCTTGTTCACGAGCACCACAGTGCGTGACGTGCCGCTCCCCATGAAGGCCTGCGCATAGACTCGCGCATCGGGAAATCCGGGGTACCCGGTCGTGGTCGGTGCAATCGCGTCGCCGAGACGCACGCTCTCCGTCAGGAGCTTCAGCGCGTGGTATCGGGCGTTCGGTTCACCGGTCTGCCAATCGACGAGCGACGTTCCCGGGATCATGCCCGGGTAGCCGTTGAACTCGGCGATACCGAAGAGGTCAGCGCCGATCTCGAGGCTGCGGCCCCAGAGATACGACTGCACCGCCGCGCTGAGTGCCCAGTACTCCGCCGGAATCGAGGGACTCGGATTCATCACGTCCGACGGATAGGTGCCGATCTCGTTCAGCAGCATGCGCGTGTTGGGCGAGAGCCGGTCCACGATCGACCGGATATAGCGCAACTGCTCGATGAACCCCTCGGCCTGCGTAAAGAATGCGGTTTCCCATTGTGCGGCGGGCGGATTCCCCTCCGGGCCGAAGGGGTTCACGATGTCGGGGGACGCGTAGAAGTGCACGGAGAACGCGTCGAGTGGAATGCCCGCGGCGTGATGGGACGGATCGAGGAAGTGCCAGAAGTACTCGGGGTTGTGGTGGACATGGCTGAGCGACAGGCCGACGAACTCCATCTCGGGATCCAGCGTGCGCACGCGCGCTACGACGGCGTCGTAGAGACGGGTATATGTCTCGGGTGACATGCGGCGGTTCAGATCCGGCTCGCACAGCACCTCCCACTGGGCAAACCGGTACCGGTGTCCGGAATCATGGCGGACCCCGAGTTCGTCGACGAAACCACCGGCGATGTACCAACTCGCAATGCGATAGAAGTAGTCGGCGACCTCCGCAAGGCTCTCGTCACGGAATTGCACGCCCTGTTCGTAATCCCAATGGATGTGGTCGCGATCCGGACCGATCTCGATCTGGTCGCCTCCCACGAACATCCAGTGGGGAATGGTGGCGAAGTTCGCCACCACCGGTCGTCCCTCTGCCGCGTTCATGAAATCCTCGACGTACGGGTCGAGTCGCGAGAAGTCCCACGACGTGCTCGTCGCTGTCGGCGCCGACAGTGCTGGCACCGAGACCAGCGGGTTCGAGAACCAGGGGAGGAAGCGCGCGTAGTCGACCTTGAGGTCGCGGAGGGCGCGGAATGCGCGATCATGCGCAGGTGCGTCGCGTTCGAGGGGCGGAGCCGCCCACAGGTGGGTCGTGAGGACCGTCGTGAGTGTACGGGATCGGTCCTCCCAGTCGATCGTGATCGGGATCGCAGGCGCATGCTCCGGCGGTGCAAGCAGCGAGTGGTCTTCGGCCATGGTGCACTCCTTCGGGAATATATACATATGTACAAAACACATGTATAGCACGCTTGTACATGAGCTGCCATAGGATCGAGTTCATGGGACAGCGAGATCAGTTGCTCGAAGGAGCGCGAATCTGCCTCGTGGAGCGCGGGTTCGCACACACCACGGCGCGCGACATCGTCGCCGCGTCGCCTGGCGCCAACCTCGCCTCGATCGGCTATCACTTCGGCTCGAAAGAAGCGCTGATGAACGCCGCGGTGATCCAGCTCATCGAAGGCTGGGGTGATCGCATTGCCGAAGCTGCCGACCACGTCGGCCAGGGAACGCCCGCAGATCGGATGGAACACTTCCTCGCCGCTGTGCTGGCGGCCGATACGGACGAGCGCCGTGTGGTCGCGGCGAGTGTCCAGGCCTATGCGCAAGCCGAGTTCTCGGACGAGGTGCGCGAACAGTATCGCGCCACCTATGAACGCGCGCGAGTGGACCTCGCGGGGATCGCCCTCGGCATCGACCGTGACCGGGTGACCGAATCCGACGCGGCGATGGTCGGATCAGTGTGTCTCGCCCTGCTGAACGGAGCCGTTCTCCAGTGGCTCATCGATCCGTCGGCGAGAGACGGTTTCGAGTCTCTCTCGACGACTCTGGCCGTCCTCGCGCGGCATGCGGGCGGCCACCACACGTTGGAACCTGTGGACTGAACGCCCTCCTCGATCACACGCGTCGCAGGAGTGGTGTCGCTGGTGGCTGATCAGGCGTCGATCTCAGCCTGCAGCCGCTTCCACAGGTCGCGGCTGCAGGCCGCGACAGTGGCTTCCCAAGTCTGGTTCGCTCCGCCCTGGGCGGTGTCGGAGACCGCCTTCCAGATCCGGATCGGGACGCCGAACTGCTGGGCGACCCAGGTGTAGACGTACGCCTCCATGTCGACGAGGTGCCCGCCGAGGGCGTGGATCGCGCGCACGGTGTCCGCATCGTCGACGAAGCTGTCGCCCGTGGCGATGACCACGTCGCCGTCGCCGAGCGTCAGGCTCTGCGGCATCGACACGTGGTGGCCGGCGACGCCGTTGTCGTCGATGACGTCGTACTGGAACGCGCGGTCGATGGAGTGCACACCCGGGGCGATCTCCTGGTCGATCGCCCCGGCGGTCCCGACCACGAGCACCTCGTCGTAGTCGCCGTTGTCGAGCGCGCGGGTCAGGGCGTACGCGGCCTTGATCTTGCCGGGTCCGGTCACCAGGCGTTCGTAGCCGGGCACCTGATCGGGGAAGGCGCTGAGTTCGGAGGCGAGGGCGGCGACGAGAAGCTTCACACGTCAATCTTCGCAGAGGCGTTACGCCGCTGGTCGCGCCGGGTGCCCCGATCGGGATGCTGTGACAGGCTGGACGGGTGACGATCGTTCCTCCGCAGCCAGGCGAACCGCGCAGACCACAGGGTCCGCGAGACCCGGGAGACGCCTGGGTCGTCGCCGACACCGGCGAGCGGTACTGGGGGCGCTTCGGTGCCGCAGGACTGCTCGCGCGGGATGCCGAGCGCGGCGTGCTGTTGCAGCACCGGGTCTCATGGAGCCACTTCGGCGGGACGTGGGGTCTGCCCGGCGGTGCCCTGCACGAAGGCGAGTCGGCGATCGACGGCGCGCAGCGCGAAGCGACCGAGGAAGCGGGCGTGCCGGATGGCGCGCTGGCGCCGCGGTTCACGAGTGTGCTCGACCTCGACATCTGGACCTATACGACCCTGGTCGCCGATGTGGTCACGCCGTTCGAACCGGTGATCAGCGACCCCGAGAGCGTGGCTCTGGAATGGGTGCCGCTGAACGAGGTCGCGGGCCGACCGCTGCATCCGGGCTTCGCGGAGGCGTGGCCGCGGCTGCGCTCTCTGCTCGAGGTGCGGCCGGCCGTCGTCGTGGACGCCGCGAATGTCGTCGGCAGCGTGCCGGACGGATGGTGGCGCGATCGGGCCGGCGCTGCGGCACGGCTGCACGCCGCGCTGATCGGGCTGGCCGTTCCGGCTGCGGATCTCGGTCTCGAGGGAGATGAGTGGTTCCCCGCCGTCAGCTTCGTCGTCGAAGGTCAGGCCAAAGCGTTCGCGCCGGATGCCGAGGACGATGCGCTGCGGGTCGTGCGCGCGCCGGGCGAGGGCGACGATGAGATCGTCGCCGAGGCGTCGCGGCTGATCGACGCAGGGCGTGCGGTCACGGTCGTCACCAGCGATCGCGAACTGCAGGCGCGTGTGGAAAGAGCCGGAGCGCGCGTGCAGGGAGCGGGCTGGCTGCGTGGACTGATCGGCTGAGCGGGGTGGACGGCCCGGGGTCCGTCGGGGCTCTAGTCGTCGCGACCGCGCAGGCGGTCGATGTCTCGTCGCTCTCGCTTGGTCGGGCGCCCGGCACCGCGGTCGCGGACGCCGAGGGCGGCGACGGGATCACGCGGCGGCGTGCGGTCCTCGTAGGCGAGCGCTGCCACGGGCGCTCCGACGCGCTTGACCAGCGTCTGACGGACGACGAGGATGCGGTCGAAGCCGCTGATGCGCACACGCAGCTCGTCACCCGGCTTCACGGTCTGCGCCGCTTTCACCTTGTCGCCGTTGACGCGCACATGCCCGGCGCGGCAGGCGGTGGTCGCGGCTGAGCGCGTCTTGTAGACGCGGATCGCCCACAGCCAGCTGTCGACACGGACCGGCTTCGAGAGCGCCGGGTTGGCGGCATCCGTCATCGTTGGATCTTCCCTTCACGCAGGGTCGTGAGGGCCCCCGCCACGATGAGTCCCTGACCGAGCGCGTACGTCGCCATGACGACCGGGCTGGTCCAGTCCGGCATCGCATCGGGCAGAAAGAGCCGGAACGCGAGGACCGTGTCACTGATGAGGAAGAACACTCCGCCCACCATCACCAGAGGGTGGCAGCGGGTGGCCAGGGCGGCGGTGGCGCCGAGCACGAGTCCGTAGCCGCCGACGGCGATCAGCAGATTCCCGGTGTGCGGTCCGAGGAAGACGATCATCGCCGCCCACCAGGCGGCGTACACGAGCGCCCACCACGGCATCCGTCGGCGACGGAGCACGCGCAGGAACAGCACGATGTACGCGACGTGCGCGATGCCGAAGAAGCCGAGCATGAGGGGGAGTTCCGGCGCTGACGGGAAGAAAGCGCCTGCACCGTCGCCGAGCCACGAGAACAGCAGCGCGGCGAGGAGCAGGATGATCGCGAGGAGCGGGCGGAGCCGGGCCGACACCAGAACCGGGATCGCGAGCAGCGGCATGAGCCAGAGCTTGGTCGGGGGAGCGAGGTCGCTGCCGACGGCGAGGGCACCGACGTGCAGGACGGACATCAGCGCGTAGGGGAGGAACGTCCACCAGATGGTGGGCCGACCGAAGACGCTGCGTTGCATCCTCTCATCGTATGTTCGCTCGCGTGCGGTTGCGCGTCTTTGCGCGGTTCGCGAGTCACAGCTCCAGGGCGACGATCGCGCGCCCTGGCTTGTGTTCGGCCGTCCGGGTGAATCCGGCGGCCAGGAACGTCGACAGCGCGCCGTGGTACAGGTCGTTCGGCGGGACCTTTCCGGCGGACGTGTCGATCGGGTACGCCTCGACCGTGCGCGCTCCGGATGCTCGGGCGAGGTCGACCGCTGACCGCAGCAGCTCGGCGTTCAGGCCGAGCCCGCGGTGCTCCTTGCGGACGACGAAGCAGGTGATCGCCCAGACCGATTCATCATCGAGGGGTTCCGGGGTGCTGGTGACGATCATGCGGGTACGGGCGATGCGCCGCTGGGCGGGACGCGGACCGACGCGCACCCAGCCGGCGGGCGCGCCGTCGACGTACGCGACGAGGCCGGGCGGCGGCGAAGCGTCGACCTCGTCGTGCAGCAGTTCGCGGCGCTCATCGACGGTCGTGCGGTCGAACTCAGCGTTGGTCAGCGTGAACCAGGCGCACTGGCAGCTGCGTCCGTCGCCGCCTCCGGAGAGGGCGTGCTGCACATCGTCCCAGCGTTCGGCCGTGGCGGGTTCAGTGGTGATTGCGGGCATGACGGCACCGTACGCCTCGCCTCCGACACGGACAAGGGATGCTGGTTCGCGAACGCCAGTTCGTGCGGCTAAGATAGGGGAGTTGCCTGCGCGAGAGCGAAGACAACGGGCTGTGGCGCAGCTTGGTAGCGCACTTGACTGGGGGTCAAGGGGTCGCAGGTTCAAATCCTGTCAGCCCGACCATTGGGCTGTTGGCAATACTGATTGCAGAACAGCTAAAGAAAAGGGAAGGGCACCTGCTTCGAGCAGGTGCCCTTCCCTTTTCTGCGTCTGCGAGACCGATTCTGGGTTCAGATGGTCAAGTCCGAACGATTCTGGGGACGAAAACAAGAACGCGCCCGGTTTTCGGGCGCGTTCGATTGTCCTGGTGTAGCGGGGAGCGTGCCGGGTGTGCCGCCGGCGGGCGTCGTCAGTGAACGGAGCCGTTCAGGTGCGCATTGGTGTCAGCGCGAGCTGGTCCCGTTGGTCAGGCGGTGTGTTCGTCGGCGACGAGGCTCGACCGCCTCGAGGGATGCTGAGGTCGCCGTTGCCTGTGGTCTTCGTGTAGCGGTTGGCCCAGACTCGGTCTCGTCGGCGGATGGTGTGGACACGTGGAGTCGTGCGCGCTCGTTCGATCTCTTGGTCGCTGAGGAACGCCGCGATCTTCCGGATGTTGTGGGCCACGATGAGGAGTGTGACTAGGATCTGTGCGGCGGCGATTCCGCGGACGCGGCGGCGACCGGCGGTTTCGATGTCTGCGTCGCCTGATGCCTTGAGCTGATGGTTTCCGGACTCGACAGTGTTGCGGGCGTGGTCGTGAAAGGTCTCCCACTCTTCGGTGCCGTAGTCGAAAGCCTGCTGTGGGGCCTGCATCTCAGTGAGGTCGAACGCGGCCGAGTGCTTCTTGCAGATGGTGTCGAGGAACTCTTCTTCCAGCGTCTCGGGCTCGACCTCGGGGCGGGCCTTCTTGGCCGCGCTGAGCATCATCTCGCGGAGAGGGCAGACGACGGTCGGACTGGGGCCGAGGGCTGGGCAGCGCAGCATTACCTTTCCGTCAGGCGTCTTCGCCTTGTCCTTGACGTGCAGCTGGAAGGCCTTCCGCTCTTCGATGCGGGCTCGATGCGTTGCGACGTCGATCACGTCGCCGAGACGATCCGGCGTGGCGTTCAGCAGGGGCTTTGGCGTGCTCGGGCAGTACGCGTCGCCTTCGACGAACAAGGCGCCGTGCTGGCCACCCTTGACTCCGACGCGGTCGGATCGGTAGTCCGTGGACGGAGTGAACCCGGTCTTCAACGCCGGCTTCAGGAGTCGGAAGGGCTTGGCGTTGGCCCAGTACTGCTTGTCCGCGTCGGCGACACCAGGGGCGAGGTCGAGCATCGCTGCGGCTTCAAGGAGGTGCGCGGCTTCTTCGGCGACCTCCATGTTCGGGATGCTGAGCGACGCGGCGACCACGAGGCTCGGGAACCGCTTTGAGCTGGGCTGTTCGGCATCGACGCGGACGGCCAGGTTCGCCACCCACCCCCAGTCATAGTCCGCCGACTTCCCACGTTCGGGCGAGGTCTGGTCGACCTCGCCCTTCTGGTTGTCGACCCGCTCAGCTCTTCCGCTCTTCACATGCCACCCCGCGAAGGCATCCACGGGCCCCGGCGAGAGCTCGCCGAAGTTGGCTCCCTGCTCAGCCTTGACCTTGCTTTCGAGGTGCTTGCGGCTGTACCCCTTGGTCGTGGGGGTGCCGATGTAGGTCTGGTCGAAGGAGAGATCCAACTGCTTCGAGGCCCGACGCACATCTCGCGACTGGAGCATGAACGTCATGCGAATGAACAGTCGGGTGTACTCGTCCAGACGCGCCTTGTACTTCTCCGCGCGCTCCGCGTCGTGATTGCGAAGGATCTCCTGGATCTGAGTGTGGGTCTTGGCGGTGTAGAGCTCCTGCGGGTACGGGTCCATCAACGCCTTCATCCGGTGGAACGCGCGAATCGTGTTCGTGTACCAGCGCTTCGTTGAGGCGACATGGGTAGCGAAGCTCGTCGGCGTCTCGGGCAGGTCGAGCAGCTCACTGGACTTCGTTGAGAGCCTGTGCTGCAGCACGTACGCGGCCCGCCTGATGTGCAGAGGCGCCCCCTCCTGGGCAAGAAGGAGAAGCGCGGTGAGCAGCGCGCGGTATGAGATCCTCGCGGGTCGGCCGCCCATTCCGTCGCGGTTGGCATCCTCGGCGGCCCAGCGGTCGAGCTGCTCGAGGATGCCGGACTGCCGCACGCGGGTTTCTGCCAAGGTCACAGTGGCGTCGTCGAACTGCTGAAGGTCGCGGCCGCGGCCGAGGACCTCACGCTCGGTGATGCCGCATTCGTCGTTGTCGTCGAAGGCGCGGTAGTAGTCGATGTCGATGGAGGTCATCGGGTGACCTCCGCTCCGACGAGCTGGCCGGTGAAGTCAGCGACATTGAGAACGTTCGCGTGCTCGTAGTACCGAACGAGGGTCGAGTAATGCTCGAAGCCCGCCACCTCGCGAAGAACGGGCAGCGGCACGTGGTTGTTGATGTGGTGCAGCAGCCATGCCGCACGAAGCGCTGCCGGGGTAGGACGGACGGGCGCGGGATGGTCGGTGAGGAAAGACTGGATGATGCGGGGCGGGTACTCGGCGATCCACGGGCCACGGAACACCCGCGCACTGGCATCGACGCGGCCGTCGATGCTACGCAGCAGTACGCGAGCCCAGGCATGCCGCACGGGGACCCGTCGAGCCCTCTTGCCGACAACATCTACGAAGACGACATCACCATCCCTGTGGATATCGCAGACGCGGACCTCGACGATCTCGGCCGCAGTCAGCCCGGCACCGCCGGCCAACCCAAGAAGCGCCTGAGCGTTCTGACGCTTCTTCAAGGTGGTGAGCGAGTTCGCCCAGCTGTGCATCGACGCGATCTGCTTCGTCGTGAACGGCGAGCGGACCATCCCGTGTGGTGCTGCGATGGTAATGAGATCGGCATCGGCGAGCTCGCGGCCGATCTTCACGAGCTGGCGAGACACGCCCCACCGGTGACCCTCGGAGCGGTTCTTGTGAACCGTCGCGAGGAACCGGTCGATGTTGCTCTGGGTGTAGACGCGAGGGATAGTCAGCTCGCTGCCTGTGCGCGCCCAGACCCACATGTGGAAGGAGGCGGACATCGTCATCAGGCGACGGGTCACATCGAACGAGTGCGGCAACATCAATGCGGCGGTCTCGACGGTGAAGGACCGTGTGGCCGCCCAGGCGCCAGCCATCGTCGCGCTGTTCGGGCGGAATTTGACGATGATGGGCGCTGCCAGCTCGGGCAGCTGCGGGTTAGCGGCGAGCAGCTCTGCAGTCTCGGCGACGATGTCGCTGAGTCGGTGGTTTGGATTCATGACCACCCTGTACGCGGCCAGTCGCCAGAGTGTGCGTACGGCGTGTCGCACTTCCCACAGCACGGCGCACCGGCCTAGTCCCGTGGGTGCGTGAAGCCCGGCTTCGATGGTGGAAGCGGTGCCCGTGACGGAAGGAACTGCCGGATCCTGTCCAGCGCCGCGAGGTGCTCAAGGCCAGCGATACGGAGAAGGTCGCGCGGCGGTGTGCCGGCCTGCAGGTGGGCAAGGAGCCAGGTGGTTCGCATCCGCGCCGGCCGAACATCCAGCTTCGTCGTATGCCCCCGATGCAGGAAGTCGGTGACCTGTGCCGGCCGCACACCAGCGCGTCCGACACGGAACACCCACTGGTCGTCGCCGAGTTCTCCCATCGCTGCGCGGAGTCCGGGTTGCCACGCAGGGAGCACCGGGACGAGCCGTGGTCGCCCCGACCACACCAGAATGTGGATCTTATCTCCGCGCACGTCGATGTCCCCGGTGCGCACGGACAACAACTCCCGGGTCGCGAGGCCTGCTCCGAATCCCATCGCAAGGAGGACGGCAGCGTCACGACGGCGGACATTCGACCCCTGAGCGCTGGCCCAGCTTCGGAGGGCGGCGATCTCGGCTGCCGTGTATGGCGGGGTGGGACCGGACCGAGGGATAGGGAAGGGAAGCTCCGACGGTGGGGTCACGGCGTCGACGATGGCGAGGAGGACGGACCGATAGGTGGCGCGGCTTCCGCGGGTGAACGACTCCATTCCTCGGTGGACATACTCTTCGACCACTCGACGCCGGAACATCCGTGCGACGTCGAGTTCCAGGCCCTTGGTCTGCCACGCCCACAGCGCGAACGCCGTCGCGACCGGATACAGCGAGCGTGGCTCTCGACCGGTCCTGCGTGCGGTCTTGTTCACCGCGGCCGTCACTACCGGCTCGAGCGTCGTCCAGTACCGCGCCGCCTTCTTCGGCGCGAAGGTTCCGTTGCCTGCTTCGTGTCCGTCGCCGGGATGAGTCATCGTCAGGACGCTCCTACTGCGGCAGTGGAGTTCGTGACACCTGGTCAATGACCAACACCGTGGCGGAGGTGCGGCGAGTGAACAACACTCCAGGAACGTCTCGGTCGATGAGGAGAACCATCGGGGCGCCGACTCGGCAGGTCGCGACGGCGACCAGCGCGGCGGACTCCGGATCGAGCACCGCACGGACCCCTGCGCCCACCTCTACCGTGCGGGTGACCTGACGCTTGCTCATGTCGAGACGATAGGCGACACCGTCCTCCGTGGTCACGACGAAGATGCCGTCCATCTCGTCGAGCACCCGGCTCTGTGGCTCGTCGTCGATCTGCACGATGGCGCCTCCCTTCAGATGCCAGCAACCCTACGAAGCCGTCGACGGCGACTCCGCCGACTCAGCGACACTGCCGCGTGCACTCGGCGTGGTCTGACAGCAGGGGCACACCGCGCATAGGTGCATTGGGCGAGCCGTCTCGCCCATGAAAGGACCCTGTGCGCGCGTCGACCCCTGCAGAACTCCACGCTGAAGCCGAACGACTACAACGGGCCGAGGGGCCCATCGATCCCGTGGCCAACCGGTTCGCCGCGGTCGTTACCCTGGTCCTCGACGACCAGGTGGTAACTCAGCGTCGCGCCGCGAACTGGATCAGCTCACTCCACGCGTACGAAGATCACTGGCGAGACCTCGGCCGCGCGCCCCGCGAGAACACCCGGGCCAGGACGACCCTCACGGATGAGGAACGCCACCTCGGCGAGTGGGCTCGATACCAGCGCCGCTTCGAAGGCGGCCTCAACGCATACCAGCGTGCTCGGCTCGATGTCTCACCCGCGTTCGAGTGGGATCCCCTGGAGCGCGGGTGGTATCAACGGTTCCAGGAGTGCGAACGGTTTCTGGCTGTGCACGGCGCACTGCCTCGACTGCATGCGGCGAACCCGTCGGAGTTCGTCCTCGCGCGCTGGCTTGGCCGTCAGCTTTCACGGCTACAAGGTGGACGTCTCGAGAGTAACCGCGCCGAGGAACTGCACCGACTACTCAATCGCGCCCGCCGGTTCTAATGACGCGCTCGAGTAGTGGAACATATCCAGAAACACGCGTTGCTAGTCGTAACGCCGGTGCACATGCCAGCCGTCCTCGTCCTTGAAGACATCGAAAATCAGCGACACGCCGTCGTCGTCCGTGCCCTGGAAGCGCCATCCGTAGAGTCCGTGAATCTGATCCGGCGACGCGGACCAGATCGAGCGACGCAGGCGCGTGGGCGTGTCGGACACTCTCCAGCGCCGCCCAGCGAACAGCATGCGCGAGGGAATGTCGTCGACCATCCATAGGGTCGTGGGGAGGTGATCGGTCGCCGGTCGCATGATTCCAGAATAGAACATAGATTCGAATGTTGCTACCCTGGGTCGAGGGCGGAGAAGGGAGCCGGCATGGGCACGAGCAGGCGCTTGGCAGACCACTACGACATGCGCTCACAGCATCAGGCGATCCTCACGGCCGCCCGATCCGGACCGCTCCAGTCACTCACCGACCGCGAACTCGCCCTCCGAGAACAACCCATCACCATCTACCCGCAGCCCTACCGAATGGTGCGGGCGTGGGTGCGGTTCGGGCCGGAAGCGATCCGCGTGGATGCCAGGCTCGCCCGCTCCACACCGTCGGCCGCAGGTATCGAGTTCCGCGCCGGCGACACCATCTTCCGATGCTGGGTCTGGGGTAACGCCGTGTCAGCCGACGATGTCTAGCCGTGTTCAGTAGCGCGTAACTAGAACGCCGCCACCTCCCCCCGACCGCTGAGATGCTCGAGTCTGCCAATATGTCGGCATGACGGAAACTCTGAAGGTCCGCCCGCGGGTGTGGATCGGTCTCGCCATCTACTTCGGATACGTGGCTGTCGTGTTCCTGGTGCAGCAGCTCACCGGGATTCCCTACACGGCGCTCGGCGAGAGTGGGGGCAATCTGTTCCTGGGCGCCGGTCTCTCGCTGATCGTCGCCGCGGTTCTGCTGGCGATCACGACCACTCTCCTCGGGTGGTGGCGGCCTGCGCTGCGCGAGCACAAGCGCAGCGTCCGCTGGCCGATCATCGCGCCGATCCTCATGACGGTCGCACTCCTCATCAATCTCGCCTCGACCGATTGGACTTCGTACGACGGGGCGTTCTTCGCGGCATCCGTCGTGCTGATCCTCGTGGGCTTCACCGAGGAGCTCACCACCCGAGGCCTGCTCCTCACCGCACTGCGGGGCAGACTGAGCGAGGGGTGGGTGTGGTTCCTCACTTCCGCGCTGTTCGCCCTCATGCATCTCATCAATGCGGCCTCCGGTCAGGAACTCCTGCCGACGCTGCAGCAGGTCGGGGCGGCGTTCCTCGGCGGCACGATCTTCTACATCGTGCGTCGCGTCACCGGCACGCTGATCTGGGCGATGGTCCTGCACGGTCTCTGGGACTTCTCCACTTTCGCCGTCGCCCACGGGACGCCGGGGCCGTTCGCCGGTTTCGGGTTCATCGTCTATCTCGTCGCGGGAGTGATCGCTCTCGCCTCTGTCGCGTTCGTCATCCGCGGCGCCAACGAACGTACCCGCTAGACCGCAGAGGAGATCTCATGTCAGTTCGCGATACCCCGTTCATCCAGGATGCGCTGTCCGGCAAGCGGGTCACGCGCTGGTGGCTCTCGTACATCCTCGTCCTGGGTGTCTTCATCCTCGGCATCCCGGGGATCGTCGGGGCGGTCTTCCAGCAGACGTGGAAGACGGCGGCGGGCACGCCTGAGGCGCAGTTCCAAGAGGCGGTGACGTTCGGTGCGGGGCTTCTCGGGCTGTTTCTTTGGGTGTGGCTCTTCGAGCGCCGCTCGCTCGCGTCCTTGGGGTTCCGCCGTCCGGGGTGGGGGATCCTGACCCTGATCCTCGGCGTCTTGGTGGGCATCGTGCTCAATGCGATCCCCACCCTGTTCCTCTGGGGTGTCGGCGCCTACAAGGTCGCACCGGCACCGGAGAACGCGGCCAGCGGATTCTCCGCGCTCCCGACACTCCTTCTTCTGGTGGTCTTCGTCCTGATCCAGAGCGGCACGGAAGAGACCCTCACTCGCGGCTTCATGCTGCAAAGCAGTGGCGTCGCGCTCCCCGGCTGGCTCGCGGTGCTGATCCCCGCCGTCGTGTTCACGTTGTTCCACGGCGTCACGACGAAACCGTTCGCGTTCGCGAGCATCTTCCTCTTCGCGCTCCTGGTCACCTTCGTGGTGCTGCGCCAGGGCGGACTGTGGATCGCCATCGGCATCCACACGGGCTGGAACTATGCGATGGGCAACATCTTCGGGATCCCGGTGAGCGGGCTACCCCCGCACTCGGCGTCGGCGATGTTCCTCGCGCCGAGCGCGGGAGCGCCCGACTGGCTCACCGGTGGCGAGTTCGGCACCGAGGCGAGCCTTCCCGCGGACATCGTGCTCGGCCTTGCGGCGCTCGTGGCGTTCCTGATCTACCGCAAATGGAGCCGGAAACGCCTGACAGGGACCATCGACACCGTCGGCGGCGCCGACACGGCCCGCTGAACGGGACCGAAGCGGAGCGGCTCTAGGAGTTGCTGGACGAGTTCGAGGAGCGGTCGGGGAGGTACGGTTCGATTGCTGCGGCGAGCTTCGCCGGGGTCATCGACTGCAGCCAGATACGCCCGGGGCCGTGAATCTCTGCGAGGAATAGCGAGTCGCCGAAGAACTTGTTCTTGATGCCCTTCACCGAGGTGAACTGCAGGTCCATCTGCGACTCGAACATGGCGAGGTGGCCCGGGTGGATCAGCAGCGACTGGCCGGCGGCCAGGTCGTACTCGGTGATCTCGCCTGCCAGCTGCACCCACGCCGTGCCGTTGCCCGCCAGCTTCTGGAAGACGACTCCTGCGCCGCCGAAGATCCCCGCGCCGAGCTTCTTCTGCAGACCGACCGAGACCTCCACTCCGGTGGTGCTCGCCGAGTACGCGCCCTGTTGCACCATAAACGAGTCTGCCTGATCGATCTCGAGCTGCTTGATCGTACCCGGCAGCTGCGCGGCGAAGGCAACCAGGCCCCCCTGCGCCGGAGCGGTGTACTCCGTCAGGAAGAGCTGCGCCCCACCCAGCACACGCTTGAGTCCGCTCAGGAAACCTCCCTGACCGCCCGTGCCGTGCACGGTCGAGGTGTCGAGGGCGAACCCCGGTGACATCCACGCGACGTCACCGCCCTCGGCGACGATCTTCTCTCCCGCCTCCAGTGTCACCTCGAGGATCGGCATGGTCGTGCCCGCGATAGTCGACTTCATACGCCTCAAGATAGACGCGCGATATGCCGATACGCCACACTGATTCCGAACTCACGTCCCCATCGCCGCCCCGGAGGCCCCGTGAACGCCGAAACGTCCCCATCGAACCTCCGCATGGCCCCGCGCGTCTGGCTCGGCGTCGTCGCGTATCTGCTGTACCTGGCCGTGTTCTACGGTGTCTGGATCGTCAACGGCATCGACTACCCCCGCATCGGCGAGAGTGAAGACACGCTCTTGAAGTGGTACGTCCTGCCCCTCGCTGCGGGAACCGTCGTGATCGCGATCATCGTCAGCGTCTACGGCTGGTGGAGGCCCGCGCTGGTGGAGACCCGCAAGCGCCTTCCGGCGTGGGTGTGGATCCTCCCGGGCATCACTGCGCTGCTGGCCATCGGTAACCTTCTTCTCGGTGATATCTCTGGCAAGTCCGCCACCATGTGGATCTACCTGATTGTGGGGAGTCTCCTCGTCGGATTCAACGAAGAGCTCGTCACCCGAGGACAGCTCATTGTCGCTCTCCGCTCCCGCTTCGGCGAACTTGGTGTCTGGTTCTTCAGCACGCTCTTGTTCGCCGCGCTGCACCTGCCGAACACGCTGTTCGGTACCGGACTGTTCGGGCTCACGCAGGTGCTGTTCACCTTCCTCGCTGGAACGACCTTCTATCTTCTGCGGCGTGTGAGTGGGAGCCTCGTCCTCGCTATGCTTCTGCACGCGCTGTGGGACTTCTCCGCGTTCGCAACGACAACGGCGTTGGTCGGGTTCAGCCCCCTCATCGGTGTCGTAGCGGTCATCGTCGCCATCATCCTCCTCCGCAAAGAAAGCAAGACGACACACCGCCAGCCGGCGCTGTGAGATTGATACGGGCCGATTCTGGGACGTTTCGGTCGCAACGCAACGTCGACCGGACGCCGGTCCCCACGCGTGTTCGGCGAGCTGATCACAAGGAACCGAGTCGCATAGCCGACGCCTCCAAGGAGCGGCGAGCTCGACTAGGTCGCACCACGTGGTCACTCATCGCGGAAGGTCTCCTCAGGAACTCCACGACCACGCGTCGTGCCTCGCCTCCAGAAGAACTTCGTCGAGCCGACCGGCGAGTATCTTCTCGATGGCGGTGCGTTCACCGTCAGGGTAGGGCGCGTTCAACCACTGCGCCCAGGTCCAGCGGCCCTGAGTCCCGGTCTGGAGAACGCGAAGAACGTTAGTCAGCCCTTCGATGACCCTGCCGTCGCGTAGCTGGAACGCAGGGAAGAGGTAGACGTCGTCGTCTGTGAGCAGCATTAGAAGTCGGAGCGTGTGTCCGGCTTCTACAACCTCGGCCTCTGTCCATCGGAGGGTGCGGGCCATGCTCGCCGCGGTGTAGCAGGGGCCGATGATCCGAGCCCAGGGGTTCGGTTCATCTTCGGTCACTTCTCATCCTTGGGGTTTCGAGTGTGGCGCTGGCGGACGTCCTCGATGATCTCCTCGAGGCTGCGGAGTCCGTCGATGTAGTCCTGGGCATCACGAAGCGCTTGAGCGGAGGGCCTCAATCCGTCTAAGGCTCCCGAGTGCAGGGACTCGGCTACGCTCTTCATCCGCTGCTCCCGCGCTTTACGAGAACCGTCGTCGTCGGCAAGTCCGCGGAGGATGGCCAGGCTCGGCGTCGCCATCCTGAGGTTCGTCATGTCGAGGATTCCGAGGTTCCACTCGTGACCTTCGCGTCCGAGACTCGCCACGCGACGACCATCTGAAGTCTGTCCGCCCGCCCCGACATGCAGGTGCCCATGAGCGAGGAGCTCAGGACGCACAGCATCCCAGACCTCGCTGACCCGCGCGCGCGACGCCGCGGACGCCTCCAACGCCGCCTTCGGGAACCGATGCGGGTTCGTGCGGAGGATCTCACGGACAGGGCGGACAGGGGTGTTGGCGGGTGACTCGTGGGTGAGCAGCAGGTCGGCAGGGCCGCCGGCGATGGCCTCGGCGACACTCTGGTCACTGATTGCCTCCTGGGGCCACCAGGTCAGCCCTTCGATTCTCGACTCGCGGTCGACAGACGCGGCGCCACCCAGTGACAGCACGGAACGCCCACCGATGGTGAGGCGCGCAGGCCGCGGGAGCAGCCACACGAGCTTAGAGACCCGCACGGCTTCACCGGGGTACTTGTTCATGAGTGGGGTGATCTCACCCCACGGCTCATGATTCCCCCCGGTCACGTAGATGCCTGTGATGCCCGTCTCAGTGAGCGCCTCGTCGACCTCCTCCGGGGGCATCCACCAGTCGCCGAGCTGCAAGATGGTCGTCACGTCCGGCGCGAGGTGCGGGAGTGCCCTCGCCAGCATCCGGATCCAACCGACGTTGCCGTGAACGTCCCCCAACACTGCGACTCGCTGGTCTGGCAGCGTGATGTTGGCTGCGTGTTCTAGAGCGTCCACGGGTCTCCCATCGAGATGACGACGCGCTAGCGCGCACGTTGATGATCAGCGTCCCAGGTGGGTGAGTGCAGGCACAGAGCCGTCACGTGATCTGTCGTTGGGTCGGCGAAACGTGCGCGGCACCTAGGCGCCTGAATCGCTCGGTCGGTCGCGAAAGGGTTACGGCGGCGTGGCCCTCCCGTTCCCACGGCGGACGATTTCATGTGACCCCGTGTGCTAGATCGATTAATCGAGGCCGTGTTGCAACATTCTGAGAAGATCGGGTTGTGAAGCGACCACTTGGATCCTGGCTGGTGCTCTCCGGGCCGAACAAGGACGGATCGCGCCACATCGGCATCCGCGTTCTCCCAGATGCCGCACGCCAACTCGAGGACCGAGGCTACATCGTCGCGAACAGGATGTACGAGCGCTCCGTCGACCGGGGGGCGATCTCGAACGCACGCATCGGCGATGTCTTCGATGTGCGGTTCGATGGAGCCAAAGGCTGGTGGGTCTGGCGAGACGATGTCCGGCTTGGACGCCTAACTTGGTCGTTGAGCAACTTCGAAACCAGGGAGTGGCGCGAGGGAATGCCACGCATCGACGAGGGGACATTGCAGGTCATTCGCCTCGTCGTCGACGCGGCCGGGCTCGTGGTGAATGCTGGTGGGATCGTGCGACCGCTCGGCGACTCGATCCCGCCGGTCGAGAAAGCGGTGCCCGAAGCTCTGGAGTACGTGCCGACCCTGCGCGCTGTCGTTGGGATTGAAGGCGACGTTCGTGTCAATAAGGAGAACGTAGACGGTTCTCCGCGAGTGGGCGGCAACCCTGTCCCACTCCCGCCTTCACGCGAGAACATCTGGGATCGTTTGACTGGGCACTGACGACGGGGTGCTCATCGGCGCCGCGCACCGCGTAGTCGGGGCCGAATCTCGATGTCAGCGCGCGCACTGATGGTCGAGTGGCTGCTCCCGCATAGCGCGCGCGGTCGCGAACGTCTGCAGGGGTCTCGCCTTCGGCCTTGCCGGCAGATGGGTCGCCTTCTCTGGTTGACTACGGCGCGACCGATGCGAGCATCTTGTCGAGGTCGGGGTACGCCGCATCCTCCGCGAGTACGCGCTCGAAATCCTTTCGCGCCATCGCCTTCTTGCCCTCGAGAAGGTACGTCTGGCCTCGAGAGACCCAAGCGAGGTGGCGGAGTTCTGCGGGGCGCGACCGTACGCGGAGTGCTTCCTTGAGCGACTCGCGGGCGGCTTCGAAGTATCCCTGTTCGCGGAAGGCAGTGCCGCGTTGAATGAGGAGGAAGGTCGCAGCGACGTCGTCATTGGTGAGGCCGTTGGTCAAGTCGATGACATCGGACCATCGCTCGGCCTCGGCGTAGAGCTCAGCAAGGGACACGGCGGCGACCGTCGTGGGTTCGAGCGCTTCGACGACCGCGGTGGCGCGGGGATGGTTGCTGGCGGCTTGCTCGAGTTCGGCGACCATCAGACCAAGGGCCTGGCGGTCCCATGTCATGACCGCGGTGATGCCGGTGGCGACCGGAATGTTGATCTCTGATGCCTCCAGGTACTTCGTGATGAAGGGATCCGCAGCGGGGTCGTAGCCGGAATCGAACAGCCAACCGAGAAGCACACGGGCGCGTTCGCTGTCGCGGCTCGGGCCGGCCACACGGAGGACTTCGACCATCGCGGCGGTCGGCGCGACCGAAGGGGTCTGCTGGCCGATGGCGTGGATGGCTGCGGCGTCCGGTTGCCCATCGATCTGCTTGAACAGTTGCTTCTCCCACGCAGGGGCGGTGAGGCCAGGCTTGACCTTCTTTGGACGCGCCGCATGCACCGGCTGAGCTGTCTGCTGGGGGCGCGGAGCTGGGCGTCGGTTGCCCGTCGAGGTTGAGCTTGTGTGAGAGATTCCGGTGCCCGGGATGCCGACTGTTCGTGTCGTGCGGCCGTTCGTGTTGACGCTGACGCGCGCGCCGCGAACACCGGCCGATAGGCCGATGTTCTTACTGGAGACGTTGAGTCGCACGCCTGGCGCGATCTTGATGGACTTGCGGACCTTGAACCCCATGAATGTTGCCTCCTGTAGCCAGTTGAAAGCAGTCTATGGAGATGCAGCGAGTGCGATGAAGGTCATGCGCTGAGCCAGAATCGATAGATGAGCCTCAACGAGCCGTACGAGCATTATTCGTCGACCATGCGCGACGGCGTGAACGTCGACGCGTACGGGGTGCCTCTCGATCTGTTTGGGGAGAGCGTCCCCGAGGAGTTCTTCGCGATCCTCGGTCGGCTGGTAGCTACTAACGGACAGATCGAGTATCTATACGACCGCCTCAATCACCTGCCGGAGCACGAGCGAGTGGGCATTCGAAAGGTCGAGCAGTTCTTCGGACGATTCGTCGCGGGCCGTGACGAGCGCAACGCCGTTATCCACTCTCGGTGGGTGTTCGGGGCACATGAGGATCCGGAGGTCATCGTTGGAATCCGCTACAAGATCAACAAGAAGTCATCGGGTCTAGTCGCGGTGTTGTCCATCGCGGACGTTGAGGATAGCGAACGTGAGCATGTACTGGTCGAGCACACCGTCGAGTCTCTTCGACGGTTGCTTCGTCGAGACCTAATCACCGCGAACATCGGTGCGCAAGCATTGGTAGAGACGATGCTCAACGGCGCATCCCGGGAGAGTACCTGAGCGCCTGGTCGCCGAAGGGGCTCGATAATTTGCTGTTCCGCTTAGACCACGGGCATCAGATCGGGTAGTCCTTCATTCCGGACATAGGGTCCGTCCATCCGCGGTTTGCTGGATGGCTCGCCAGCCATTGGCGGATGTTTATCAGCACTTCGTCGACGTCGTGCATGAGCTGCTTCTGCTTGTGCACGAAGGTCCGGTCAGTGATGTTGGTTCGCAGAGCGTGTGCGGGCTTCTGGCGTGCCTTCCGAACCTCTTTCAGCGGCGCAAGCGCCCACTTCGCCTGGTCGGCTCCGACGTGGTTATCCGTCATGAACAGCTCGAGTCGCGCCAGCGTGCCCAGATGTTGACCTGAAGTGTTCTTCTTCACTACGCCAGCCTCGTCGAGCGCAGAGGCATCGATATTGTCCGACAAGAGCTTGTCGAGTGAGTGGATGAAGTGATCCCACTCGCGCTGGTCGGCGCGGAGGATCCAGCCGAAGTCGTCCGGAGCTTCGTGGGTCCTGAATAGTCGTGTTCCCCATACGTGCTCGAACAGGTCGCCGATGTTCTGCAGCTCTTGCGTGAACCGTTGGAAGGGGCCGATGCCGTCGGGCCAGTTGCCCATCTGTGATGCGAACCAGACTGGATGTGGTTCGACACCTTGGGCGTCAACCTGGTAGCTCGCCCATCGTTGCTGGTGTTCAGGGGTGAGATCGTCCAAGTCGCCGTAGAACGCCGCGACGCGACGCAGTATCACAGCCTCGGGATCCTTCGCGTCGTACTTGCCTAAGTCGTACGCGAACCCGAGATGGATCAGCGAGACGCTGTCCTTGCCCGGATGGTCGTCCTGCTCGTGCGCTTCATCGGTCAACCAGAAGTTGATGCCGAAGTCGCTCATGCGGAATTCGAATCGGGCGTCATTACGGTAGCTCTCGAGCACGTCGGGGCTGAAGAACGCGGCTTCTAGCGTCGAACGGCCACGCGCCATCGCTCGGGAGAAGGGCGCGTCATCATACTTCGCGGGCAGCTTGACGTTCTTCATCGCCTTCGCCAGGGGATACAGCGCCACGCCATAGTCGTCCTTCGACAGGTCGCGCAGTTCCTCGATCTGCATCTCGGGTGTCCTGCGGGAGGGCCAAGGGCGGATATGGATGTTCATGTAGTCGGCAGGGCCCACAACTTGTACGAGGCCGGCTTCGACCAGATCGACTGCGGCCTGGACCTCGTCCGTCGACCCGCGGTTGGCGCGGATGTGCAGGCCGTTGAAGTCGCGTGACTTCAGGTACTGCCGCTTCACGGCTTTCAGCAGGTCCCGCGCGGACGGGCTCAGATCAGACTTCTTCGCCATATCGAGGCCTCAGCCGAACGCCCCGGACATGACCATAGTCGTCAGTCCCTCGACCGCACCGGCGACGGCCGCACTCAGACCTGCGCCCCCGATTCGCGCGGCGACTTCTTTGAGGCTTCCGACTTTCCCCACGACTTCTGTCGTCGACGGTGCGGTTACACGCAACGCGTTCTGGAGATCATCCAGCACCCCCAGGATCTCCGCTCTGGCGGTTTCGTCCTCGACCTCCCGAGTCGACTCTCGAACAGCATCGAGCAACCGGATCGCGTCATCGACGCTGAGCCCCTCTGTCTTCGCCACCGCGTTGTTGCCGACAGCCGTGGGGCCGCTGGTGTTTTGGATGGTGGTGTTGTACTGCACGCCGATATGCGTGCCGACCGCTGCGTCCACAGCTTCCTTCCGGGGCAGCTGTTCGAGAGGAGTGGTGGACGTTAGGTCCGCGATGAGATCCACGAGCTGTGTTCGAATTTGTCCGACGACACCCGCGAACATCGATCCGGAGGCGATAAACCTAAGGTTCATGACTTCTTGGTATGGCCCCAACTCCTCGTTCCACAATTGCTGGGCATAGGTGAGACGGCCGTTGGCGAACGACAGCGACTGCTGGGTCGCAACTTGTTCCAGTTCCTCGACGGGCTGATACAGCGGGAACTCGTCTCCGAGAAACTCGCGTGCCTTCGTCGGCAGTTGGAGGACGCTGTAGGTCATGTTCGTCGCCCAAGAGTTTCCACTCACTGTGTCCGCGGCGAGTGGGGGCAGGGGGAGCTTCCTGTAGCTCGGGAGCTCATCGTCAGTGCCGTAGCCGTTGAGTTCCTTGCGGGCCCACTGTCGGAGGGAGTTCGATCCCGTCTCGGCACCGAGCATCAGGCACTTGCGAAGAAGTCCTGCCAGGGGTTCGCCCTCATCCAGCATGTGATCGCGCAGCGAAGACAGCAAGCTGTCCGTCATAGTGGGTCCCCTCGTCCTCAGTCGCTCTCAGCGTACTGAGCGCTACAGATATCCCGAGTCTTTCTCAGCGGACTTCGAACTGACCAGAAGATGCATCCATTAGGTCATAGTCGCCACGGCGTACAGCAGCACCGGCCGACTCCAGACGGTTCTTCAGATCCTTTCGGCTGTCCCATCGGCCATCGAGCTTCACCCAGTTGAAGCCTGCGATATCGGAGATATCACGAGTGGGGGCGCTCTTCACGAAGATGGTTCGCCGCCGCTCCGTTGCGAACGCCATGCCTGCTTCGAGGAGCACGTTTTGGCGTGCTTGGCCCTGAACGTGGCGGTCGGGGTCGTCATCGCTGGCGAACTCAGGCTTCACTCGTGCCTCATCGTCAGGCGAAAAGATGACGATGACGGCTGCGGCCCCATCCATTCCCGCCTTGACCACGTCGTACGTGTGGGGCTGTGATTCACCGGTCAGTCTCACCGCTTCGGACCACGGCATCATGTGCAGGCCGAGATAGAGCAGGTACTGCTTGATGACGTCCACGGGGCGCAAGTCACGGCCATGCACGACGAAGACTTTGGTGGCGTCTCTGATGAGGTTGGCGGATGGGGGTGCGGATGCTGAGGTGGCGGCGAACGGCTGCGATGATAGCGAGCCATCCCACGGATCACTCGTTACGGTCGGCGGCGCAGGAACGGGGCGTACGATGCGCTCCATCGATGACGAATCTCGCCCGTCAGGCAACACGAATCCCTCGTCGGTGAGAGTGACGCCGCGCGCGTCCAGCACGCTCGTCTTTAGGCGCTGATAGGTGCCGCGAGGAGAGTCAGTGTCTGCGTAGGCGTTCTCCACAAACAAGTAGTTCAATAGGTCGATGAATAGTGCGTCCGCGTCGGGCTGATTGAGAATGTGGCGAACGACAGCCGATGCGCGCTCCTGCTTGTTCCCTTCCGTCACCAAGTTCAGCGTCAACTCGAACGAGGTGATTCCGGAATGCGTAGTGCCATCGGCGAGAGCAGCAGCGAGATGGCGTGCATCCCCACGCTTGAACGTATCGGTGGTCACACCTCGATATTAGGTGAGTGTCAGTGAGTCGCTCGCGCTGCCGCGCGCTGAATTAGATCGTGTTCCAAGCGGTGAACAGGATCGGTTCCACCGCCTTCTGTGGCAGTCCAGCCTCCTTCAAAAGCTCGGTGGCCAGCGTTCCGACGAGGAGTGTCACCATGTGGTGCGTGTCGAGGTCGCCATGCTGCGAGGGCGGCACGTCCCGCCCGATCCTGTCATCGTCCGTCCTCGGAGCGTACGCGACCGCCAGGTGGCCGGTCGCGTGGGTGTACTGAGTCTCCTCGCGCCAGGCCGAAAACAAACCGAGCGTGACGGGTGCCGCCTTCGCGGCGTCCGTCACCGCCTTCACCTGCTGCCGCAGGTCTCTGTCCTCCAAGATCTCCGCAACGACCTCATCCATGGCGCTGAGGTCAACGTCGTGCTCGTAGCCCATCTCCTTCAGAGTGTCGTAGAACCCGGTCGTGAGGTTCTTCTCTCTGACGACAAATCCTTCGAGAACCGGACCTCGTTGTTCCACGTCCAGTGTTCGAAGCCAGAGCAGCCGGAACGCAATTTCGACGAATGCGCGACGGTTCGGGGCGGCCGCATGCGCCAGGCCCTGAGCTGTGAGCGTAGCGATGACCTTCGACTGTTCGTAGGCCGCGCGCATCCAGCCGATGATGAACTGCGAGTCGTAAGCCGCCGGGATATACGACAGGTCCAGAGCCAGCATCCGGTCAGCCGTCGCCACGATGCGCCGTGCCTGTTCCTGCACCGGACTCAGCGCCGCGGCCCGTCGCTCTGCCTTCGCTCGTCGCCCACTCATACATCAACGCTACATGTGGGGATTTTCCCGGGACGCATTGCTCATCTGCCACGATGTGAGCATGCGGGCGCATCTGAACTGGTTAGTGGTGGGGGCTGTCGCTGGCACCGTCCTCGGTCTCGTCATCGGATGGTCGATGGGCGCGTGGACAACGTGTGGCAACTCCTGCAGCTTCGACGTTGCGCTCTTCGAGGCAATCGGTACGTGGGTTGGCGGTGTTGGCGTAGCAGCGGTCGCCGGTGGGTACGTCGGGTTTCGTGCGCGCCGCGACCGGCAGGCTGCGCTGATCGCGGCTGAGAACGAGGCGCTAGCACTGGCAAGGGACTGCGCGATTCGGCTCACTCCGCTCGGGGACGAACACAACGGCTATCATCGGGTGAATATCGAGTTCGAGAACAAGCTAGCCGAGCGGGTCTACGCAGTCGGCCTTCGAACGATAGAGAATGAGGAGTTGCGCTCCGACGCACAAGTGGGAGCTGGGCGCACCTGGGGCACCGCTGCCCTGCTCCCCACCCTGGGGTTAGAGGAGCACTACGCGACCGAGCTGGAGGCCCGTCAGGCGTTGCGGCGTCGCGGAAAGAGTCGGGTCATCTTCACCTGCACGATTCGCGGCTTCGTGTTCGAACGGGTCGGCAACATCGTCAGCGTCGTCCTCAGACCCGACCGCCCACACAAACCAGGCGAATAGAAGTCTCAGAGCACCCCTGAGGTGAGCAGCGTGCACGGCCTCGAGACCGATGCCATGGTGCTGGCGTTCTTCGGGGAGCAGGTGACCGAGCTTCGGCGCCTAGTGATGCATGCCGGCGAGGGTTTCATGCTCGACGACTGTGGCTCGCGGTCGGACTGCACGCTGACCTTCCGACGTCTCATTCAGCGCGCGGGCAGAGAGGCAAGGGCAGTGACGCGTGACTAGCCGGCCTGTCCGCGCGACAGGAAAATCATCCTTCTGCTACAGGAAAGCACTCTAGACAGCGCGATGTCTCGCGCACCACAACAGGTTCTGCCAACAGCCCACCATTTGGGCTGTTGGCAAAACTATTTGCAGAACAGCTAGAGAAAAGGGAAGGTCACCTGCTTCGAGCGGGTGACCTTTCCTTTTTCGTGTCTGAGGATCCAGATTCTGATTCGCGTATGCCCCGTTGAGCGATTCTGGCCGTGGAAACGCGAACGCGCCCGGTTTTCGGGCGTTCGATTGTTCTGGTGTAGCGGGGAGCGTGCCGGGTGTGTCGCCGGCGGGCGTCGTCAGTGAGCGGGGCCGCTCAGGTGCGCATTGGTGTCAGCGCGAGCTGGTTTCGTTGATCGGGCGGCGTGGTCGTTGATGATGATGTCCGACCGCTTCGGGGGATGCTGAGGTCGCCGTTGCCTGTGGTCTTCGTGTATCGGTTGGCCCAGACTCGGTCTCGTCGGCGGATGGTGTGCACTCGTGGGGTCGTGCGTGCTCGCTCGATCTCCTGGTCGCTGAGGAACGCGGCGATCTTGCGTAGGTTGTGGGTGACGATGAGGAGTGTGACGAGGATCTGTGCGGCGGCGATGCCGCGGACGCGACGTCGCCCAGCAGTGGCGATGTCCTCGTCGCCGGACGCCTTGAGCTGCTGGTTCTCGGACTCGACGGTGTTGCGGGCGTGGTCGTGGAAGGTTTCCCATTCCTCGGTGCCGTAGTCGAAGGCCTGCTGTGGGGCTTGCATCTCGGTGAGGTCGAATGCGGCGGAGTGCTTCTTGCAGATGGTGTCGAGGAACTCTTCTTCAAGAGTTTCGGGCTCGACCTCGGGGCGTGCCTTCCTGGCTGCGCCGAGCATCATCTCGCGAAGGGGGCAGGTGACGGTCGGGCTGGGGCCGAGGGCGGGGTAGCGCAGCATCACCTTTCCATCCGCGACCTTCGACTTCTCTTTGATTCGCCCTGAGTTTCGTTCCTATCGGGCGGTTTGGGAGACGGGTGTTCCCAAGGGTCTGTCGAGGCCAGCGTAGTAGTCGGCTTCGACCTCGGCGGGGGTGCGCATGTCGAGTTCTCCGTGGAGGCGCTGGTTG